>WSYB01000007.1 GCA_009773645.1 Geobacteraceae bacterium
TGGCACATAATAGCATATTTAATTAATTATTGCTAATAATATGTGGCAATTTTGGCATGATTTTACATGCTAATTGTCTTAAACTAGTGCCATTCGGGTATGTCTCTTTTTTCAAGAGATTAAAACGACATTACTTCAGTGTGTTACATGAACCGTTCGACCCCGGCCTCCGCACCAAGCAATAATCCAACGTAGTCCGATGCAGCAAAAAGGCCCTGAGAAATCAGGGCCTTTCTTTTATGTTCATTTGGCCAGGAACCCCCATATGCACGCCTTGAGCATCTTTGCAGCGTGTCAAACCGGATAGGATTTATTACAGTGCGCCGGAATCGTGCAGCAATTGGGCCACCGACTCGGCAAGGATGCGGTACCCTGCGGCATTGGGATGAATCGGGTCTGATTTGAGACTGCCGGTTGAGAGTATCTGCTTCAGCGTTTTTCCCTCCAGGGGTACGGCAAAATCCTTGGCAATCTCCCCGTAAAGCTTCGGCACTTCCAGCCCGAAACCGAGCCTGGGAACCGCGATGAGCACGACACCGACTCCCCGCTTCCGGGCAAGACTGATCATGGCCCTCAGGTTCTCGGCAGTCTGGGTCTCGTCCTGATGCTGCAAGAAATCGTTGCCGCCGAGGCAAAGTAGCATCAGTGCCGGACTCTGCTCGTCAAGCATGGCGGCAAGCCGCTCTCTACCCTCTGCCGTCACCTCCCCCGGCACCCCCGCATTCACCACGCGCCTCCCGATGAGCCTCTCCAGGACGCTTGGATAGCTCTCGGCAGGGACGACACCGGTACCAAAGGTAATGCTGTCGCCAAAGGCCAACACCACCGCGTCTGACGGTAACGTCGCCAACTGGGGCGTTTTGCGGCAGGAGCAGAGAAAAAACTGCCCGAGGATGAGTACAGACCCGATAAGTGTCATGGTCACAGCGCGGCGCACAGGAATACCTCTCAGAGCTTCTCCTTCACACTCCTTACCTTGTCTTCCATGGTCTGGATACGGTCCGTGCGGGTGCCCGGCATCTCCTCCACCCGGAGCCGCGAAGTCTTCATGTCGGTGCCGTGGAGCTCGCGGTAGAGACGGACCGCCAGCATCTTCTCCCCCTGCCGCACCAACCGTTCCACATCCGCATCACTGCCGGTTCCCGGTGGCGGATAGATGCCGGTGCGCCGGGCGCGCGACTGTCGCAAACCGGTCCACCAGCCGAGCAGGGCCGCCGTGGCGGCCAGGCCGGCCAGAATCGCACCCAGCCAGCCGGCCGGCAATCCTGCCTGCCGGGCCGCAGCCAGCGGCGCGATGATCATGGCGAGGCCGAGTCCCGTCAGAAGCAGGCCAGCCAGTCCTCCGCGCCGAACGAGGACCGCCTGAGTCGGATCGTCCTGGTTGTAGCGGGCCATGACGACCATCCCCACGGGATACCGTGAAATCGCCTTCTCCGCCTGCCCGCGGGTGCCATACAGCTTGCCGGCAAAGGCCACGTTGCTGCCGGTCGCTTCGCCGCCACCGGCGGCGTAGGTGTACTTCACCTCCGGCTGGAACATGAGCTGGGCCTCGAAGCACGTCACTTCCCTCACCTCGCTCACGGCGATACGGGCAGGCACCTGTGGCCAGTGACGTGAGGAGAACCACCGACGCAGCGTCACGAAGCCGACGGCCGCCGCCAGCAGGCCGGCCAGCGCCATCAGGGTGCCGAAGACCAGTCCGAATGCAAGGGGAAGGTTATGGAGGGTCACGGAGAGAGAGCTATCCATCATGTTGATTCCGAATCCGCTGCATTCAACGTTGCCGAACGGCCGGTTACCGTATCCGGCGCAGTTCCCGGTTGGTCGGTAGAGGGAGTATAGCACCCCCAATCGGCGGCCGTCAAGGCGACAGCATTTTATCTGTCGGTAGACAGGGAAAGATGCCCGGAAGACGGAATGCAAGACCGCAAAGCTTTATTTACAGACAAGTTCTTATATGAAGGTGATAAAATGAATCAGAAGGATAGGAAGAATGCGACCATCGAGACCAAATGATGGAGGTTCGAAGGGGAGGTAAAAGTCATGTCATTCCTCATGAAAATAATATCGATAGCGGCGATGCTGCTCTCTCTCTCCGCGTGTACCATGGATGAGTATGTCAGGCGAGATCCTGTTGCCGACCTGCCTTATCGACACAGTGACTTCGATTTCAAAGTTGCCTGGAAGACATATCTGACAGACCAGGGGCTTAACATCGAGGGGTTGTTGAAAAACGTCCGTTATGCCCAGGTGGAGAGCGTGACATTGTACGTATCTCTTCTTAACAGCGAAAATAAGGTTCTGGCGTCAGACAGAACTTTCCCGATCCCGCAGACGATCAAAATGGATTACTATGTGCCATTTGACGTTATCCTGAAGAATGCGGCCCCCCAAAAAGGCGACAGACTAAAATTTGTGATCGATTATAAGGCTCAGGAAGGAAATGAGGGGGCATCGAGGTGGATCAGCTATTTCACAGTCGATGCATTGACCGGGATCGGGTTTAAAGAGAGCATTAAGGACACGGGTCAATGGTGAGGCCGTTAACCAGCCATCCCCTGAAAACAACACTGCCCTGGATTGCCGCGATAACGGGCGGCACGCTCGTATTTCTGGGCTTCGCCGGGTTTGACCAGTTCTACCTCGAATGGATCTGTCTCGTGCCGGTTCTGTGGGCGATCAGGGATCAGCGCCCCGGCCGGGCCTTCTGCATCGGCTGGCTCGCCGGCATCGTCATGAACATCGGCGGCTTCTACTGGGCCATCCAGATGTTCCGGCAGTTTGCGGGGATGGCCTGGCCGCTTGCCGCCCTCGGTCTTCTGCTGCTGGCCGCGGCCAACGGCTTCGTCGTCGCCGCCTGGGCATGGGCCACACGGCTGATAACCCGCGACACCGGCTGGAACGTGGTCTGGGTTTCCCCGGTGGTCTGGACGGCGCTGGAGAAGTTCTGGCCCGAAATATTCCCGTACTACCTCGGCGCCAGCCAGTACAAGCTCTCCCTCGTGACCCAGATTGCGGATCTGACCGGCATCCTCGGGGTCACCTTCATCGTCGTGTACATCAATTCCACGGTCTTTGCCGCACTTGAAGAGTGGTTCGAGAACCGGCGGATCGCCACCCGCCATCTGCTGGTCTTTGCGGCGGTCGTGGCAACGGTGCTGGTCTACGGCCAGGTCCGCATCCGCGCCGTGGACCGGCAGGCCGCGGCTGCCGAAAAGCTGACCATCGGGCTGATTCAGACCAACCGCGGTGCCGGCGACAAACGCCGGGACCCGGAAAGCACGCTCCGCGAGCACAAGGAGATGTCCCGGGCGCTTGCCGCCCGCCAGCCCCTGGACCTGATCGTCTGGCCCGAAGGCATCCTCCACGTCAGGCTGACCTCCCGCGAGGGGAGTATGCCGTCCGGAGCGCTCGGTGACACGCACATACCCACCCTGTTCGGCGCAATCCTGCACCTCGGGGAGAACGGTTCTGCCCGCACCCATGTCTCCGCCCTGCTCACGGACGGTACCGGCCGGATTCTCGGCACCTACGACAAGATGGTCCTGGTCCCCTTCGGTGAGTTCATCCCTTTTGGCGAGACCTTTCCGTCACTGTATTCGCTGGCGCCCTTCATCGACAGGTTCCGGCCCGGGGAGAGCCGTGAGCCGCTCCCGTTCGGAAAGTACCTGCTCTCGGTGAACATCTGTTACGAGGACATCTTTCCCGGGCAGGTCCGCTCCCTGATGCGGGGCGGGCACGACCGGCGCATGCCTGATGCACTGTTCAACCTGACCAATGACTCCTGGTACGGCAAATCGACCGAACCGATGGAGCACCTTGCCCTGGCAAGCTTCCGTTCGATCGAGCACCGCCGCGCCCTGGTACGCTCCACCAACACCGGCATTTCCGCCTTCGTGGACCCGGTCGGGCGCATCGTCACCCGCAGCGGAATCTGGACCAGGGAAGCGCTGGTTGACCGGGTCCCGATGATGCAGGGCCGCACGGTTTACGCGCTGCTGGGAGACTGGATCGGCTGGGTCTGTGCGCTGCTCTCCCTTGCCGGCATCGGCCGGGCGCTCCTCGTTTCAGTGCGCCGCGGCGAGCCCCCTCAGCCGCTCGAAACGACCGTCCCTCAGCGCAAAAAACCGTCCGAGCAGGGCAAAAGCCAGCGGCGCGAGAAGCACCACCGATGAAAAAGGAGTACACCGGGCTACTTTAAAAAAGCTAAAAATATTTTATGTTATCGGACGCTTTCTTCTCTCTAAATGGACAGGCTGCGTTTTCCGCGAAACGCAGCCCATGTCCCCTTATTACTGCTCATGTCTTGTTGTTTGTCAGTCTTCTCCTTCGTCACCGGCCATTTCATCCACGTGGGGATAGGTCCTATGCGTAACTCCGTGTGACCCTAACCAGATGTACACGAAGAGAATGGCCGATACCAGCGTGATGATAAGCAGGCTCATTCCAGTTCCAAACATTTCCCAACCGTTGCCTGTCATGGTGGTAACCTCCTTTCCTTCTCGGATTCGCTCTCCAGCAGCGTCGAACCATACTTACTTTCTGGTTAAATTATAGCATATCTGAGGATGAGCGGTCCTAAAATTCATGAGGTCCCCGGCCCCTTCTTCAAGCGGACCAGGGGGCATTTTGTGGACAACTGCGAAATCCTATAACGTCTCTCTCTCTTCAGGGAGCTGATCGGGATTCTCTTCGGGCTGCTTATTGTTTTTATCCAGTTTGCGTTGCAGTTTTTCTTCGTTCTTTTTTTTCTTTTCCAATTCTTTTTGCCGCTTTTGAAATTGAAAATTAGGTTTTGCCATCGTGTCACCCCCTTTGAAACTCATATATTCCCATCCGGAAATTCCGATGGCCATTGATTACGTTTCCAATTCGAAAACGAGCTACTGTTCCCCCTTCTCATTCCAAATCGGGTTTTTTTTGTCGTCGGGATGGAGCTTTGCGCGCTCTTCCGGATCCACATGCCAAAAAGACCTGTCGATGGCGCCTTCGGCGTATTCCTGTTTTTGGTCATGGGCAAAGGGACACCACCAGTTTTCCACTATCTTCACCAGATACGCAGCGTACCTGAAGAGTGCGACACTCAACGGACAGTAGAGCTTGCAGTTGAATGCCCAAAAGAACCTGTAGCGTGCCGCATGAAGCCGCGATACGTTGATGGTTGGCTGATCTTTATTGATATATCTATGGGAAATCCACGTGGGGACAAAATCCCCATATGATTTAATCTCCATTCCGCCGACATATTTCAGATGCGTCTTGACCAGAAAAACTCCGATGGCCACAAACGGTATAGTCGTAATGATCGGTATGTAGATGAGTGGAACACCCAGTATCACTTTCCAGAAGGGTTGCTTTTCATAGTTGCAGCCAATCCTTACCCTATCCATAAATTGCCTTTTTCATGTCGAGATCCCTGCACCCACGTTTACTCCCTTATTACCATGCAGTCTGAGCGTCCAGCCATTGCGAAGGATTTCACGGACGGGATTTCACACGGAAAGGAACCGTACGGACTGTTCCGGCGGGTTTATCAGAGAGGCAGAGGCAAATTGCCCCGTAACCGGAGGAAACAATTACAGGAGGCAGGTCAGCGGTTGATCTTACGCTGTTATCAGCTTAATAGATAGTTAATTGTTCAGGGTGCACGCCTTCCGTGTGCACTCTGACGCGTTAATGAAAATAATGCTTGCATTCTGATATAAAAATGTCTATGGTAAGACGTTCAGCTTATCGGCCCGGCAGGTACAGGGGAGCAACCGTTCGCCTGCCGGCACTGACTTCTTTTTGTTTCATCGTTCACTAACCCCCCTGCTTTCAGTTACTTTCCCTGAAATTGCAGTAGCACAAACGGTTGGCGACGATGTATCGATGTCGGTCAACCATTGCTACTGCCGTCCTTTATCAGCGGGCCATCAGTTTGGCCCCGCGGCTTTCGCATGTAAACTCTTGCCCTTGAGCCCCGTGCAAATCATCGTTACACCCAGATTGCCGCGCTGCGCGCATTGACCTGTTTTTTCCCGTCATTGCCCATATAACCGACGCAGCAATCCACGATAGTGCTGAATTTTTTGCGCGCCTCACAGATAAGGAATCACTATGTCTTTTGCAGAACTCCAGCTACACCCATCCATCCTCAAGGCCATCGACGCATGCGGCTACACCGAGCCGACCCCGATCCAGGAAAAGGCCATCCCGATGGCCATGGCAGGCCATGACCTGATCGCAACCGCCCAGACCGGCACCGGTAAAACGGCGGCCTTTGTTCTGCCGGCACTTCAGCGCCTGAACGTCCCTTCAACCGGAACAGGCCGCGGTCCGCGGATGCTGATCCTGACGCCGACCCGTGAACTGGCCAACCAGATAACCGACTCCATCCGCAGCTACGGCAAGTTCATGCGGGTGAAAAGCTGCGCCATACTGGGGGGTATGCCCTATCGGGAGCAGCTACGTCTCCTGTCACAACCGGTTGATATCGTGATCGCCACGCCGGGCCGACTGATCGACCACCTGGATAACCGGCGCATCGATCTGCGCCGTCTGGAAATGCTCATTCTCGATGAAGCCGACCGGATGCTGGATATGGGCTTCACGGAGGATGTGGACAAGATCGCCGCCGCCGCGCCGTCCAACCGGCAGACCCTGATGTTCACCGCCACCATGGACAACACCATGGCCCAGCTCGCCCAGCGCCTCCTGAACAGCCCGGAGCGGATCACCATTGCCGGCAAGAAGGCCACCCTTGAAAATATCGAGCAGCGCCTCCATGTGGCCGATGACCTGCGCCACAAGAACCGCCTGCTGCAGCATTTCGTATCGGACATCACCGTGACCAAGGCGATCATCTTCTCCGCCACCAAGCGAGATGCCGACGCCCTCGCCCAGGAACTCTACGAGCAGGGTCACAAGGTGGCGGCGCTCCACGGCGACATGAACCAGGGCGCGCGCAACCGCACCATCACCGACATGCGCCGTGGCAAGGTACGGCTCCTGGTGGCCACCGATGTGGCCGCCCGCGGCCTCGACGTGTCCGGTATCAGCCACGTCATCAACTTCGACCTCCCAAAGTTCGCCGAGGACTACGTTCACCGGATCGGCCGGACCGGCCGTGCCGGAGCTTCCGGCGTTGCCATCTCCTTCGCCTCGCTCAATGACCAGAACTACCTGGACAAGATCGAGCGCTTCATCGGCCAGCCCCTGCCGCAGCATGTAATCCCGGGGCTGGAGCCGACACGGGGACTGCGCCCCAAAAGCACCACATCCAGGGGCCACAAGCGCGGCGCGCCGACGGCGGGACGGAAAAGCAACGCTGCCCCTGCATCCCGTTGGAGCGACAACGGTGCCGAAAGCGGCGCAGGGAACGGCAAGTCCCGCATCAAGAAATGGGGGGCGCCGAAGACCTCGAAGGCGGTGACCGTGGAATACCGCGGCGCCGGCGCCAATCGGCCGAGCCGACGGGTGATATAACTCCCGCACCGGCAAAGCACGTGTCCGTAAACGAAAAGACCCTCTCCCGTGGTGGAAGAGGGTCTTTTCGTTTAGCGCCACGTGCACATCAGGCAATATTCAGCAAGGTCCTTGCCACATCCAGAATCCTGTTCGGCTGTATCGGCTTGGTTATATAGTCGCTGGCCCCGAGAGCCAATGCCCGCTCCCGGTCTTCCTGGGCACCTTCGGTGGTTATCACCACAATCGGTGTATCTTTATAATCAGCGTCGTTGCGAATCAGGCTCACCAGTTTTAATCCGTCCATTATCGGCATGTTTATGTCGGTAAAAATCAGGTCGAATTTCTCTGCCGAAAGCTTTTTCAAACCATCAACACCGTCGTTGGCTTCAGTGATCCGTATCCCGCGCAATCTCTTCAGGGCAAATGATATAAGCTGCCTCATCGTAGGGGAATCTTCCACTATCAATACCTGGTATTCCAACATAAGCGTTGTCCTCCGGAAGGGGTTATATGCCTACTTGGTCAACAGGTCGAGAAATCCCTGTATGGTAGAAAGCTTCCGCTCGGAGTCGGAATAGAGTCTGGAACTGAAGACGGCGGTGGCGGCGTGTCCGGCCAGGAGCGTAAAGAGTTCGTAATCCACGGCGGCGAACGCGGTTTTTTGCACGAGTAATTTGTAGATCACCAGGACCCCTATCACATGTTCCTTGATCTTCAGGGGAATGCAGACCATGGGTTCCTGCAGATCCCTGGAATAGGAGGCGACATCTGCGACAAAGAAATTTTCCCCCGTCTCGGCCACTTGACCGATGATACCACTGCCGAAATCTATCCGAGGCATCTCTTCCCGTCGGACACCTTCGGTGGCAACCGCCTGAAGTTCGTTGGTCTTCTCGTCGAGAAGCATAATGGCGAACTCCTCGGCGCCGATCAGATTGATGATTATTTCCGTTATTATCTGCAGCACCTCTTTAAAGTCAAGGGTCGAATGGAGTTGGTAGCTGGCAATGTAGAGGTTGGCAAGATTATTGTTCTCGGTCTCGATATCCACATAACGGGCGGCAAAATCCTGGTTCTCCGCCTCCACCTGCCTGATGCGCGAAAGAATTTCCTCCTTTTCCCGTTCCAGTTCTTCGATCCGTTGCAGAAGCCGGATGTTTTCTTCCGATGGCTCCGCATATTCCCCGGGGACGTGCTGTGACCCCTCCAATTGGAGCACACGGTAACGGAGCCGCTCGTTATCCTTCAATAGTTCCTGGGTAAACTCCGCCCCCTTTTTAAAAACCTGCAGAAACTCCTCGCCCCTGTTAAAAACGCCTTTATCCTCTTCAATTGACATGTTCCGCTCCTGTTTACTGTAAATCAGTCAAAATGTTGGACAATCCCGCAACTTACCATGATCTCGTCGGCCATTCTTTCAACCGGCGCCACCTTGTCTACCAGACTGGTGGCTATCGCCTCGCGGGGCATCCCGAAGACCACCGCCGATTCTTCCGACTCGGCCAGGATATTTCCGCCCCCCGCCTTAATCGCCCTAACCCCCCGGCTTCCGTCATTCCCCATCCCGGTTAGAACCACGGCCAGCAGCCTGGGGCCGTAAATCTCCGCCAGAGAGGTAAACATGATGTCAACGGAGGGGGTGTATTTGTCCTCCGGGGAAGGAGGCACGACCCTGGCGACCACGTGGCCTTTCAAGGATTGGAAAATCATGTTCATGCCGCCGGGAGCGATAAGAGCCCTCCCCGGCCTGACCAGGTCCCCGTCTCTGGCCTCCTTTATCTCAAGGGCAGAAGAGCGGTTCAGCCTCTCGGCGAATGCGTGGGTAAAGCCCTGAGGCATATGCTGGGAAATCGCCACAAAAAAGGGGGGCGGTTCGGTAAACATGGAACATATCCTCTGCAGCGCCGGCGGCCCCCCTGTTGAAGCGCCTATGGCTACCACATCGACCTTTGAACCTTCACTCTTTATGAGAACAGGTGAAGCTGTTTTCCTTGCGCTACCGACAGTACCCTCTGCTGCGGGAAGCGCTTCCCGCCTTCTGATGCCGGCCATATTAAGGCTGATAACGCTCCTGACCTTATTCTGGAGGTCATCACGAATCTTCAGGAGCTCCTCTGATATGGCGCTGCAAGGTTTGGCGATAAAGTCGACCGCCCCCAGCTCCAGCGCCTTGAAGACCCGTTCGTCCTCGCATTGGGAACTTATGACGATAACGGGGGTCGGGCAGGAGTTCATGATGATGCGCAACAATGTAAAACCGTCCATTCTGGGCATCTCCAGATCGAGAGTGACCAGATCCGGCTTCAGATCCATGATTCTCCTGATACCCTCCTCACCGTCTCCGGCGTACCCCACGACTTCCACATTCGGCATACCTTCCAGCATCCGGGTTATGGCACGGCGGTTATAAGCCGAGTCATCCACCACCACCACCCTTATCGTCCTCATGATCCACCTCCGCAGTCGGCAAACGGCTTTTGGTAGACCATGTCATTTTGCAGATGTCTCAGGGCAAAGGCGGTGGAAATGTTCATCAGCGATTCGGAGTGTCCGAGCAGTAAATAGCCTCCATGGGAGAGCGATTTGTAAAAGTCCTCAATGAGCCTTATCTTGGCGTTCAGATCGAAATAAATAATGACATTGCGGCAAAAAATCACATCCATCTTGCCGAAGAGGGCAAGGCGGTTTTGATCGACCAGGTTCAGTTGACTGATGGTCACAAGTTCCCTGACCTCGTCTGCTATTCTGTATCTATCGTCCTGTTCCTGGAAATAACGTTTGATATAGGACTCGTCGGTGGCCCTGAATGCGGATCTGCCGTAGACGGCTTTTCTGGCTTGCTGCAGCACCCTGTGACTGATGTCGGTCCCGATTATTTCCACCCGCCAATCTTTAAAACGCCCCGTTTCCAGGAGGAGCATGGCAATGGTGTATGGTTCCTCTCCTGTGGAACATCCGGCGCTCCATATTCTGAGCGATCGTTCCTCCTTCTTTTCTTTAAAGGCAATGAGTTCAGGGATTATCTCATCGGTAAAGGCCTTCAGTTGGAATGATTCGCGGAAAAAATACGTCTCGTTGGTCGTCAGGAGATCCATGATGTCCGAGAGTTCCTGATCCTTCTCCCTGTCGTATTTCAGAAAATGATAATATTCTTTGAAACCGGCCAGTTGGTGGAACCTCAAGCGGCGGCTGAGCCGCTTTTCCAGAAGATACATGGAGTCGCTGCCGAAAAACAGGCCGCTATGGTTATAAATAAGGTCCCGAATAAGGCGGAACTCTTCTTCGGTCATCCGCTCTGCCGGTTCAGTGCAAAACATCATCGCATCCTGCCCATTAATTCGACTAACTGCCCCTTGACCTGTTCATCGGACTCGGTTTCCAGCGCCGATTGTATATAGGGCAGTGACCTTGTCCCCCATAACGCCGCCATAGCCCTGATAAAACTGCTCCGAACGTCCCAGTGGGGATGGGTCAGAAGTCTCTCCCGATATTCACCAAGCCAGGTGACATCATGACGGGCAAGAATTTCAATGGCGGCCTTTACCACTTCTTCGTCAGGGTTCTCCAACGCACTTTTGGCCACTTCACACGATGTATCCCCGCTTATCCCCTCCAGTGCTTCCAATGCGGCGATCATCACAGGACCGTCCGCCTTGTCAAGGATTGCCATTACCGCCGGCAGCGCCCTTTCACTCCCCAGCTTGCCGAGGCTCTTCAGAGCTGCGCACTCCACCCGGCGATCCTCATCCTTCAAGGCCAACAGGAGCGGTTCAAGAACATCATCTCCGCCAATATCACCAAGAGCACCGGCGGCGGCACTGCGGACGTCCGACTCCTCATCGGCCAGCGCCAGAACCAGAGATCCGAGGTATTTACCTGCCTTCAGCTTTGCCAGGGAAAGAACGGCGGTCTTGCGTACCCCCGCATCCTCATCCTTAATGAGAAACGACAGCTTTTCACCCTCATTCAAGGAAACAAAAAGGATGGCGGCATTGCGCCGTTTTTCAGGGCATTCGTCTGAGGCAAGCCTTAGAGCTGTCTTCAGTACGGGTTCCCCGGCCCGATCTGCAAGACGGAAAAGGGCTTCAATTGCGCCTTCGCGTACCCCCCGGTCGGTGTCATCGAGAAGTGCGGCTATTTCGTCAAACAGAGCGGCCAGCCCGACCTTGCCGGCAGACACTACGGAGACCTCGCGCAAAACGGGATCGACATCCCGCATCCCTTCGCGGAGAAGCGAGGCACAATCCTCGATCCGGAGTTCGCCGCATACATAGGCGATAAAACGGCGCTCTTCTTCATCGGCAAAGGGAAAGGCGTCTACCAGAGAGGATGCGCACGTTCTTCCCATCTCCTTAAATGCCAGCAAGCAGCATCTGCGGAGCCGGTCATCACGGCATCCCTTCAACATCTGCCCGGTCGCCCTGTCATCTCCGATAATACCCAATAGTTTGACCAGGGACTCTTTTAAACTCTTATCGCATGTATCCAATGACGCCAGGATACCCTCCACGTAGGGGGACCCCTTCAGTTCCCTCAGCCGGGAATCTGCCTCTCTTTTGGCAACGCCGGCGGGGAGGCGTTCCCTGACCTTTACCAGTGCGCCTGCTGCGGCTTCGCGGGCGCTTTTCACTCTTTCCTTGAGCCCCTCGACCAGCAGCGGGACAGCCTCGACATTACCGACGGCGCCGAGGCAATCGAATACACCCTTTTTAAGCAGGTTTTCCCCTGCAAGAGGAGTGACGACCCCTAGCGGAACCGGCTTCCCGATCCTTACGAGGGCTTCCAGAACAGTATAGCGTAACCAGATGTCGGTTTTTGCCAGGGCCTGTATGAGAAATGGCAGTGCCCGGTCGTCTCCGATCTTCCCCAGATTTTCGGCAGCAGCGGCGCAAACGTTAGGATCCGGGTCGTCAAGAGCCCTGATCAAAAACGGCACGGATTCAACGGCGCCTATTTCTCCCAGGATATCTATGACGAACCTGCGGACGTCATGATCGCCGTCATCCACATGGCGGGAAAGGACCGACACAGCCTGCGACCCCAGTCTTGCCAGGGCTTCAACCGCGGAATTACGGAGCCCCGCATTGTCAGGGGACCTGAGCATCACAACAAGGTCTTCCATGACGTCTGCGGTAACGGAAGAAAGGGTTAAAAGCGCGTTGACCGCCTCTTTCCGGACCCGCCAGCTCCCATCCCCCAAGGCGAAATAAAGGTTTTCCTTTATTTCCGCCAAAGGATAACCGGTAAGACCCATCACAGCCAGTCTGCGGATTTCCTCATCCGGGGAACGGAGTTGCCCGCTCAGGGTTTGCATCTTTTCCACTACTAACTCCCTTGGTTACGCGACATCGCAGGGGCGGCCCCTACGTTCGTTGCAGGCTCAGCTCCCGTTTTTTCTTGGAAATCAGTTCTTCAAAGGCCTCTTTCAGATAGGAGGTGCAACTCCTTATCTCCTCCGGCACCCGCCGCTCATAGAGGGCTCTCCCTTCGTGGACGTCGTCTGCCAGAAGTCTGTAAAAATTACCGTTTCTTATCCCTTCTTCCACTGTGGCCTGGTTATAAAGGGCGATATCGGAGACGATGATGCGGGCAAGCCGCCGGGCTTTCACATGGGCCGCAGTGAGTTCCGGCGCTGGAGGAGTGACGGACGAAAGGATTACAGGTTCTTCATCCCTCTGAAACTCGCGGCGGGTGGATTCCTGATCGGCCGTTTCCCGGGCAGAAAGCCGTGGCGGAACTGCTTCCCCTTCCTCCTCAATCGGGGGGTTATCTCCGACATGGGAATCAGCCGGTTCCTGGCCGGCAACCAGCCGGTAAATCGTGGCAGCCAGGGAATCGGGTATATGGTGCTTTTCGATGTAATCGTCGGCGCCGTAGAGTGAGCTCGGCGACCGCTTATACCGTGTCTTGTCGTAGATTGAAGCAATCAGAATCAACTTGACCGACGACATGGCCGGGTTTTTCCGGACCGCTTCGCACACTTCAAACCCGTACATGGAAGGGAGAGAAACGTCGAGCAGCACCGTATCCGGCAGTAACCGTTCGATGGCTGCCAGGGCTTCTTTGCCGTCGTTGCAGGAAAAAACGTCAAACGGCTCAGGCGCCAGCACTTTTTTCACCGCCGAACAAAACGCTGCGCTCTCATGTGCCACCACCACCTTGATCCCGGTTCCGCTCCCATGGGCAGGGGGCATGGGTGGTGGCAGGGGAGACGGCTTCAGGCTCTTCCTGACGACTTTGAACAGCGCGCGGCATTTACCGCAGCGCAGCTTTATTTCGACAGCGCAAACCTTCTGTTCATCAAAACCTAGCCTAGTTTTACAGTTCGGACAGACAATCAGCATGAATACCCCTTCACGTAAACCACATCACGTCAGGCATGCTCTTCCGGTATCAGTTCCTTCCCCGCATCGCCCATGCGGCCGAGTTCACCGGCTTCCTGATCGGTTAATATGCGATCGATATTCAACAGCATGATCAAATTATCCTTGGCCAGACAGACGCCGACCAGATATTCGGCGCCCACTCCCCTGGTGACCTGGGGAGGCGCCTTGATATCCTTGGCCGCCATGGTGATGACCTCGGTAACGTCATCTACGACCAGTCCCAATGCCTGCCGTGCTACCGATACGATCAGGAGTCTGGTGCTCTGATCGACCGGACGGTACGGCAGATCAAATCTTTTCCGCAGATCCACAATCGGAATAACCGTGCCGCGAAGATTTATCACCCCCTCCACAAAAGGAGGAGCCTTGGGTAAACTGGCAAGTTTTAGTGGCCGAATTATCTCTTTGATCCGCATGATGTCAACTGCGTACAAATCTTCTCCGAGCCAGAAACAGGCCACTTGAATTTCTTGTATTTCCGTATTCATTAATGCCTCGTGATTCACGGTTTATTGAGCAGTCCTTCAATGATCTCCATGACCTTGGCCGACTTGAAAGGCTTGGTTATGTACTCATCGGCGCCGACCTGCCTGCCGCGGGCAAGATCCTGACTGCTTTTCTTGGCCGTGAGCATCACCACTGGGATGTGGCTGGTCTCGGGATTTTCCTTGATATGCCTGCATACCTCAAAACCGTCCAGTTCAGGGAGCATGATATCGAGTATTATCAGGTCCGGTTTATTTGCCGCAACCTCTTCCAGCGCCGACCTGCCGTCCATAACCCCGGTAACGTCGTATCCCTTCGAGGTAAGAAGAATGCTTTCAAGCTTCAACAGGCTTTCTTCATCCTCAACAACGAGAATCCTGTTTTTCATAGCCGGCCCCTTTGAGTAGCAATAACTGCGGGAGTGGTTGAGCAGTCGAGTAAATATCCTTAACGAAGCGCCAGGTCGAGGATGTTTTCCAGATTGAGCAAAATCAGCATCCCCCCTGGAAATCGCCCTATGCCGTCGACAAAATCACGATCGATGCCGTCAAGAACGGACGGCGGCTGTTCAATGGTTGACGCGGCAATTCTTGCAACCTGTATCACCTCATCCACCAGGACTCCGCAAAACTCCTCCCCCTTTTTCACAACAACGATCCGTTCTTTGCCTGACATCCCCACAGGGAGCAATTCCAGTCTCTTGCGCAGGTTGAAAACCCAAATGATGATACCGCGCAGGGAAATCACCCCGGAAACGAACTCTGGAACTCTGGGGACCTCCGTTAATTCACGGGGTTTGATGATCTCCTTGATATCCATGATGTTAATGGCGTATTTTTCAGAAGAAACCCTGAAACAGAGGAATTCCTTGAATTCTTCGCCGACAGGTTCAGGCGTCGGCGAACTGTCAGGGAGGTCCCCGTTACAGCCGGCCAGTTCGCGCCCGGCCAGCAAAACAGCCAGGGGGTCGAATGCCGGCAGAATTTGCTCCGCTGCAGGTTGGATTGAAAGTCGAGGCCCGCTATTGCCAAGACCTGCCAAAGGATCAATTGTGGATTCCGCCGGCTCTTTTGGATGCTCCCCGCTCCACACACCCACTTGTCGGGCGGAAGCAGCATGCGGGGCGCCATCTCTTTCCTTCTGCGCCTTTTTTCTTATATCGGCCAGATTCATGACGTTCCTCTGCGTTTGTTAAATGACCAACTCATCAGCCATCCCATCTATAATCGACGCATCAATCATTGCAGCATCTTTGCCGAATCCTTCCAGGAGGGCATTGGTGGCTATGACATTTATCATTCTCGGCACTCCGCCGGAGAGCTCAAATATCCTCTGAACCGCATCGAGAGAAAACAGCCCGGCGTGACCGCCGGCCATCTCCATCCTGAAATCGACATATTCCTGGGTTTCCTCCATGTTTAGCGGGTGAAGGTGATAATTGATCGCTATCCTCTGCCTTAAGGGCTCGTAGACGGGACCGGCCAGGATTTTCCTCAGTTCCGGCTGTCCCATGATAATCACACTCAGGAGATTTCGGTCGTCCATCTGGAAATTGGTAAGGAGCCTGATCTCGTCAAAAACCTCCCGGTCCGGAATCAACTGCGCCTCATCGATAATAATTACCGGACAGCGTCCTTCACCATGAAAGCGGTACAGGACATCGGTGATTTCCCTCAACAATCCGTCCTTGCTGCCGGAAGGGGCTTCAACCATCAGTTCACCGGCTATCACGCGTAAAAACTCCATGGCCGTCAATCTCGGATTAACGATAAAACAGAAACGGTACGCGTCTCCCATGGAATCCATCAGTGCCCGGGAAATTGTCGTCTTGCCACATCCGATTTCGCCTGTCAAAAGGGCAAGCTCACGTTCTTCAATCACATATTGAAGTCTCGCCAGAGCCTCCCGGTGACCGTTGCTCAAATAGAGAAAACGCGGGTCCGGGGTTTTGCTGAACGGTTTCTCTCTGAAACCGTAAAATTCCTTATACATACGCAATGACGCTCAATTCTTGTTATCGGCGTTATAAAAAGCTCCATATGCAAGGCGCGCGAGGCGTTTGCCCAGGAAACGCGGATTTTTCGCAAGGTATGGCCCCCCTCCCTTGACGGGAGGGGGTCAGGGGGTGGGTGAGGCTGCAACCTTGCGTCTTTGTGGCAACTTCCCCCCCACCCTGACCCTCCCCCGCCAGGGGGGAGGGAATTAAATTGGGCGTTGTATCAAGTGTTACAAGGTACTAGGCGCTTCCTCTGGTTGCTTCGTTGATGATCCCCCCCACATCAAGGACCAGAATGGTACGCTGATCTCCCAGATCAGCAGCGCCTGATATTCCTTTACATCCTTTAAGGGTTTCGCCCATGGACTTAATCACGATGTCCTGCTGCCCCAGCAGATCGTCCACCACTATGCCGAGGCGTTTTTCCGCCGCCCCTACCACCACTACATAAAAGCTTTCCTGGGCATTCGAACCCTCTCCGATTTCAAAGTACTTTCCAAGGCGTAAGAGTGGCAGGGTAGTTTCACGAAGCTGGATGACCTCTTTCCTCTCAACGGTGAGGATATCTTTGCAGTCCACCATAATCGTCTCCAGAACCGATGTGATGGGGAGCGCGTAAGTCCGCCCGACTGAGGCTATGATCAAAGCCTTAATTATGGCGAGGGTTATCGGCAGGGTAATTATCATCCGGCAGCCGCAGCCGGCGGTGGTCTCAATGTCCACCATCCCGGACACAGCGGCGATATTGTTTTTTACCACATCCATACCGACACCGCGGCCGGATATTTCGCTCACCTTTTCACTGGTGGAAAACCCGGGAAGGAAAACCAGTTCCAGGGCGTCTCTGTCGGAAATCGACTCAAGGCTCTGAATAAACCCCTTCTCCAAGGCCTTCTTCTTCACCCTTTCCAGGTCGATCCCCCTCCCGTCGTCTTCCACCTCTATGACCACATGGTTTCCCTTTTGAAAGGATGACAGCCTGATGGTGCCCTTTTCATCCTTCCCGAGCCTCAAGCGCTCTTCGGACGGCTCTATGCCATGGTCAATGGCGTTTCTTACGATATGCATCATGGGGTCCGAAATGTCTTCAACGATCAGCTTGTCCAACTCGGTGTCGGCGCCGAACATCTTCAACTCCACCTTTTTCCCCTGTTCCCGGGAAATCTTACGGACAATGCGGGACATCTTCTCATAAAGTTGCCCCACCGGGATCATGCGGATCTCCATAACCCCTTTTTGCAGCTCGTCCAGTTTCCTCCCCAGCCCCTTTGCAGCCTTCCCCATCTCCATGGCATGGGTGGAGAGACCTTCGTCTCTCATGCGAAAGGTCAGATCGCTGATTTTCGAGTGGGAAAGTACCAGTTCACCGACTATGTTCATGAGTTCGTCAAGCTTCCCGATATCGACCCTGACCGTTCGACTCATGCTCTTGGCGGTCAGGGACGAGTCATCGGCAGGGGATGGAGCCGGCGCAATCGCATCCGGTAAAGACGGAGCGGACGGCGCCACAGGTGCGGCCAAAGCAGGGGCCTGTGCTCCGCCACCGAGCAAACTGACCGTGACGTTCTCCATGCCCACCAAGGCCGAAATTTCGGCGCTGCCCCTTTCAGAGCCGAACAGGATTTCAAAGTCTATGGTCGATTCCAGATTGCCGCCGACACTCGGCAGCGTACTGATGACCTCCCCTCCCTTTTTCAAGACGTCGGTCAGTTCTCCCAGTTCCTGATCAAAGGTAGTAAGGCTGAAAGAAGCGAGAATCGAGTAAATACGCCTCCCTTTTTTTACATTTTCCAGCAGCCGGTGTTCTTCATACTCGGTCAGAGTATTGAGCACTTTGTCGGGAAGAGCCAGATGGGCCAGAGGCGATTCGGATTCAGCCTTTTGCGGCGAAGTAAGGCAGGAGTTTATTCGGGCAATCGCCCGGGATAAGTCATTTGTATCCGAAGAGCCTGTGCCTGCGCTTCTTACCAGGGCTCCAAGGATATCCATGGAATCGAAGAGCACATTAAGAGTGGGAGGAGCGAGCGAAACTCTGCCCAGCCGAAGAGAATCGAGAAGGTTTTCCAGGTTGTGCGCCAATTCCGCAATGCCGGTAAAACCGAACATGCCGGCAAGGCCCTTCAGGGAATGCGCACCGCGGAATATGGAATTGAGCAGATCAGGATTGCACTCCCCGCTGTCTGCGGAGTCGCTGAGCCCCACCAGATCGAGGCTCAGCTGATCGATGATCTCCTCAGCCTCCGCCAGAAAATCCTTTACCGCTTTACCGATAGTATCGTTTGAGGTGGTCATAGAGTCTCTCTACATGATGCGCGGGCTCAAAGGCGAACGGCCAAGGGCGAAGGGGTAAGATCAAAAGCCTTCAGCCTTCAGCCTTCAGCCTTCAGCCTGCATTCTACCCGATATACTTATGGATAAGCTCCTGCAATCTCACCGGATCAAAGGGTTTCGTCAGGTATTCGTTGGCGCCGAGCGCCAGCCCCTTTTCCATGTCTTTCTCGCTCCTTTCGGTGGAGATAATAAAGAGCGGTATGTCCCGGTAATTGGGATTGTTCCTGATATAGTTTATCAGCTCCAGCCCGTTTATGTCCGGCATATTGATGTCGGTGATGATCAGGTCGACCTTTTCCCGCGGCAGATAACGCAGGGCATCATACCCGCTGGCCGCTTCAACAATCTCATACCCGTCCAGAGACCCGATTGTAGAAATGAGAAGAGAGCGCATGGTTGAAGAATCTTCAGCAATAAGTATTTTTTTCACATCCCCTCCGGGCCTTTTCCCTTCAGTTTTCGCTCCAGGAGGAGCTTCTCCATCGCCATCCCCGCCTGGGAAAGGAAAATCTCCAGCGAATCGGTGTCCCCTATCGGCGTCTGCTCCGGAAGGTTATCACCGTATAACACGGCTACCACTTTCCCCTCGCTGACAATCGGCCCGAGGAAAACCTCATCAGGAGCCCCCCCCAACTGGCCAAAAAGATACCGGTCCCAGCTGCCGCCATCCGGCTGAATTTTCATAGAGAGCTGGGACTCGATTACTTTGCTGAACAACGACGCCTCTCCCTTCGGAATCCGCAAGTTCCTCACCTTGGCGTCGGCAAAACCCTCATTGTCATTGATGCCGAACTGGCCCAGCCCTACTATCTCATCCTTCTTGACAACGAAGATTACCGCACGGTTCATGAATTCTGAAGCAAACCGGAGGACCAGCAGAATGATCCCTCCTCCGAGAGCGGGATTGTTGAGCTCATCCAACATTCCCCTGAGGAGTGAAATGCCGGTGCTTTGCTCCACGGGTTTCATGGCAGACGCAGGCTCTTCACCCATTTCCAGTCGGATTTCGTCCCCGATATTGACCTTATCGCTCCACTCGGCAGGTCGCTCACCGGACTCGACCCTTTTCAGTCCCTGTAAAAGTATACCGGTAAATTCCCGGCAGACATCCGGAGCCGAAATTTCAGCCCGGCGGGGCTTTATGACAAAGGCAACCCCCATCTCCCCCACTTTCCTCTCAGCATCGCTGTTGTGATAATCAGCCATCGCCAAAGTGGGAAGGTCCGGAAAATTACTGTGGGTCAACTCCAACAATTCCAGGCCGCCCAGGATGCCGGAACCGTCCATTCTCGGCATGATCAGATCGATCACTATCGTTGGACGCTGGCCGGCGCGGTAAAGGGTGTCGACTTGTATAAGGGCCTCTTCACTCTTTTCAAACGCGGATACATCGTATCCGCTTGTTTGCAGCAGCGGGACGAGATTCTCAAGGGTGGCGGCGTCATCGTCAACCAGCACCATCTTGCGTCTCTCCTGCGTGATAACCGAAGGATGCGGTACGGCTGCAGGGCCGGACGACTGCAGGAGGTCAAAGGCAAGATCAACGCTATCTTCAGGGGGAGACGCGCTTACAGCCGAGAGCTCCTCCTCATCAAGCGGTTCACCAAAATGGCGTTTTTCATCGATGAGCCTGGACCCCTCCATGGCCAAAAACTGGGGATTAAGCCCCTGGTCCAGCATGAACTGCAGCGGGTCCAGCCGTGAATCATCAATAAACTCCATATTGTCCTGGAGTTCGAAGTCAAAGGTCCCCTCCGCCCAGGCAAAAAGGGAGTAGACCACCTTTTCAATCTGCTCACGGACGACTTCTTCTATGGACGCGGCAGAAATCCCGAAATGATTCGTAAGGATCACCCCGAGCCGTTCTTTGAATCCGTCCCTATCCTGGACAAGGAGCGCCTTTTTCAGAGTGGATAAGTCGATAATCCCCTTCTGAATCAGCACTTCTCCCAGGTTCTGCTGATAAGAGGTGGAGGTGGCCTTCACAACCTGGCCTTGACGGAATACGATGTTTCCTTCGCGCCCCCTGCTGTGGAGGGAAAGCGCCCCTGATTTTCGGCTCAGACTGACGATCTGTAATATTTCGCCGAGGCCCAAATCCTCTAAATTGCCGACAAGACTCATATCTATAACGCTCTAAGATGGTGAAATATCAGGCAAATCGGCGCCAATCATAATCCATCCGACCTTCCAAGTAAAGTTAATGCCCACCTCTAACCTCTAACCTCTAACCTCTAACCTCTAACCTCTAACCTCTAGCCTCTAACCTCTAACGAACCCGAAGGCATCCCGGAGTTTGTTGACCAGATACCGCTCATATGAAAAATGTATCCCCTCCGGACGGTTGGTAAAAATGACAAACGTCGGAGGTCTTGTCCCCACCTGGGTAGTGTAATAAAATTTTACCCGCCTCCCCTGGAACAGGGGCGCATGGTGAGCGGTAGTGGCCTCCGAAAAGACCCGGTTCAATTCAGAGGTGGTTACCCTTTTTGCGTACTGGGCCATCACGTTCTCCACTTCCGGGATGATCTTGCCGATGCGCTGGCCGCTCTTTGCCGATACGAAAAGTATCGGCGCAAATGGAAGATACTTGAATTCCGTTCTGATTTTATCTACGAATCTGCCGATGGAGGAATTGTCCTTGGCGAGGGTGTCCCATTTGTTGACCACGAAGATGCAGGCGCGCCCAGCCTCGTAGGCATAGCCGGCAATCTTTGTATCCTGCTCCGTCACACCCTCTTCCGCGTCGATGACGATAAGGACCACGTCGGCTCGTTCGATGCTGCGCAGGGCGTCCACCACGCTGAACTTTTCAATCTTCTCCGTTGTCTTCCCCTTGCGCCTGATACCGGCCGTATCAATAAGCATATAGCGCTTTTTTTCGCACGTGAAATAGGTATCGATGGAATCCCTGGTGGTGCCTGGCGTGGGGTTTGCCACCACCCTCTCATAGCCGAGCAGACGGTTTACCAGCGAAGACTTCCCCACATTGGGACGGCCGACCACCGCTATCCTGGTCACCTCTTCATCGCCCTCGTCTGCCTTCCCTTTCGGCAGCGCCTTGACAACCTCCTCCATGAGGTCACCGATACCGCGTTTATGTTCGGCGGAGATAGTGAAAAGATTGTCCACTCCAAGCGCATAAAAATCTCCGATGTTCGCCTCATGGCTCTCGCCGTCAATCTTGTTGATCAGATAAAACACCGGCTTGTCCACCCGGCGAAGCATATCCACCACCTCCCGGTCAGCCGGGGTCAGTCCGCTGCGTCCATCCATGACGAACAGAACGACATCGGCCTCTTCCATGGCCAGTTGCGACTGCTCCCGCATCTGCTGCTGTAACCGGTCATCCGTCTCCGGCTCGAAACCACCGGTGTCTATGAGAATAAAGGGGGCATCAAAACGGTCTACATTGTAATAGTTCCGGTCCCTGGTCACTCCCGGCATATCGTCAACCATCGCCTTACGCCGCCCCACCAGCCTGTTGAAAAGGGTCGACTTCCCCACGTTGGGACGCCCCACTATTGCCACTATCGGTCTCATTCGTATCCAAACTCCTTCATCATCTGCGCATTTTCGCTCCAACCCTTTCGCACGCGCACGAAAAGCTCAAGGAAAATCCTGGTCCCCAGCAGCCGTTCTGTCTCCAGACGGGCTTCTATCCCTATCTTTTTCAGCATCTCGCCTTTACGGCCGATGATTATACCCTTCTGAGAATCCCTTTCCACGTTAATGGTGGCGGAAATGGAGATGAGTCCGCCGTCTTCGCGCTCCTTAAAGCTGTCAACCACCACGGCGACCGAATAGGGGACCTCATCGCGGGTCAGACGGAAGACCTTCTCCCGGACAATCTCCGCCACAATGAACCGCTCCGGCATGTCCGTCAGGATGTCGTCGGGGAAGTAGAGCGGCCCTTCCGGGAGAAAACTGTAAACTGCGTCCACTAACCGCTCCACCCCGTCTCCATTGATGGCGGAAATCGGGATGATCTCTTTGAACGGATAGCATGTTGCGTATGCGGCAATGCTCGCCAGGAGGGACTCCTTGGCCACTTTGTCGATCTTGTTGATGACCAGGATAACCGGGCACTTGACCCCGGCAAGAATATCAAGTATCTGCGATTCTTCCCTCTTTGCCGGGACATCGGCCTCCACCAGAAAGAGAACGGCGTCCACCCCTCGAATGGCTGAAAGTGCGGTTTCCACCATGTATTTGTTGAGCTTCGACTTGGCCGGGTGGATGCCGGGGGTGTCGATGAAGATGATCTGACCGCCCGGAAGATTGTGTATCCCCTGGATGCGATTCCTTGTGGTCTGTGGTTTGTCCGAGGTGATGACGATCTTCTCTCCCATGATACGGTTCAGCAGGGTCGATTTCCCCACATTGGGACGGCCGATGATCGAAACGAATCCCGAACGGAACGGTTTATCGGACACGGGAGGTCACCTCCGGTGTGTAACGTAAGTCGTACAAGATATTTCCTTTCTTTAGTAAATTCCCGGATGCCACCTGCAACTCCAACGGTGAAAGTCGCGGGTCTCCCTCGATCGCCGCCACCTTCACCCCACGTTTCGCAAAAAGGCGCTGCACATTCACGCGCCGCTGGCCGACGATATCGGAAATCTTTGTCGGAAAGCAGTGCAGCGTAACCGGGGTCGCATCAGGCACACCCTTGGTCAACAGGAGCAAAAGATCAAAATAGAGCTCTCCCTCCACCAATTGCCGAAAAGCCGGATGATAGGGGCCGGCGACGATGGTCCCGTCGCTCTGCAGCTCTTCCGTCGGCTGCAATCCGATGCGGATCACCGGCACGGAAGCCGCGAGGGCACCATGAAGCATGACCTTGCCGAGCTTAATCGCCTCGGCAAGGGACAGGGGGGTATAGTCCCCTTTTTCGTATAGTTCGGCCAGTTTTGTCCCTGCCAGCACCAGCGCAGGATAGATACGCAGAAAGTCGGGCTTTAGGGCCAGAGCACGACGCAGCGACGCAAGGGATTTATCGGGGGTATCGCCGGGGAGTCCCGGCATCAACTGGATCCCCACAGATAACCCGAAAGATTGCAGAACGCGGCAGGCGTTCTCCACATCTGCGGCGGTGTGGCCCCGGCCGGAAAGTTCTAGAACGCCTTCATCCATGGACTGGACGCCCAGCTCTACGGTCCTGACCCCCATCCCCAGCAGAAATTCTGCAACTCCGGCATCAACAGCGTCGGGCCGCGTGGAGACCCGGATGGAGCCGACCTCACCGGCAGCAATGAGCGGCTGGAGGGGGAGGAGCAGCCTCTCCAGGACCGGCATGGGAAGGGTAGTGAACGTCCCGCCGAAAAAAGCGACTTCCACCGAATTGCGTCTGCCGGAATTCCGGCAGGCAGTTATTTTTGCCAGCATTTCGGCAGATGAAGGGAATTCGCCGGCTCCACCGGCAATCTTCAGCTGGTTGCAGAAAACACAGCGTTGGGGACATCCCTGGTGGGAGATGAAAAAAGGTACTATCAGCGGCTTCATGAAATCTCGTCAGTAGCGAACAACTTCAGCCGGGCAACCCCGCCTCTTGCGGCCGCCTGTTCAGCCTCCTTCTTGCTCCTGCCGGACCCGACTCCCATGAATTCATCGCCCACAAAGGCCTCCACGGTAAAAATCCGATCATGGTCAGGACCAGAAGCCTCCTTCAGGATGTATCTGGGGGTAGTCCCGCGCAAGGCCTGAGCCTGCTCCTGGAATTCCGTCTTAAAATCCCTGCCTGCCGTGGCAGCGGCCCTGTTCTCCAGAAGTGGAGCAAAATGGTTTCCCACAAGGGCTTGAACCGGCAGAACACCGCCGTCCAGATAAACGGCCGCTAACAGCGCCTCGTATGCATCGGCCAGAATGGATCTCTTCTCTCTCCCGCCGCTTCTCTCCTCACCCCGCCCAAGCCTTAAGTACCGGCCTAACCCGATTTTTGCGGCCAGGAACGCAAGACTCTCTTCGTCCACCAGCGAAGCCCTGATCCTGGTAAGATCCCCTTCCCGGCTGTCCGGGAAACGCTCCAGCAGGATACTACTCAGGAAAAAATCGATCACCGCGTCGCCGAAAAATTCCAGCCGTTCATTATCCCTTGCCGATTTCTCTCCGGTCTCATTGAGGAATGAACGATGGGTCAGCGCCTCTTCAAGAAGCCGGCGATTATTGAATCTGTAACTGATGGCGGCTTCCAGCTGCGCCAGCTCTTCGTTGTCGTTGGAATCCATAGTCTCTGCGATTGTTACGTCGTTTTCCCGTGTTTTTTGTAACTATACCCAAACCACCAGATTTTATCAATATATATGCCGTTATTACCGGTTTTTATCTTGATTAATTCCTGCCCCTCCCCTATAATTTATGTTTTTAATGGATCAATGGAGCGCCATTTATGGGCTTTTTCATAACATTTGAAGGGATCGAAGGGTGCGGAAAATCGACCCAGCTTAAGCTTCTGGCCCGAAACCTGGCGGAACGCGGCCATGGGGTGACGGTAACCCGTGAACCGGGGGGGTGTCCCATCGCCGACCAGGTGCGCGGCATCCTCCTTGACGCAGACAACAGCGCCATGACGCCGATGGCGGAACTCCTCCTCTACGCCGCAGCCCGCGCCCAGCACGTGGCCGAAATCGTGGTTCCGGCCCTCAAGACCGGAAAGATCGTCATCTGCGACCGTTTTACCGACGCCACCGTCGCTTATCAGGGGTATGGCAGACAGCTCGACCTTGCCGTCATCGACCAGCTCAATCAACTGGCTACCGCCGGGTTGCAGCCCGACCTGACCATCCTTCTTGACTGCCCGGTTGAAATAGGTCTTTCGAGGGCCATCGCCCGGATCAACAGCTCGCAGGGAGCCAGGGAAGAACGTTTCGAGCTCGAGTCGATGCCGTTTCATCAGAAGGTCCGGGACGGCTACCTGCAATTGGCGTTCAATGAACCGGACAGATTCATAATTATCAACGACGAGGGAAAGAGCATCCAGGAAACGGAAGCTGCCGTAACCACGGCAGTCTTCGCCAGACTGACAAAGGATTAACCAATGCCTTTTTCCGGCATTCTGGGACAGGACGGCAGCATAACGGTGCTCAGGCGCTCCCTGGCGGTGGGCAAGGTTGCCCACGCCTATCTCTTTGACGGCGTTGAAGGGTGCGGCAAGAAAAAAACCGCCCTCGCCTTTATCGAGGCCGTGTTCTGCGGGAAGGAGGAAGGGTGCGGCAGCTGCCCCTCCTGCCGCAAGATAGCCGCGCTGCAGCATCCTGACCTCCACCTGATCGAGCCGGACGGCGCCTTCATCAAAATCGATCAGATCAGGGAACTACAGCGGGAACTGGCTTACCGTCCATTCGAGGCGCCCATAAAGGCCTGTATCATTGATGCCGCGGACCGGCTCAATCCAGCCGCCGGCAACGCTTTGCTCAAAACGCTGGAAGAGCCGCCGGGCAGCGCGCTGATGATCCTCCTCACGGCCAACACCGGCAGTGTGCTCCCCACCATCCTCTCCCGCTGCCAGAGTCTCCACTTCCCTGCGCTCTCAGAGACGACCATTGAGGAGTACCTTCGTAGAAACGGAAGTGAGCCGGAGGCGGCCCGCATAGCCGCTTCCCTGGCCGGCGGAAGCCTCAAGAAGGCCCTTGAGACCGACAACGAAACGGCTCTGACTGAAAGGAAAACCTTTTTAGCACGACTTTCTTCGTTCTCTCTGCGGGAAATAGCCCCGCTGTTCACGGCTGCCGAAGAGCTGGCCGCGGACAAGGAAAAAGCCTTGGAGATGCTGGAGCTCGTGACCGCCTTCATGCGCGATATCCTGCTGCTGCAGAGAGGCAGCCGGGAAGTTGTCAATAGTGACCTCCTCCCCCTTCTCGAACGAGAGGCCGTACGTTGTTCACCGGAACGGGTGATGGAGAGGATACAGCAAGTTTTCGCGGCCCGCCAGGCCCTGTTGCGCAATGTTAACCCGCGGCTCGCACTGGAGGTCCTTTTTATGAGACTGGCGGAACAATAATCGTTCAACGTTCAACGTTCAATGTTAAAACCTAGAACCTAGAACCTAGAACCTTTTAACCCCTGGAGGCAGTTTTGGTAAAAATAGTCAAGGTGCAGTTCCACCCCGCCGGGAAATTGTATGATTTTAACTCCGGTGATCTCCTTTTCAGCCAGGGCGACAGGGTAATCGTCGAAACTGAACGGGGGAAAAGCATCGCTACCGTCGTAGTCGGACCGCAGGAGTTTGCTGAAACGGATATCCCGGAAGGGTTGAAAGGCATCATGAGAAAGGCGCTGCCGGAAGATCTGGAGGCTGCGGCCAGAAACATTGCCCGTGAAAAGGAGGCTTTCGCGTTCTGCCTCGCCAAGATCAAGGAGCGGGGAATGGAAATGAAGCTGATCCGGGTCGAATATCTCTTTGACGGGAGCAAGGCGATCTTCTACTTCACCGCCGACGGCCGGGTCGATTTCCGCGAGCTGGTCAAGGATCTGGCCCATACATTTCATATCCGGATAGAAATGCGGCAGATCGGTGTCCGTGACGAAGCAAAGATGGTTGGAGGAATCGGTATTTGCGGCAGGGAGCTTTGCTGCTCATCGTTCCTCCGCGAATTCGAACCGGTATCAGTCAAGATGGCAAAGGAGCAGAATCTGGCCCTTAATCCCACCAAGATTTCCGGCCAGTGCGGCAGGCTCCTCTGCTGCCTGGGTTATGAATTTGAAACGTATTGCTCCCTGAGAAAATGTCTCCCCAAGTGCGGCAAGCGTGTTCAGTGCGGCGATATCGCCGGAGAAGTGGCAAAAATGAACGTACTGGAAGGCACCGTCACCATCAGGACCGACGATGACCGGACGGTGGTGCTCAAAGGTGAGGACATCAAACCTGAAAACATCACGGACCGTCAGAAAAAGCCGCAAAAGGAAAGCGAAAAGGAACCGGCGGGCGACCATCGCCGGGAACCGAGGGAGACGGGAAAGGAGCGCAGAGAGCGCCGCGCCGAAACAAAGGACAAGGATAAAAAGGAGAAACAATGAGCCGCACCTTTTATATCACCACACCCATCTACTATGTCAACGATGTCCCGCACATAGGCCATGCCTACACCACCCTGGCAGCCGACGTAATGTCCCGTTACAAGAAGCTCAAGGGTTATGAGGTCTTCTTTCTCACCGGCAGCGACGAGCACGGACAAAAAGTGGAAAAGGCCGCTCTGGCAGCGGGTGAGACCCCGCTGGAACTGGCCGACCGGGTGGTGAAGCGCTTCCAGGCCCTCTGGGACAAGCTGGGAATATCATATACCGATTTCATCCGCACAACCCAAGAGCGGCACAAAAAGGGGGTTTCTCACCTGTTTGAGAAAGTGCTGGCGAAAGGCGACATCTATCTGGGGGAATACGAAGACTGGTACTGCACCCCCTGCGAGACCTTCTGGACAGAAACCCAGCTCATCGACTACAAGTGCCCGGACTGCAACCGTCCGACAGAAAAACTGAAAGAAGAGTCCTACTTCTTCAGGATGAGCAAATACCAGGAACAGCTTCTCGCCCACATCGAAGCCAATCCCGACTTCATCCAGCCCAAATCGCGGCGCAATGAGATACTCTCCTTTGTCAAGGAAGGACTGAGGGACCTCTCCGTCTCCCGCACCTCCTTTACCTGGGGGATCCCGGTGCCGGGAAACGACAAACACATCATCTACGTCTGGTTCGACGCACTGACCAACTACATCACTGCCCTCGGTTACCCGGATGACGGGGGGAACTTCGGCAAATTCTGGCCGGTGGACGTCCATCTCATCGGCAAGGACATCCTTCGCTTCCATACCGTCTACTGGCCGACTTTCCTGCTGGCGGCGGGGCTGCCGCTCCCCAACAAGGTCTTTGCCCATGGCTGGTGGACCGTGGAGGGGCAGAAGATGAGCAAAAGCCTGCAAAACGTGGTTGAGCCCAATATGTTGATCGATAAATACGGGGTGGACGCAGTCCGCTATTTCCTGCTGCGCGAGGTCCCCTTCGGCCTGGATGGCGACTTCTCTCACGCCGCGCTGGTGCATCGGATAAACTCCGATCTGGCCAACGACCTGGGAAACCTCCTCAGCCGCTCAACAGCCATGGTCAACAAATACTTCGGCGGAACTGTTCAGGCACCAGGCGCGCTTGCCGAAATCGACCTTGCCTATAAGGCAAAAACCGAAGCAATGGTTGAGCAGGTAGATGTGAACCTGGACGAACTCGCCTTTAGCCGCGCTCTCCAGTCCATATGGGAGGTCATCTCGGCCGGCAATAAATATATCGACGAAACCGCTCCCTGGACCCTGGCCAAGGACCCCTCCCAACAGGAACGTCTTGCTACAGTCATGTACTGTGTTCTGGAGTCCCAGCGGATCATTTATTTTCTGCTATCTCCCTTCATGCCGAAGACGGCGGCCAAAGGGCTCTACTATCTAGGCTGGCAAGGAACGCCGGATGAGGCGGGTCTTGGGTGGGGAGGGCTTGAGACGGGAACCGGAATTGTCAAGGCTGAGCCGTTGTTTCCCAGGATCGAGGATAAAACAGATCTGTAGGGGCAAAACTTGTGTTTGCCCTTGCCATGGGCGATCACAAGGGTCGCCCCTGCGATGAACCAACGGTCACCGGGCGCAGCTCTCCCGGCGCGAAAAGAAAGAATAACCTGAACAGGCAGTACTTGTAGAACTCGCTGAAAAGGAGGCGGAAGCTCCCGCCATGGCTCCACCACTCATCCTTCAGGTTCCTGGTGTCCACCGGATGGGAATATATGACGATACCTTTCGGTAATACGCTGCGAAAAACAAGGGTGGCGCGCTTCATGTGATAACGTGAGGTGATCAGCGTAACGGAGCTGATATCCTTCTTCGCGATCATATCCCTGGCATAGAGGGCGTTTTCCAAGGTATTGCGGGAAACCTTTTCCAGAATGACCCTATCACCGAACTTTTCTCCCTGCCGTTCCCTGAATAGGTCGCTCTTGCGAACAGATGGATCAACGCCGATCAAGAAGAGCCACCGCGCCTCCCTGTCCCTGTAGAGCCTCACCCCCTCTTCAATCCGCCCCCTTCCCCCGGCCAGCACCACAACGGCATCGGGTTTTACATCCCGCTGGCGCAGCGAAAAGGTCTTATAGGCGAAATCGACTAAGAGAACCGCCAGTACAATCAGAAATATTATCAGCAGGGAAAAGAGTCCCTTAACAATCGACATGGTTCAAATTATCCTTATGCAGGGGTAGGTTTAAAAAACCGCAAAATTTTTCTTGCACTTCGCGCCGCCATCTGCTATAAATTGACGCTTCAGTTCATACGGGAGGGTAGAGCACATGTCAAAAATATGCGAAATATGTGGTAAGGGTCCCAGCTTCGGGAATAACGTGAGCCACGCCAATAACAAAACGCGCAGGGTCTGGTATCCCAACCTGCAGAAGATAAAGGCCGTCAGCAACGGCTCTGTCAGGAGCATCAAGGTCTGTACCCGCTGTATCCGTTCCGGTCACGTCACCAAGGCGCTCTAATACCCAGGTTCGAGGAGCGAGGTTCGGGGAAAAAGGATTATTCGCTGGTCCGCGGTACCCGGACATCGGCTCTAATCAGGAAACAAAACCGCAGAGCAAGAGTGCTCAGCGGTTTTTTTCGTCCTTGTCCCTTGAACCTCGCTCCCAGTTCCTCGAACCTCGAACCTAGCGCGCCAGCGCGAGCACCTCAATCTCGACCAGCGCTCCCTTCGGCAAGCCCTTCACTTCCACGGTGGAGCGGGCCGGCGGGTTGTCCGGGAATCTCCTGCCGTAAACTTCATTGACGGTGGCAAAATCGGTCAGATTGACCAGAAAAATGGTACTTTTCACCACGTCAGAAAAGGTCAACCCTGCCGCCGCCAGAACAGCTCCGATATTCTCCATCACCTGCTCGGTCTGCGCAGCAATATCCCTTCCGCACAAATCTCCTGTCATGGGGTCAAGGGGTATCTGCCCGGAAAAGAAAACGAACCCTCCTGCCCTGACCCCCTGGCTGTACGGCCCGATGGCCTGTGGTGCCCTGTTTGTTGAAATTACCTCTTTTGTCATAAATCCCTCCTGAAAAACAGTTCTATGTTCTATGTTCTAAGTTCTATGTTATTTTTTCTTGCAACATAGAACATAGAACGTTGAACGCTCAAAAGCGTCAGCTTTTGAGTCTCTCGACCCTGATGACCCCCTTCAACTTCATGATGTTGTTGATAACCCTGTTAAGGTGGGCCAGATCGGTCACATCAACCTCAAACGTATTGATGCCGCGCTTGTCGACGGTACTTTGAATGGAGGCGCTGACGATATTGGCCTCGCAGTTGGTAATCGTCGTGGTAATGTTGGCCAGCATTCCCTTTTCATCATGGCAGGCAACCCTGATCTTGACCGGCAGCGCCGTTTTTCTGTCCCTGTTCCAGGTCACATCGATGCGTCGCTCCGGGTCACTCTCAATGGCAACCGGGCAGTCGGCGGTGTGAATGGTAACCCCCCGGCCACGGGTAATAAATCCCAGGATATCGTCTCCCGGAAGTGGATTGCAGCATTTGCCGAAACGCACCAGTACGTCTTCCACACCGCTTATCTGGATGGCGCCGGACGACTTCCCCTTTAGCTTCTCGATGATTTTGCCGACCCGGCTTTCCTTGCGCTCCAGATGCTCTTCAAGTTTTTCCTCAGGAATAAGCTTCCCGATAACCTGACTGCTTGAGACCTTCCCGTAGCCGACCGCAGCCATCAAGTCATCTTCCCCGACAAAGCCGAATCCGACGGCCACCCTCTTCATCTCCCCGATTTTCTGCAACTTGTTGTAATTTAAGGAATAGCGGCGGAAATCCTTGTCAAGAATCTCCCGCCCCAGAGTAATGCTCCTTTTTCGCTCTTCGGTCTTGATCCAGGCTCTTATCTTGTTTTTGGCCCTGGAACTCTTGACAATCTTCAGCCAGTCTTTGCTGGGGGCGTGGTGGGGAGAGGTAACAACTTCCACGATATCGCCGGTCTTCAATTCATGCTTGAGGGGAACCAGCTTGCCGTTTACCTTGGCTCCCACGCAGCGGTGACCGATATCGGTATGGACGCTGTATGCAAAATCAATGGGAGTCGATCCCTTGGGAAATGCCTTCACATCCCCTTTGGGGGTGAAGACGTAAACCTCTTCCGGGAAAAGCTCCACCTTTACGCTGTCCATGAATTCCCTGGAATCCTGCAGTTCCTGCTGCCATTCAAGGAGTTGCCTTAACCAGGCAAACCGTTTTACCTCCTTTTCATCATAACCCTTTCCCTCTTTATACTTCCAGTGGGCGGCAATACCGGCCTCTGCAACCCGATGCATCTCGCCAGTTCTGATCTGCACTTCCATCCGTTCGCCGGTTGGTCCTATCACGGTAGTATGGAGAGACTGATACATGTTCCCCTTGGGCATTGCGACGTAATCCTTGAAACGGCCGGGAATGGGCTTCCAGGTGGAATGAATGATCCCCAGCACCCCATAACATTCGCGGATATCATCCACAGTTACCCGAATGGCAATCAGGTCATAGATCTGATCGATATCGACGTTACGACTCTCCATTTTCCGGTAAATGGAGTAGAGATGCTTGCTTCTGCCGGAAACCTCCCCTTTGATTCCGTGCTCGGCGAGCTTCTGTGCGATGATCGTCTTGACCACTTCCACATCGGATTCGCGTTCCTTTTTTTTCTTTGTGACCTTGGACGCGAGATCATAGTAGAGCTGCGGGTCGAGGTAGCGGAAGGAAAGGTCTTCCAGCTCGGACTTGATCCAGGAAATACCCAGACGATTGGCGATTGGAGCATAGATATCAAGGGTTTCCTTGGCGATACTCCGCTGTTTGGGCTCCGGCTGGTACTGCAGGGTCCGCATGTTGTGAAGGCGGTCCGCCAGTTTGACAAGGATAACCCGAATATCATCGGACATGGCCAGCAGCATCTTGCGGAAGTTTTCCGCCTGGCTCTCTTCTTTGGTCTTGAAGTGAATCTTGCCGATCTTGGTAACGCCATCTACCAGATTGGCTATCTCAGCGCCGAAGACACCCTCCAACTCATCATGGGTGGTCAACGTATCCTCAACCGTATCGTGCAAAAGCCCGGTGACGACCGTCGGAACGTCAAGCCTGAGGTCCGCCAGGATCCCTGCCACCTCCATGGGATGGACGAGATACGGCTCCCCGGACAGACGTGTCTGTCCCTGATGCACCTTGGCGCAAAAGACGTAAGCCTTTCTGATCAAATCCAGGTCGGCAATGGAATTATAGGAAGAAACCTTTTCCAGTATGTCGTTTAATCTGATCATAAGCGTATAAACTGATTAAACAAAAGGCTAAGGGCAAAAGGTTTTAAATCGTTTCCTTAAGCCTTTAGCCTTTAGCCCTTCGCCTTGAAAAAATGATAAAAAAAGGGCGGAAGCACACAGGCTTCAGCCCTCGATAAGGCTTAAATTAACGGCCTTTTCGTGAAGTCAGCTCAAAGCCGACTTTGCCGGCAGCGATTTCCCGCAGCGAAACCACAACATTCTTGTTGGCTGCCTTGTTCTCAATGAGCGGCTTAGCACCCTTATAAAGCTGCTTGACCCTTTTCGCCGCCAGCATGACCAGCAAAAACCTGTTGTCCACTTTCTCCAGGCAATCTTCAACGGTAACCCTAGCCATATATGCTCCTTTCAGTCGCGTGAGGGGTAAGGTGTGAGGTGTGAGGTGTTAAAACAGCCACTCCTAACGTCTTACGCCTCACTCCTCACGTTATGTCAAACATTTCCGCCACCGCATCGAGAACCCTGCGGGTACGGCATCTTTCGGCAATCAGCACCGACTTGAGTTCCTCCACAGCCTTGCTGAACACATCATTAACAATTATGTAATCGTACCAGCGCGATTCCTTTATTTCAGCAGCGGCACACTCGATGCGACGCTCGATAACCTCGACACTGTCCGAGTTACGATTATCGAGCCTGCGGCGCAGTTCCTTAAAACTGGGAGGAAGTATAAAGATGAAAACCCCTCCCTGATAGCGCTCTTTCAGCTGATGCGCCCCCTGGCAATCGATGTCGAGGATTACGTCAACACCGCTTTTGCGATACTCTTCAAGAGTCTTTACGGCCGTACCGTAAAGATTGCCGTGGACCTCCGCCCATTCGGCAAACTCCCCTGCCGCAGTCATCCGCTGAAACTCATCCGGGGAAACAAAAAAATAGTCCCGACCATGCACCTCGCCGGGCCGGGCCTGACGGGTGGTATAGCTCACAGAATGCCGCAAGTTCCGGAAAATGTCAATGACTTCCTTGCAGAGTGTGGTTTTGCCAGCCCCTGACGGAGCGGAGATGATAAAGATTATCCCTTCCCGTTTCATGTACGTTTCCCTTGGAAACGGTGAGGGGTAAGGGGTGAAGGGTGAGGGGTAAAAGCCTTTAAGCCCGTGCTCCTCACGCCTAACACCTCACACCTCACAGTTTATTCAATATTCTGCACCTGTTCCCGGATTTTTTCAAGCTCGGCCTTCAACTCAACCACAATTGAAGCAATTTCCGCATCGTTTGCCTTTGAACCGATGGTGTTCACCTCGCGGTTCAACTCCTGCATCAGGAAGTCGAGCTTGCGACCGACCGGCTCATCATGCCGGAGGGTTTCGTCAAACTGTTGCAGATGGCTTCCAAAACGGACCAGTTCTTCGGTTATGTCGCAGCGGTCGGCCAGGACGGCGATCTCCTGGACCATACGTCCCTCATCCACTCCGCTCTCCCCAGCCAGCAGTCCCACCCGTTCCTTCAGCCGGGTAAAACTGTCGGCTACTGCCAGCGGGGCACGTTTTGCCACCGAGTTGATCAAGGAAGAGAGCGCATTGCGCCTTTTTCGCAGATCATCCATAAGCGTCGTCCCCTCCCGCAGCCGCATGGCGTCAAGACTATCGACGGCTTCTTTCACCGCAGCAATGAGTTCGGACTTGAGAGAGTCACTTATGGACTCACCTTCCCCTGCAACCAGCACATCCTTCTGGGAGGCAATCAACTGAAGAGACACCGGCTCCTCCAGTCCCAGCGCCTCCTTAATCCCGTTAAACACCTCATAATAGGCCTTGGCAAGCGGGATATTCAGCATAGGCATGGCGCCTGAGCCGCCCCCCCCTTCCTGCTGGATGAATACTTCGATCTTCCCCCTTTTCAGCCGTTCGGCAACACATTTCCGGACATCATTCTCAAACTGCATGAACGTCCTCGGCAGTTTTACGAAGACCTCACCATAACGGTGATTAACCGACCTGATCTCCACGAGTATCCGTCCCACGCCGGAAGCAATCTCCGCCTTGCCGTAACCGGTCATGCTTTTTATCATATAACCCCCGTGATTCGGGACTCGGGATCGGGGATCGGTAGAATCGGAAAAGCCTTTACTGATCCCGCTTCCCGCTTCCCGGTCCCCAGCCCCCAGCCCCTAGTACCTATAACTCACATCCACCTTGAAAATCTGATTGGTCTGATCTGCTCCGCCCACGAGATTGAAGTTGTTGATCCGCTCCCAGCCGTACATCATTTCCATATTGACATCGCCATATACTGGCAGGTTCCAGAAGGCGCGCCAGGAGTTTTTCCGCTCCACTGCCTGTTTTACCCCATTCTGATCAAACTGTCCTGAACCGCTGATGGTTACTCTCCCCAGATTTCCTCGTTCGGTGTGGAAATACTCCAGGGCCAGGCGGTTCCGTGGGGAAAGCCAGTGACTGTAACGGAGAAAAAAGTCCTCGGTCGCCCCCCCCTGCGAATGGCCGATCGGCATGCCGCGATACAGGTACCCTTCGGGGAAGGTGCCGTTGGTATAAAGGATATTGTTCCCAAGAAAGTACTCGAACCGGAGATCATCCTTGCCGAGGTCAGTCAGACGCGGAATATAGAAACCGGCAACGTAACTCTCCACGATGGGCCAGAAGGAGGCAGTATCCTCGCCGGAAAACTCGCCGTAAATTTCTGCATTACGCAGAACAGGCATCCTATAGCGCAGCTCCAGACCTGCCAGACTGTTGCTGTTATCCGCATTAGTTCCGCCGATCACTCCTCTGAGCATGTCGCCTATGCCGTTGTCAACCCCGGGCCCGCCCACTTGTCTGCCGAGGTTTACTCCGAACTCCAAATCCGCAACCGGCTTGACGGATAGTTTAGCCCCGACGAAGTAAGGCTGACGTTCCTGTCCATTGGGAACGGTATTATCAAAACGGGAGAAAATGAAGGCGTACTTGATATCGCCAATATACTTCAAACTTATTGGTTCCGGGCTGGAGAGCTTGATGATGTCAAAGTTCCTGGCGTTGCTGGTAAGGGTTACAGTGCCTCGATAACCAAGACCGAGCCAATTGGCATCACGCCCGGCCTCCAGTTCGAGCCCGCCTCCCCCCGCTTTGACATATCCCTTGTTCATAAGCAGCCGCGTACTCCCGCTCTGCTCGGAAGAGATGAGCAGAGGCTCGATCAGGGCAGTCGCATACCTGCCGGCATAGGCCTCGCTGCTGAAACGGAATTCATAGTTACTACCCCGCTCATAACGGATCCCCTCGATATTTTCCAGAAGCGGGGTCCCTTCGGTGCCGTGCTGCTGCACGGGAGATGGATAAGGGTTATCCGGCCGCAGCCCGGCGCCGATGCCGAAAACTCCATCGCCACCGGGGTCGTGAACCGGACGCTCATAACTTCTGGGTATACCGTCCACATAGAGATACCTGGCTTTGAAGTTGTTGAGAGGGTTAACATCAAACCAGGGAGCTCGTACCGGCTTCTTGTATAAAGATATCTCTCTGGCAAGCGTCTGGCGCAGCTCGGAAATAATGGTATTCACGAATCCGGTATCGGATACGGCTCTACTTTTATCAAGGTTTTCCTCGGCTTCCAGAACCAGCCTTGCCGCTTCGGCTTTGGAAAAGGGCCTGATACCTCTGAAATCGGTAGTAACCAGCCCGAAGGCCGCCAGTTTTTCCAGATAGAAATAGACCGGGCTGTCCAGTGGGATATTGTTGGATGCAAGGGGCCAGGCCGTATCAGAAAGGCCCAACAATGAAGCCATTATAACAATGATCGGAAGGATTTTTCGGGAGAAGAATTTCATCCTAATAAAAGTGCACCATTCACTTTTCACTATTCACTGCTTCCCGTCACGGTTTATTCAGTTTTTGTTCCCAGCGCCAGGCGTCCGCAATGATCTGTTGCAGGTCGTTGTAGCGCGGCTCCCACTCAAGCACCTGTCGGATTCGTTCGGCCCTGGCCACCAGCATGGCGGGATCACCCGGGCGGCGCGGCGCCTCATTAACCGGAAACTTCACGCCCGACACCCTTTGCACCACGTCGATTACTTCCCGGACGCTCGCCCCCCGGCCGTAGCCTACGTTCAGAGTGACGGACTTGCCACCCTTTTCCAGATAGCGCAGGGCAGCCAGATGAGCAGCGGCCAGGTCCTCAATGTGGATGTAGTCGCGGATTCCGGTGCCGTCGGGGGTCGAGTAATCGGTGCCGAAGATGGAGACCGCATCACGCATTCCGAGCGCGGCTTGGCAGGACACCTTGATCAGGTGGGTCGCCTCCGGGGTCCGCTGCCCCATCCGCGCCGCGGGGTCCGCCCCTGCCACGTTGAAGTAGCGGAGCGCCGCATAGCGCAGGCCGTAGGCTGCCGCCACATCCCGAAGCATCCATTCACTCATGAGCTTCGAAGTGCCGTAGGGATTGATGGGTGCAGGGGGGTTCTCCTCCGCGGCGACACCCCCTTCCGGCATTCCGTAGACCGCGGCGGTGCTGGAAAAAACAAAGTGCTCCACCCCGAATTTGACGCAGGCTTTGAGCAGGTTGTGGGTATTGCAGGTATTGTTGCCATAGTATTTAAGAGGGTTGGTGACCGATTCCGGGGCGACGATTGCTGCGGCGAAGTGCAGGACGGTCCTGCAGTCGTATTCCCTGAAAACTGCCTCCAGACTTTCGGTATCGGCCAACTCCCCCACCACCAGTCTTTCCCCGTGGATCAGGGCGGAGGCTGTGCCGGTGGAGAGGTTGTCATATACAATGACCTCTTTGCCTGCCTCGGAAAGTTGCCGCACCACATGGCTCCCTATATAACCCGCGCCGCCGGTAACCAGTATTGACATGAAGAAATATCCCCACAGTGTTTATAAATGCCATTTTAGAAATAATGAGCACTTTTACTTCTTTAACGGCAGTACCTTATGCAATGAATATGAGCCCTTTACCGAGAAAATATCGGGACGAACCCTTTGAAAGCTGGCCGGCGGAGGACCGTTAAATCTGTAGCTTGGCTTGAACTCGGGTACCAGATTGATCAGCGTGTTCATGAGACCCTCGATATCCGAGACATCGGCCTTTTCATAGAGGTCGTCCAGAACAGCTGAAACGGACTCCAGATTTGAAGGGACAGCAGCGGCAATTTTTATTTTTTCGTGGCTCGTCGGCTTGATCCCCTCCCCTTGAATGAGGAGTTCTTCGAACAGCTTTTCACCGGGACGCAAACCGCTGAAAACGATGTCGATGTCCTCATAGGGGACCAGCCCGGAAAGCCGTATCAACTCCTCGGCCAGGTCCACGATGCGCATGGGCTCACCCATATCCAGCACGAAAATCTCCCCGCCGTTGCCGATACACCCCGCCTGCAGAACCAGCTGGACAGCTTCGGGAATGGTCATGAAATACCGCATGATGTGGGGGTCAGTGACCGTCACCGGCCCTCCATGGCTTATCTGCTCCTTGAATATGGGGATAACGCTCCCGTTACTCCCCAGAACATTGCCGAACCTGACCGTGGTGAACTTTGTTGCGCTTTTCTGGGCAAGGGCCTGCACATAGATCTCCGCCGCCCGCTTGCTGGCCCCCATTACATTGGTAGGATTGACCGCCTTGTCGGTGGAAATCATCACGAAGTTTCTCACCCCGAAGCGGTGCGCGGCATCGGCCAGTGTCCTGGTACCGCCAATATTGTTGGCAACGGCCTCCACCGGGTTATATTCCATCATGGGCACATGCTTGTAGGCTGCGGCGTGGAATACAACCTCGGGCATGAATTGATCAAACACCATCTCCACCCTGGCGCTGTTTCTTATATCGCCGATCACCGGGATGAGAGGCAATTCCGGATATTTATCCACCAGTTCCTTTTCCACGTAAAAGAGCGGGGTTTCCGCACTGTCAAAGAGTATTATCTTGGCCGGATTGAACCGTGCCACCTGACGACAGATTTCACTGCCGATGCTTCCGGCGGCCCCGGTGATCAGAATTTTCTTGCCGGTCAGATACCTGCTGATCCCCTTTTCGTCGAGAACAACGGCTTCTCTCCCCAACAGGTCCTCGATATCCACATCCTTGATCTGTGACACGGAGATCTTGCCGTCAATGATGTCACTGATGCAGGGAAGGGTTTTCACGTGCACCTTGGCCTTCTCGCAGCAACCGATTATCCGGCGCAGCATCTTCCCCTGGGCGGAGGGAATGGCGACTATTATCTCCTCGATCCTGTATTTCCGGACCAATCCCTTAAGATGCCCCACATCGCCCAGAACCGGAATTCTGTGCAGGCGCATTCCCTGTTTTTCCCTGTCATCATCGACAAAACCTACCACGTTGTATTCATTGCCGCGCTGCTTGCGCATTTCCTTGAGGAGCATGCTCCCCGCCTCACCGGCGCCGACTATCAGGGTCCGCCTCCCCTTGCCGACCAGAGCTAGCGGTAAAAAATACTTTTCCCGATAAATCCGCCAGAGGAGGCGGCTGGATGAGACCATTGAAAAGAGGAGAAAGCCGTCGAGAACGAAGATGGAACGGGGAAAAGAGTCGAAATACCGCACATACATGACGGTGAAAACGGCCATTACGGAAGAAATAACAATAACCTTGAAGATTTCGATGGCGTCTTGCAGCGAAGCGTAGCGCCAGAGGTTCCGGTATAATCCCGAAATCATGAATACTAGAGGTTTGATGCCCAGCACAATCCAAAGGCCGTGGATGAAAATATGCCCCTCATCAGGGGGAATATCGAAATCGAAACGAAGAAGAAACGCAAGCGTATACGCAGCGGCGATCAATCCTATATCAACGAGAAAAACCATCAGGCGTTTCTTGTTAAACATAAACCCTCCCTGGTCCGGACAGCCGGAGTCGAACAACACATTTACATCATTCAAACCGAAATCGTCATCTCGCGCCAAGACGCAAAGTCGCAAAGAGAATCAACAGAAAGTAAGATTTTAAGCTTTTCTTCGCGCCTTTGCGGCTTTGCGTGAGCAAGGTTAGATTTTTTATAACCCGTTTACGACTCTTACAATCCCATCTTTGATTAAATTCGAGCCGAAGTTGACCAATAGTCCAAGTTTTATATCCGAAACGCGGAGATACGTCAGCAACTGCTTCTTGTGGACAGGCGCCAGTGTCTCAACGGATTTCAGTTCAACAATCACCTTCCCATCAACGACCATATCAGCCCTGAACCCCACGTCCAGCTTTACAGATTCGTAAATAACCGGCAACGGATGCTGGCATGCGATCCTGAACCCCCGTTTTTCCAATTCAAATGCCAGCACCGCCTCATAAACCGATTCCAGCAAACCCGGCCCTAATGTTTTGTGAATCTTGTAAGCTGCGTCAACTATTTCTTTTGCTATATCGTTCTCAGGCAAGATTGCCTTTCTTAGCGCCTCTGCGGCTTTGCGTGAGATAACGCCTTTTTTGGATTTAAGCATCAAGCATGTCGATCAATTCTTGCAAATTGCCAATAAACCGGCCATGGGCTGACTTGAATACATCCAAGGCCTTGGGGGTTCGTGAATCGACCAGCTTGAGTTTTTCCACATCCAGCTCGCTTTGGTAGATATGCCTGAAAACATGCCTGAATGCACGTAACTCATCAATCAACGGCACATCTTTGCTCTGTAGCAGCGCAGGGCGAATTCCATCAATTTCCAATGCCATTCTTTTTATCAAATCCTTGTGCCAGTTCAGGGTATCAACATTGTACTCAAAATACTTGGCAATACGCAGACAATAATTCTCCATGAGATTGTACAAATTGACAATTGTGTATGCCAATCCCACATAATCAAACTCATCGGGATCGATGCCTGCAAGCTTGGCATGAATCAGTCGGTATTTCCCCTCCAGTTCTTCAAGCACCTGCATATCCGCCAGCAACTCAGCCTTCAAGGTTCTCATTCTTTCACTTTTCATAGAGCACTACCCCATCCCGAGCTACGGCGGATTTTATCCTGCTGTCAGCAGTGGAAAGCTCCACCAGATCCACCTTAAAAGGGCTGTCCAGAGCAAGGGCGACCAGCGCCAGAAAATGTTCGCCGGAACAGGATACGGCCAAGTCAATGTCAAAATCCAGCGACGAAACGTCATTGCGCGCCAGTGAACCGAAAAGAATTATCTTGGTTATGCCCGGATCAATCAAAAGGAATTCCCTGACAAGTGTCTGCACCTCCTCATGGGCCTGGGCCTTGCGGATCGCCAGGGCATCTGCCTTTTGCCGCTGGAAGCGTTGTTGATAATCAGCCATGCGTGACAATTTATCAGATGATAAAGGCATACCCCAGCCTTTCTTTGCGCCTCTGCGGCTTTGCGTGAGAAAGCTTTATCAGTGCTTAACCCCTTCCCTGCGCAGGACCTTAACGAATGTCATTAAGATAATTTTAATATCGAAAAGGACGGAGCGATTATACAGATAATATTCGTCAAAGGCAACCTTTTCGGGGATGGGTAGTTCATCCCTGCCGTTAACCTGCGCCCAGCCGGTAAGACCGGGGACAAGAACATGGACACCTTTTTGAGTTCTTAATGCTACGAGATCATCCTGATTGAACAAGGCGGGGCGAGGCCCGACGAAGCTCATGTCCCCCTTCAGAATGCTAAAAAGCTGGGGAAGCTCGTCAAGACTAGACTTACGCAAAAATTTTCCAATCGGAGTAAGAAATTGATCAGAGTTCTTCAGCAAGTGAGTCGCAACTGGCGGTGTATCGATCTTCATGGTACGAAACTTGGGCATGCGAAAGATGACATTGTCTTTGCCAACGCGAGCCGACCAATAGAGAGCAGGTCCGTTGGAGGTCAACCTGATCATCAGAGCAATACAAGACATAGGTATGCATAAGAATATAAGCATTACCAATGCAATCATTATGTTAAATATCCTCTTTATAATCATTTTTGTGTAATAGTCATGTATGTTTCAAACTCATATTTCTAATATTATATAAATAACGTATTAATATTGATAATTTAAAAAACACAAGTATTTTAAAAAATGTCTTTTTTAGATATCGTGCACATTTCAGCCATAAAGAATTTGATATTGACATATTATTTAATATTATTGATCTGTTGTCATCACCAGTAATAACTTTAACCGATTGATTCACTAATTGTCTTGAAACAAATAGATTTAATTCATTCATAGATATGCTAAATAATTTAGTGGTTTTATTAGATTTATCAATATTAATACAGTTTTTTCTTTCAGCTTTGATAACCTTCTCGGCTTCAGCTATATATCTTTCTAGAAACATTAATGATTTCTGCCTGCCGTGTACGCGAAAACCAGCCAACAAATCGTCAATTTTATACAATTCTGCTAAACGATAAAACCGATTCCAGAGTTCCAGATCTCCAGCAAACTCCAGATCACCTCTAAGGTAACCACCAGCCCTTTCCCACAGAGAGCGGCGCCAAAAAGTACTCTCCTGCTGAATCGCTACTCCTAAATATTCCTTTTTAAGATGACTTTCTCGACAATAATCTGGTAACGTTCCACGAAACACTCTTGCCAAATTACCAGATTTATCCCAACAAGTCGGGCGACCCGTCAGCCATTCAACGTCGGGGTTTATGCTAAAGATATACGCAACTTTTATCAGAGCGTTATTATGGTATTTGTCATCAGAATTCAACCACGCCAAGATCTCACCCGATGACCTCCTAAAACCTTCTCCTATTGCAGCATATTGACCACCATCACGCTTGCTCTGCCAATAAGTAAGGTATTTCTGGTATTTCTTGATTATCTCAATAGAATTATCCTCACTTCCTCCATCCATTATGATGTATTCAAGGTTAGGATAATGTTGGCACAACACAGAATCAATACATTCTTCTAAAAATTCGCCTTGATTAAGTGATGGAGTTACTACTGTAATGCGCGGAAATATTTTTATCATAATTTTAATTATTGCCGGTTGTTATTCAATTGGTATTCATCGATTTACAGCGCCACCCAGAAAAAAATTACCGCCACTCCTTGGAAAGAAAATGCAGCAGAAGTCTCCTTACGCACGGAAGTCAACATAATGAGATGATTACACAAAAAGTCAGTTTCTTTAGTTAAATCCTGTATTTCTTTAAAAACCACTCTGCAGTCGACTGTAATCCTTCCTGCATAGTAAACGGCGGTTTCCACCCAAGCTCTTTTTGAATCTTCGAGTTGTCTACCTGGAGTGAACCTACCAACCGTTCCACCGCTGAAGACTTGCCAAGCATTCTTCCTGCTAAGCGCATCAAATCAGTTGGAAATGGAATGAGTCGCGCAGGCCTCCCCAAAGCAGACGCCACACGGCGGATCAACTCCGGGGTAGAAACATCTTCTCTATCACTCACCAAGTACGTCTGCCCGGCGGCAGCCGGATTGGTTGCACAACAGGCCAAAGCATCGGCCAGATTTTCGGCGTACAGAAAGCTTTTTCGATTGTTGATGGAAGCTAAAGGCAGAGGGATTCCTTTAGCGATGATACAAAGGAGGGAAAGAAAATTTCCAGGATTACCAGGACCGTAAACGAGAGGAGCTCTGATAATCACCACTTCCATCCCAGTTTTTTCACTTATCTCTCTTAAGCCGATCTCTGCTTCAAGTTTGGAAACTGAATAGGGATTATGCGGTGCTGGCTTATCATCCTCGGTATAAGCTCTGCACCCAGATGTGTTGCCATTTACTCCAATTGTGCTCATGAAAACGAACCGCTTCACCCCGGCAGCCGCGGCTTGCTTCGCCAGCTGCAAAGTACCCTCAGTGTTGGTCTTACGGAATTCACTTAACGGGTTAGAGGCGACCTCCTTCATTACATGCACCCTGGCAGCAAGATGAATTACTGTATCAATGCCCATAACGGCATGACTCCAAGATGCATTAGTTCCAAGCAATTCTACAACAACAGGCTCCACACCTGATATGAGAGCAATCGGAAGCTCTTCTGGTAGCAATGTTCCCCGCACCTGCCATCCTTCAGCGAGAGCCTTTAATGATAAAGTACGGCCCACAAACCCTGATGCCCCTGTAACAAGAACTCTCATTGTGGCCGTAGAATGAACTGCAAAAAACGCGACCATGTCTTATGTGCAATAAAAGCAAATAACGAAGATGACATGTTGTGACTCCTCAAGGCACGGCGGATTTCCAGATTCTGAAGCAGTATGTTTTTTAAGTTACGATTGGTGGTGCCCCCGAGGCGCATTTTTACCATAATATGTGGTATGTAAGCTGTTCGTATATGGTGGGTCTCAAACAATCGCAACAGTAGCTCAAAGTCTGCGGCTATGCGGTAACTTAAGTCGAACCCGCCATATTTCTTATAAATTTCTCTCCGAACGTACAAGGTGGGGTGCGGTGGCACCCATCCTATCTTGAAAAGATCCTGCTGGTAAGGTTTGGATCGCCAATAACGAACAATCTTCGTGAGGTCATCGCACTTTACGTAGCACAAGTCACCATAACAGGCATCGATCCCAGGGTTGGCAGAAAAAAAGTCTGACACTCTATGCAGAACTTGATTGTCTGCATAGACATCATCTGAATTGATCAGACCAATAACATCTCCTGAAGCCAAGTTGATCCCCTTATTCATAGCATCATAAAGGCCCTGATCAGGTTCGGAAATTACATTGATAGCAGGCCATCGATGCTCCTGAATCGCCTCCAGCGTTCTGTCAGTCGAATTTCCATCAATAATAATATATTCAAAAGGTTGTATTGTCTGGTTCAATACTGAAGCCATGCAGTGGGCTATGGTTGCCTCACCGTTACGTACAACCGTAATGAGAGATATACGGGGTTTGTTATTTAACAATTAAGTGCCTTTTCGCAAGTGCAGAAAGCAGTTTAAATCTGAATTTAATCTTATCCAAAGCTTTATAACAACTGTTCCCACCGGTAGGAGATGCATTTGATGAATGCCTCCTGTAATGTACTAATTTCTCTTTGCAGAAATAAGTTCTGCCATATATTTCTGCTATCATACCCAACCACATGTCGTGCATCGGTACATCGGGAGGAAAGGGTAACGACTTTTCAAGAATATTTCTATTAAAAGCCATACAACAACCAAGGTAGGTGTTTTTGTAAATATTTTTTACAAAACCAGGACCTGAATTTCTCAATTTAAAAAAAGAACTTTCGATAACAGAATCATCAGCATCGATCAATGATGCATCACTTACAACAAGATCATAATGCTTCAAACATTCCTTCATGACTCTGACCTTATTAGGCATCCAAATATCATCTTGATCCGATAGAAAAATAACTTCTCCTGATGCATGTATAAGTGCATTCTCGAAATTGAATATCGGGCTATGGAATTTGTTATTTTCCAGTAACTTAATCCTGGCATCATTATATAACCTGATTATATCGACTGTTCTGTCTGTTGAAGAATCATCTGATATGATAATCTCAGCCACTGGCAATTCCTGGGACAAGATTGATTCCAATTGCCTAGCAATGTATTTTTCTCCATTGCATGATGCAATGCACACGGAAATATCAAGCAAGTTTCTCATCGCCTAGAACCCTCAAGACAGAAAGAGTTATCAGAATCATTGACATTCCAATAGGGTTGTTAAGATACGGATTAGTAACTGTTTGGATGTAGATCAATACGGTTGAAAGCACAAATGGAAGCGCAATATCCCTGCACTCTTTTTTACGAATTCTGGAATATGACCATATAATCATTAGAAAGATTAGAAACCAGAAAGACAAACCGACAACTCCCTGCTTGTGGAATATTTCCAGGAAAGAAGCTTCCATGTGCTCACTACGCTCCGCCACACCGATTCCAAGCCCGTGTCCCACAAAAAAACTGAAGGGATTCAATGATTCCGTGACCTGTTCATATGTAACAATGCGTGTGAGGTTTGATTCGGATTTATCACCCAATTGAGCCACGAACCATGGCGTAAATAACACCAATGATGCAGCAAGCAGGAATATTTTTATGAGCGTTTTAACGTTTCGCCGGGCATAAAAGATAGTATAGGCGATAAGAGTAGCCGCCGTAGATAACAAAAAACCTCTTGTAAAGGTCAATACTATTGAGAGGAACAGCAAAGCCGCTATCAATTTGTTTGACTTTTTATCACTAAATAAAAAAAACAAAAAGCCAACACATAAATACAAAAAACCTTTATAAAAGAAGCCAACAGGCCTAAAAAAAACCTCGCCCGTCGCAGTCATACGCTCATAGAATAAACTGAAAGGAATAAGCTTGAAATAGAGGCCTGTCAGTATTGCAAAATAAATTACCATCAGAATAACCGAACATGACTTGACAGCCTTTACAACAAGCATAACCCTCTGATGATTATCAATGACAACGCTGAAGAAAAGAACCATTATGAAATATGAAAGTGGCTTAATATCACCAAGCACCAAGTCCAACTCTGCACCATTTAGCAATCCTATGGACGCAGAAAGTAACAGAGATGATATAAAATACAAAAAAAGAGTAATTGCCTGACTATTAATTTTTTGCTTAAACAATATTGCAATTGTATATACTTGCGCTATAAAGAACAGAACCATACGCAAGCTCAATGGGCCTATTTCAACAAGTCTACCTCCTCCTAGTAAAAACAATTCTGTAATTACTATTAGTAATATCGTATTACTAATAGTATATGTATTGAATGATAGACTATATTTCAAGGTAATATGCCTTGGCCCTGACCACCAAGTAAAATACTCTTGAGTGTTCGGAACGTTGATTTGAAAAACCTCAATTTACTGCGTTCAAACAATTGAACTATCATTCGCTTTAAAAGTCGTATCATATAAGAGTATTTTTCGTATTTTGGCCTGCACACATTAAGAAACAGCAATTCAGTCTTTAAAATGTTCTCATATCTTTCCAGATTCATCCATCTGTCGTAGTCCATTACCGACAATTCATGATCAACAACACTTTCAGAGATAAATACTCTTTTGCTGTTAGAGTAAATAGTACTAAATATCCAATGATCCAGATAATCTAACCAAAACAAGGTGTTGAAACCGCCAACCGACTGCATGAATGATGTACGAAGCATTGTTCCAGAATTTATTGAGGTCACTGGGCGGTGACAGACCCCCCTGGCTCTACCGTCTACAGGGCGAAAACAACCGCCGAATTTTATGATTGATGGCGATACCGTTTTCCCTAGGCACTCCACCCTTGGGACAATAGCAACCACGCTTTCATCGGAACTGATCACTTCAGTCGTTTTTATTAGGTTGGCAGTAAAATTATCCGGTAGACTTGTGTCCTGGTCCAGCAGCAGGAGCCATTCGAAACCATTTGACACTGCAGCATCAAGCGCATGATTATATGCTTTTGCCAAACCAGTATTAGTCGGATCGTGTACATATGTAATTGAAACGGGGATAGACCAGTTTATCTTCTGAGGTGTAGGGCTGTTATCATAAATTATGAAGCCCATAACGTCATCACAGTCGTGTTTCGCTAGGGCACCCATCAACGACTGAAAGGTCCTTGACTGCGATATATCCTGGTTATAGACAACCATAATGACCAATATCTTCATATCGCCTTATTTTGCTTACAACTACGATTATTGATCAGTTCTTCACTAAGACGTCTAACTGCGTCTCCATTACGTTCCGGAGTAAGAGTTGAGGTGTACTGCCTGCCTGCCGCTCCCATTTTTGTCATAAGCTCAGGGTGTTTAAAAAGATGCAGAATCTTTTCAGCAAGTGCATCTTCGTCTGTTCCGTCAACAATATAGCCGGTTTTCCCATCCAAAATAGCATCGGCTACACCACCTGCATTTCCACCAATTACTGGTTTACTGTGGGCGCCTGCTTCAAGAAAAACTGTAGGACATCCTTCTGTATCCATCGTAGACACGATAAGACGGTGTGGCATAATAAATATATCGCAAATTTCATACAAATTCCCGAGTTCTTTATCATCAAGCCTTCCGGTGAAAGTTACATGACTATCCAAAAGCATTTCTGAAACCAGTTTTTTGAGAACGTTCTCTTGAGGTCCCGATCCTACTATAACGTAATGGGTTGTGGGATATGATTGAATAATAGAAGGTAACGCTTTGATCAAGACATCGTGCCCTTTTCTTTCAACGAGGCGCCCTACAGTAAGCAGCACCTTTTTTCCATTCAATCCAAATTTACCTCGTGTCAATTCAAGCTCTTCCGATGAGGAGTTGGTGATCTTCTGGTGGCCTACCGCAGGCAGTATCTTATGGATCCTCGCCGGGTCAGCACCTCGCGCCGTTAGAAGATCACGAGTATATTCGGAAACAGTGATAACTGCTTCAGCATTTTTCAAGACCGCAAGAAACAGTTTATTGTGCAGTGGTCTTGTGCCTAGATATGTTATTTCTTCAGCGTAGGTATAAAGCACATATGGGATTTTGAATAGTTTGTATGCAGCCAAGGCAGCTAAACCAGAAATATTGTATTCACCTATATGAATTACATCAGGTCGATTCATAAGCACTGAAATCATACATGAAGCAGGCCATAACAGATACTCTCTAAGTCTATCAAGTTTACTGGCCTTAAATCCATCGACTACGTGTATTATATAGCTATGACGAATTATATTTTGTGGGAAACTGCGATCAAATTCCAGTGCAAAGTCCGGTTCAGCGTTACCTGTATGCACCTCCACACTTTCTGGAGGCAGATTTGAAATAATGTTGAAAATATATTCGACCGAACCACCAGCGGCAGGAGGTGGAAAGCTTGCGGTGAAAAATAAAACCTTCATTGGTGAAATGGTCCTTATCCTTGAGATAACCAGCTAATTGTATTTATCAGGCCATCTGTGAGGGATATTTGAGGAGTAAACCCGATTCGATTTATTTTAGATGTATCAGCGTACCATTTAGGAACATCGCCAGGAAATGACTTACCAGTAGGGATAATCTTAATATCAGGGAAACCCATCAAGGTTGCTATGTGACGTGCCAGATCGATCATCTTTACAGCAACACCACTCGCAAGATTATAATCCTCACCTGCCTCGCCCTTGAGCGCTATCATCACGAGACCACGAACGGTGTCTTTAATATTCAGGTAATCTCGAATTTGGTTGCCATCACCCAAAATACTCAGCTCATGACTATTCTGTTGTATCTTCTTTATTAAATCATGTATGGCAAACCTGTTCATCCCAATACCATATACACTAAACATTCTGGCAATTTTTATATCAAGTCCATAAGATCGATGGTAAGCGGCACAGTATGCTTCACCGGCAGCCTTAGCGGCTGCATATGGAGAAGTTGGTTTAACATAAGCCTTTTCGCTCAGGGGCAGTGTATTTGATGAATCAAAAATGGATGCCGTCGAAGGGAATATCAGTTGTGAACCGGCCTTGCGAATTGATTCGAGCACCTCAAAATGGCCGCATAAGGTACTTTCGAAATCACCTCTTGGATCGCTGACTGACTCAGCGACATTCGCCCTTGCTGCTAAATGAAATACAACGGTATTGTCATCAATAAGTTTGTCCAGCACGCCTTTCGTCGAAATATCCGCTGCAACATACTCACAATCTTGATCTTCAATCGCAAGCCTATCCACGGCAATTACATGTGTCCCGCTTTCGACTAGGTATTTTACGAGTGCTTTACCAATGAAACCACCAGCACCGGTGACGACCGCTTTTGCAATATTAAAATGATCAGTAATAATATTCATAATTAAGGCTCTTTATAATATATTGATACGAGAATTTATAAAGTTTGAACAAATACTAAATCATGATCAGCTTATTATTTGTGATTTTTTCCCAGTACAAAAATAAATTCATTACTACCCTTTACATTATCCGTAAAAGCCCTTATTGCAAAAGGAAGTTTCTTTTGTGCGTAATTAAGCATCTGCAAAAAATTACTTGAGGTGAAGGTATGATAATGTATTGAATAGTTACTTTCCATTAACTGCTTGGCATGATTATCTATTTGCAAAGGTGAGGCTTCCTTGATCACAAGTTCCGTATACTCTCTGTAATGCTCGTAATCATTTGTCAATAGCTGTTCTATCGACAATTCGTCATCATTACACAGATGTTCCACTGTTGTTATAGGACGGTCCTTGTCAAAAGTGACCCTCATATCTGGAATGGCCATAAAAATGATTCCACAAGGTCTTAACTTTGTAAGCCAAGTTCTTATAGTCCCTATAGGGTTTCTGGAATGTTCTATCATATGGTTTGCAATGATAAAATCAAGTGAAGCATCGTGAAAAGTGGTCAGCTTTTCTCCATCGTCTATCACGTCAGGTGAAACAAGAAAGCGATATTTTAGTTCCGGGTACCGCTCACGCAAGTCGGTACTACTCATTCTGTCTACGTAGCGGATGCTGGAAATAGGCAATCCTGAAATATCCAACGGTTCATGCAATGCACCAATTTCAATGCCATCACCTGAAAGATGAAGCTTAAGAGCGTTACGCATCGTATTCGATGGCGACTTCTTGAGGTGTCTGAAAACTGCTCTGAGGTTCTTATTTAGTTGATGTATTATGAATTGCATTTTTGCCCCTAATAATACCTGCTATCGAAATAGAATGAGAATATGTGATGAATCAATTGATAGCCTTAATATCCTTAATCTTTATTATGCTCTGTGTCTCAATATTATAAATTTCAAGATCCTCTATCATTCTCAATCTTGTAGCAAAATCATCGTAGGTAAGCTCGCCGCTCTCGTTGTGATATTCCCTGAACTGCGCCTGCCTGTATGCTGCTTCAGGAGTGTGGACCTTGAGTGTACCGAGAAGGTCATTTCTCACAAAAAAAACGTTATTGCCAGCCGTGTTTGCTCCGACAAGTGAATACCCCTTTTGCTTGGCAAGGTGGTCCAGAGCAGTGATGGATGAGCCATAATAGACTTTTGAAAAATGGGCAAGGTCCCGTACAAAGGCAGGGTCATATGGAGTAGTTACTTTTGCGATCGGCCCAAACAAGCTGTTATATTCGGAAATTACAATGCGCGGACTGATGCAGTCAATCGCCTCCCATACCCAGTAGTCATTGCCATCTATATCCACCGACAGCAGACCAATATCCCCACGTATTCCGTTACGCATTATAAGATCATTGATGTTGTCCTTCGTTATGAATGCATGTTCTGCCTTGAGATTATACCCCCAGTAGACGGTATCCTTTTTTATGTATGCAATATTCTCTTCGCTGCCATCCAAAACCAGGCCAGACCAATAGTTATTGGTGAGGAGGAATCTTGTATTTGACTCTGTATAATTCTCAACCCCAAACTCTATGAACAGTTTTCGCTCTATGGGAACGTGATTGATTAGATATTGAATGATGCCATCTTCCCCCCACTGTGAGAATACTCTGAACTCGGCGTCATTTATGCCGACACCGTACTGGGTAATTTGTCGCTGCTCAATGCGGCCCAAGGCTTCCTGAATTCTGTTGATTTTGTGTGTAAGCGAAGACATCCGCTTCAGAAATCTAAACAGTTTTTTAAATATTTTCATAGCAACGCCTTCATTTTAACTGTTTTATTATTTTTGCAGGAATTCCTGCCGCAACAACATAATCGGGCACATCTTTTGTCACCACGGAGTTGGCGGCAACCACAGCGTTCTTGCCAATAGTAACACCAGGCAAAACGACAACTCCGATGCCCAGCCAGCATCCTTCCTTCAATCTGACCGGCCCTTTAAAAAGATCCCCCTGCAGACGTATAGGAACCTCGATGTTTTCGTAGTTATGATCGGCATCGCTAATAAACACCCGGTCGGCGAGAAGGACGTTTTCTTCAATTGCCACCTGCTGCCACGCATTTATATGCACGAACCTGCCAATGTAGGTCCCATCGCCAATCGAGAGAGTTGGTTTTCCGTCACCACGATCATCCTTTGCGTTAAGCCAGGCATGCTCACAAATAGTAACTTTGCTCCCGATTCGAATCAGGTTAGGGGCCATCAGTTTTGCAGAAGGCTCAAGCACTGAATCTGCCCCCCAAGCGGCAAACAGATTGCGTACAACGAATGTATATGCCTTGACACGTAATTTATTGTAAGCAAACCAAGTAAAAGAAAATATCTTCATATCATTATTTGTGATTTGTCTCTAGGTTGTGAGTATTGGTAATATGGTTAAGTAGCGCTATAGGTATGTTGTCCTGAATTGAACGTATCATAAATTGAACTGATTTATGCTCGTAAAGTTCTTGAAGGCTATAACTACTCCAATCACTGTAACCTTCGGGATTAAATGGTGAAAAAACCCAGTTACAGCACTGGGTCAGGTAATAACAGCACATTGCGTCATCCTTCATTTCAGGAGTTACAGTATAATTTTGCGCAACTGAGTTGGATATATGCCTGAAATATGTTTCCTTGCTATCCGCATTCCAGACAAATCCGAGCGCTGAATAATAGCTAGTTGAAGGTGTTATGACAACTTTCCCAAATGTGGCCGCCTCAACCCCTATCGTGGAAGTATAGACGATCACTGTAGAAACTTGATTCAGCAGATCATAGGTATTTACAGGGGCATCCGCGGCAATGAAATGAAGCCGATCAGTGACACCAAAGTTATCAGTTAGTAATTTGTGATAGTCATCACTCGTGCGGGCAATCTGGAGCCGCTCCGCCGGGTGTTGGCGGATGATTACAGGTGCATCTGTGTTGTCGAGAAGCCAGCGCGTTGTTTCAACGATCCATTGCGTGCTGTCCTCAAAAACAACGTGAAGCCCTAATGCGGCTGAATCCCATGACGAGTTCAAGGCGATCAATACAGCATCGTTAATGTGCAGCTTTTGATTGGTTTTTGAAATCATCTGGGAAGCGAATTTGTCCGTACCCGCCCGCCGTCGCTGCATCTCTGCATGAGCTAATTCAAAAACAATTCGTTTTTCCTGTTCAAAATGAGGGCGAGCCTTCAACATTGCAAAGGCGCGTGGAATGTCTTGAAGTTGCGACGCAATGCCATCAGCGGTCAGCATGAGCGTACCATACCCACCCGAATCAAAACTTGCCACCCGTATCCCTGCAGTAAGGGCGCATTCCTTCCAAATGCCACTAGAGCCGTAGACACCACCAGGGATGAAGATTACATCGAATACCTTCGACTCAATTAAAGATCTGATCGCCCTGTAACTTGTCGAAAGTTGCTTTAAAATAAGTTCGATATAATGTTGGCGCCCTTTTGAACTCATTTCTCCTTTCAACGCCCATACAGCGTTAAATTGAGCCAACCTGTAGACGTAACGTGATTGTTCCGCCGAAAGGGCATCAGTCGTCAGGTAATTACTTAAGCTAATTACCGTATGCTTCTGGGAAATCACTTTCAGCACCTGTCGGAGGCACTTTATAATAAAAACAAAAACCACCGGTTTATTACCGAAAGGGAGATCATCAAGAATGAAGATGACATTATTTCCTCGTCGCGCCAAGAAAAGACCGGTCACAATCGAAAACCATGGCACATCGGTAGAGAGCCAAGGGAGCACTAGCACTGCAAACCGTTTCGAGTTATTATTGTCACTCCCTTCGTAGATGCTCCAGCTATTAACTAGATCCATCACTCGTCTGGTTTTACTCAACCATATTATGGGGTTCAATGTGATAACTGACCAGATTATTCCCCTGATGAAATTCATACTTGCGCCTTGGTAGCATTAAAAAGGTAGTGACACGGTGTGACGAAATCACTTGTAATGCATTATTTATGTATCATAGATGGAATGATTTTAAGTCGATAATCCCATCGCATATAACATCTATTTTCTCATTCTTACCAGGCAACAAATCTCCCAGTGACTCAAGATTTATACGTTTTTCGTAACCATTCTTTCCCGAAACATCTGTTGTAAACGGAAGGTCAAGCATTCTTCGGAAATAAAAGTAATTGGCGTAACGGATCGCACGCTCAAAGCCTTCATTCGTAGGTGGATTATATTTATGTATTCCGACTAAGAGTTCTTCATACTGTTCTCGCGAGATAATATCTAGGCCATAACCTTTGTTACGGCTAAACGTTTCGCCACACACAATAAGCGGTATTTTCATTAACGCTAATTCCAAGCCCATTTTAGTACCATAGATAATCGCGGCGCGACTTAACTCACCCAAAGTATATGAGCTAATGTCGCTTTCTGGTGATATAATTCGGATATTACTTGGAAGATTGGGGAAATGCTTACGGATCTCGGGTTCCATCGGTTGACGCGTTGGCAATGCACCTTTCTTCTCAGCAGGATGGATGCGAATAACTCCCCAGACGTTTTCATTCTTACCTAGAAACTCTATCGTTGTAAATAACCAGTCAAAGATGTCTTTAAAGGCGTTACCTTCATAAAAAATCTGAGCGTCCCAGATAACATTTGTATATACACTCACAATCTCACGTGACCGATCGATCTGAAGATCATTTAAAAGTTGCTCCGAATCTTCCATCGGATTAGGATGGTAATTTAGATAATCGGCTCCACCGCCTGCACATCGTTTCTTCTTGGTGTAGGACATAACTTTATTGCGATCAGCCGTTGAGATCTCATCGTTTTCCCACAGACTATTTGGCTCCTTGATTAGCTGGTGATGATAGGTTTCTCCATGGCACATAACTACTGTATCCTTGCGTATGCCGCCTCCACCAATTATCACAACGGGTATGCCAAGCTTTGTTGCAACTTTTGCTGATATTCCGTGCGTAAGATATACCCCGTGAATCATTGCAACCCTGTCCGGCTTAAGGAGTCGGTATGCATTTTCCGCAGCTTTAGCCATAAGGATTCCAGAATAGAGATATCGGGTTACAAGCAATCGGTTTTCTTTAGTATCCTCGACAGTCCCCTTAAAAGTCACTCTAAGTATGGAGGCAAAAACTTCTTCACCTACCGCGATATCGTTGTGGATACACTTTCGAAACTCATTGAACGGGACTTGAGCGGCGAGTTCTCTAGCGTCTCGGTAATCTTCGGCTGAAAGGTATTCCCCATATCCATGGAGCTCCAATGGAAATAACTCGTACACTGATCGAATATTATTTGTACATTTTTTACAGCAGTAATGTATGGCATCGTCCGTAATCCCTCCTAAAAAATTCTTAGGCATCGGTGGTTCATTATTCCCAACCATGTTAAACTCACATGCGGGGAGGCTTCCGCTGCAATAAACCGACGATATTCTGCAGCCATGTGCTTTCAGCGCCATCATAATAATCGGCTCGATTGTGAGGAAATGTGAGCCAAGCCCATATCCGGTTAGGAATAACACATGCTTTCCGGTAACCGCATTTTCGAGTTCAACAAGCAAATCCCGGCTGGCATTCATGATATCCAGCCATTGCTTACGGAGGTTTTCAACTTCCCCACGCAATCTGTCTTCAGCATGATTTACAAAAAACTGATAGCGAATTTCCCGAGCTAACAGAATAAGCGGGCTTGGTAATGATTCACGGATGGTTGATAAAAATGGACTTCGTAGTATCGACGACAAAACCACCTCATATTTTCATGTTACTATGTCTACTAATTCCGGCTCTATGATCAATATCAGATTGGGAAAAAGACCTATTGGTGTCCCAAGCATAGTTGATGATTATGTAGCTTATCCACCAATGCGGGCTTAATCGCGACTTGCTTCGACGTATAAATAATCGCAAATTAATTTTTGTTCCAAATCAGACTTCCACACTGAATTCATAACAGGCGAAACAAATTCAGAAACACAATCACCTTTAGGCTTTCCATCTTTTAACCACATCAAAAAGTTTGACAATCCAAAACGTTGATAGGGAATAATCTTTATCTTATTGTATCCTGCTATTTCCAACAACTTCGAAAGGGACGCCGGAGTAAAATACCAGAGGTGAGCTTTTCTATAATAAAAACTGGGATATATATCAGGAAGAGCCTTTAACATAAAGTCGTCAGCGTTTGGCGTACTGAGATATAATTTCCCTTCAGATGATAAAAGTCGATGTATCTGTTTTAAAGTCATCAACGGATCATCAAGATGCTCAATTACGCTAAAAGTAACTGCTATATCCACATTGTTTTCATATTTGCTAAGAGCATCAATTACATAAGGAAATGTTACGTATCCATTGTTTACCAGATGTTCTCTAAATTTTATAGACGGCTCAATCGCAATTGCTTTTTTTGCCAAACCACGAATGTTGTCTAAAAAAGAACCTCCGCCACAACCTATGTCCGCAACAACTTTATCTCTATATATAGAGGAACCAGTAATTGAAAGATTTCGTATTTGCTCCGAATCATGTGTCTTAAAATAATCTCTTACTTCAGCCCCGTCATCTACCTCATTCCTGTAAGATTCGCTCTCATAATAGGAAGACAAATCCTGTGTTGGGGACGGCAGGGCAATGGCGCCGCAGGAATTACATTTTTTCAGAACATAATTCTCGCTGGAAGTATTGCCAAATTTACCGAGTCGGATTGCACCTTCGTAAGCTATGCTATATCCAGAGCTGCCACATATTTTGCACAAAAGCATAATTTCACAAACCACCCTTCGGCTTATTAATCAAGAACTCGACTAATTCAAAGTCCAAATAAGTATCAATACTGACCATCGGTTCCTCAACTACAACCGCGCCAGCTTTTTTCCCCATTATAGTTTTTTGCTCCAGAAGACATTCTCTGGTCATGGCATAGGCAACACCATTGCGGTGGTAAAGAGTCTTCAACTGCTGCCGGGCGATTATTTCTTTCCCGGAAATATCGTAATAACCAAGACCATCATCTGATATTGTCAATTGTTTTAACGGATGGTGTTTCGAGTCTGTTTCCGAAACCGTCCAGACAGAATCCAGGTTATCATTGACAAGTTTTCCAATTGTACTAATGACGTGTTCAGGTTTTCGTAAGGGAGAAGTAGGTTGAAGCATTACTATGATGTCATATTGCTGTCCGTCGATTCTTTCAACTTCCAAAAGAGCTTGAGTCAGGACATCCAGGTCGCTAATCCTGTCCCCTGACAATTCAGGAGGTCTCATAAACGGAGCGTCAAGACCTGATTCTTGCGCAACTCTTGCGATCTCTTGGTGATCGGTTGAAACTACCGCTCTGTCAATAATGGGCACCTGCTTGACAATCTTACCTACTAAAGCAACTAAAGGAACTCCGCATACTGGCTGCAAGTTTTTTAATTTTACCCCCTTGCTTCCGCCTCTAGCGGGGACAATAGCCAAAACATTTTTACCTTTATACATATCGTCCTCTTTACTTTGACATAATCCTAAGGATGAGCGATATTCGCAGAAATGCACGTCCATGAATTATCAATTATTAGGAGCCATCCTTGAAAAAGGAGGTATGCCTGAGAAAATGAAAAACGCTCTTTATTTTGCCAGACTTTTTATAACTAAAGCACTACCAGCATAATCGTTTAATGGAATAGGCACGATGCAGTGTTTTATAAAGAATTCATCTGTAGCCTTTTTAACGCCCAAATATTTTGGGTTATTATAATCATGAATTAGTACGATGCCACCATGCACTAATTGAGGCCACATTAATTCCAATGCTTCTCTGGTTGGCTCATATAAATCAAAGTCTAAGTTTATAAATCTCCATGGAATGTTAGCTAAACCTTCAAATGTTTTTGGAAAATACCCTTTTAGCATAATCAATCGATTACTTTCTTGTCCTACCCCTAAAATATTTCGGACGGCAATTTCTACAGATGTATCTGATAAATGACCGACAGCAGCTTGTGTTCCCAATGTTGTTTTTTCTATATCAACATCAAATTCACTAAAGCCTTCAAATGAATCAAAGCAATATAACTTTGCGTTACTGTTCATATTATTCCAAATTAATTTTGCGCAATGTCCCCTATGGGTCCCGAGTTCTGCATAATGGCCTGAATCAAAACTTTCAACTAATTTTAATAGTAACCTTATGGTTAGAACTCTATTTGTATCTCTAACGTTTTTTTTTCCTTCTAAGGTATTATAAGATTCGATATCACGTTCTAAGTTGTTTATTTTATCGATAATTCCATATGGCATCATTTGAACATAAAAACCATTTGGCAATAACATAGTACATAGGTTCAATAAAATATCAGACATTGTTTTTCTATAAGAGCTAATTGTAGTTTTATAAGTATTGTGCAACTTTACGATCATTGGAAACCGGCTTTTTATAATGTCCTTAGTGACTGACAAAATATTTGCATTCATAAGCGTATTCCTTCTGGCAATATATTAATATTTTAAAATAACAATACATGTCAAATTAGCATGTTGAATATTATTGATTTCGCCTCCGTCATATTTATTGCCGAATAATTTGGCTCAAATGCAAAACAAGATGAAGCATTGTTTATGCCGATAAAATAACAACCTATGGTTTCTGCTGTTTGTCGGTCTACTTCATTGTCACCGATAAAGATTATTTCACTGGGCTCTGATTTGGTAACATCCATAATTATTTGCATGTTCTCTATCTTGCTGTTTGGCCTGCCATAGACCCCAGCAAAATACTTGTCAAATAGTCTCAGCATTAATATTTTTTTTAAAGGATTTAACGGAGTCGCAGAATTAATAAATAAAGAAATCCCTTTGATCAAGAGGCTATTGAGAAGTTCGGTTGTACCAGAAACTTCTTCACAACTGACTATCATCTCCTCACTTGACTTTGCATAGTTTGATATAAGGGAGAAAGCTAATTCATCGCTACTTACATTTTCCACAAGATTACCAGTTGCAATAAGTCGACTGGCTATCTCAGTCAGAATAACATAGCGATCAGCTTCAGCTTTCTCCCTTAACACTGACTCAACAATAAAATCATAATCACCGTAAGGCTGAATAACTTTAAAAAAAAGTTCGCGCTTAATCTCGTTAGACTTTACCAGTGTTCCATCAAAATCAAAAACAATGCACTTTATCATCGATTTGCCGTTTATTCATTTGATACCAATTGAAAGCGTCCCCAATGATCAACCGAGGTCTTACGTTCATGTCTTGCCATTTTATTGATGCTTTTATCCTGATACACTGAATCATCATTGAAGTGGGTTGTCGATATTTCCTCGAACACAACGCCAGTTTCCGTACGGAAATTATGCCAAACACCCGGCAGAACAACGAGCGTCTCTCCCGGATACATAATGCGGTTGTGGCCATCAATTTCAACTAGCAATATGCCATATAGAACCTGAAATGTTTCTTCCTTGCGCTTGTGGAAATGCGATGGATGCTTTTGATTGGGCAATTGCACGATTACTTTCTTGCAATAGCTTCTGTTTATGCAGTCGATGAGAACAGCACCTGTTTCTCTAAAATTTTCCATGCCGTAATGATGTGAATACTCAATCGTGAACTCGCTATTAAGCGGCACTTTCGCTTCATTCAGAAGCGCCTTTACCTCATGAATCGCTTGCTGAATAACCAATCTCGCGGGGGGAAGCGGGCATTCAATTGCCGACAACAATATGGCAGCATCGGCTTCAATAGTCTCTTTTGCGGTAATTCCATCTTGCCAATGGCCACTGATCAACTGACCTTCTGCATATGGCATAGCAAAATAAACCAGATCCCTGCTGATCGGCGTTCCCGCTTTTATTCGTTTTTTGGCGTATACGCCTCTATTTAAAGAATTAATGGATTCAATTTCCTGCGCAGTAGACTCAGGCCTCTGCAGACTCCCACATAAGGTTTTTGCTTTTTTGTAGGCGCTGATCCAGCTATCCAATTGTTCAGGGGTTGCAGAATAAGCATTTAATGTTATTTTGTCCGTGTTAATACCTACGTGCCGCTCGAAAAGCTTAGCTCCCTTTGCCACAGCTATCTGAACTGCTGACATTTCATTCGGATCTTCATGGGTTGACCAACCAATGCAACGGGAAGGATATCGATTCCTCAACAAGTCGATTTGATTGAGATGAAATAAATCGTCTGGAATTGGATAGATAGAAACGCAGTGCATTATTGCATAATCTACCCCCCTGTGATCAAAGAAACTGACCAAATTATCAATATCCTTCAAAAGCAGGCCGCCTGTTGAAAAGATAACCGGCTTACCTGTTTCAGCAACTTTTTCCAACAAAGGCCAATCCTTTGCGGAGCAACTGGCAATTTTAATAACGTCTATACCCATATCAATGATTAAATCAACGGATTCCTCGTCGAATGGAGTACACATTGAGATGAGAAAACTTTTCTTTACCTCAGCAGTTAGCGTCTCAAACTCTTTTCTCGAAAGCTTGGTCGAAAGGAATCTGGGGATATGTTTATTATCGCTCCCAGTCTTATGCCCTGGATGAATAAATGAATCCAGCTGCCTGAACTGGAATTTTATGGCGCCTCTTACAGCATGCTTAGCAACTACATCACCAACCTCCCTGATGATACGTAAGCCATGCTTAACATCTCCCTGATGATTGTTTGCAAGATCGAAAATGAACAAATCTTTAAAATCAAAACCATTCCCCATTGTAATCTCCTTTTATATTAATTTAAGTGCTTCTGCGACATAACCTCTTGAATAATCAATAGCTACACTTCTGCGTTCCTTCGCGGACAGGTGAGCCGCAGCCAGCACCAACATTGTATCCAACCCCCGTTCCAGAGAAATTCCAGATGAAACAACAACGTTCCCATCAATAAGATTTTTTAGATGCGTTAATTCGATGATGAAATCATCAGGCCGAGTCTTTTCAAAGCTGTACTCGGACAAGTTATTGCTATTATCACGGAAAGATACGGTATCCACGCCTGGCTTGTGGCCGAACTGCCATTCCACTGAACTGCCAACTGACTGGATTCGTCCCCATTTTCTGGGAGGTATTGTGACTACGTCTTGCACCACCCGCCCGACTAGACCTGATTCCGTTTTTAAATTTAGTGCGCAAAGCTTATCATAATCAACCCCATTCTTAGTCACATATTCAAGCATTGCGCTCACTTTTAGTACACGACCTGCTCCAACTGCATGAGCGACATGTTGCCATAAATTAAGCGCATGGGAATGCTCACCGCTTGCACCACCGCCCCTTTTCCAAAAGCCAAGATATGTATCCTGCGGACCTGAAAGCCATGCGTGAGCATTAAAAATTCCTTGCCAATGTTCCCTGAACTCCACGTCAATAGTTTCTACCTGCTCCAGGGATCCTCTTTTAATTATTTGTTCAACTTCCTGGGTAGCTTTTCCCAAAACATGATCGTATCCCACACATATTTTAGTATTTGATTTGTTCGTCAGTTCATATAGCAGCTGAGCTTTATCGAGATCTGGCTTACATAGAGGCTTTTCTATGAGAATTAGTTTGGGGGTTTCCTGCAAGGATTTAATTGCGATATCCAGATGATATTCAGGAGGAGTGCCTATTATTATGAGATCATAGCCATTTACCGGTACATCATTTACGTTATAAAGCCTTATCGAATCGTCCCATTTACCATATCTGCCGGGGTATATCTGCGTCCTTGTCCTCTCCAGGGCAGCGTCGTCAACATCGCAGATATCCACTGCCCATCCCATACGACGTGACGCATTAGCCAGATGATTGCCGATTGAGCCAGCACCGTAAATCTTAACTTTAAACATGTTACCCTCCGATTATTATTGTCATTACTACTCTGAATCTCTTAGAAGAATAAGTTTGTTCCTTACTTTGAAAACGCGTGCTCCCGAAATAAACGCATAACCGACAACCGCCCTATTACTACTATCAAACAAGACACAGCGAACGCAACCAGCAAGAGTCCTTTGGTCGCGATGTTAAAAAATAAATTATCAAATTCTATCCTGGAGGAAACTCCGACCCCGCCAGCAATCAGCACTAAAAGCATAGCCAGTTTGTGCCAAGGAACAGGAATTGGATAATATTTTTGCGACAGAATTACATGCACCAATAAAAGTGTGCTGACGCTTACATAGCGGCTGATGACAACTCCTGACAGTTGGAACGATGGGATCAATAATAATCCGCCAGCAATAACAACCAACAATTGAATAACAGATGGTATCCACATTTTGTCGGTTCTTTTGGCAAGAAAAAGGCCTGGAGCCAGATAAACTGTAAAGGATGATATCAAGACTGTCCCAATTAACCATGGAACCCACTGAATCACAACAAAATATTCCATTCTGTTTACAAAATGAACAAAATCTTTGATAAAAATTGCAATTGCCATGCTAAATACGAATATTGGAAGAAGATAGAATAATCGCATACGCGCCAGATTGTTGGCACCTTCAGCATTTTTCTCTTCAACGGCCTTGACCATGTATGGTACAAATGAAAGCTTAAGGGCATTGTGTAAGGCTAGCACTAGATTTGTAAACTTGAGGCATATTGAGTATATTCCCAATACATTCAATGTAGCAAACTGTTGCAAAAGAAAACGATCCGTTATTGATGTCACACCAGCTATCATACTTGCTGGAATGTTATGCAAAGAAAATTTGATGGCGCTGTGCAAACCTTCAAGTTTAAAACATGGTACGGCAAACCTCAACATCACAATACTACCAATACCGCCGGTAATTGCTGCACCGATAATGTTGGAGATGAAATACCCTTGGACTCCCTTAGCAAGAAACAGAACAAAATAAATATTCAATGACAACTGTATAGCAAAACAGGCAATGCTATATACAAAATAAAGACGCGGCTGATGTGCTATCCTGATGGTTGCGTATGGTATCACGCTGAAGTTGTTCAGAATTGTGGCAATCAAACCCAACAGAATATATGGGTAAAAATCAACTGCTGGAAACAGATAGTTACTTACTAGAGAAAGAACAAGAATTGCTAACATACCAATTAAAACAGAGCTGGTCAAACTTAACATCCATAACGAGCCTACACGCTGCTTGCGTAGTTCCTCAGGCCATTCGTAATAGAATCTTGTAATTGCAAGATCTAAAGACAGCCCAACGAAGAACGCTAAAAAAGAAGCAATAATTTCAGAGACAGAAAGAATGCCATAATCTGATACCGAAAGTTTCTTCCAGAAAAGTGGCACAATCAGAAAGCTGCCCAATTGCGTTATAAACGTTGACAGAGTATAAATATAGGCCGATTTGGCTTCTTTAAGAAGATGAAACTTGAATTTTATGGACCTACCATTCATAAGTACATCTTCTATAAAATTTTCTATAATTTTTACATAGATTTATCAAACAAAGTACAAAATAGGGCAAATTGCGGGCCATCGGAGTTGATAGGTATGCTGCCCTTTAGGCCGCTTTATTCACATCTCAGCGGAAGCCCCCGAATCCATAGCTACACTTTAGAAAGAAAGCTCTGGATGATCTGTAATCCTGCCTTGCCACTTTTCTCCGGGTGAAATTGGCAACCATACATATTGTTGTTTCTAATAGCTGCAGAAATCAGAGCTCCATTGTACAAACAGTCTGCCAGACGATGGTGCTGGTATTCTGGAACGGCTGAGAATGAATGCACGAAATAAAAAGGAGTCCTATCGAGAGTGTCATGCAGGATTGTGTTACCCCAGGAAGTACATTCAGGCGCAGTGATTTCATTCCAACCGATGTGAGGAATCTTGTGCGGAGTCCCGTCGCTACCAGTTGAAGGAATCGCAACAACCTTACCAGGAATAAGTCCTAATCCATCGTTTGCACCGAATTCCTCACTTTCGTCCAACATCATCTGCATTCCAAGACAAATGCCGAGAAACGGGCGCTCTTTATCTGCAAAGGCTTTTATCGAATCAATAAGCCCACGTTCCGCGAGCCCGGCCATTCCGTCAGCAAATGCTCCAACTCCAGGTAATACAAGATAATCAGCTTCCTCGACCTTCCTGGGATCATCAGTCAGTTCAATACTTGCGCCGCAATGCTCAAAGGCACGGGCAACGCTCATGAGGTTTCCGATACCGTAATCAATGACAGTTACTGTTGGCATGGGACCTCTTTTCTGACATGTATCCCACGTCGAAGGGCTTCGTTGCGAATATCCCACACGTTAAGTTTCTTGTAGTGTAGCGCTCCCGCAACCGCCACAGCATCGGCCTGACCGACTTTCACAACCTGCTCGAAATCATCAACTGTGCCAAGACCACCGCTGGCGATGACTGGAATCGGGACTAACCGCGAGACTGCCGACGTCAGTTCACAGTCAAAACCTCTGCCGGTCCCTTCCATGTCGACAGAGGTAAGGAGTATCTCCCCTGCACCGAGTTCGCACCCCCGCTGTGCCCATTCCAGCACATCGACCCCGGTCTTTTCCCTGCCGTTGTCATAATACACTTCCCACTTACCGGGTGCGGTCCGCTTAGCTTCAATTGAGAGAACCATGCACTGCGCTCCAAACTTCTGCGAAATTTCATGGACCAATTCGGGGCGCTTCACAGCCGCGGTATTCACCGCAACTTTATCAGCACCAACCCGTAAAATCTCTCGGGCATCATCTACAGATCGAATACCACCACCGACCGTAATCGGAATGAATACATCCTGGGTCGTGCGTCGCACGATGCTCAGCAAACTGCTCCGCTCGTACAAGCTGGCGACGATGTCCAGGTAGATGATTTCGTCGATTCCCTGTTCGTAGTACTCTTTTGCAAACTGGTTCGGGTCACCGAGCTTGCGTAAACCTTCAAGATGGATGCCCTTGATCAGGTTCGGTCCTTTGATATCCAGTCTTGATATTATTCTGATATTGCTGGCCATTTGCGAATTATTCCCCAAAAACGGTATGTCTTAATTTCCAGGTACCATTCTCCTGTTTCCAAAGGTGCGGCGAACGGAACTGGTCTGCAAGGCTCATATAGTAATCTTTGTTCATTATCGGTTGCTCGAACATCTTGGATGCAATCGGGAACTCTTTTTCAGGGATGCTCAGATATTTAAAAATTTCATCAGCAAACCGTTCAGGAAACTCGCCGTCGAATTTCTTGACCAGTGCAACGCCCTCATCCCTGGTAATTTCATCGTTGCGGATTTCCTGGGAAGCGTCGTAGGTCGCACGGCCAATACCGAATTTAATGAACGTCGTGTGATAGTGAAAATCGTCAATGCGATCGTCAATACTGTTGTATTTGCTGTAGGTGCCTGGCGTCCTTTCGGGCGATGCTTGGAACCCACCATTTTCGACCGCGTAGTAATAGCACTCCTGCGGATGCCATTTCAGGTAATATCCAAGATAATGCACCTCAATCTTATTTTTTTCGATCATTTCAGGATCTGCAGGATAATATGGCTGAAGGTCATTGTCATCTAGTCCGAAGTGATTCTTAAGATCGCTGACCGATGTACCCCCGAGGAATACCTTGCTTTTATCCTCTGCAGTGAAATATGACCAATCACGTTTTGCAGTGGAGGTATCAGCAATAGGATTACCGTATTCTGCCTCGTTTTCACCGTAGAAGATGAGCGGAGTCTTGTGCAGGATCGCCATCTTGGGAGCCAGGGACTTCTGCCCGAACATAAACGGTTGAAACGGATGGAACAGATTTTCGACCGCCAGTCGCGTCACCAGTCGATGGACTCTCCCATTGGGGGTGCAGAGAAAGTTGTCAAATCCCGCATGGATCCAGGCCTGAAAATTTTTCCAGCCCCATTCTGTATAGACATGCGGCGCCCACGTAACGGTCAGGGGATGCATTCCGTACTTGTACTTAAGTACATGAGCTTGGAAAAAACTGTCCTTCCCGCCGGAACCGGGCACTAGACAATCATATGAACCGTCCTTGCTGCGATGACGGTCACACAGTTCCTTTAATTCCCGTTCCCGTTCTTTCCAGTCAATGGTATTTTTTTTCTGTTCCGTTACCCTGCAAGCATCGCAAACGCCATGTTCATCAAGATTGATAGTCTGTTTTTTACTTGTCTTGGTATGCTCGTACTCAATCGCAGAATTCGGACGCTGGTTTGAAATAACACATTTTGTACAGAATTTAACCGCATTGGGAAGTCCGTACTTGGCTTCCAAAGAATCTTCCGCAACATTAAAATGGGCAATATCAACAGGAGGGGGAACCGGGTGCTTTTTCACTTCAAACCTCCATTTAAAATAAACGTTGAAATAGTTAAATCTGTTTCCGTATCGATATCGAGAGAGCGCGACTTGGGCATGATATAGGCGGTAGTCTCAAGGGTCATAAAGGTTTGTTCATTTCCCAGCCAATTACTTTCTGCAACATATATTGCGCCATTAAGGGCATACACAATTGGAATGTCTTGTCGGCAAGCGAAGTTTCCGTCAAGTAACGGCACCAAATGCCCTGATCTATCCAATGAGTACATCCAGTAAGGACTTTTATCTGGCTCCACAACCGAGACGCATGCCTTGGCATTTCGTTGAATCAGGCTTGCGATAGCTCCATCAATGTCTTCAACAGTCCGCAAAGGTGAAGTCGGCTGTAATAAAACGACTAAATCATACGTAGGACTAAGTGCTGTCAGCATATGGAGCACAGGCGCAATTCCTGGTGTATGATCCTGTGCCAGTTCGGGTGGACGTAGAAAAGGAACTTCACCTCCCCACTGCACAGCTATATCAGCAATTTCTTGATCATCCGTTGAAACAACCAGCCTGTCAATATATTGAGATTTTCTAGCTTCCTCGATTGTCCATGCGATTAAGGGCTTCCCAGCTACAATCCGAATATTCTTTCTGGGAACCCCTTTGGAACCTCCACGTGCAGGGATGATGGCAAGAATGGTTTTGTTTTCAATCACGAGAATACCTCTTCATAATCGCCGTTCGCGCGCTCAAAATCATCCAATTTACCAATATCAAGCCAATATTCATGGATTGGGAATACCGTGATTTCCATTTTTTGCTCGAGCATCTTCTCAAACAATGAAGGCATATCGAAGTATTCATTTCGTGGAACAAGTCGCAAAACGTCATGAGTGAATACATAAATTCCTGCACTGACAAAAAAACTATGAATAGGCTTTTCTTCTATCTCTATTAATTTTTCTCTGTCAATTTTTACTACACCATACGGAACCTGAAAATCATACTCACGTACACACATAGTTGCTGCAGATTTCTGGTCGCTGTGGAAATCCAGCAAGTGTTGGAAATTAACTTTTGTCAGCAGATCAGCATTCATTACAAGAATTGGGTGATCAGACGTTTCCTGTAGCAATCCAAGTGCTCCTGCGGTTCCTAATCGCTTATTCTCATGAACATAGCTTATTTCAACCCCCCAACGACTTCCATCTCCACAATGGTTCTGAACCATTTCTGCTTTATAGTTTATTGAAATGGCAAATCTGTGAAAGCCATATTCCTTGCAATTATCAATGATTGTTTCTAGAACCGCTTTGTTTCCAATCTTTAGAAGTGGCTTTGGGCACTCTTTGGTAAGGGGGCCAAGCCGCGTCCCAAGGCCACCAGCCATAAGTACGACTAAATTGTCTCGTTTTGTTGTTTTAATAAGATCATCCCAGACTTCAAGGCCAATAACGCATCGGTCCTCGTCAAGTACGGGAATTTGACGTAATTGCCTATCCTTCATCAAGGCCAGTATACTGTCACGGCTCTCAACGATGCTGACAACGGTAGGTTCTCGGAACATTATTGACTGCACGGGATCATTAAGTGATATCCCTTTTAAAATTGCTCTACGAACATCTCCATCGGTCAACGTACCCATCAGTCGGTTATTCTCGTCTACCACTAATGCAATCTGCAGCGAGCTTGCATCTATGATTTCGATGGCTTTGAGAACAGGAATAGTTGGGTTGATCAGGACTTCTTTCCAGCGATTCACTTTAACACCACCCTTGCTGGTATACCTTTTACAGTGGCCTTTCCCGCAACATCGAATACAACCACTGCACCCGCAGCAACAAGACTTTGCTCTCCAATTACGATCCCCTGGATCACCGTAGCACCGGTACCAATATGGCTACCTGTTCCGACCTTCACCCCTCCGGAAAGGGTCACGCCGGGAGCGATGTGGGTATGATCGCCGATGATGCAATCGTGATCCACCGAGGCACTGGTATTGATAATGGCATTGCAGCCGATGCGGCTTCCCGGCTGGATAACAACGCCAGCCATGACCTGCGCTCCTTCACCCAACACCGTATCATCGGCAACAACCGACGAGGGATGGACAACCGTGGCAAAGTTATAGCCAATACCCTTGAATTTTTCGAATATCAGCTGCCGTCTGACCGGAAGACCGACTGAGCCTAGGCCGTTGACGAGCATGATCTCTGAAGGCGGAAATTCGCCGACAACATCATCTCCGCCAAGCACCGGAACACCAAGGACCGTCGTTCCAGTCAATGCCGGATCGGAATCAACGACCCCGGCAATAACTTCAGATGTTGTCAGAAGGGCATCAATCAACACTTTCGCATGGCCTCCAGCTCCCAAAACAAGAATCGGCATGCTCATAGTTCGATCACCTCATCTGCGGAGAAATCCCGGATGGCCTTCCTGCCGAGAAGTTCCCAGTAATGCAGCGGCGAGACGCCGCCTCCCGGACGTTTGACTACCAGATTATCAGCGGTGAATGGCTCGCCGGCTCTTATGCTCCGTGCAGACACGATGCTCTTGCGGGCTACGGTCATGTTTTTCTCCTCCGAGGACGCCGGCATTTTCAGAGGGGACCCAAGCGCCTGCTCCACTTGGCGGATCGATCTCACCATCGCCTGCAGTTCATTCGGTTCGAGAGATGCTTTATGGTCAGGGCCGGGCAGATTGCGGTCCAGAGTAAAATGCTTCTCAATTACTACCGCACCACGAGCTGCAGCGGCAATGGGTACGACGATCCCTTCTGTGTGATCAGAATAGCCGACCGGCAAGCCAAAGGCACTTTTCAAGGTATCCATCACTCTCAGATTCACGTCTTCAATCGGGGCCGGATATTCAGTGGTGCAGTGCAGCAACGTAACTTTTTTTTGTAAGGCAGCCAGACCTTCAGCGGAACAATAGGCTGCACGGAAGGTCTCTGTTGATGGGTTGCCCTTGCCGAGATAGCCAAAGGCCAACACACCGAGGGCATCTTCAATCTCACCAAGGGTTGACATGCCAGTTGAAAGGATGACCGGTTTCTCGGTCTGGGCAATCTTGAGCAGTAAGGGAGCATTGGTGATATCACCGGAGGAAACCTTGATGCATGGCAGATCAAAACGCCCCGCAAGTAGATCTACACTCTCAAGGTCAAAAGGTGTTGAAAGAAACTGAATACTACAAACTTTACATTGTTCGATCAGGGCTTCATGGGCATGTTCGTCCAGTTCCAGCTTGCGGATCATCTCGTGCTGGGATTCGTCGGCATCCGTTGTCTTGGTTTGATATTCTGCTTTGGGCGCCGAGCGGCTCACCAGCTTGTACGCTTTGAAGGTTTGGAACTTAACGGCATCGGCACCGGCTTCAGCGGCAACCTCCACTAACTTTTTTGCCATATCGAGGGAACCGTTGTGATTTACCCCTGCCTCGGCGATTATGTAAGTGTAATGTGCGTGCATCGCATTTCTCAAAGGTCGTAAAAACGTTTAATACTGCTAAGGTTTGCTTGCTTCAGGTGGCCCTTCATGTGTAAGGCAGACTCACCGTAACCATAGAGTGAAACATCCTGCTTGATTCCCTCCCGGAACGACTGAGAAAGAGCTTTATTGATTGCTGCTACAATGGATTCTGTTGTTTCCAGACAGTCAATGATCGAATTGGACTTAAGACGCCCCGACTGGCGGTCACCGATATTGACGGTTGGTGTATTGCAGACAGGCGCCTCAATGATGCCGCTGGAGGAGTTTCCGATAACAGCATCAGCAAACTGTAGCGCGCTCAAGTAACGTAGCTGCCCCATGGAGGTAAATACGGCGACACGCCCTTTATTGTGATGCGCGTATTCATCGATCATCTGTCCTAGTATCCTGCCATCGGTGTCTGAGTTGGGCTTGGTAAAAACAATCTTTGCGTCAGGGAAATGACCCAGCGCATCTAGAAGGGCCTGCATGGCAACCTGAGGCGCTGTTGTGCCAAGAGTTGCGGGGTGATAAGTGACCAGAAAACAGGTAGTACCCAGTTCAAAGTTTATGCTCTGTTCAAGCTGGGATTTATCCAGCAACTGCAAGCGTTTGATATTTTCAATGCCAAGCGCTCCAACATTAAAAACCGTATCCGGATGTTCACCCAGTTGAATGACTCGGGTGCGATACGGTTCGGCAGCCACAAAATGAAGATGGGACATTTTAGTAATGGCGTGGCGGATGCTTTCGTCAACAGCGCCTTCTGTTGTTTCTCCGCCATGGATATGGGCCACGGGAATCTTGGCAACTAGCGCAGCCTGGGCTGCTGCCAGAATCTCGTAACGGTCTCCCAAAACAACTAATATATCCGGATTCAAATGTTCCAGTGCGTCGGCAAAGCCTATGACCCCGAGGCCGATTGATTTGGCAATCCCAACCGGGGTGTCGCTGGAAAGCAGCATCTCAACCTTGGCATCAATGGTAAATCCATCTTCCTCAATAGTTCTGTAGGTGAGCCCGAACTCCGGTGAAAGATGCATACCGGTAGCGATTATCTGAAGCTGAAGATCTGCATCAACCTGAATCTCCTTCATCAGCCAGTAGAGTAGCCCATATTCGGCCCTGGTGCCGGTGACAACGCAGATCTTACGCATTGGCATGTGCTTCACCTTCCAGGAAGGCGCTACTGGGGAGATTAATCAACCGTCTTTCCAGCGACTCGGCTATTCTCAGGTCCATGCGAGGAAATTCGGCAAACATCTGCAGCCTGTTCATAAGGGTCCAGGCCGGACGAGTCATGATGCCGGCATCATTGGTCACTGCCAGCAGGGCATCTCTTTGCCCCGCATGAGCCTGGTCGAGCAGGATCGTGTTGAGCCAGTAGTTGCTGTGAGCGTCATCGGGCTCGGTAACAAAACGAACACCAGGCACGTCAGCAAAGGCCTTGCGATAGCGCTCCGCCAAGGCACGCTTTGCCACCAGAAAAGCGGGGAGTTGTTCCAGTTGAGCACAGCCGAGGGCGGCATTCACGTTAGGCAAACGGTAGTTATAGCCGACCATGTCGTGATTGAACTCCCAACGGTGGGGAACCTTGGCGGTAGTGGTAAGGTGTTTTGCCAGGCGGCCCAGATCCTCATCATTGGTCAGGATGGCGCCGCCACCTCCGGTGGTGATGGTCTTGTTACCATTGAAGCTCAACGCGGAAAGCAGTCCCCACTGACCAGTATGCCGTCCCTTGTAGAACGAACCAAGCGATTCAGCCGCATCCTCTATCATCTCAATACCAAAACGACAGCACATCTCGCCCAGAGGGTCAAGGTCCACCGGGTGGCCGAAGGCATGCATCGGCACCGCCGCCTTGATGCGCCGGCCGGTATTACGATTGAAGCAGCCATCGTCACGTCGTTCCGTAATCTTGTGAAGATAGGCGGCAAGTTTGTGGGGGTCTATCCCCAGCGTCCGTTCTTCGCTGTCAACAAAATGCGGAACAGCTCCGCAATATGAAACCGCGTTGGCAGTGGCGATAAAGGTCAGCGCCGGCATCAGGACTTCATCGCCAGCCCTGACCCCTGCCAGCATTAGACATACATGCAGCGCGGCCGTGCCGTTGACAACAGCAATGGCCCTTTTAACTCCGGTATATGCGGCCAGCTCTTCCTCAAAACGATCGACATATTTACCTACGGAAGATACCCAGCCGGTATCGAGACACTCCTTGACATATGTCCACTCGTTACCGATGAAGCATGGTTCATGGAGCGGTACGAAGGCGTTTCCGGGCGGGAATACGGAACGCAGTGCCGTGAATATCGCCTCAATGCTGAATTCATCTGTCATATATTGTAACGATCTGCCTTGTATAAACTGAGGTTAGCCGGATTGCTGAACCATTCTATCGTTTCAGTCAGCCCCCGTTGCAAACCATCCATGCCCCCATAGTGGGGCTGCCATCCCGCGATCTCAAACGCCTTGCGGTTGTCCGCCCAGAGGCGCTCGACTTCGCTCTTGTCAGGGCGCAGGCGGATGTCGTCGGTTTCTATCTCGATGTTAGCACCCATTATATCGGCAATAGCATGGACCGTTTCACCGATGGAAACCTCAAAATTGCTGCCGATATTGATGACTTCACCCACAGATTGATCCGATTGAGCAACGGCGATAAAACCCTGGACAGTATCTTTGACAAAATTGAAGTCACGCGTCGGGTGAAGAGAGCCAAGTTTGAGATTCCTGGAGCCATTCGCGATCTGGGTGATGATGGTGGGGATAACTGCACGGGCCGACTGACGTGGGCCATAGGTGTTGAAGGGGCGTATGATGGCAACCGGTGTATTGAAGGATGTGTAGAACGACATGGCAATTTGGTCTGCACCTATTTTGGATGCGGAGTACGGCGATTGGCCCTGTAAAGGATGATCTTCGGTGATAGGCACAAATCTGGCAGTTCCATAAACTTCGCTGGTGGATGTATGTACAACCTTTTCCACACCCAGTTCACGGGCAGCCTGAACAATGTTTAGAGTCCCCTTAATATTTGTATCAACATATGTATCCGGGGAATGGTAGGAATACGGAATAGCAATTAAGGCAGCCAGGTGTAAGACCATGTCACACCCTTTCATAGCCTCTTTAACGCCATGAGAGTCACGAATATCGCCGGCAAAAATCTCAATCGAATTTTTAATCTCAGGATCAGAATGGTCCAGCCAACCCCATGAATTAAAAGAGTTGTAAAACACGAAAGCTCGGATATTAAATCCCCGCCTTACCAATTCTTCGGTGAGATGGGAACCGATAAATCCATCGGCCCCAGTTATCAAAATCTTTTTATTTGTCAAATTCATCACTTACCTACTATTTAAGATTAGATCAGCTTTATTAACTTTTTGGGGGACCTCAGGAAGGACAGTTTCTTTTTTTCTCATTCCACAAATGCGCGGAATCATGGGACAGCGGCAGTTTTTCGAAAACAGGCACTAGAATAAATTTTGATTTTTTGGACATCCATCGGGAGTCCTCCGCTTGGGGGCAGGCAAGGAGCCGCAGCCTACCCTTCCTCCCGCACTCTTTGTTCAAGTTCTGCAGCAAGCCCGGCAAAGGCATCCTTGTAAGCATCCAGTCTGTTAAGGATCCCCGCCACTTCGTCCTGGTTGTAAACATGGATGGAGAGGTTTCGTTGTTCGATCATATCCAGCCAGACGTCCTGATTGCGGATCAACCCCTGGGCAAATGCCTCCTTGAAGCAGGCCCGGGGATAAAGCGCTTCTATTCCCACATAGTCCAGGTAGCGTCTTATGGCCTTCCAGGCCATCTCGTAGGTAAATTCGAAGCGCTTTACGGCAAGGTCGAGGTAGATGTCGCTAAACCCCTGCTGAACTAGCTCTTCCCGACGATCGACGGCTTCGGCAAACCGTTCGAAAGCCCTCCGGAAATTGTAGAGCCCGTCTTCGAAACGAAGCTTCTTCGTCGCGCTGTAGAGCACCCTGCCGGTTGCCGTGACCCTGTTTCTGAAGCGCTCTTCGCCATGGGCGATGTTTTTCACGTCAATTTTCAGCAAGGTGGGAAGACATTGCACCTCTTCTTCTATCAGGAATTGGTCTTTAAACGCCTTGTCATCATAGGCAATGTCGATGTCGCTTGTCTCCGAAGCCTCGCCTGTCGCGCGCGAGCCGTACAGATAGATGCGCTCCGGCTTTGCGTGCTTAAGTATGATCTTTCTCACCTCATCGATGAGTGCCTTGTACTCCATGAATCTGCCTTTTACCCATCAGATGCGCAGGCTTTCCAGATACCAATCATACGTCGTTCTAAGCCCTTCCGTCAACCCTATCCTGTGTCGTCAGCCGATGGCGTGCAGCCGGGAGACATCCGTAAGCTTGCGCGGGGTGCCGTCGGGCTTGCCGGCGTCGAACGCCAGGGAGCAGTCCTTAGGGGACATTCTATTTGTTGACTAACTCCCCCAAACCGCCTCTCCACCCTTCACCGCTCCTTCACCCGATACACCCCATTATGCGCCTCGGTGTCGGCCCGGTGGGCGGAGAGTTCAGCGGCAACGGCATCAATCTTTTCTCAAGTCGGGCCTGAACCATGGTCAGCCGCTGATCGACCTTCCGGATATCATCTTTCAGGTGAACTCCAGCTTCTCTGCCACCATCTGCTGCCCTTCGACAACGATATCCAGCTTATGTTGAAAATCCGCGGACATGATGCCGATGTGGGAACATCTCTTCAATTTTATTGAAATCTTTCTCATCCATAGAGACCACCTCCCTTGGGTGCTCCCCCCACACTCACATATCCTTCACCCTGTATACCGTCCCGTACGCCTCGGTGTCAACACGCTGGGCAGTTCCGACTCAAGCAGTTAAACTCGCCTCGATTGCCTTTATAACCTCAAACAATTTCGGTAGATCGTTCTCAACAACATTCCAAACAATTTCCAGATCAACCCCGAAATACTCATGAATCAGCAGATTACGGAAATCCTTGATATCCTGCCAAGGGACAAGCGGATACTCATCTTTGAGGTTCTCCGGCAATTTCCCGATAGCTTCACCTATGATCTCAAATTCACGAATAACTGCGGAATATCGCATGCGTTCGGTGGAGAAAGCCTCGTATGTGATGCTGCGAGTATAGTCTAAAATGGCCTCAATCGATTCGATAATATCGCGTACATAGAGGATATCTGTGCGGTTAGACATACATGATCTCTCTATTTATCATTTCCCTTACCAAAGGTTTCAGGGTACTTTCGATACCAAGATCGACGGGTCTGCCGAATTCATTTTCCAGATACCGCTTGAACGCCAGGAAATTATGGATATTTTTCTTGCCGGGCTCCATTTCAATGGCAATGTCGATGTCACTAGACTCTGTCAGCTCATCTCTGACTATGCTGCCGAATAGCCCGATCCTTCTGACTCCATACTTGAGCAGAAACTCTTCCCTGTGGTTCCTGATGAACTCTGCAATCTGCTCTTTTGTGGTCACACCCGTCGTGCTCATAACTCCACCACTCACCCGCCGATTTCTTTACTCCAGGGAGTCCTTAGGGAACGTTGTTGATTTGTTGACTAACTCCCCCAAACCGCCTCTCCACCCTTCACCGCTCCTTCACCCGATACACCCATTATGCGTCCTCGGAAAGGGCTCCAATATGGTGCTTGAACAGCACTTCAATCTTCCAGATCGATTCATCGTCCATAGATGAAGCTCCTTTATAGTCTCTTCCCCCTGCCTCCTAATTTCCGTCTTCCTTCACCCGGTACACCGTCCCGTGCGTTCCGTGTCCGCCCGATGTGCGGTAAGGTCCAAGGCAACCTTGTCCACCTTTTCCTCAACGCGCTCAATACGTGTTTCCATCCGTTCCATTCTCTCCGCCAGCATCTGTTGCCCTTCGACCACAAGATCCAGTTTGTGCTGGAAATCGTCACCCTGAGCCCCAATCCAGCTATAAAAATCTTGTGACTGCCTATCCAGTTTCTGCTGGAACAGCTCTGACTGTTTTTCAAGTTTATTATCAAATTCTCCGGAAAAATTCAAAAAGAGCTTTTCAATCCGTTCGAGATCCTTTTCATCCATATAAAGCTCCTTTCAAAGAGAGAATCTATCCCCTCAAGTCTCTTTCTCCCGGCACCTGCTGTCCTTCAACCGCCAGATCCAGTTTGCGCTGAAAATTCCCCGCCAATACAATCAACTATCAAAGCCGCAAATCCAACGACTTGATTATCTGTTCGAGAAAGATGTCAACTTCATTAAGCTTTGCCAGTATATTTCCGCAAACAAATGCGCTGTCTATTTTTTCATAATCATGCGCCAGGAAGTTTCTAAATCCAGCAATAGCGGCAAATTCATATGAAAAACCCGGCTCCAGTATATTATTTTCCCCAAGGATGTCAAAGGATTCGGCATATGACTGGGGAATTCTCAGCCGTTTATGCTTGATGACCAGCTCTGCGAGGACAATGCAACTGTCAGACAACAGATATAGGTAATGAAGCAGTGCGCCTCGATATATCGGGTCGGATACAAAGCGCTCTCCACATTCATCCTTAATAGATCTGATCAGGGCAAGGTGTTCCCTGATTCTTCCAATCTTATGGTAAATTCTTTCCATCAGAAACCCATAACTTTCAACCTGTGCTGTTTAAATTCAATAGAATCGTGCAGCGTCCTGCTTTCAAACTCTTCCCGCAGTCCGGCATTACCTTCAAAGACAACAACACCGTTCCGCACGATTTCATCCAGCAGGAAAAGGTTTTTTGCCTTATTGAGCAGCACAATATCCACGTCGTTCCTTTTCAATACCCGGCAACAATCAGCATAGAGCGCAAACCTGACATCGTCGCCGGGATCCGGGTATTTGCCGTAAAGAAGCACCGCAATGTCAATATCGCTGGCTGGGTTCGTCTCATCTCTTGAAACAGACCCAAATAGATATGCTGCCGCTATTTTGTCACGCAGTTTTTCAAAAACAGGCGCTAGTATAATTTTGATTTTTTGGACATCCATCAGGAGTCCTCCGCTTGGGGGCAGGGTAAGGGGCCGCCTACCCTTCCTCCCGCGCTCTTTGTTCAAGTTCTGCAGCAAGCCCGGCAAAGGCATCCGTGTAAGCATCCAGCATGTTAAGGATCCCCGCCGCTTCGTCTTGTCTGTAAACATGGCTGGAGAGGTTAAGCTGCTCACCTCATCGATGAGTGCCTTGTACTCCGTGAATCCGCCTTTACCCGTCAGATGCGCAGGCTTTCCAGATACCAATCATACGTCATCCTAAGCCCTTCCTTCAACCCTACCCTGTGCCGCCAGCCGAGGGTGTGAAGCCGGGAGACGTCCGTAAGCTTGCGCGGGGTGCCGTCGGGCTTGCCGGTGTCGAATGCCAGTTCCCCCTCGAAACCCGTGACCTCCTTTATGAGCAGGGCCAGTTCCCCGATGGTCAGCTCCTCGCCGGTGCCGATGTTTATTAAGGCGGGTGAGGAGTGAAGGGTGAGGAGTGAGGAGTAAACTTCGTCCGGCAAATTCATCAGGAACAGGGAGGCGTCGGCAAGGTCGTCCACATGGAGGAACTCGCGTTTCGGAGTCCCCGTTCCCCAGATGACGACCGCTTCGCGGTCGGGTGAGGGGTGAGGGGTGAGGGGTGAGGGGTCACTCCTAACTCCTAACTCCTTACTCCTCACTTGGCGCAGCCGCGCCTCATGGAACTTCCTGATAAGTGCCGGGAGGGCATGGGAGGTTTCCAGGTCGAAGTTATCTAATGGGCCGTAGAGGTTGGTGGGCATGGCGGCAAGAAATTGCGTGCCGTACTGGCGGTTGTATGACCGGCACATGGTAATGCCGGCAATCTTGGCGATGGCGTAAGGCTCGTTGGTCGGCTCCAGGGGGCCGGAGAGAAGACACTCCTCCTTCATGGGCTGCGGGGCCAGCTTCGGGTAGATGCAGGTGCTCCCCAGGAACAGGAGCCTTCTCACCCCGGTCAGGTAGGCCTGGTGGATCACGTTGGCCTGGATCATCAGATTGTCGTAGACAAACTCCGCCGGATAGGTGCTGTTGGCGATGATCCCCCCCACCTTGGCGGCGGCCAGGAAGACGTACTCGGGCCGCTCCGACCGGAAGAACTCGGCCACGGCGGCCTGATCACGCAGGTCGAGCTCGTTACGCGAACGGAGCAGGAGGTTGGTATACCCTTCCGCCTGGAGACGCCTCACGATTGCAGACCCAACCAGTCCCCGATGTCCGGCAACGTAGATGCGCGCTTCGCGCTGCATCGGTGAGGGGTGAGGGGTGAGGAGTGAGGGGATAAGAGTCATTTATTGCTTCTCTCCTGAATGCTCTTTATAAGTCCACCAATCAGCCCAAAGACTTTTTCTATCCGTTCTTCTACAGAGGAAGAATTGCTTATATAACCAAGATCACGAGCAATAAACATTTGAGTCTCCAACTCACTTAGAGAGCCTCTGGCAATAGACAGAAACTGTAAAAACTCTTTTTCACCGCTTCTGGCGGCCCCTTCAGCAATGTTGCTAGGGATAGAAACAGCGGCACGCCGCACTTGGCTCGTAAGGGCGTAGATTTCATCTCTGGGGAAATCCGCCGTAGCACGGTATACCTCATTTACAAGGGCCATCGCCTCTTGCCAGACCTGCAAGTCGTGATGTTTGCGCCTCACTCCTCACGGATTCACCCGCCGTCGGCCCGCTTCTCCCGTTCGGCCATGGCCAGGTCCGCATCCACCATCATGTTGACCAGCCCCTCGAAGTCCACCCGCGGTTCCCATGTGAGCTGCCGTTTCGCCTTTGCCGGGTCTCCCAGGAGTAGGTCCACCTCGGCCGGACGGAAGTACTTGGGGTCGATCTCGATGACTATCCTGCCGCTCTTCGTATCTATACCCTTCTCATGAATGCCGCTCCCTTGCCACTCCAGCGGCATGTCAAGCCGGGCAAAGACCTTTTCCGCGAATTCCCGGACCGAATGGGTCTGGCCGGTGGCTACGACATAATCGTCCGGCTCCGGCTGCTGGAGCATGAGCCACATGGCCTCCACGTAATCGCCGGCAAATCCCCAGTCGCGCTTGGCATCCAGGTTTCCCAGGTAGAGGCACGACTGCATCCCGAGCCTGATGCGGGCGGCGGCCCTGGTGATCTTGCGGGTGACGAAGGTCTCGCCGCGGCGCGGGGACTCGTGGTTGAAGAGGATGCCGTTGCAGGCGAACAGGTTGTAACTCTCGCGGTAGTTGACGGTGATGTAGTAGGCGTACGCCTTGGCACAGGCGTAAGGGGAACGGGGATAGAAGGGGGTGGTCTCTTTCTGGGGAATCTCCACGACCTTGCCGTACAATTCCGATGAGGAGGCCTGGTAGAATTTGGTGTTCAGCTCGGTCTCGCGGATCGCCTCCAGTATCCTGACCGCCCCCAGGGCGTCCACCTCTCCGGTGTACTCCGGCACGTCGAAGGAGACCCGCACGTGGCTCTGGGCGCCCAGATTGTAGATTTCAGCGGGGCGCACATCCCGCAGCACCTTGTTGATGGAGCTGGCGTCGTTCAGGTCGCCGTAGTGGAGGAGAAGGCGAACCCCCGTCTCATGGGGGTCCCGGTAGATATGGTTGATCCTGCCGGTATTAAAAGAGGACGAACGGCGGATGATGCCGTGCACCTCATATCCCTTATTCAGCAGGAGCTCGGTCAGATATGAACCGTCCTGGCCGGTAATCCCGGTGATTAAAGCCTTTTTCATTCCGCCTCCCTGGATAGCACGTCTTCAGAATACCGCAGTATACATAAACTGCCGGCCGATGACAATTAAATTCCTTCTCATGAACCGGGTTTCCCGCTTCCCGCTTCCCGCTTCCCAGTCTGTTTCATCTGTATCTTTCCAGGATCTTCTCGATGATATTCGTGGTCGACTTGCCGTCCACGAATTCCACCAGTTCCACACGGCCCCCGTACGTCTCCACCACATCCTTCCCAACCACTCCTTCCGGGGTGTAATCCCCCCCCTTCACCAGCACCGCCGGCTTCAAGGTCTCGATCAGCCTGAGCGGCGTATCCTCGTCGAATATGACCAGGTAATCGACACAGTCCAGGGCGGCCAGAAGGTGCGCCCTCTCCGCCTCTCCAATGAGCGGCCGGTTCTCCCCTTTTAGTCTTCTGACGGACGCGTCGCTGTTGAGCCCCAGCACCAGAACGTCGCCGAACGACCTCGCCTTCTGCAGGTATTTTACGTGCCCCACATGGAGGAGGTCGAAGCAGCCGTTGGTGAAAACCACCCGAGTCCCCCGCTCCCTTTCCGTGTCGATGATTTTTACGAGCACATCGAGGTTTTTTATCTTGGTGTCGCTGTCCCGGTGGCCGTGTCCGATCTCATCGATGATCTCGGCCGGAGAAACAGCCGACGTACCGATCTTGCCGACCGCTATCCCGGCGGCCACATTTGCCAGCCGTGCCGCCTCATCAAACCCTTGACCGCATGCCAGAGAAAGTCCCATGACCGCTAGCACTGTGTCTCCGGCGCCGGTCACGTCGTAAACCTCGCGGGCCACCGTCGGGATATGGATGAACCGGCCATTGGCCTCAAAGAGCGACATCCCCTCTTCGCTCCTCGTGATGAGGAGCGCCGTCAGATCCACCTCGCGGAGCAGGACCTCGGCCGCCCGGTGAAGCCCCTCTTCGCCGGTGATGGGGATGCGGGCGGCGATCTCCGTCTCTTTCCGGTTTGGGGTAAGGATGGTGGCGCCCCGGTACTTGCCGTAATCACTCCCCTTCGGGTCGACCACTACCGGAATGCCGTGTCTTTTTCCCGCTTCCGCGACCGTATTGAGCACCCGCGGCGTCAGGACCCCCTTCAGGTAATCGGAGACAAGGATCACCTGGAAATCCTGGGCGCGCTCCCTCACAAAAGCAACGACCTTTTCCTCCACCTCGGCGCGAAGCGGCTCCCGCGTTTCCCGGTCGATGCGGACGATCTGCTGATTGGCCGCCACCACCCGCGTCTTCCTGCTCGTCATGCGGAGCGGGTCCTCGAAGACCCCGGCCACATCGACACCCCTGCCGGTAAAGGCGTGGCTGAGGATGGTGCCGTTCTCGTCGGCGCCGATGACGCTGCAGATCGCAACGCGGCAGCCGAGCGCCACCAAGTTGTGGGCCACATTGCCCGCCCCCCCCAGCCGGAGGTCTTCCCTCGTGACATCCACTACCTGGACAGGCGCCTCCGGCGAAATTCGCTCGGCCTTCCCCCACAAATACTCGTCGAGCATCAGGTCGCCGACAACCAGGGCGTTGATCTCCCTGGCACGGGTAAAGAGCGATTCGATGTCTTTGCGTTCCATAGTGCTTTCTCCGAAAGCAGGCTAAAGGCATTAGGCTAAAGGCTAAAGGAATAAACCCTTTGCTTAGCCCCTCGCCTTTAGCCTGTCAAGTATTCCCGCCGCCAATAGCGGCAGCATGATCTCATGGTGCCCGGTTATGGTGTATCCCCGGCTTTTCCCGGCAGTCGGGCGCTTCACCACATTCTGCAGCGGTCGGTAGTGCTGCTGCATGTCGAAGTTTGCCGTCGTGAAATGATCCACGTGGCGCCCCAGGTTCTGGGCAATGGAGAGCGCCTTGAGAAACACCTCCGGCAGGATGACCGCGCTCCCGACGTTCAGGTACACCCCCCCATCTCCCAGCTCGGAAACCACCGAGGTGAGGAGTTTGAAATCGGTATAGGAAGCGGCCCCTATTACGGCACCGTCGGCTGAGGGATGCTGGTGGATGATGTCGGTGCCGAGCGCCACATGGACCGTCACCGGGATGTCCCGTTCCACGCAGGCCGCCAGCAGGCTATACTCCCTACAGGGATTTCGGTTGTCCACGATAAATCGCCCCACCGCCTCACCATAACCCATTCCTTCGGCAACCCCGGCTTTGAGAGCCCGGCTGATGTCGCGTCCAGTTTCTTCCGCCATGCCGAATTGTCCTGCGTGGAGCACCGCCCCCACATCCTCGCTGGTCTCGCCGATCAGGGAGATTTCGTAATCATGAACGGAGCCGGCCCCGTTCATGGCGAATGCGGTGACGGCGCCGGCATCGATCAGGCTCAAGAGCACCGGTTGCAGGCCGCACTTGATGACATGGGCGCCCATCGCCATTATCACCGGTTTTCCCCTGTCCCGTGCACGGACCACCGCATCGATCACGTCGAGCAGCGCCCGGGAAGCGAGTTGATCGGGAAGAGCGGCCAGGAGGTCGGCAACCGTCATCCCCGCACGGATTGCACCGGCTTTGTGTTTTTTCATGATCACCTTGTTCTTCCGCTCAGCCAGCGGATAGGTGGTCACGTCTGAAAAATCGGTTGGTTCATATTTCATAGGTCCCCTCGAATCAGTTCTACGTTCTATGTTCTACGTTAAAACATAACTCCTCATTCCTTAAACTTAGAACTTAGAACTTAGAACTTTTTTTCTCTGTGCCCTGTGAAAGCCTACCCGAATAACTTCCCGATTCCCTGCAGTACCTTCTCGACGGTGATGCTTTCCCGGCATGCCGCATCCTGGTCGCACCGGGTACGGAAACACCCCGCACAGGGGAGCGGCGACTGGATAATGATTTGTCTCTTGCCGCGCGGCCCGCTCCTCTTGCCGTCGCTGGCCCGGTACAGGGATACGGTTGGAGTGCCGACCGCGGCGGCCATATGCACCGGTCCCGTATCTCCCCCCACCACCAGGTCCACCTTTTTCAGGAGGGCGGCAAGCCCCTTGAGGGGATAGCGGTCAATCACCCGCGCTCCGGTTCCGATGGCCGCAGCCATGGCGGTTACGGTCTTCCGTTCCTCTTCATTCCCCCACGAAAGGAGTATGGACGATTCCGGAAACCTGCCGAGCAGAGACTTGCCGAGTTCTATCCACCCCGCCTCAAACCAGAATTTGGTCTGCCAGGTCGTTCCAAAGTGGAAAAGAAAGACCAGCCCGTCCGCCAGTGTGCTTAGCAAGGTTTCAGCGGCGGCGTCATCCTCGGGCGAAGTATGAATGTCGGAGCAAAGCTCTATTTCCTTGAAATCCCGGCCGAAGGGGACGCTGACAAGCCTCAGATACTGGTCGGTGATGTGGTAATCCTGGGAGCGCGGCGGGATCTGCCGCGTGGTGAAAATAAGGTTGATGCTCTCCTGCAGGTAATCCCTGGTGAAACCGATCCTGTTCCCTGCGCCGGACAGCCAAGAGACGAGGCCGCTCTTCAGGTTTCCCTGGATATCGAAGACCAGGTCGTAAGCGCGCTCCCGCAGGGCCGTTTTCAACTCCCCGATCTCCCGTCTTGTAGCGGCGGCAAATGGCCTTTTCCGCCATACCCTTGTTCGGACGACGTGAAGCCGGCTGATCAGCGGATTTCCCTCCAGGACATCGCGAAAAGGCTCCTCAACCACCCAGTCTATCTCGATGCCGGGCATGACCCGATGGAGATAATCGAGAACGGGGAGCGCGTGGATTACGTCTCCCAGGGCGGAAACCTTGACGATCAGGACCCTCACGGCGTCCCCCCATCCTTTTCGAGCATTTCAGCAAGCGCGTGAAACACTTCGTCCGCGGTTATCTTTTCCATGCACTCCAGATAGCGGGAGTTCGCGCAACTTTTGGCGTTACAGGGTACGCATTCTATTTCCTTATGCTGAATCACCCGGTGGCCATTCCCCACCGGTCCGGTCCGGCGGGGGTCGATGGCCCCGAACAGCGCCACTACCGGCGTGCCGACGGCAGTCGCCATGTGCATGGGTCCGGTATCGCCGCTCACCACCACATTACATCGCCGCAGAATCGCCCCTAACTGCGGCAGAGTGGTCTTGCCAAGCAGGTCCAGTGGGGGGACACGCATGCCGGCACGGATGGCATCAGCCAGATCACGCTCCTCCTTGCCCCCCACGATCATCACAGCGGCGCCCAGTTCCTCGGTGACGCGGTCGCCAAGCTCCGCAAACCGGCGCGGACTCCAGCACTTGATCCGGTTGCTGGCGCCCGGGTTGATGGCAACGACCACTTTTCCATCCAGTCCATGGCGGGTGAAGTACTCATCGGCAAACGCTATAGCTGCCGGGGAGGGGTAAAAATCGAGGTGCATATCGGTCGGCCTGATTCCCAGGGGGGCTATGGTTTCCCAGTGGTTGATCACGGCATGCACCATCCTTTTCCTGGTTTTGTGGTAAATCAGGACACGACTGGGAAATGCAGCAGAAACGAGCAGCCATGCTTTCAGGTTGCTGCGCTGGAAATTGAGCACCAAGTCATAACGGGCACTCCTGAGACGGCGCCAGAGCTTGGCCAGCGCCGGCAAAGAACGATGTTCGCCGCGCTTGTCAAAAACGATGGTCTCGTAAACGTGCGGATGATTGTCGAACAGAGCCGCCGTGGCCCTGGAGCCGACAATCAGCGTAATACGGGATTCCGGACAGCTACGTTTCACTTCGCGGATGACCGGGGTTATGTGCAGAAGATCCCCTATGGCCCCGGGTTTGATTATGAGAATGTTCGAATATCCGGCCATTGATTCGTCGTTATCCATCTGCCTGACGGAAGCGTCTGAAGGTTTAAAATATGCCGATTACCAGCCCGTTTGCGGCGCGAAACGGATAGTTGTGCTGTGCCCCCTGGATATCCTGCCACTCCGCTTCAATCCAGACATTATCTGCAGAAATACGTTTGAGACAGTACTGCTGGACGAAGGGGATTTTGTCCTCTTCGAGGAGTCTGTCCATTTCCGGATTCTGCCCCAAGGGAAGCGTGACGATGAAAGTGCCTCCGGGGGCAAGGCATTTTTTCAAATTGTCAATGGCGCGTAAAATTTTCGCAGGGTCCTTCGGCTCCTCGTCCCACCCCACATGCTCCAGCGTTGAGATGGAGACGATCAGATCGTATCGTTTGTCGGGTTGAAAATCCACAACGTCCTGATTGAGCACACCGGGCGCTTTCTCATACTTGTCCAGAATATCGTGATTGACCGGAAAATAATGAGAGAGGACATTCCCCACTTCAAGAATTTTTTTCCCCTCGTGACCCTTGACAATATCCCAGAAGAGAGATATCTCAACTGCCCGTTCAGTCCGCCAGGTCGTATTGTATTTGTGCTGGAAATATCTGTACGATTTCCCATTGAACTTGAAAGTTCTTGAGGACTTGAAAAGTTTGTAATACTGCAGTCGGCAGAAAAGAATGATGCTCGTCGTCGTCTTTTTTGTCCAGGCGTAGGTGTTTGTCTGTTTATAACGTGCAACAAGCGAAAGCGGCGAATTTCCCACTGGAATCTCCAATCAATACTGTTTTTCCTGATTAAGGTACTTCTCCCTTGCACCGGCTCATACCATGTACCTTGTACCTGGTGATTTACGTGCCGCCCCCGACAACCTTCCGATAGACCGCAAGGTGCTTTCTCCCCATTGCATCGATGGAAAAGTTTTCTTCCACGACCCGCCGCCCTTCCGCGCCCAGAGCCCAGCGGCGCTCGTCATCGGCCAGGAGGCTGTTGACCGCATCGGCAAACTCCTTCGTCTCTCCCTCCACCAGCACCCCTCCCCCCTTGCGGATGATTTCCACAAGGCCGCCGCTGTTGTAGGCAACGACAGGGGTGTAAGCTGCAAGCGATTCGATGTGAACAATGCCGAATCCCTCGTTGCGGTGGGTCGATACCGAGAGATCGAGGTCATAGAAGATGTCGGGGATCAGTTCCCGGGGCACCCTTCCGGTCAGAATGAAATGCTCTTCCAGGCCGGCGGCGGCAATCCTTTTCTGCAAGGGCTCCAACCCCTCATAGCCGCCGATAAAGGCGATGGTGATGTCTGGAAACCGCTCCACCAGATATCTGCCAGCGTCCACCAGCTCCTCCTGGTTCTTCCAGAGCTCCCCCACCATGCCGATAATGGGGAATTTCCTGCCATGGAAATACTTCCGCGGCCGTTCCCTGGTGAGCTTGCTCGCGGCATCCGCCTGCGGCACCTTGATGCCGTAGTGAATGACCGTAGTTTTCTCTTTTATCCCGGGATTTACCCTGATGAACGATTCGGCCGTATAGTCCGACGTACCGATAATGCCGGCGAAACTCCCTAGCCCCGGATACCAGCGGCCGGTCGGCGTATGGAAAACCGCCACCATCTTCGGCTTCGTGCGCAGAAAGGGATACATCAGCATGGTTGCCGCAGTAACCGGCATGATGTTGTGCTCCCGATTGATGGAGATCACATCCGGCTGATCGTCAAGGATGGCCTTGGCAATCCTGTGCAGGAGCCCCGGTTTCCGGTCCGGGATGAACACCGGATGGACCTTTATGCCTAGGGCTTCAAGGCGCTCCTGAAGGAGACTCGCTTCCCTGACGAGAAACACCGGCTCCACCCCGTGTTCCCTGAACCAGACCGCAATGTCGATAAGATGGTCCTCGCAGCCGCTGCAGACGCGGGCGTTATTTACAAAGAGTATCTTCACCAAACCTCCGAGACCAACAAGAACCTAAAGCCGGTACATTGTATTATCAGTCAGGCTTCCCGGCCCTCACGCCAGTATTTCCGTAAGGGTCCGTACCACCTCATCCGCCTTGATCGACGAAAAACATACTGGGGCGGCGCCGCTGTTTCCCACACATTTCTGGACATTGCAGCCGTTGCAGCCCGTATCCTTGATGATGGTTGTCACTGTGGGCGCGATAGGATACCAGACCCTGGTCACCTCGTACCCCAGGACGAGGGCCTTCGCACCAACGGCCCCGGCAATATGGCCAAGACCGCTGTCGTTGCCGAGAAACACTGCACTGTACCGGATGGCCGCCGCTGTTTCCAGGATCGTCAACCTGCCGATGAGGTCAACGATTTCCGGGGCATTCGGCACCGGATTGCTCTCTATCTTCTCCCGGTCATGGGAAGCACCGAGGATAAGAACCTTATAACCCTGCCCGGCAAAGTGACGCGCAACCTCCCAGAAGTTATCAATCCCCCAGGTCCTGCGCATATCCGCGGCAAAGGGTGCCAGCGCAACCACCACATCATCCGCGGAGACCCCATGCTCTTGGAGAATGCGGTGAGCGCCGGCAATCTCCCGATCCGACAGGAACACCTCACCGTGATTGTCGAAGATGGGTTTGCCGTCCAATCCCAGGAGGTCAAGGAACCGCTCCGCCACGTTTTTTTCAAGCGGTTCCCGCCCAGTTTTCGTCAGCAGGAAGCCCCGGTGATAATTCGCATACCCAATCCGTTCCCTGGCACCGGTCAAAAAGGCGAACAAGGCATGGCGCAATTTGGTGCTCAGGACATAACAGCCGTCATACCTGACCCTTCTGAACGGCCTCAGATACCCGAGCTTTTCCCGCCAGGAGTATCTGCCACCCATACGCAGGTAGTCCATGTCCAGCAGATACGTGTTTCTCACATACGGATTTTGCCGCAGGAGTTCGACACCAACCGGACTGAATACCACAAAATCTATGACACTATCGGGTTCGTTGCGGGCCAGGTTGCGGATGAATGCCGTGCATGCCACAACATCTCCGACCCCTTTCCCTCCGAAACCGATGACAAGGTATGCCGTTGCCGAGGCACTGTTCCCGCTATTCATGAAGCTCTCTTCAACCGGACCCCTGCAGTGATGGTCATTCCACATCCATGTGCGTAGGCACCATGTCGTGCTGCAATTCGTAGATTTTCATATATTTCACGAATGTCCCAAGCGCTCCCATGACGGCAATGACCAGACCGTGGGGACCCTCCAGAAAACCAAGACGGATCAGGTAACGGTAGAAGAAGGTGTAGAGGGGCCGGATGGTGAAATCGCTCAGTTTCGCCCTTCTCCCTCCCTTATAGTACTCTCCTGCCGAAATGGTGGAATAGAGGATGGTTCGGGAGGCATACGCAGAGAGATCCCAGTTCTGAAAATGGAAGATGTCGCCGGCCAGCTTTTTCGTAAGGCCCGTGGGATAGAATTTGTCGTGGGGATTGACCCCGCGCCAGGCGCCCTGATGTTTATGAAACAGGCGGGGATTGTAATCGGGATAGAACGAGCCATGCCTTATCCACTTCCCCCAGAAACAGGTAAGTCTCTTGAATTCGAAGCAGGAGTATGTGGCGAAATCCTTTTCGGTAAGGGCGAGGATACCATTGCGCATCTCCGCGGAAACCCGTTCATCGGCATCTATTTTCAGCACCCAGTCGTTGGCGGTCAGCGACATGGCATACAGTTTCTGTTCCTGGAACCCGGCAAACTTATTCTGGACAAATTTCACATTGGCATGGCTGCGGCAGATAGCAGGCGTCGTGTCCTCACTGAAATCATCGACAACAATAATCTCATCGGCCCATTCGAGGGACTTCAGGCAATCGCCGATCTTGTCGCCGTTGTTTTTCGTGATGACGAAGGCGGAAATTTTAGTGCTCTGTGCGGGCATGGCTCGATTGCTCCCCAAAGTTCCAGATGGTGTCCAGCACTTCCCGGACGGTGATCGCCTCCATGCACGCCGGCGTCAGGCGAGGCGACGGCTCGCATTCCCGGAAGAATTTCTGCCGGCAGGGGGAACAGGAAAACGCCCCATAAATGACGCGGCAGCTTTCCCCCCAGGGCCCGAACTTGACTGGCGATTGCGGCCCGAACAGCGCGACCATGGGAATCTTCAACGCCGCCGCCAGGTGCATGATGCCGCTGTCGTTGCAGACAACAAGGGAGCATCTGGCGAGGAGGGCCATCGATTCGCGCAGGCTTGTAGTCCCAACCGCCATCACCGGCGCCGGGGAAACTCGCGCGATGATTTCCCGGGCAGCCTCCTTGTCCCTGCCGCCGCCGAAAATGAGGACGCGGTAGCGACCGGTTGTCTGGAGGAGGTTCACCAGTTCGATGAAATTGTCCAGATGCCAGGCACGCGGCGTATTGGCAGTGAACGGGTGAATTCCGACTACGCTTTCGCCCGGCGCAACGCCCGCTTCCGCCAGGAACCTGCCGGCAAATGCCTCCTCCGCCGGCGAAAGCCATGCTTCGAGGCAGTCGTCGGTCACGCCGATGCCATCGGCCCGCAGAACGTCGAGGAAATTCTCGACTTCGTGCTGATCGTGCCGGTACGGCACCGTTCTGGTCAAGAGGAAGCTGCGCCCTTCGGTGGCAAAACCGATCCGTTTCGGGGCGCCGCTCAGCCAGGCAATTATGGCGCTCGATAACGAGCGTTTCAGCACGTACACCTTGTCGAAGCGCCTCGCCCGCAACTCCTTGATAAAGGCGAGCTTGGCGGACCATGTCCGGTGCGTCCCCCGACTGTCGGCATGGGTGGTAACCGGATCCCAGAACAACAACTCATCGACATACGGTATCCCCCTGACCACATCGGCGGAACCGGGGGCCACCACCCATGCGATATGGGCATCGGGCTCGGCCCGGCGCAGGTTCCTGAGAAACGGCACGGTCAGGATCGTGTCTCCGATAAAGCGATACCGGAGGACTAGAATCCGTTTTTTTGCCGCCTCACTCCTCACTCCTCACTCCTCACTCCTCACCGATTTTCTCCGCCTCATCCACCAGCATGACCGGGATATCTTCTCGCACCGAATACCGCAGCCGGCAGGGGGCACAGATCAAGGCCTGACGCTCCGGCTCGTAGCGCAACGTCCCCTTGCACTGCGGGCAGACGAGGATATCCAACAACTCTTGTGATAATGCCATAAGTTACCTCTGTTTTAAAAGCAGTTTCTCCAATTCCATTTCAAGTGAGTTACAATTACGGATCTCCATTTCGAGGGCTGCGATGTAGACAACGCCGAGTCTTTCCAGATAAGGCGCAAGCTTGACCGCGTCTTTGCCGGTGGTGATCAGAGAGGCGGAGCGGGAAGCGTCTCTGAGCCGGCAGATTGCGGCAATCTCTTCTTCCCCGTAAGGGGTATGATCCGGAAACGCCAGCGTGGCAACCAGAAGTACCCCTTCCCTTTCCAAGGCATCGAAAAAAGAGGCCGGATCGGCAATGCCGGCAAAGGCCGTCACCCGTTCCCTCCCGAAACCGGCAAAGGAATGTGGCGCTCCTCCGGCCGCGGGAATTGCCACGGTCAACCGGTGGGAGGCCGCGTAAAAAGGCTTGTCCGTCCGGTCAACCGGCTCCCTGCCGTCGCATCTGGTGTATATCACCAGGTCGGCCCGGTCAACCGCCGACTTCGGCTCGCGCAATATTCCCGCCGGGAGCGTCCGCCCGCTGCCAAACGGCTTCGCACAGTCGAGCAGGAGCAGGTTCAGGTCGCGCGCAAGGCGCAGGTGCTGAAAGCCGTCGTCGAGGATGAAAATGTCGGGGTCCAGTTGCTCCAGCGCCAAAAGCCCCGCCCCATAGCGATCGGCGCCGATTACGACCATGAGGCCGGGGATTGAAGAAGCCAGAAGGTACGGTTCGTCCCCCGCCTCTTCGGGGGAAAGGAGAACGTTTTTACCGTCGGCGACAATCCTTGACTCCCCGCCGGAAGAGCCGCCATAACCGCGGGAAAGAACCGCTACCCGCTTTCCCCGCGACTGGAACCAGCGGGAAATAAAGGCGACTGCAGGGGTCTTGCCGGTCCCGCCGACCGTCAGGTTTCCCACCGATACAACCGGCCGCGCCAGCCGGTGTGAACGGAGTGCGCCGGCCCCGTAAGCCAGTGCGCGCAGTCGCATGATGATCGCGTAGGGGAAGGAAAGGACCGTTAGAAGGGCCAGCAGGAGGCGGTCGGTGGTTTTCCGCCGTTTATCATCCACGAGTTCCCGGAAATATTGTTCCAAGGTAACCATCTGGTCATCAGGTGAAATGTGAAATGTGAAGTGTGAATAAACAAAAGGCTCTACTATTCACCGTTCACCGTTCACCATTCACCGCCTTTCCTCCGCTCCATAGTTGGCGGAAATACTCCTCACTCTTCACTCCTCACTCCTCACCAGTTTCCTGATGACTTCAATATGCCGCGCGGTGGAGCCGCTGTTGTCGAGCAGAAGCCGCGCCCCGTTCTTCCCCATGGCAGCGCGCCTTTCATCGTCGGCAAGAAGGGCTTGCAGGTAAACCTCCAGTTCCTCACCGTTTTTCACCTGCACACCGCCGCCCCATTTGAGGAAAAGGGCGGCGATCTCGCGAAAGTTGCCCATGTGCGGGCCGAAAATGACCGGAACGCCGCAGGCAGCAGGTTCCAGGACATTGTGTCCCCCGGTCGGCACGAGGCTTCCCCCGACAAACACCACATCGGAAAAGGAATAGAGGCGCGTCAGCTCCCCCACGGTATCCACCAGGAGGACTTCTCCCGGTGCAAATTCTTCCGATCGCGCGTCAAGCCCTGAGCGGATGGTAAAGGAAACTCCGGCCTTTTTCAATATTTCGGCAACCTGACCGGCACGCTCCGGGTGCCGGGGCGCCAGAATCATGAAACAGTCCCTTCCTTGGGACAAAAGGGACTTATAGGCCGCAACAACGATTTCTTCCTCTCCCGCATGGGTGCTGCCGGCGGTAAAGACCAGAGCACCCCCGGGTATTCTATAGCTCTTCCGCAACTCCCCTCTCTGCTCAGGGGAAGAGGAAGCCATAGGGAGGTCATACTTGAGATTTTTTGTCACGTGAACACGGTCCGGTTCCGCCCCGATGGCCGCGATCCGGCGGGCGTCTTCCCCGGTTTGCATACAGAACGCCGTAAAGTTGGCAAGGACCGGGCGGAAAAACCGTTTAAATTTAAGGTAACGGCCAAATGAGCGGTCGGAGATGCGGCCGTTCACCATTACCGCAGGTATCCCCATCCGCCGGGCAATTCGGAGAAAATTGGGCCATATCTCGGTCTCCATAACGATCAAGATGGAAGGGTTGACCTTCTCCAGCAACCCCTTGACGGCAAACGGGTAGTCAAAGGGGAAATAGATGCAGAGGTCCGCCTCTGCCAGCTTTTCTCCGATACTTCGCCCCGTCTCGGTAACGTTGGACAAGACAATCTTCCAGTCGGGAAAGGTTTCCTTAAGGGCCTTGAGCAGGGGCTTCACCGCTATGGTCTCCCCCACCGACACCGCATGGACCCAGATGGTCTCTTTGCCGACGACGGCAGAGAGCCTGTCGGTAGCCAGCAGGCCGAAACGCTCCGCAAACGCCGACCGCCGCCCCCGGCTCACGGAACGGTAGAGGTGGTAGCCGATCACGAAAGGGAGCGCCAGCCAGAGGATGATGTTGTAAAGAATATACATTCGTGACCGTTCTACGTTCTACGTTCTACGTTCTACGTTCAATGGCAAAAAACCTAGAACATAGAACTTAGAACTTAGAACCGATGTATTCGTCGGCCCTTTGAGTGGTCGCCCGCAAAGCCTCTTCTATGCGAAGGCGAAAAGTCTCCATCTCCTCACCTTTCCGGTAATGGAGCGGCTCCCCCCAGACGAAGACGCCGCGGGAAAAGGGATAGGGGACGAGAAACCGGTCCCAGCTGCTGAATCGCTTTCCCCTTGAAGAGGAAAATGCCAAGGTTATGACCGGCCGGCCGGTAATCCGGGCCAGTTGAGCCACCCCCGGTTTTACCACTTCGGCGGGACCCCGGGGGCCGTCGGGGGTAATGGCCAGGTCCCGGTTCTCCCGGGCGAGCCTCATCAGTTCATGGAGTGCTTCTTTCCCTCCTTTCGACGAGGAGCCGCGCACGGGGTGGAAACCGAAAAGCCTCATGACGTTGGCGATGATCTCGCCGTCGCCGTGGCTGCTGATGAGGACATGCAGTCCCTTCCCTTTATAGAAAAATGGGAGCATGAGTAGCCGTCCGTGCCAGAAAACGTTGATGGTCCCTTCACCCCGGTCGTGGAATGACTGGGGGATCTCCCCCCCGACCACCCTGGTCCGCATGGTGGCATAGAGGAGCCTGACGACGGCAAAGATGAGCTTTGGCAGTAAACCGCCGGCCAGCCGGTTTTTTATTTTTCTCAGCAGGTTCTTCATCAACCCTGGAACTGCATATGGTAAAGTTTTTTGTAGAGTCCGCCCTTGGCCAGGAGCTGATCATGGCTCCCCTCTTCCACGATGCCGCCGTTTTCCAGAGCCACGATCCTGTCCGCATGGAGGATGGTGGAGAGGCGATGGGCGATGACAAAGGTTGTGCGATTGGCCATCAGGTTGTTCAAGGCGTTTTGCACCATCTGCTCGCTTTCCGTGTCAAGGGCGCTCGTCGCCTCATCAAGAATGAGGATCGGCGCATCCTTGAGAATCGCCCGTGCTATGCAGATCCGCTGCCGCTGCCCCCCCGACAGCCTTACGCCGCGGTCGCCGATATTTGTCCCATAACCATCCGGCATGTCCATGATGAACTCGTGGGCGAACGCAGCCTGTGCTGCGGCCGTTACCTCGGCATCGGCAGCGGCGGGCTTGCCGTACCTGATGTTGTTGGCAATGGTGTCGTTGAAGAGGATGGTCTCCTGGTCGACCAGGGCGATCTGCCGCATGAGGTCGTCAAGCCTGACGCGCCTCACATCGATACCGTCAATGAACACGGTCCCTTCCGTCACGTCATAAAACCTCGGTATCAGCGAAACCAGGGTGGTTTTCCCTCCGCCGGAAGGTCCGACCAGCGCGATGATTTCCCCCTTTTTCGCACGCAGGTTGACGTTGTCCAGGACATTATCATCCTGATAGCGGAACGATACCCCGTTGAATTCCACATCCCCCTGCGCCTTCGCCAAAGTCATTGCATCCGGGGCATCGACTATCTCGCGCTTCTCGTCGATTATCTCAAACACCCGTTCACCAGCACCTATGGAACGCTGTGCGACGTTATAGGAATTAATCAGCTTCCTGACCGGGTTATAGGCCAGCACCATGGCGGTGACAAAGGAGAAAAATTCGGAGGCGGTCATTTTCCCGCTCATGACGTAACTGCCGCCGACCCAGATAACCGCCGCTACGCCGAAGGAGGTGATAAACTCCATGACCGGCGTGGAAAGTGCCTCGTATTTGATCGATTTCCGCATGAAAAAGTAATATTCACGGTTCCTCGTGAAAAACTTTTCAATCTCGCGCCCCTCCAGGCCAAACGCCTTGATCACCTTCACTCCGGAAAAAGTCTCCTGGAGTATGCTGGCAATATCCCCCATCTTCCCCTGGCTCTCCTTGGAGAGGTTTTTGATCCTCCTGCCGATCTTCTGAGCCGGATAGATCGTGAGCGGAAGGACGGTAAAGGATATGAGCGCCAGTTGCCAGTTGCGATAAAAAATAACCCCCAAAAGGGATGCGGCGGAAAAACCGTCGCGGAAAACCCCGGTTATGATGCTGGCGACACCCTCCTGCATGATATTTACATCGTTCAAAACCCTGGACATGAGAACACCCGTGGGGTGCCTGTTGAAAAAGCGGAGCCCGAGGTACATGTTCTTATGGTAAATTTCGTTTCTGACATCCTGGACGGCCAACTGCCCGGCAGTCCGGATAAAGTAGTCGTTGACGAAGCGGCATACGCCCCGCACCACAAACAACAGGATCACGCCAAAGGGGAGGAGAATAAAAACCGCTGTATCTTTTTCTGAAAATATCTTTTTCAGAACGGGCTCGACCAGATAGGCAAATGCGCCGTCCATGCTCCCCACACCGATGGAGGCAATTGCTGCAATGAGAATGCGCCACCAGTAGGGACGGCTGTATTGTAGTAATCGTTTGAAGGTATCCATTAAGCCTTAAGCATCTCCAGGGCAAGCTGTGCAACCTTTTCCGAACAGCCGCCGTGGCCTAACCGTTCTTTCACCATGCCAAGTTTCTTTTTCATGGCTGCGGCATAATCGGCATCGTTCAGAATCCTCGCAATTTCCTCAGCAATTTTGCCCGGCTCTGCATCATGCTGAATCAGCTCCTTCACCACTCGTTCGCCTGCCACAATATTGCAGAGGCCGGCATGCTCCACCTTTACCAGACGTTTCCCCACTGCGTAGGTCAAGGGGGAAACCCGGTAGATGATCACCATGGGCGCCTGCATCAGGGCGATCTCCAGGGTCACGGTGCCGGAAACGGTAATGATGGCGTCGCAGACCTGCATGACATCGTAGGGCTCCCCTTCCACTACCTTGACATGGAGCCCGGAAGCTTCGATATATGGCACTATGTCCGACATTTTCAGACTTGAGGCAAGAGGCAGGATGAACTGCAGGTCCCGAAAGCGCTCTTTGAGCAGGCCTGCCGCATCCAGGATGGTCGTTAAGAGGTTTCTTATCTCACTTTTCCGGCTGCCGGGGAAGAGGCCGACAGTTTTTACGGCCGGGTCGAGGCCGAAACCTGCCAGAGCTTCGGCACGGGTCATGGTCGGCCGCACTGTATCGACCAGCGGATGGCCGACAAAGGTGACCGACACCCCCTTTCCTTCATAAAAGGGGACTTCAAAGGGGAAGACCACCGCCATCCGGTCAACCACCCTGCCGATCTTCTTCACCCTCCCCACCCGCCAGGCCCAGACCTGCGGGCTGATGTAATAAAGGACCTTGATCCCCGCACTCTTGGCCAGTTTTGCCAGCCGCAGATTGAAGTCCGGGTAGTCGATCAGGATGAGGAGGTCCGGCGGGTCATTCCTGATGATCCTTTTCAGCGTAGTGTAGGCGTGAAAAATAACATCAAAGTGGGCGACAACCTCAACCAGGCCGACCACCGCCATTTCTGAGGCATCCACCAGGGTTTCGACCCCTGCCTCACGCATCCGCGGCCCGCCGATGCCGAAGAAAGAAAGGTGGGGCGCGGCCTTCAAGGCTTCCTTCACCAGGTTTGCGCCGTGCAGGTCACCGGAAGCCTCACCGGCAACGATCATTATGCGTCTGTTCAACTAAGCACCTTAAAAGCCGGGACTCGGGAACCGGGAACCGGGAAGCGTAATTCATAGAGTCATAATCCGATCCCAGATCCCCGGTCCCTAGTCCCCGGTCACTCCCTTTATCACGCGCACGACTTCACGAACCTGTTCTTCCGTCATTTCCGGGAATACGGGTAGCGACATGCAACGGGCCGCCGTTTCCTCCGAAACGGGAAGCGACACGTCCTTGTAATCCGCTGCAAATACCTCCTGCCGGTGGAGGGGGATCGGATAATAGATGGCAGAAGCTATCCGGGCAGAGCTCAAGGCCTCCATTATCCGGTCGCGGCGGGCGGTCAAAACGGTATACTGGTGGTAGACATGGACCCCCTTGCCGTCTTCGACAGGAGGCGTTACCGCAGAACCTCTCAAAAGCTCGGTATAGAGATGGGCTACTCGTCTGCGCCCCTCGTTATAAGCCCGGATGCGTTTCAGCTTGGCGCGCAGGATTACCGCCTGGATCTCGTCCAGGCGGCTGTTGAAGCCGATAACCGAGTGGTGGTAGCGCACTTGGCTGCCGTGGTTGCGCAACACCTTGACCGTTTCCGCCAGGTCCGGAGAATTGGTGGTTATCATCCCCCCGTCTCCATAACAGCCGAGGTTCTTGCTGGGGAAAAAGCTGAAACACCCCAGTGCCCCGATGGAACCGGTCATGCGCCCTCCCACGGCCGCGCCGAACGACTGGGCGCAGTCCTCAACCAGGAGGAGCCCGTGTTTGTTGCAGATCGCCTCAATGACCGTCATATCCGCAGGCTGGCCGAAGAGATGGACGGGAAGCACGGCTCTGGTCTTCGTGGTTATGGCTGCCTCGATCCTGGCCGGGTCGATGTTGAAGGTCAGGGGGTCGATATCGACAAAGACCGGCGTGGCACCCACATAGCGGATCGCCTCGGCAGTGGCGATAAAGGTAAATGGGGAGGTGATCACCTCATCCCCTTCTTTTATACCGGCGGAGGCCAAGGCAAGATGGAGCGCATCCGTGCCGGAAGCCACGGCAACGGCATGCTTCACCCCCAGGTAAGCGGCTGCCTCCGTTTCAAAGGCGGCCACATTGGGGCCGAGAATGAACTGGGTGTTTTCCAGGGCATCCAGGATGCCGCTGGTAATCTCTTCCTTAATGCTCTGGTACTGGGTCTTCAGGTCCACCATGGGAATCATTGTCAGCTCCTTTGGAGCGTGAGGGGTAAGGGGTAAGGGGTGAGGGGAAAAGACTCTCTCGTCTCCACTCCTCACTCTTCACTCTTCACTCCTCACAGCTTTTTATTGATCATCAGCGCTGTTTCCAGCGCTTTTTTGCCGTCTTCGCCGGAGACCTCCGGCGGTTTGCCGGTGACAATCGAGTCCAGAAACGCTTCGATCTCGCTCTTCAGGGCATCCCCCTGCTCAAAGGTCTTCTCTTCTATTTTAATATTGGGAATACCGGGCATCATCTCCCCTTCCCCCTTGCGGAATACGGCCACCTTCTTGTTCTGAAAATCTACGGTGATATAGGCGTCGGACTGGAAAATCCGCATCCGCCGCTCGCTCTTCATACTGATCCGGCTTGCCGTAACGTTTGCCACACAGCCGTTTTCAAAATGAATCCGGGCATTGGCGATATCCTCCTCCTCGGTAAAAACCGGTGCGCCGATGGAGTTGATCTGTTTGACCTTTGCCCCGACAATATGCTGGATGATGTCGATGTCGTGGATCATGAGATCGAGCACGACATTGACATCGGTGCCTCGGGGCTTGAACGGGGCAATCCTTACCGACTCAATGAATCGCGGAGAGTTCAACACGCCGTCCAGAGCCACGACAACCGGATTGAAACGCTCCAGATGTCCGACCTGCAACACCACGTTTTTTGTTGCGGCAATTCCGATCAGATCGTCGGCCTCGGCCAGGGTGGTGGTAATCGGTTTCTCCAGCAGGACATGCACCCCCTGCTCGAGAAAGGCCTTTGCCACTTCATGGTGGTACTGGGTGGGAACCACGATGCTTACCGCATCCACCTTATCCAGGATTTCCCGGTAATCGTTGAAAGCCAAGGCGCCGACTTTTGCGGCCACCTCTTCACCCCGCTGCCGGTCCACATCGACCACGGCCACCAGTTCGGAGGCAGGCAGCACCGCATACTTTTCCGCGTGGAATTGACCGAGGTACCCTACCCCGATAACGGCCGTTCTGATCTTTTTCATCGTCGACAGATGCCTCTCTTTGAATGTTCCATAAATTCCACAAAATGATTGATCTCAGGCAAAGGGGAGATTTCACGCTTGATCCGCTCAATCGCCTCGGGCAGTTTGAGCCCTGAAAGGACAAGGATCTTATAGGCCCTCTTCAGGCAGGAAATGGTTTCGTCTGAAAAGCCGCGCCGTTTCAGGCCGATCAGATTGAGTCCCCGTAACTGTGCATCCCTTCTAAGACCGCCGGTTGCAATGGTATAAGGGGGGATATCCGTCCCGATCAGGGTCCCCCCCCCAACCATGACGTGGGCGCCGACCCGGGCAAACTGGTGCACCGCCGTAAGCCCGCCGAAAATGACGTAATCCTCGACGGTTACATGCCCGGCAAGGGCAGCGCTGTTGGCCATGATCACGTTGCTTCCGATCCGGCAGTCGTGGGCCACGTGGGAATAGGCCATGAACATGTTGTCGTCCCCCACGACGGTCACCCCTGTATCGGCAGTCGTCGCCCGGTGGAGAGTGGCAAACTCACGGATTATGTTTTTGTTCCCGATCTTCAGCCAGGTCTCTTCACCTTTATATTTCAAATCCTGGGGTGCAGCACCCACCGACGCCATGTGGAAAATCTGGTTATCTTCTCCTATTTCGGTCCAGCGATCAATTACTGCATGGGCGCCGATCGTTGTACCCCGTCCGATCCGCACATGCTCGCCGATTACGGCATAAGGTCCCACTTCCACGTTGTCGGCAAGCTCTGCGCCGGGGTGAATCAAGGCTGTTGGATGTATCATTTCTGTCTCCAAGGATAATTATTTGTCGGCAAAGGTCGCCTTCAGTTCCGCCTCGGTAACCAGCACGCTATCCACGTAAGCCTTGCCGCTCACACTCCAGATGCCGCGGCGGTTGAAGATGGTCTCCACCTCAATACGAAGCTGGTCGCCCGGTTTCACCGGCTTCCTGAACTTGGCGCTGTCAATGGCCATAAAGTAGGTCACCTTTTTGCGGGTTTCTTCATCGGAAGCCAGGTAAGCCATAATGCCGGCCACCTGCGCCATCGCCTCAACGATCAGCACCCCCGGCATCACCGGGTGGCCGGGAAAATGTCCCTGAAAAAACTGTTCGTTCATGGAAACGTTTTTGATAGCGACGATCTTTTTACCCGGATCCGCTTCGAGAACCCTGTCCACCATCAGAAACGGATAACGGTGCGGCAGAATTTTCATGATTTCGATGACATCAAGCATTGATTCCCTCCTTTATTTCATTCAATTGTAACGTAGGGGGCGAGGCACGCGTCGCCCCTACAATTTACTTGCGAGCCTAGCCTCCAGTTCCTCCACCCTCTTCTCCAGGTGACCCACGGTCTTGCGCAGTTCCGGCAACCTCGGAAATAGGGTGGACGCCTTGAGCCACTCCCGGTGGGGAATGGCCGGTATGCCGCTGACGAGCTCGTTGGCCGGTATATTGCCCGGCACCCCCGACTTCGCCCCCACCATGACGTTGTCCCCGATCGTAAGATGCCCAGCGACCCCCACCTGGCCGGTAAGGGTCACATGCTCTCCAACCTTGGTGCTGCCGGAAATGCCGACCTGGGACATGATCATGCAGTTTTCGCCGATGACGCAGTTGTGGGCGATCTGCACCAGATTGTCGATCTTGGTCCCCCGCCGGATCAGGGTCACATCGAGAGCGGCGCGGTCAATGGCTGCATTGGCACCAATCTCCACATCGTCCTCAATCACCACGATGCCGACCTGTGGGATCTTGTAATATCCCCTCCCGTCCGGCGCATAGCCGAAACCGTCGCTTCCTATGACCGTGCCGTTGTGAATCGTAACCCGGTTGCCGATCCGGCACCTCTCCCGTACAGACACATGGGCATGAAGGGTAACGTCATCCCCGACGTCCACCCCTTCGTACAGAACCACGCCGGGGAAAAGAGTCACCCGGTCCCCCAGCCTGACGCCGCCCGCCACAAACGCCCCTGGGTAAATCGTCACGTCTTTCCCCATGATCACATTTTCTGCGATGAAAGCGCCGTCCACCACCCCTTGCGGCTCCATGGGTCTCACATGGAACAGTGTGAGAAGTTTGGCGAAAGCAAGATAGGGGTTGGCAACTTCGATGGCGTTTCTGCCGCGGGCTTCGGCTTTGGGAGGAAGGATTATCGCCGTTGCCCCGGTGGTGGCAACCTTGGAAGCGTATTTTGGATTGGCCAGGAAGGTGATATCCCCCTCCTTGGCGTCGTCAAGACCGGCAATCCCGGTAATGACAACATTCCCATCGCCGGTTACCCTGCCGTCCAGATAGGCGGCCAGCTCTTTTAACGTTTTTTCCACAGTATCACCTTGGAAAACCGTGAAACGTGAATGGTGAAAGGTGAATAAAAATCAATATACGCTTTTTTCACTTTTCACTTTTTTACCCTTCACTCTTCACTGTTTTTTATTTCTTCTTGGATGCGTTATACAGCTTCAGCACCTCATCAGTCATATCGGCCTTGTCATCGATGTAGATCATCCCCTCATTTTTCACGAAGATAAAGGTATAATCGTTTTTCTTGCCGTATTCCTGGATGACCTTCACGATCTCATCGACGAGACGGCTGGTCAGCTCGTCGTTCTTTGCCTGCAGGTCATCCTGGGCATCCTTGAGAAACCGTTGATACTCCTTCAGCTTCTGTTGATAGTCCTTTTCCTTGGAACTCCTTGCCGATTCCGAGAGGAGAACGCTTTGCTTCTCCAGTTCCGCCTTCAGCTTTTTCAGTTCCTCCTCCCTGGTGTTTTTCTCACTCTCGTATTTGTTCGCCTTGAGGGCAAGCTGTTCCTTGGCGCTTTTCCCGGGTTCGGAAAGAAGCAGAACCTTTTGGATATCCACCGAGCCGAGTTTCATCCCGTTGGCGCCAAAAGCGGCCGGTGCAAGGGAGAGGGAGAGCAGAAGGGCGAGAGCGGTAACAATCCTTTTCATGTAATTCTCCTTTTATATAGATTAAAAAAAGCTTCCTATCGAGAATTCCAGCTTTCCGCTGGCGTTGTCTATGCCGTCACGGGGGTTAAGGGGTATTCCGTATTCAAGGCGCAGAGGACCGATCGGCGAGAACCATCGGATACCGGCGCCGTAGCTCATCTGAAGCGAGGAAAAAAGCTTCGAAGCGCCGTCATAGGCATTACCGGCATCGAAGAACAGCACTCCCTTGAGCCCCGCTTCCTTGATGAGCGGGAACTGATATTCGGCATTAAACACCGCCTCCGTGTCCCCACCAACGAAGACACGATTGACGGAGGTGGTGGCTATGCCGCTGATATCCGTAGTGGTGACGGTATTGGCATTGAAGGGGCTGACGGTCCTGCCGCCATAGCCGCGGACGGTGTTGATCCCCCCCAGATAGAACTTCTCGTCGATCGGCACGTCCTTGCCGATCCCTTGAATGTGACCGAGTTCGCCGCGCAGGGAAAAGACCGTTCCCCAGATGGCAGGGAAAAATACCGTGGTGTTGCCGATGTAGCGGGCAAACCGGTTGCTTCCGCCGAGGCCGGCGAACTCCACCGAAAGGCTGTTCACCATGCCGGTTGTGGGATCAAGACGGTAGTCCGTCGTATTCCTGGAGATGCTGGCCGTTATTGAACTGGTGGTCGCCGTCGTCTCAGGCTGAACGACCAGCCCTCTGGCTATGTTATCCAGCAAAGCGAGCGATTCGTTAAATATTTTCTTATCTTCAAACTTATACATCCAGAAGGTGCTCATAGTGTCGGACAGGGGGTACCCAGCCTTTATGTCGCCGCCGGTGACCCGGCGAGTGAAATCGAGATAATCGCGTTGCGAGCGGTAAACGTCCGCGCCAAGAGTCCATTTGGTGTCCATGAAGTAGGGATCGGTAAGCCCCAGATTGTAGGTCTGGGACTTGCCGCCAATCGAGGCAGCAGCATTGAGCTTGAGCCCAAGACCCAAAAAGTTTGCCTGCTGGATCGATCCCTGACCGATGAGACCGTCGAGGGAACTGTACCCCCCGCCGATACTGAAGGTGCCGGTCGGCTTCTCCTTTACATCCACGTTCAGGTTGAGCTTGTTGTCCGCGCTTCCTTTGGCGGTGGCGAGATTCGCCTCTTCAAAAAACCCCAGGTTCATCAGGTTTTGCTTGCTCCTTTTCAGGGCAGTCGCGCCGTAGAGGTCTCCTTCGGCCAGCTTCAGTTCCCGGCGGATCACCTTGTCGCGCGTCTTGGTGTTGCCACCGATATCTATCCGGTCAATGTAGACCTTTTCTCCCTTTTCAAAGTCGAAGGTGACATCGATGTTTTTTTGTTCCTGATTCAGCTTGGAAAGAGGAGTTATATTGGCAAAAGCATACCCCTTGTCCGCGTAAAGATCGGTCAGGGCAAAGACGTCGCCGCGGAGCGTCGCCCGGCTGAACACCTCCCCCGATTTCAGCTTCAGTTTTTTGGCAAGTTCCCCCTCACTCTCCAGGAGGTCTCCCTTGAAACCGAGGAAGCCGACCTTGAACTGGTCACCCTCCGTGATGCCGATGGCGACCAGCAGGCCGCTTTTGTCCGGCAAGAGCTCTATCCTGGGCTCCCCCACCTTCACGTTGACATAACCGTTATTATAATAGAGGTCCGCAATAAGATTGGCATCGTTTTTCAGGACATCTTCCTTGTACGTCCCGGCGCCGGTAAGCCATGAAAGAAACCATTTTTCCGTGGTCTCCATGACTTTCTTCAGCTGTCTCGCCGTAAACACCCGGTTCCCTTCAAACCGGATGGCCTTGATAAGGACTTTTTCCCCTTCTGTTATTTTAAAGACAACCTTTACTTCGCTGTCGGACCGTTTCTCGCTGTTCGCCTCCACCTCCGCAAGGTAATATCCCTCATCGGCATAGAGTTTCTTGACTTTTTTCACACTCTTGGTGAGTTCCCGGGGAGAAAAGATGGCGTTGACCTTTATCTCGACCGCTTCCTTGATCTTATCGACAGCGATCTCCTTATTCCCTTCGATCCTGATTTCACGGACGATGGGCTTTTCCACGACTGTGTAGGTGAGAATAACCCCCTTGTCGCTCTTAGCCGTCTCGGCCTTGACATCCTGGAACTGTCCCAGCTTATGGATGGAGCGAATATCGGCGTCTACCTTGTCTGCAAAAAGATAATCGCCCGTCTTCAGCTTCACCACATTCATAATCGCCGCGGTTTCAATTCTCCGGTTTCCTTTGATGAAAAGATCGGTGATCTTCTCCCCTTCGGCAAAGGCGGTACCGCAAAAAAGGAGCATGACGACCGCCGTTATCGATATTCCATATACTATACGGAGCAAATATCCCCCAATAAAAACAGTGATCAGGGATCAGGGGAAAACCTTTCCCCCGCTTCCCGCTTCCCAGTTCCCTAGTCCCAGTTCCCTGTTTACTCAATCCGGCCGTCAACCAGCCGGATGGTCGTTCCCATTCTGGCGGCCAGTCTTTCGTTATGAGTGACGATGACCAGCGATATACCCCTTATGCGGTGAAGCTCTGCCAGAAGTCCATGGACCTCTTCACTGGTTTTCATATCCAGGTTGCCGGTCGGCTCGTCGGCCAACAGGATCTGCGGAGACTGAACCAAAGAACGGGCAATGGCTACCCTCTGCTGCTCACCTCCGGAAAGCTCCCCCGGCTTGTGTGTCAGGCGGTGAGAAAGCCCGACATCCCGCAAAAGCCCCTCGGCCGCCACTGTCGCCACTTCTCTTTTCTGGCCTGCGATCAAGAGAGGCATCATGACATTCTCCAGCGCAGAAAACTCCGGCAGGAGGTGATGAAACTGAAAAACGAAACCGATGGTGCGGTTTCTGAACGCGGCCAGCGCGTTGTCGCTCAGCTTGAAGACATTCTCGCCTTTGAATAAAACCTCTCCCGATGAAGGTCCGTCCAGGGTGCCCATGATGTGCAGGAGGGTGCTTTTCCCTGCCCCGGAAGCCCCGACCAGGGCAATGGTTTCACCGGCGGCCACCTTGAGACTTATCCCCTTCAGCACCTCGACCTTCGCAACCCCGGAACCGTAAGACTTATAGAGGTCGACAATATCCAGAAGGCTATTCATAGCGGATCGCCTCCGCCGGCGGCAGTCGTGACGCCTGCCATGAGGGGTAGAGGGTCGCCACAAATGAAATGAGCACCGCGGTAACGGAGATGAGAACCACATCGGCCGGCACGACCTGCGAAGGAAACCGGTCCAGGTAATAGACATCTTTGCTGAACAGCTCAAAGCCGGTCACCCGTTGGACAAAACCGACAATCGGCTCAAGATTCAATGCCACTAAAAGGCCGCCCAGCACCCCGATTGCTGTGCCCAAAATGCCGATGACCAGCCCCTCGACGATAAATATCTTCATGATGCTTCGGCTGGTGGCGCCCATGGATTTCAGGATCGCGATATCCTTTGTCTTTTCCATCACCACCATGAAGAGGGTGGAGGCAATGCCGAAGGCGGCCACCAGCACGATCAGGGTCAGGATGATAAACATCACCATTTTTTCCGTCTTGAGGGCGAACAGGATGTTCTTGTTCATCTGCATCCAGTCCCTGGCATAAAAGGGAAACCCGAGCTGCCGGTTGATGTACCGGGCAATTTCGCCGGTCTTGTACACATCCGTAACCTTTAGCTGAATGCCGGTGACCACGTTCCCGAGACCCAGAAAACCCTGCGCCTCATGGAGGGACACATAGGCAAGGGTGGAGTCATACTCGTACATGCCGGTGTTGAATATTCCGGTCACCCGGAATTGCTTCATCTTCGGGATCATCCCGAAGGGGGTAATATTCCCGAGGGGCGATACCACATTAATCGTATCTCCCACAAACAGGTTGAGGTTTTTCGCCAGTTCCTTCCCGATGATAATCCCCGGTTTGGAAAGTTCACCCTTGGCAAAGGGAGCGGGAACCGCGTTGTCCAGATCGGTCAGTTTCCCCTCGATCAGGGATTTGCTCATGTTGGTGACCTGGGGATCGGTTTTGGTATCTATCCCGCGCAACACAACGCCGGAAACATTCTTGCCGGTGGAGAGCATGACCTGGCTGTAAATAAAGGGTGTTGCCGCTACAACCCCTTTAATTTTCTTCAATTTTTCAATTGTGCCGGGATAATCTTCGATCCCCTCGTTGGATTTCAGGACTACAATATGGGCGTTTGTGCCGAGTATCTTCTCCGTCAGACTTTCTTCAAACCCGGTCATCACCGCCAGAACGATGATCAGGGCCATCACCCCCAGAGCGACACCGGCAGTGGAAATTACGGTAATTATGGAAATGAAGGCCGATTTACGCTTGGCCTTCAGATAGCGCAGGCCGATAAAGAGCTCGTAGGGCATAATAACCTGGGATCAGGGATTGGGAATTGAGGATTGGGGATCAGGAAATCCGTTTTTGCCGGTCACTGGTCCCCAATTCCCGGTCCCCGTTATTGTTCTTTCCTGAGCTGCGGAAACAGGATCACGTCACGGATGGAAGGTGAATCGGTCAGGAGCATCACCAGCCGATCAATGCCGATTCCCTCTCCGGCAGTGGGAGGCATGCCGTATTCCAACGCCCGGATATAGTCCTCATCCATGAAGTGGGCCTCTTCATCGCCCTTAGCCTTTGCCGCCACCTGAGCAAGAAAACGTTCCTTCTGGTCCCGCGGATCATTCAGCTCGGAAAAGGCGTTGGCCATCTCGCGGCCGGCACAGTAAAATTCAAACCGGTCAACTATCTCCGGATCGTGATCGTTCTTCCGGGAGAGTGGAGAAACTTCCGTAGGATAGGCGGTTATAAAGGTCGGCTGGATCAGCTTGAGTTCCGCAACCTCCTCAAAGATCTCGATGATCAGCTTGCCGTAACCGATATCCGCAGGGAGATCGAGGCCGAGCCGCTGGGCGTAGGCATAGGCAAGGTCACGGTCTGCCAGTGATTTCGCATCTATATCACCGTATTCCAGGATGGCCTCGGTCACGGTCAGCCGTCTCCAGGGGCGTTTGAAACTGATGTCGGTCCCCTGGTATACAAAGTCGAGGGTGCCGAGCAACTCCTGCGCCACATGGCAGAGGAGCTGCTCGGTGAAATCCATCAGGTCTTCGAATGTGGCATAGGCCTGGTAGAACTCCATCATGGTGAATTCGGGGTTGTGGCGGATCGAAATCCCTTCGTTCCGGAAGTTACGGTTGATTTCGAAAACCTTTTCAAACCCGCCGACCACAAGCCTTTTCAGATAGAGTTCAGGGGCGATGCGTAAAAAAAGCTCCATATCGAGCGCGTTGTGATGGGTGACAAAAGGGCGCGCCGTCGCCCCGCCCGGAATCGGCTGCATCATCGGCGTCTCGACTTCGAGGAAATCATGGCCGGTCATGAATTCGCGGATGAGATTGACAACGCGGGAACGCTTGATAAAGACTTCCCGCACCTCGGGGTGGACGATGAGGTCCACATAACGCTGCCGGTATCGGGTTTCCACATCGGTCAAGCCGTGGAATTTCTCCGGCAGCGGCAAAAGGGATTTGGTCAGAAGTCTTATCTCGGTGACATGGAGGGAAAGCTCGCCCGTTTTGGTGCGAAAAGGGCATCCGACGGCACCTACGATATCTCCGATGTCAAAGGTCTCAAACCCCGCAAAAGACTCATCGCCGATTGCATCCTTCTTCACATAAAGCTGCATCCGTCCCTTGCGGTCCTGCACCTGGACAAAAGCGGCCTTGCCGAATGAGCGCCGGGCAATGATCCGTCCGGCGACGACAAAGGTCTGCGGATCGTCTTCGATCGTCTGGATATGGCCATAGGCGGCCTGCAGATCGGCCGATGTCTGCTTCGGTCTGAAATCGTTCGGATAGGGATTGATCCCCGCCTCCCACAGCGCATCCACCTTGCGTCGTCTCTGCAACAGCAGCTCGCTCAACTCTTCCATCGGCAACCTTCACCCTTTCTCAAGAACACGCAACCGGCCGGTTTCACAAACCGACAAATTAGCCGTTTCATCGTCCTAAGTCAAGCAAAAAGGGGGAAGGAACGGCTCCGGCGATATCACGTGAACGCATTTTCTTCAGGGGTTTTGTAACGAGGAAGGTTCAAACGGGCAAAATATCTCCGCCCATCAGCAACAAAGCCTACCGCAACGAGGTAGGCTTTGTCATTTCAGCAATTGTAATCGGGATTTCAGCAGTTCCCCACCGTGCTGTACAACCTGGCGCCGAAATGCTTTTCCGTCAGGTTCACCACATCGGGCTCCTGGGTGATGTCGTCGAGCACATTCAAAAACGCCTCAACAACCCGCGGGTCGAACTGCCCCCCCGCATTGGAATAAAGCTCTTCCAGCGCCTCCCGCATGAGCATGGCGCTGCGGTACGGGCGTTCGGATGTCATGGCGTCAAAGGCATCGGCTACCGCCATTATTCTGGCCTCAAGGGGGATCGTCAGCCCTTTCAGACCGTAAGGGTACCCGGTGCCGTCAAATCTTTCGTGATGATGGAGTACGGCCGGTGTGAAATTACGCAGGGACTTTACCGAATCAAGCATTTCCGCACCCATAACCGGGTGTTTCCTGATTATCGCCTGCTCTTCCGCGGTCAGGGGACCTTCCTTGAGGGAGATATAATCGGGCACCCATATATTCCCGATATCATGGAACAATGCCGCTTGTTCCAGAGAGTGCAATTCTTCGCTGGCAAGCCCCATTGCCTTGCCTATTTTCACCGCAAAACCGGCAACCCTTGCAGAATGGCCGCTGGCATATGCATCATTGGCGTCAACGGCAATCGCTATGGACTGCAAGGTTGATGTATACGTCTCTTCAAGTCTCGCCAGGGATTCGGTCAGTTCGACTTTTTCCCCGGCCAATTCCCAGTTCCTTCCTACCATGCGAAGCGCCAACGTGCGCTCTATATGCCTCAACGCAAAGTACAACAAACACATGACCGCTGCTATATATACGGCGCCGTATAATCGGGCTCCACTCAGATAGCCGGCCAGACACCACCAGAGCAGGCCACCTGCCAGAGTAAGCACCACCATACAACATTTCGCATAACTGCCGGTCAGACCCTTCCCACCCATTACACTCTCCTTTGAAACGCCTTTTAACTCCTTATCGTCAGGGTATGCATAAACTTGAATCGAAATCTACGGCTTTGTAAAAAGCCGTTCACGGCCCTTTATACTTTACATACCACTCACTGCTGATAAACTTGATGAAAAAAGGAGGGTTCACCATGCTAAAGCTCTTCCAGACGGATGATACGTGGTCCGGTTTGATCCTGCGGGTAATGCTGGGGGTCGTCATGTTCCCGCACGGCGCCCAGAAGCTGTTGGGGTGGTTCGGCGGTCACGGCTTCGCCGCTTCCATGAGCGCCTTTACCGACAAGATGCACATCCCCGCAGCACTCGCCTTCCTGGTAATAATCGCCGAATCCGTGGGCTCCCTGGGGCTCATCTGCGGCTTCCTCACACGGGTGGCGGCATTCGGCATCCTGTGCAACATGATCGGCGCCATCATCCTGGTCCACTGGCCGAACGGCTTTTTCATGAACTGGTTCGGCAAACAAGCGGGGGAGGGTTTCGAGTATCACCTCCTTGCCATCGCCATGGCCCTTGCCCTTTTTATCTCGGGTGGGGGCAAGGGGTCTCTTGACCGTGCAATTGCAGCACAGCTGAAAGAAAAATGACGGCTTCGGGAGAACCGATGACTCGGACTAAACGGCTGAAAAAAGGATAAAGCGCACATTCGTCCGATTCAACTGCTTGACATTGCACATGCATTTGTTACGGTTACTCATGTCCGCGGATGCTCCCGGAAAAAATTAAAGGTAACAGGAGAATGAACGAAATGGAAAAAGGGACGGTAAAATGGTTTAATGACAGCAAGGGGTTTGGTTTTATCGAGCGGGAGAATGGAGAGGATGTATTCGTGCATTTCTCCGCCATCACCGGCGAAGGGTTTAAATCCCTTGCCGAAGGTGATAAGGTGACGTTCGATGTGGTCAAGGGGCCGAAGGGGCTGCAAGCGGCCAACGTAAAGAGAGCTTAAGCGCAGTTCGCTATTCGGCAAAAAAGCCCCGGGGAAACCCGGGGCTTTTTCGACGGGAGAGGAACAAAAACGTCAATGTCCTGTCGTTGTAACGTGGGGAGTGCATGGTTTTGGATTCTGCATCGTGAGCATCCTACCGTTCTTTGTACCACCTGACAAATTCCCCGACCCCATCTTCAATGGAGGTCGTCGGGCGGTAGCCTAAGATGGAGCCTGATTTGGCGATGTCGGCAAAGGTCCGCTGCACGTCCCCGGGCTGGAGCGGCAGCCTCTCGATCACCGCCATTTTCCCCGTCTCGGCCTCGATGACTTCCACCAACCGGCGGAGTTCAACGGGCCGCGATTCCCCCAGATTGAAGATGTCGTAACGGTGCTCGTCGGCGCAAACCCAGGCAAACGCCCGCATGACACCGTCGATGATGTCGCTGATGAAGGTGTAATCGCGGCTGGTGGTCCCGTCGCCGTAAAAGGGGATCGGCTTCCCCCCGGAGATCATTCTGGTGAACTTGTTGATGGCGAGATCGGGGCGCTGGCGCGGGCCGTAGACCGTGAAAAACCGGAGGCAGGCGATGTTCATGGCGTAGAGATGGTGATAAGTGTAACAGATGAGCTCGCCGGCCTTCTTGGTAGCGGCGTAGGGGGAGATGGGGCGGTCGACCGGGTCGCTTTCTGCGAAGGGGACCTTCGGATTGTCGCCGTAAACGGAAGAGCTGGAGGCAAAGAGAAAGGGGCGTATCCCGGCGCCCCTGGCCGCCTCCAGGAGGTTCATGGTCCCCCGGATATTGACCTCCTCGTAGAAGAGCGGTTTTTCGATGGATGGACGCACGCCGGCGGCGGCGGCAAGATGGATGACCGCCTGCGGGGCTTCCTGAGCAAAAATCGCCGTTACCCATTCCCCATCCCGGATATCCCCTTCGCACAGGAGAACCTCCCGCCCGCAATCATGGGCGGTTCCCATCACTTCCTCAATATTTCGCCGCTTTATTGCCGGGTCGTAGAAATCGTTGAAATTGTCAATGATGGCCACGTCATGGCCACCCCGGACCAGCCGTTCGCACAGGTGAGAACCGATAAAACCGGCGCCGCCGGTCACAAGTATTCGCATGTTGACTCCTTCATCGTACGCCGGACAACAAAAAAGACAGACTGCACGCATTGCACAGCACGATTTATCCCAGAAAAAGCACTTTGAACACGGATCAAATCTGATTTATACGGATTTTCACGGATTTAAACCACTGAGAGCATTAACCCAAAAGGTTATGGTAGTAACCCGATCTCCTTGAATCATCACTTTAATCCGCTTTTTCCGTGTTAATCCGTGTCCAATTGCCGTTTTTAGGTTTATTCAGGGACAACTAGCGCCCCTTTCCCGGCCTTCTTCGCCAGTTCGGTCGCAGACTCCTGGTCCAGACGCCTCCCGACCCGTACCCTGTACCAGAGCCCCTTCCCCGGGAGGTTAGACTCAACGATATACGCAGCCAGCCCTCTGGCTGCCACCCTCGCTTTGACCTCCTCGGCTTCCTTCCTCTCACGATAAGAGGCAATCTGCACGGAAAAATTACCGTTGTCCTGTTCGGGCTTCTTCCCAGGGCTCTCCTTTTCCGGTTTATTCATTGCTGCTTTTCCCGTATCACCGGACTCTTCAACGCTCTTCTCCTGCCTGTCCGGTGGCGGGAGAACCGCCGGCTTTACGGTTTTCTGCGGCTGAGGCTGCTTGACATCCGGAGAAGGAGGAGCCGCCGGTATTACAGTTCCCGGATCGCCGGGCCTTTTCGGATTGAGGCCGCTGCCGATTACCGCCTTATTCCCTTTCGAAAGGGTCTCGTAAAAGGTCAGGGGAGGCTCCTGCGTCCTGACGGCGTAGCCGGCAGGGCGCTGTAGAGGTACCGGGTCCGTGGGGGCTCCCTTGACACTCCGGGGGCTCGTGTCTGCAATGCTTTGTCGTGCAGGCTTGAACATGAGCCAGCCGGCCAGGACGCCAAGCCCAAAGGCCGTAACAACGGCGCCTGCAATGAGAAAAATAAAAATCCCGACCGGCTGCTTCCGTGGCCGGTTTTTACTGACCTGCTTACGTTCGCTGTAATCAAGTACCATCATCAACGATCCCAACTCTTACCAAGGGGCGTCACATCTTTTCCGGGGCAGAAATGCCGAGCATGGCGAGCGCGTTTTTCAAGGTCCGGGCGACGCATTTCAACAGAAAAAGGCGGGCAGCAGTCAGCTCGACATCCTCGGTAATCACCCGGTTCTTGTTGTAAAAGCTGTGGAACTGACCGGCCAGTTCCTGCAGGTAATAGGTAATCCGGTGGGGTTCGAAGTTAAGGGCGCTCCCCTCCACCACCTCCGGGAAAGCGGCGAGTGTCTTGATGATCGTCATCTCCTCCTGCGTCGCAAGACGCCCAAGGGGGGCGCTTCCGGTTTCCGGCGGGACAAACCCCTTCTCCGCGGCATTCTCGAATATGCTGCGGATCCGCGCATGGGCATACTGTACATAATAGACCGGGTTATCGAGGGTCTGCTGCTTCGCCAGGTCAATGTCAAAGACAAGCTGGGAATCGGGCTTGCGCATGACAAAAAAGAAACGGGTGGCGTCGCGCCCCACCTCGTCGATCAGGTCCCGCAGGGTAACGTAGGAGCCTGCACGCTTGGAGATCTTTACCTCCTGGCCGCCGCGCATTACCGTCACCATCTGGTGCAGCACGTACTCCGGCCATCCTTTCGGAACCCCCACGTTCAGCGCCTGCAAACCGGCTCGCACACGCGTGATGGTGCTGTGGTGGTCGGCACCCTGCTCGTTAATGACGCGGGTGAAACCCCGCTCCCATTTGTCCAGATGGTAGGCGACGTCAGGGACGAAGTACGTGTAGCTGCCGTCGGCCTTGCGCATAACCCGGTCCTTGTCGTCGCCGAAGTCCGTAGTGCGCAGCCAGAGCGCACCGTCCTGTTCATAAGTGTGGCCACTTTCAATGAGACGCCGGACCACCGCTTCGACGCGGCCGTCGGCATAGAGACTCGACTCGAGGGAGTAAACGTCGAAGTGGACATCGAAGGCCGTAAGGTCCTGGTCCTGCTCCCGGCGTAAGTATGCGACGGCGAAGCGGCGGATGGCGTCCAGGTCGTGTGGGTCGCCGGCGGCAGTGACGTGCTGGTCGTCGGCGTCAACCTTCTCGCGCGCCAGATAGGATCGGGCCACGTCCATGATGTAGTCGCCCTGGTAGCCGTCGGCCGGCCAGCGAGGGTCGCCCGGCTCCAGCCCAAGGCAGCGCGCCTGTACCGAGAGCGCCAGGTTGACGATCTGTTGACCGGCATCATTGTAATAAAACTCGCGGGTTACATCCCACCCGGTAACAGCCAGCAGGCGGCAGATGGTATCACCGATGGCGGCGCCCCGGCCGTGCCCGATATGGAGGGGTCCGGTGGGATTGGCGCTGACGAATTCCACCTGGACCCTTTCCCCCCCGCCGATCCGGCTTTGGCCGTAATCTGCCCCTGCCCGGTCGATGGCCAGGAGGGTCGTGCGCCATGCGTCATCCTTGACATGGAAATTGATAAAGCCGGGGCCTGCCACTTCCACCCTGTCGCAGATATCGGCGCTCCCTTCGAGATGTTTGATCAATGTTTCGGCTACTGCACGGGGGGCCTTCTTCTCCGCTTTCGCCAGCAGCATGGCGGCATTGGTGGCGAAATCCCCATGATCCGCATGGGCAGGTTTTTCTATGATTATTGTCGGAAGAAGGCCGGAACTGAGGGTCCCATCGGCGAAACAACGCTCAAGCCCTTTCCTGACAAGTTCAATCAACAGCTCTTTCATCAATCCTCCCGGCTTTTCTGGTCACCCGGTTTTTCACCTTTTTCCTGCTAATCGTCGCTCTTAAGGGACACATCCCTCGTAAAATCCGGGCAGTGAGCCCCGCCGTCAGGGACGCAGAATTTCTTGGCGCAGTTCTCCCGCCAGGCGCATACCGCACAGAATTGTCGTTGGTTTTTGCAACTCACGATAAAAACATCCTTTTTGCCACAGAGACACAGCGTCACAGAGAAAATTTGAAATCACAGATAAAGCGGTTCCAGCTTCACGATTACTTCAAGATTACCCCGATTCCAAAAGAATTCAGGTTTAAGATCCTGAAAATCGTGAGGTAATCGTGAGGCTGACAAATGCTTTTCACAATTTTTTCCGAAAGATCCAAACATTCAGTACACGTTATCGCTTCTCTCCGTGCCTCTGCGGCTCTGTGGCGGAATTGCCCGTTTTTGCCGGTTCGGATTTTTCCGGAGCGGGAAACTGATAGATGATCTCGTTCGGTCTTACCAGCCCGAAATCCTTGCGCGCTATGCTTTCGAGATAGCGCCGGTCGGATTTCAACGCCTCTATCTCCCTTTTCAGCTTGTCATTTTCGGCCTTCAGCGCCTCGGCCTGCTTCTGAATCTCCTGTTTTTCCCGATTCAGGCTGTGGATGTGCAACAGGCCACGGTCGCCAAAGATGGTAAAAAAAAGGATGAACAGTATGAACCCGGCAGGGATGAGATACATCCGCTTGCGCACGTTTCCTCCCTAGTTTCCATCCGGAAACGGTCTTTTTTCGCCCTGGCGGTGTCAATCTGCGGGCTTGCTTGTGCGGCGTACCGATGTACGCCTCCGCGCAATCCCTTGACCAATAGTTTCTCATTCGGACTTTCCGGATGGAAACTCCCTATCCTTCAGCGAGCAGGGCGGCAAAATAGTCGATGGTTTTTTTCAGGCCGGTTTCCACATCGACCTGCGGGCTCCAGCCGAGCCGTTCCCTGGCGATTGCTATATCCGGCTGCCGCTGCCTGGGGTCATCCGCCGGGAGCGGCTTGAACACGATCTGCGATCTGGAACCGGTCAGCGCAATAATGCGCCGGGCAAACTCCAGAATGGTTGTCTCGGCGGGATTCCCCAGATTCACCGGCCCGGTGAACCCTGCACACTCCATCATCCTGATCATCCCCTCCACCAGGTCGTCCACATAGCAGAAGGAACGGGTCTGGTCCCCTTCCCCGTAGACCGTGATATCCTCGCCCCGCAAGGCCTGGACGATGAAGTTGGAAACCACGCGGCCGTCATTTATGGCCATCCGCGGTCCGTAGGTATTGAAGATACGTATAATACGGATATCCACGCCGTTCTGCCTGTGATAGTCCATCATCAGCGTCTCGGCCACCCTTTTTCCCTCATCGTAGCAACTCCTTATCCCGATAGGGTTTACGTTGCCCCAGTATTCCTCGGTCTGCGGATGCACCTGGGGGTCGCCGTAAACCTCCGACGTGGATGCTTGCAGGATCCTTGCCCGTACCCGTTTGGCCAGCCCTAGCATATGGATGGTCCCCATGACGCTGGTTTTGATGGTCTTCACCGGGTTGTACTGATAATGGATGGGAGACGCCGGACATGCCAGGTTGTACACGCGGTCCACTTCCAGCAGGATCGGCTCGGTGATGTCGTGGCGGATCAGCTCAAAACCGGAATTACCGAGGAGGCGGGCAATATTCCTCTTGCTACCGGTAAAGAAGTTGTCGAGGCAGAGCACCTCATGCCCCTCATGCAACAGCCTTTCACAGAGATGGGAGCCGATAAATCCGGCCCCGCCGGTAACGAGTATGCGCATGTCACAACCTCATGTTCAAGGTTCGAGGTTCGAGGTTCAAGGTTCGAGGTTGGAATTTTACCGTAGAACGTTGAACATAGAACGTAGAACCGTCTTTGTTATCCTTCACAGATGGAATTGCCGTTGCGTCCGATGGGGAAATATTCGAAGCCGGCATCCCTCATCCGCTGCGGCTCATAGAGGTTTCTGCCGTCGAAGACGAGCGGCTGATTCAAGAGCGATCTGATCCTGTCGAAATCGGGATTGCGGTATTCGTTCCACTCGGTGACGATGGCCAGGGCGTCGGCCCCCTTGAGGATTTCATACTGATTGTTGCTGTAAGCAATGCGTTCGCCGAAGATCTTTTTCGCCTCTTTGATCGCCTCCGGGTCATGGGCGCGGATAGCAGCCCCCATCTCCAGGAGCCGGTTGATTATGACCACCGACGGTGCCTCGCGCATGTCGTCGGTGCGGGGCTTGAACGAAAGCCCCCAGAGTGCCACGGTCTTCCCGGCAAGGGGGAGGCTGTTGGCGCCGTCACCGAGACGGGCGCCTATCTTGTGGGTCAGCACCAGCTTCTGGCGCTCGTTTACCTCCTCCACGGCCTTCAGGAGAAGAAAATCGTAACTGCATTCCTCGGCGGTCATGACCAGGGCCTTGACATCCTTGGGGAAGCAGGAACCGCCGTACCCCACACCGGGAAAGAGAAAATCGTAGCCGATCCGGGAGTCGGAGCCGATCCCCTCGCGGACCGCGGCCACGTCGGCCCCCATCCGCTCGCAGAGGTTGGCGATCTGGTTCATGAAGGTTATCTTGGTGGCCAGCATGGCATTGGCGGCGTACTTGGTCATCTCCGCGCTTTTCACGTCCATGACTATCAGCCGGTTTGTCCTGCGCATGAAGGGGGAGTAAAGCTCCTTCATGATCTCGGCGGTGCGGACGTTGTCGGTGCCGATCACCACCCGGTCGGGCTTCATGAAGTCGTCGATGGCGGCCCCCTCCTTCAGGAACTCCGGGTTGGAGACCACATCAAACACGAGATTAACCCCCCTTTTGTCCAGTTCTTCCTTAACCGCGGCGCGTACCTTGTCGGCGGTCCCCACCGGCACCGTGGATTTGTCCACGATGATCTTGTAGCTATCCATGTGCCGGCCGATGTTGCGGGCAACATCCAGGACGTATTTAAGATCGGCCGAGCCGTCTTCCCCCGGAGGAGTGCCGACGGCGATGAAATTGATCAGCGATGCCTTTATGGCGGTGGCCAGGTCGGTGGTAAACGAGAGTCTCCCTTCCTCGGTATTCCGGAGCACCATCTCCTTCAGTCCCGGCTCATAAATGGGGATGACCCCTTTTTTCAGCCCCTCTATCTTTGCTTCAACCACGTCGACACAGATGACGTCATTACCGCTTTCGGCAAAACAGGTTCCTGCCACCAGACCCACATAGCCGGTGCCGATTACACAGATTTTCATAAATATTGTCTCCCATGAATATGAACAACGTTTGTATATAGCACAAAAAGCCGCCGTTATTCCAGCCTTTTCCCGGCAAATCCCGGCATGGTACACACCCGCCTTCATAGAGGGTATCCGAATTATTCCTTTCGGAACTATACCAAAACAAAGGCGTAATCCTTAAAGCAAAGATTTAACGCTAAGACGCAAGGGCTCAGAGAATAAAGGATTTATAAAGTTTTCTCCTTTGCGATTTGGCTCCTTTGCAACTTGGCGTTGATTGCCCTGGCAAGTGCTGCAAACTCTTCCAGGGAAAGGGTTTCCCCTCGCCTCCCCGGCTCGATACCGCTAGATGCCAGAGCCTGCAAAAGAGCGTGCTCGTCCGGCCCGAGTTCCGCGGACTTGAGACAGTTCCACAGGGTTTTACGCCGCTGACTAAAGGCTGCCTTGACCACCCGGCGAAAGAAGGGCTCATCACCCACGTCAGCCCGGGGGGTGGGAAGGGGATCAAACTGCAGCACGATCGAATCTACCTTGGGGACCGGATAGAATGAGCCGGGCTTCACGATAAACGCCCTGGTCATGTTGAAATGGAGACCGCAAAAGACCGACAGTACCCCGTATGCCTTGGTGGCGGGGGGTGCGACCAGCCGCTCACCCACCTCCTTTTGCAGCATCAGCACCAGGCGGGAAAAAAGCTCCCGGTTATCAAGGAACCTGAACAGCACCTGGGAGGAGATGTTGTAGGGGAGGTTCGCCGCTACCTTCCATTTCCCATCCCAGCGCGACTGGAGGAGCACGGGGAGGTCCGCCGCAAGAATGTCGGCCTGAACGACCTCCACATTTCCCTTGACGGCAAATTCATGTCTGAGCAAGGGGACGAGCTCCCGGTCAAGCTCCACCGCCAGGACCTGCGCGCCTTTTTCCGCAAGGAGAGCGGTGAGCGCCCCCCTCCCCGGTCCCACCTCCAGAATTCTGTCGTGCGGGGTGATCCCGACCAGTTCCACAATGCGGGCGAGCACGTTCCGGTCCGTAAGGAAGTTCTGCCCCAGTGCCTTTTTCGGGCGTGGCTTCTCCATAAGATGAATACCGTTCTACGTTCTATGTTCTACGTTCAAAGTTACACACCCCAAAAACCTAGAACCTCGAACGTAGAACTTAGAACTTCTTTCTGAGTCTCTCCGCTATGCTGTCAAGGGGCCACACCGGCAGGGCATCAATCGTCAGCCCGCTTGTCAAGCCGTTTGTCAGGTAATGGTCACCCGGCACGGCCAGCATGGCGGCATTGTCCGCACACAAAAGCGGCGAGGGGATATGGAGTTCCAGATTTTCCTCACCGGCAAGCCGGCCCATCTCCCTGCGCAGCGCACTGTTGCACGCCACCCCGCCGGCAACGACCACCCTCTTTATCCCCGTGGTCTTCACGGCGGCAGCGGTCTTGCCTACCAGGACCTCACATGCGGCTGCCTGAAAAGAAGCGCAGAGGTCGTTCAAGGAAGCCCCTTCCCGTGCCGTGGGATTTTTCTGCACGTGGTTGAGCACCGCCGTTTTCAATCCGCTGAAACTGAAGTTGAAGCTTCCGTCATGGAGAAGGGGCCGGGGGAATTTCATCCCTGCCGGGTCGCCCGTTGCGGCCAGCCGGTCTATGACGGCCCCCCCAGGGTAGGGAAGCCCCAGGAGTTTTGCCACCTTGTCAAACGCCTCGCCGGCCGCGTCGTCAAGGGTCTGGCCGAGGGTTGTGTAACGGCCGATACCATCCACCCGGTAAAGATGGGTGTGGCCGCCGGAAACCGCCAGGGCAATGAACGGGAACTCCACCGGATGCTCCAGAAAAACCGCCAGCAGATGCCCCTCTATGTGGTTTACGCCGACCAGCGGGAGATTACGCGCGTACGCCATCGCCTTGGCGGTGGAGATGCCCACCAGAAGAGCGCCGGCCAGCCCCGGCCCCTGAGTGACGGCAACCCCCTCGATGTCGTCGAGGCCAACCGCCCCCTTCTGCAACGCCTCTTCGATTACAGATACGATCACTTCCAGGTGCTTGCGCGAGGCAATCTCCGGCACCACCCCGCCAAACTCGGCATGGACGGCTATCTGGGAGAAAATGACATTGGACAGGACCGAACGGCCGTCCTGTACAACGGCGGCTGCGGTCTCGTCACAGGAAGATTCTATGGCTAAAACAAGCATGAAATCCGTTCTACGTTGTACGTTCTATGTTCTACGTTCTATGTTGAAAAAAACGGGGCGTGTACCACGCCCCATTCCGCTTCCCGCTTCCCGCTTCCCGGCCTACAACAGGTTGGCCGCCAGTTCGGCCAGCTCTGACCTCTCCCCCTTCATCATGGTGACATGCCCGGAGATTGCCTGTCCCTTGAATTTCTCCACCACGTAGGTCAGTCCGTTGCTGGAGGAATCCACATAGGGGTTGTCGATCTGGTACGGGTCGCCGGTCAACACAATTTTGGTCCCCTCCCCCGCCCTGGTGACGATGGTCTTGATCTCATGGGGGGTAAGGTTTTGCGCCTCATCCACAATCATATACTGGTTCGGGATGGATCGCCCCCTGATGTAGGTCAGCGGCTCGATGTCCATGATCCCCATGGCCATCAGTTCCTTGTACCCCTTGCTGTGCCGTTTCTCCCCTTCATGCCCGGAAAGGAGGAGTTCCACGTTGTCAAAAATCGGCTGCATCCAGGGGGTCAGCTTCTCCTCGATATCGCCGGGAAGAAATCCCAGGTCTTTCCCCATGGGGAAAACCGGGCGGGAAACCAACAGACGGTTATAGACATTTTCCTCGGCAGTCTTGTGAAGGCCTGCCGCTATGGCCAGCAGGGTCTTCCCCGTGCCGGCCTTGCCCACCAGTGTCACAAGCTTGATATTATCATCCAGCAGGGCGTCCAGGGCAAAAGCCTGCTCGCGGTTTCTGGGGTGAATGCTCCAGATCCCCTCCTTTGCAACCTTTTTGATCATGGCCAGCCGCCGCTTTTCGGCGTCGTACTTGCCGATGGCGGTGTGTGACGGGTTCAGCCGGTCCCGGAGGGTGACAAACTGGTTTGCATAAAAATCCCCGGAGAGCTCCGCCCACCCTTGCCCATGAAAGCGGTCGATCAGCTCCGGTTCCGCATCCAGTTCGCTAAAGCCGGCGTAAACCTCTTCAATGGCCACCTTGTCCGACTCGTAGTCCTGCGCCACCAGGCCGATGGCGTCCGCCTTGATACGGAGATTGGTGTCCTTGGTAACGAATATAATCGGGGTCTGGGCATCCTTTTCCCTCACATCGACGGCCACCGCCAGTATCCGGTTATCGCCGCGCTCCTCGCGAAGCTCGGGGGGGAGGCGCTTCATGACCTGCTCTTCATAGATCTCCACGCGGAGAGTCCCGCCGCTCTCCAGCCCGACCCCCGAAGAGAGCGACCCCTTTTTCCTTAACTCATCGAGAAAGCGCGAAATCTGCCGGGCGTTGCGACCGGTCTCGTTCATATCCTTCTTGAAACGGTCTATCTCTTCGATGACGGTGATGGGGATGATCAGGTTGTTTTCCTGGAATTTGAAAATCGCCTGCGGATCATAGAGTAAAACATTGGTGTCCAGAACAAAATTTTTCATGTTTCCCTTTCGTGACATGGAGTCTATCTGTCATAAACCATTACCTGCAAACCTTTCGTGGTAGCCAGGATTTTTATATAGACCGGTTTATCCTTAGCCTGCGCCTCGAGCACCACTTCCCCCTGCCGGTTAATGGCGGCAAGTACGCTCTCGGGGGACTCCTTTATGGTGAAAGCGTTGTAGATACCGGTCTTGTACAATTCTTGCTTGGAAACCGGTTTCTCGGGAGGCAAGGAACAACCGGCGGCAGCCAGCACAATGAGAAAGAGCACCGCAAACACCGATCTTTTCATAGTTGTCTCCTCTCCACTATTGCCCGCAAAGATTTCAAAAAGAACTCGATCTCTTCGTCGGTGTTGAAATAGGCCGGGCTCACCCTGACGGTGCCGCCGGGGTACGTACCGATGGTTTTATGGGCGGCGGGGGAACAATGGAGTCCGACCCGCACACCGATGTCATAGTCCCGGTCCAGGAGAAAGCCGATCTGCGCCGGATCGAACCCTTCCACCGTGAAAGAGACAACCCCGCCGACCCGCGCCAGATCCTGCGGGGCGTAGAGGGTAACACCGGGGATAGCCCTCAAGCCTTCCATAGTCCGGGAAACAAGGCCGCTCTCTCTCCGACCGATGGTATCCAGACCGGTTTCCAGGATAAATTCCACGCCGGCTTTCAATCCCGCAAGGCCGGGAGTGTTCAACGTGCCGCTCTCAAAGCGTTCGGGGAGGTCTTGCGGCTGTTCAAAGCTCGCGGAGTGTCCGCCGGTTCCTCCCACAAGAAGAGGGGTAAGCTCGATCCCCTCGCCAATGTACAGAAAGCCGGTCCCCTGCGGGCCGAAAAGCCCCTTGTGCCCCGGTGCCGCAAGGAGGTCGATATTCAGCCGATTGACATCGATCTGGATCGTGCCCGCACTCTGCGCGGCGTCGATCAGAAGCCGTGCCCCGCACTTCCTTGTAACGTCGCCGATTTCTTCCACCGGTTGGATGGAGCCGGTGACGTTCGAACAATGGGAAAGGGCCACCAGCCTGGTGGCGCAGCGCACAGCAGCGGATATCTGCCGGCTGGTGACAAACCCCTGGCGGTCGCCTTCCACCCAGGTCACCTCCACCCCCCGTTGCGCGGCCAGATGGAGGGGGCGAGCCAGGGAATTATGCTCCATGGTAGTGGTGACCACATGGTCCCCCGGCCGGAGAAACCCTTGAACGGCGAGATTGAGCGCCTCGGTGGCGCTGTGGGTGAAGATTATCCGTGATGAATCCCGGACATGAAATAAAGCCGCCAAGCTCTCCCGCGCCTCAAAAACGAGCCGGGTAGCCTCCACCCCCCTGTTGTACCCCCCCCTTCCGGGTCCGACCCCGATTTCACGGAGGGCGTATTCGATTGCCTTGTAGACCGACTCGGGCTTCGGAAACGTGGTTGCGGCGTTGTCAAGATAGACGGACATAATTAATAACTACCATTTTGCGGGGAAATTGGCAAACGCTTTCAAAAAACGGCTTGCAGGGGCGAACCCATGTGTTCGCCCAATGATGGGGAGACACGCGGGCCTCCCCCTACTGAACCGTCGCAGGTCTCTCCTTCAGGACCGGCATATATAGCACCCTGCCGCGCCCGTTGTCCATGCGCTGATCGTAAATCCGCTTGCCGATATGGGCAAGGGTCCCTTCTCCCCACCAGTTGCCGATGGCCCTGAATTCTCCATTCCCTGCGTTGTAGAGGTCGTAGGTGCCGTTGGAAAAAAGGATGTTCCCCCAGGCCACACTGTTCCCTTCCTCCACCTGCAACCCGATCTTGCCGTTCTGTGCTATCTCATTGCCATTGGCTTTCACCCTGGACCTGGCAAGCAACAGGCCGTAATCGGTATTTTTCAAAATGCGATTGAGGGAAACGGCCCCTTCGCATCCCGTGAGGCTCGCGCCACTGCCGTTCAGGGTAAAGCTGTTCCCCACGATCTTCACCCGGGAATTTTCAGCGGCCACGGCCTCGAAGTCGTTTCCGTACAGGGTGCTGCCGGCCAGATAAAGGGAGGTTCTCACGGCAGAGATACCCTTGCGGTTGCTGGAAAAACTGGCATCACGTATGTCGGCCTCGCAGTCGAAAAGGGAGAGGCCGATGGCGCAATTGCTGGCCCCGCAGCCGACCATGACCAGAAGGGAGTCCTGCAGCCTGGCACCGGTGCGGCATTTGACGAATAATGTGTTTTTCATGGTGATATGGGCAAAGGAGGCGTCAAGCCCCGTTTCGGCGCCTTCCACCCGGCAGTGCTCAAGGAGGTTCTTCTTCTCGCTGGCCAGGAGAACGATGCCCTGCCAGTCCCCCGCCTGGGGCTCTTCGAAGTTCGACGCGAAGAGCACCGGCTTCTCATTTGAGCCGTTTGCCTGGATCCGCCCCTGCACCAGAAGGACGCCGCCGGACCCGCTGTCCGCCGGGCCGGCTCGGAATCTGACCACGGTCCCTGCCTCAATGGTCAGGGTGGCCTGGGGTGCAACGGTAACGCTCCCCTCCACCAGCACCTCTCCATGCCAGGTGACATCCTCGGTCAGCGTTTCATCCCGGTAAGATATGTCCGGGGGCACGGTTGGGGCAATGACGTTCCTCGACTCCACTTCGTCACTCCGGGAGTCCTGCCTTGATTGGGGCGGCGCCGGTTTAGACGGCGCGGGAGGAAGAATGGGGGAATTATCCGCAGGCTTTTCGGGCGGGGCTTCCTTGATGGCCGGCTTGACCGTCTCCGTTGGTACCGTGACCTTTATGATCTCCGGGCTGAGGAGTTGCCCGCCCAGGAGCCCTTTGCCGCACCCGGACAGCGCAAGCACGGCGACAACCGGCACAAGCCTCAGAAACCGGACCTTTATGAGAGTGTTACGATGCATAACCGTCGCGGCTCCCGGCCACTAAATCCTCCTTGACGAAATATACCCGGTTTTTCCCCGTCTCCTTGGCTTTATACAGGAGCTTGTCCACCACACGGAACAGGTCGTCCATACCGTCGCCGTTTGCGGGATAGCTGGCCACGCCGACGCTTACCGTAACCCCTTGGCCGGCTATCTCGCGCAGGACTCCCGCGGTCTCGTTCGCCACGGTTTCACGAAGCCGCTCGGCCACCTGCAGGGCGCATTCCAGCCCGGTCTCGGGCAACAGCAAGATGAACTCCTCGCCGCCGTAACGGAAGGCAAAGTCAGCCCTGCGCAAAGTTCTGGTGATGATTTCACCTATAGCCACCAGCACCTGGTCGCCGTTGAAATGGCCGTGGGTATCATTAAATTTCTTGAAGTCATCCACATCCATCATGATAATGGAGAGGGGCTTCAGGTAACGCTTTGCCCTCCCGATTTCCTGGCTGGAGATCTGCAGGAAATAGCGTTGGTTATGAAGCCCCGTCAGGGAGTCGGTAATTGCCATGAGCCTGGTTTTGTTGTGCAGCTTGGCGTTATAGATGGCCATGGCCGCAAAGGAGGAGAGCACGGAAATCAGCTTCATCTTTTCCCGGTCGAACAGCCGCGGCACGAAATCATCCAGGTAGAGCACCCCCACTATCTGCTTGTGCACCGCGAGGGGGACGCAGATCAGGGACTTTATCCCCTCCCTGACGGCAATAGGATTATTGAAAAAGGAGGCCGCGCCGGTATCTTCGACGAAAAAAATCTCCCCCGCCGCAAGGACCTGTTCGGTCAAACCTCCCGACGTAAGCTCCCAGCGCTCTGTTTTGATGAAGTCGGCGGAGAGGCCGGCATGGGCATGGAGGGATAGTTCCTTTTTCCGGTCGTCATAGAGGGCCACGCTTCCCGCGGGGGTCTCGGCAAAATGCATGGCGCTCGTCAGGATGGCCTGAAGCAGGGTATCCAGGTCAAGGGTCGAGACCACCGTTCTAGCCACTTCAATGAGCTCTCTGAGCGCCTGCACCTGGCTATGGAGGGACTCCTTGTCACACGTTTCGCACCGATCCATAAAAACTCCGTCAATTGAGACAATCCGTTGCTTGTATCACAAATAGCGGGCTTTGTAAATTGTGTATGCTCCCCCGTTTCCCCACTGTAACATATTGTCAAATCTTATCAGAGGGTTACAATTCTCATCATAAATTTTCTTGACAGCCCATACATGTTGTGGTTTATTTTCCCACGTGCCACAAAATATGGTGTCGCACATATCAAATTCCATAGCGAACCAAGGAGAAACCGTGACAATGGAACAGGCCAAGAGTAAGGGAAGTATCCCCGGATTATCGAAAAACGCGGCTACCGTCCTCGAGAAGCGTTATCTGAGGAGGGACAAGGACGGAAACGTGCTTGAAACCCCTGCCGACATGTTCCGGCGCGTGGCCGTCACCATCGCCGCCGCCGATAAGAATTTCAACAGCAACGCCGACACGGCTCCCCTGGCCGACACCTTCTACAAATTGATGACCGGCTTCGAGTTCCTCCCCAACTCCCCCACCCTGATGAATGCCGGGCGCGAGCTGGGGCAGCTCTCCGCCTGTTTCGTCCTCCCCGTCGGGGACTCCATGGAGGAGATCTTCGAGTCGGTCAAGCATACGGCCCTCATCCACAAGTCCGGGGGAGGCACCGGCTTCTCCTTCTCGCGGCTGCGTCCGGCCAACGACGTGGTCATGTCCACCACCGGCATATCCAGCGGCCCCCTCTCCTTCATGCGGGTGTTCGACGTGGCCACCGAGACCATCAAGCAGGGGGGGACCCGGCGTGGCGCCAACATGGGGATCCTGCGGGTGGACCACCCGGACATCATGGATTTCATCATGTGCAAGGCCGACCAGAAGCACCTGAACAACTTCAACATCTCCGTGGGGCTGACCGAGGCCTTCATGAAGGCGGTGGACGCCGACAAGGATTACGAGATCATCAACCCGCGGAGCGGCGAAGTGGCCAGGACCATGAACGCCCGCAAGGTGTTCAGCAGGATCGTCAAGCAGGCGTGGGAGAACGGCGAGCCGGGGATCATCTTCCTGGACCGCCTGAACCGGGACAACCCCACCCCGGCCATCGGGGAGATCGAGTCCACCAACCCCTGCGGCGAGCAGCCGCTCCTCCCCTACGAGTCATGCAACCTGGGCTCCATCAACCTGGGAAAGATGGTGAAGGGAGGGGATGTCAACTGGCAGAAGCTAAAGGAGGTCGTCAGACTGGCGGTCCACTTCCTGGACAACGTGATAGAGGTGAACAACTACCCCCTGCCGCAGATTGCGGAGATGACCAAGGGAAACCGCAAGATCGGGTTGGGCGTCATGGGGTGGGCGGACATGCTGATCCTCCTGGGGCTGCCTTACAACTCCGAACAGGCCATTGCCCTCGGCGAAAAGGTGATGCGGTTCATCAACGACGAGGGACACGCCGCCTCCCGGGAGCTGGCCAAGGTGCGGGGCCCCTTCCCCAACTTCAAGGGGTCCGTCTACGACAAGCCGGGAAAAGACCCCATGAGGAATGCCACGGTCACCACCATCGCGCCCACCGGCACCATCTCCATCATCGCCAACGCCTCATCAGGCGTGGAGCCGCTCTTCGCGGTCTCGTTCGTGCGTCAGGTCATGGACAAGAACATCCTCATCGAGGTTAACCCGATCTTTGAAAAGATCGCCACGGAGAAGGGGTTCTATTCCGAAGAGCTCATGCAGCGGATCGCCGAACACGGCACCGTCCAGGACATCGCGGATATCCCCGAAGAAGTCCGCAGCGTCTTCGTCACCGCCCACGACATCACCCCCGAGACCCACATCGAGATGCAGGCATCCTTCCAGAAGCATACCGACAACGCTGTCTCCAAGACCGTCAACTTCCCCAACAGCGCTACCTTTGACGACGTGGAAAAGGTCTACCGCCTCGCCTACGAGCTGGACTGCAAAGGGGTCACCATCTACCGGGACGGCTCCCGTGACGAGCAGGTCCTCTCCACCGGCAAGAAGGAGGAAAAGTCAGCCCCTGCTCCCGCCTTCGAAGAGAAACACGCTATCAAACGGGACCGCCCCAAGGCGTTGAAAGGGTGGACCTACCAGATGCAGACCGGCTGCGGCCCGCTCTACGTCACCATCAACGAAGACAAGAGCGGACTGTTCGAGCTCTTCACCACCATGGGGAAAGCCGGCGGGTGCGCCGCCTCCCAGTGCGAAGCGATCGGCCGCATGGTATCGCTCGCCTGGCGCAGCGGCGTCCAGGCGCGGCAGGTGATCAAGCAGCTCCTGGGGATATCGTGTCACGCCCCGTCCGGCTTCGGCGACAACAAGGTGCTCTCCTGCGCCGACGCGGTAGCCAAGGCGATCCAGTCGCACGTAATGGCAAGCGGCATTGACATCGACATGGAGAAGTCCGGCGTCGACCGGGGCGCCTGCCCCGAATGCGGCGGGGTGGTCGAGCACGAGGGTGGGTGCGCGGTCTGCCGGGTGTGCGGATACAGCGAATGCGCTTAAGGTTGTAATGCGAGGTCATGGAGGCCCGCTGCGAAGCGGGCCTTTTTTCGGGCCGAATTCTGGATTAACACGAACCAATGCGCGTAAAATAAGAAGGCACTATGGCAATGGAAAACGACCGGGAACCGTTCCGGCGCTTTGTGGAGATAATCGAGCAGAGCGGTGTCCAGTTCCTCCTTCACGAGCACCAGGCAACGCGGACAATGGAAGACGCGGCGCAGAACCTCTCGTTCGACGTGGCGCGGATCGTCAAGACCGTGGCCTTCCGCACCCGGAGCGGCGGGATCGTCCTGGCGGCGGTGCGGGGGATCAGAAGGGTGGACTACGCCCGGCTCGCAGCCCTTGTGGGAGTCAACCGGCGAGACCTGGCGGCACTGGCGCCGGATGAGGTGCAGGAGCACCTCGGAGTCGAGCCGGGAAGCGTCTCGCCGCTTCCACTGCGGGACGATGCCGTTGTCGTAATCGACGATGATGTGCTGACAATCCTGCCGACGCTGTACTGCGGCATCGGCCGTTCCGACCGGACCCTGGAGATAGCCCCTGCCGATCTCGTTCGGTTGACGAACGGGCGGGTCGGCGGGTTTTCGCGGGAGAGAACGTAATAAATACGTGAGCAAGCCCCCCTTTCTTCTCTTGCCCGACGGAAACAGAGATGCTATAAACGCCACAAAATATATTATATTTTCTTATGCTCCATCTCCGCTTTCAAGTTTATGCGATATTCGAGATAGTGCGTTCAAATCCGGACAGGGTGGAGAAATGATAAAGCACCATGATCTTCAAGAGGTCAGGTTCGAAGGGGATACCCTGATCCTGAGAGTGGACGGCACGGAGCGCTGCTTCCCCTTGGCCGAAGTTTCCCCCAGGCTGTATGCCGCATCCAGCGTCGAACGCGAGAAATTCGAAATCTCCCCATCCGGTTACGGCATCCACTGGCCGCTTGTTGATGAAGACCTTTCGATTGATGGAATCCTCGGCATCAGGCATGCTCCTTCCTTTTCCAAGGAGGATGCTGCGTGAATTCGGGACGGTCTCCAGATTTCATTCAAATCCGGCTGCACGAAACGGATCAATGAATTGCGGATCACCCCCGGCCTTCCACTGTGGCAGCGAAACTATCACGAACGGCTATTCGCAACGACGTGGAACCGCATGCCCTGCGTGACTACATCCAGAACAACCCGGCACCTATAGTTGCGACGTATTTTGTCACATGTATGTGCTATTGTCTGATGCAACCCAATAAAGGGTTCATGCACATGTTTCGATTCTTTTGGAGGATACGTTCGTGAAACAGACAAAACTATTTCGCCCCCCTGCGTTACCGGTAGACGATTCGATGATCATCGAAGGGGACTCCCTATATGCGGTCGGCCGTCTTCCTTCCGATTTCTTTCAGTGCGTGGTTACCTCCCCCCCCTACTGGGGGCTTCGCGACTACGAGATTGACGGCCAGATAGGGCTGGAACCGACCCTCGACCAGTTTCTCTCCCATCTCGTCACCATCTTTTCCGAAGTCAAACGGGTCCTCCGAGATGACGGCACCCTCTGGCTGAACATCGGCGACAGCTACACGAGCGGCAATCGTGGCTACCGCGCTCCAGACAAGAAAAATCCGGCACGCACCATGAGCGTCCGCCCCGATACGCCGGAAGGGCTCAAACCGAAGGACCTGATCGGGGTGCCGTGGCGACTCGCTCTGGAGCTGCAGAAGAACGGCTGGTATCTCCGCAGCGACATCGTCTGGAACAAGCCCAACGCCATGCCGGAGAGCGTCAAGGACCGCCCGACCCGCTCCCACGAATATCTCTTCCTCTTCTCCAAATCCGAGCGTTATTTTTACGATCACAAGGCAGTCCGGGAAGAGAACGGCCGCAACCGGCGCTCAGTCTGGAACGTCCACACACAGGGATTTCCCGGCGCCCATTTCGCCACCTTCCCGCCTAAACTCATCGAGCCCTGCGTACTTGCAGCAACAAAACCCGGTGATTTCGTTCTTGACCCATTCTTCGGCTCGGGAACGGTCGGTGTTGTCAGCAACAATCTTGGCCGCAAGTATGTCGGTGTCGAATTGAACCCGGAATACATCTCCATCGCTTCGGATCGTCTCAGGACCGGCGAGAACAGAATTCTCAGACTGGCGGTGGGTCAATGAAAGAGTCATCCATCAATGTTCCAAGTCCGCAACTCCAGATCGACTTCTCTTTCGCCCTTGCGCAGATTCGCAGCCTCTATCTTCAAGACGCCCTGTTCGCCACCATCGAAACGATGGATCTTGCCATCGTTGACAGGGAGCTGAACAAGCATGTGCCGAAAAAATGCCTGAATGCCCTGGCGCGGCACGGCCTCCGGGGAGAACTCCTCTTCCCGGTCCCGTCCGTTCTCGCGCATAACCCGCGTCTGCTCGGCTACTACCGGCGTCTGCTCGGCATCAGTCAGAAAGAATTTTTTTCTACTGAAACCGGCATAAGTCCCTTTAGAAGGATGGAAGACCAGGGGATTATCTCAAAATCGGTTCAGGAACGGTTGCACGAACTCTGCAGAGCCCTCATCTATGCTTCTTCTGAACTTCTGGAAGGAATCGGTGTGGATAGAGTGTCGAAGGAACTACTTGATGACCTAACCCTTCTCACGGTCGGTTCTCAACTCAAGGGTGGAGCCAATGTCAAGATTGGAGCAGCCGGGACCTTCAAGGTTTTCGAAATCATTCATGATATAGTCCGCCATGCAGCGGTCACTTCAAATCCGAAAGAAATCGAGATCAGGAACGCCGCGGGACGAAAGGTCCTCATCGAATTCGCTCCCGACCCAGACATTATTATTCGGGAAGAAATGGCAAAAGACAATTTTCGCAACATTATCGCAATAGAGGTGTAGGGAGGAAAAGACTTCTCCAACATCCACAACAGGATTGGAGAAGCTGAAAAGAGCCATCAGAAAGCACGGCTCACGGGGTATCATGAATGCTGGACGGTGGTTAACGTAGACAGGATCGACCTCCCCAAGGCTAGGAAAGAATCGCCATCGACCAATAGGTTTTACTGCATTTCAAAGCTTCTTGATTTACAAAGTGAGGAATTTGAGGATTTCAGGAACAGGATTGTTTCGTTGACTGGCGTTCCCAATCAAAAAAAACGAGTTGTAAAGGTGTAGCGGCGAAACCATTTTCAATTCAATCGCAGAGGTGCCATGGCCCTGACCAACAAACCGCTCGACCAACTCAACGAAGCTGACTTCCTGGGGCTCATCGAAAACAAGGTTCCGGAGAGCAAGACGCTCGACTACAAGGTCGACCTGAAATTTGGCGACAGGGACAAACGAGAGTTTCTCGCCGACATATGCGTCGTTCGCTAATACCGCCGGCGGACACCTCCTTATCGGCATCAAGGAGGAAGGTGGCATCCCTACCGCCCTGCCGGGCGTGGAGTTTAAGGAGCATAAGGGGACGTAGTTGATTTGTTGACTAACTTTACTTCATCAACAAATCAACTACGTCCCCTAAGCCGTTCCCGTCCCCTAAGCCGTTCCTAAGCCGTTCTCCCCTAAGCCGTTCCGTTATCGGGTGAAACCAGAACAGAGAGGTAACATGAAACAATCATTAGGTGCAAAAACACTGCTTTTCCCCACGCCGGTTCTGATGGTCGGAACCTACGATCAAGCAGGAAAACCAAACCTTATGAACGCTGCATGGGGCGGCATCTGCTGCTCTGACCCCCCTTGCGTCGCAGTGTCCCTGCGTAAGGCCAGGCATTCATATGACAGCATCGTGGCACGCAAGGCATTTACCGTTGGCATCGCATGCGAAGCAAAAATGATGGAAGCAGATTACGTCGGGATTTCCTCTGGACGTGACTCGGACAAATTTGCTATCGCAGGGTTGACCCATGTCAGAAGCGAACTTGTGGACGCCCCTTATGCTGAAGAGTTCCCGGTAGTTCTGGAGTGCCGTCTTCTTCACACACTGGAGATCGGCCTGCATACCCAGTTCGTAGGTGAGATCGTCGATGTGAAGGCAGACCAGAATACGTTGAGCGAAGACGGACTCCCCGACATCCTCAAGATAAAGCCGCTGGTATATGATACCGCCCACAAGGGGTATCATGCGGTCGGCCCGATGCTGGGCAGGGCTTTCTCCATCGGAAATAAATTGCTATGAGTACAAAGGAAGCCACCCAACTGGATAAAGCTCTGGCAAAGATATGCGAATTGTGTCCGGTTTGCCTCCATGCCCGCCACCACCAGAAAGGGTTGGTCTATGACTTTGTAAAGAATGTCGAGAAGGACATCTGCCCTTTCTGCAAAGCCTATGAGCGGCTGCACGGGAAAAAAGCCCACGAGAGAAGAGGATAACCATGTCAACCGTAACAGTAGTGGCAAAGGTAACAGCAAAGAATGAAGTTGTCGAAACTGTCAAGGCCGAGCTCCTGACGTTGGTAACAGAAACACGTCAGGAGGAAGGTTGTATCGAATACCGACTGCATCAGGACCAAGACAACCCCGCTATCTTTGTTTTCTACGAGAACTGGAAAAGCCTTGCCTGTCTGGAACATCACATGAACTCGCGACATTTCCAGAAATACCTCGCCGCTGTCGATGGTATGATCGCCGACAAGGGCGTCTACAAAATGACTGAACTTGCACAACTGGAAGGTCACCACAACTAGAAGGGTCACTCCTACAGCTTCTGTAAATACAACCCATAAAGTCATTAGGTATTGACTAGGGTATGACTGCAAGTTATACTAAATATAAATGGAGGTATAACTATGCAAGCGATCAAAACTGCCATCTCAATCGAAAAGAGTCTCTTTGATCAAGCTGATAAAATTGCGCGCACAATGAAAGTTTCGCGCAGCAGGCTGTTCGTGATTGCGCTTCAGGACTTCATTGAACACCAGAAAAACAAGGAATTGCTTGCGCAAATCAATGCGGCTTACTCCGACGAACCTGACGCAACGGAACAGGCCCTTCGCAGAAAAACACGTCGGCAGCATCGGCGCATAGTGGAGGGTGAATGGTGATCAATCAAGGGGACATCTACTGGATAGAGCTTGACGAGCCCGAAGGCTCGGAACCCGGTTACAAACACCCCCACGTTATCGTACAGAACAACCTGTTTAACCGCAGTCAGATCAGAACAGTCCTCGTATGTCCTCTCACTACTAATCTCAAGCGCGCAAGCGCACCTGGCAATGTGCTTCTTGAAAAAAAAGAATCTAACCTGAGCAAGCAAAGTGTAGTCAACGTTTCGCAAGTTTTCACCGTGGATAAGGCGCAACTGGACGGGTATATCGGCACTCTGTCATCCAAGCGGATTACTGAAATTCTGAATGGTATCAAGCTGGTCCTGGATCCACGTGAACCGGATTGATGCTGGTCATGTCCCGTCCCCTTAAAGTTCCTTAAACTTCCTCACCCTTCTCCCAAAATCAGCTTGCTGGAGCTTTTAACAGGTACTATTATTGGTGCTATAAAAAGCACTTCTAAGGAGCAATAAACTTTGCCAACATCGACTAAATTTTCCGAAGACATTGTGCGATTGAGCGATATGAAGGTTAACCCCGGCAAGATCGTTAATCAGGTAGATAAAACCCATCGACCAGTGCTCTTAACCAACAGGGGAAGAGGTGTTGCCGTTATCCAGTCACTAAAGGATTACGAGGCAGAAACGGAAGAGCGGGCCTTTTTGCGTGGCGTAGTTCAAGGTTTGATGGACTTGGCACAAGGCCGGGAAATGAATCTCTCAGATGTCAAAAAGCATCTTGGCTTGACCTGAAACATGCCCCGAAAGTGCACCATCACATTTGCATCATCGGCAGTCAGCGATCTTGAGGAAATACGCGAGTGGTATGCATGGCCCCCTACGTTGACCTTCTCAGTTAATCTGATGTAAAAACCCCTTGACTGCTTAGGCAACCGGGGGCTTTTTTGATTTGTGACTGCAGGACTTACATGCTGTCAGCTTCTTATGGCCGCTTTCTGTTGGAGGAGTTCCTCAGCCATCGCCATATCTTCTTCGGCCACGTGAATTTCCTTCAAGGAGGCACCTGGAATACCCCGCTTAAGGGAATATGAGATCATCCCGTTTTTAAGAATGCCTTCCACCCGAGCCAGGTCATGCTCATCCCATGGATCATAAAATTTCGACATGCCAATCTCCTTTTATTCTGATAAAAGTAGTTTAACACGGATGCCCGCAGATGAGTGCAGCTAATTCATTAAAGTTCAGCAACTACGAAACTATAAGGGGCAGGTCTCAACCGCCTACAACCTCAACTTTACCGGCACGATCCTTTACCGCAGCTATGCCCCGCACCCTTTCCAGATGCATGAGAAGGAGATTTCAGGAAACTGAAAAGTCGCTTGGAGGAGAAATCGTATGCCCTACAACAAAGAGATCGAGGACCGGATAGACGCGCTCATCAGGACATGGCCCAACATCGACAAGAAAAAGATGTTCGGCGGGATCTGCTACCTGATCAACGGCAACATGTGCTTCGGCATCTGGAAGGATTACCTCATCGTCCGTGCGTCGGTGGAAACGACGGGAAAAAAGTTGCAGGAGAAGCATGTGAAGCCCTTCGATATCACCGGAAAGCCCATGAAGGGTTGGTTCATGGTGGAACAGGAGGGGTGGCGGACGCCTGAGGATCTGGGCGTCTGGCTTACCATCGGCAAAGACTTCGCCCTTACCTTGCCTGAAAAATGAAGCGAAGGATCAGCGAGTTCGTGAGCAAATAAACAACGAAAGGAGCATCAGATGCCGGTCATCCATTTTTACGGTCCCAGAATGCCGAAGGAGAAGAAGGAGGCGCTCGTGAAGGAGTTCGCCCAGGCGGCAAGCCGCGCCACGGGAATCCCGGTAGAGAAGATGATAACCTTGCTCCACGAAACGGAGCCGGAAAACATCGGCCTGGGTGACGACCTCCTCGCCAACCGGCGGTAACCGACGGCAGTTATCCGGATTCATGAATTGAGGGGGTAGAAAACGACGGGCGGGGCTGCCCTTGACGGGGCAACTTCCCCGCCGGCCCTTCTCCCCCTTGCGCCATAACGACCCGCTCCCGCACGTCTTGTGCAGATCCATGCCACGTCTGCAAAGGTTTGCAGCCTCCCCTTGACAACCGGATTGCAAATCCCCCGGAAACATACTATAACCTTACCATGTCGATCGAAAACCGTTCGGCAATCCCTTGCAGCGTCCCCCTTCGCCCTGCGGGAAAAGCAGAGCCGGCAGAACTACCGCCCGATCATCGCCGTCCATAGGTGGTTCGCCCGGCGGCCCGGAACCAATGAAGTTTTCTACCTCCTTTCCCTGTGAGGTTCGATGCCCCCCACATCCAAGCTCCGCGCCGTGCATTACGGCTGGATTATCGCCGCCACCGGCTCACTGGTCCTCTTCTCCTGCCTCGGGCTCGCCCGTTACGCCTACACCATGCTTCTGCCGCGGATGCAGGCAGGGCTCGGCCTTCCCTATGACAGGATGGGGTTTATCGGCACCGCCAACTTCACCGGCTATTTGGTTTCAGTCCTGCTGGCTCCCGCCCTGATCCGCCGTTTCCGCCCCCGTGCCACCATTACCGCCGGACTGTTGCTCATCGGCGTCTGCATGCTCGGCATAAGCCGCAGCCACAGCTTCTTCATGATCGCCCTCCTCTACACTCTGGCCGGCCTGGGAGGCGGCTTCGCCAATATCCCGATGATGGCGCTGGTCACTTACTGGTTTCGCAGCGAGCAGCGCGGCAAGGCTGCCGGGCTGGTGATCGGCGGCAATGGTGCGGCGATCATCTTTGCCGGCTTTCTGATCCCCCTGCTCAACCGCATGTACGGTGCAGACGGCTGGCGAAGCGGCTGGCTGGTGCTCGGTCTGGTCTCGCTGGCGGTTGCCGTCTGCGCCGCGTGCCTTTTGCGCAATCATCCATCCGACCTCGGGCTGGAGCCGGTCGGCCGTCCAGTGCCCGTCTCCCCCGATCAGCTCAAACCCCGTGAGCGGCGCGGCGACGGCGGCATCCTGCTGCGCCTGGGACTCCTCTACCTGATTTTCGGCGCCACCTTCATGGTCTACGGAACCTTTATCGTCACCACGATGGTCAAGGAATACGGGTTCAGTGAACAGAAAGCCGGCCTCTACTGGTCGTGGGTGGGATTTTTCAGTCTCTTCTCGGGGGTGGGTTTCGGCGCCCTCTCGGACTATATCGGGCGCAAACGCGGTCTGGTGCTGGTCTTTACGGTGCAGACCGCCGCCTATCTGCTGGCCGGCTTGAAACTCGGCAGCACAGGCTTGATCGTTTCCATCGTCCTTTACGGATTGGCCGTTTTTGCCATCCCCGCTATCATGGCTGCCGCCATCGGCGACTATCTAGGCCTCTCCAGGGCCGCCACCGCCTTTGCCACCGTTACCATATTTTTTGCCATCGGTCAAACCATCGGCCCCGGCGGAGCCGGGCTGATCGCCGGGGCACATGGTACGTTCACCACTGCCTATCAGTTAGCCTCTCTTCTGACAGCAATTGCGGCCGTCTTTGCCGCAGTTCTTCCCGCCCCATCTGCTGCCGAAGCGGAGTAATACCTTTTGGCGGAGAGGAGGTAAGCAAAGGGATGGCGTTCACACCCTTTACAAAGATAATGTATGGACACGGCCCTCCAAAGGACATATGATCGGCGATGTCACTCTGCCGCCGAAGAGTTTTCAGCCAACTGCCAAAGGAGCTGCCTGTGTCCGTGTTCCCCATGTTCGTAGAAAAAAACCTTCCCCTCCTTTTCATGATTTGTCTTCTCTGGGGAATTGGCGTGTTCATCGTGCTGTATCTGATCTACCGAGCCAAGGGAAAGCCTGTTCCTCGCGTTCCCCCGGAGCAGATATTGTTTTCGGAGCGGGGCGCTTCGGGCTTTTCGCACAAAAATCTGCTTTGCAAACTGGGCGGGGCCAGACACTGCCTGAATGTGGTGCTCGGCCATGACGTGCTGACCGTCAGCGTCGCCTTTCCCTTCAGTCTGATGGATGCTGCCGGCACCTTCGATCTGCATCATACGATTCCCACCGCACGGATCACGAAAATAGCGCCCGGCAAACAGGATACGGTCATCGTTGCATTTCAGACGGATGCAGGCGAACAGAAACGCCTTGAATTGACCCTGAGCAGAGATAAAGAGTTCCTGGAAAAAGCCGCTTCCCTTGGCAACCTGAGACCGCGGGAAAACCCTAGCGTCCCTTGCTGATTCCCCTGCGCACTTTTTCGACGAAACCGCCGATCGCCGCATGCACCTGCGCCGCCCCCTCTCCCATAAGTATGCCGTGACGTTTAAAATCAACGAGCAGGTACTCTTTCTTCCGGGCACCGAGGTGATCGAAGAGACGCCTTGAACCATGGGGATTGACCACCGGGTCCCCTTTGGCCTGAACGACGAGGGCCGGAGTCTTGATGGCGGCCAGTTTCGGTTCGAGGTCAGTCATGAACCGCTCCAGTTCCTTGACGCCGGCAATCGGCAGGCGGCTGTAATTGATGTGGGGGTGTTCGGGAAAGATATCCGCAAATTCCTTTTTGGCCGGCTCATGGTGCGTCAGTTCCATGAGCCGGTTCCATAAATCTATCGCCGGCGCAAACTTCGAGGAGATGTCCTGCAGTTGCATGGGTGGAGAGACCGCAAACACCCCGGCCACCTCCGGCACCCGCGCCGCAAGGTCAAGGGCCAGGCCGCCGCCGAACGAGAAACCACCGACGACCACCCGCCGGCAGATGTTACTCATGATGGCGTATCCTTCGTCGACCGATTCTATCCAGTCCCGGCAGGTTCTCGTGGCAAGGTCGGCCGGAGAGGTACCGTGCCCTTTCAGCCGGGGGACATAGACCCACACCCCTTTACGGCCGAGATACTCCGCCAGTTCCTGCATTTCTGCGGGAGCAGCCAAAAAGCCGTGAAACAGAACCACGCCCAGATCCCGAAACATCCCCTTGATGAGCCGCGGGGCACCGACCTCCTTCGGTTTTGACTCTCCCCCGGCGAAAAAGGCGTCATAATCCGCCGTATAATCTGCAATCCCTTTATTTATCAGGTAATCCACGATCCTTCGCCGCAGCTGGAACGGAGTGAGCCAGGCAACAGCCCGGATCTTCCGCTGCAACCGCACCAGGGGGATCACTTCGTTGGCAATGACCGCAACGGGGTGGTCAATGCGGGCCCGGTTAAAATCAAAGGCGGAGGAGAATCGCGTCGCATCCCTGATCAGGCTATCCCCTTTCCGTTTGACGATCCCTTTCTCCATGGCAAGGGCAATGAAATCCCGGTACTTGTTAAAGCGGTCGTCCGTCAGAAGCGAAACCTGGCTGGTGCGCAGGCTCCGGTGCAGGCAGGCCTCCGTCTGCTCGATGTTTTCGCTGGCCACAAGAAATACCCGCCGCCGCAAGTTGGCCTCGTTTATCCTGTTAAGGGGAAACAGCCTGAGCATCGAAGCAAAAAGATGATCATGGTTTACCGTCGTCATGCTGTAGATGGCCGCCATGTACTGCTGCATGATATCCACCGCCACCCGCCGTATCCTGACCCGCGAAGGAATGGGGTCATCGAAATCGATCTGCCGCCGGGCGAAAATATCCTGCTCGACGGGGGAGCACTCCAGGCATTCCTTGACCGCAATCGGCGCCCCGAAGTGAATGTCAATGTCCACCCCCGACAGCAGCATGGTCCCCTCGGTCATGATCTCTTCCAGCACCATCGGCGAAATACCCTTAACCATGTGGGCAGCCAGACTGCTCAGTGCGTTTTCATGGGCGCGAAGCGGGTAATAGGTGATGTTTACCGGCACGATCCAGGTGTTTCGGGCCAGGACGGGCTCGAGGGCTTCAATCTGGAAAAGGTCCAACAGGCGTTGCGCCTCACCGGGATTGGTCTCGGCCATCCGGCGCAGCCGCTGCCGGTAAAATTCCGTCCTGAGCGCCAGGACCGCCGCCCCCGTGTGGGGAGGCCGCTTCCCTCCCACACTGGAGATCACATGCCGCGCCCGTTCCACGATTCTCTTGTCCTTGACCATTTCCCCCTCCGGGTAAATGATCCAGTTCGCCTCGCCGGTGAGGAGACTTTTCACCATCAGCAGGTCACGGTGCGGATCTTTCGTGGAGAGCACCCCGATCGCGTCGAGAAAACCCCCGAGCGGTCCTTCGAACAGGGTGGAATCGGCCAGGGACCAGACCGGCACCCGCGTCAGCTTGTAGATATGGTACGGCATGAGGAGCGTCTCGATCCTCGTGAAATGGTTGACTACGAAGATGACGGAGCGCTGCGGCATATGCTCCGTCCCGTGCAGGTTCACTTTCGCTGCCGAAAGACCGGAGAGCATCCGGATGGCCTGGCCGGTGGCAAGGTACGCAAAAAGGTTCATGGGTTTGCGGGTACCCCTTTCTCGGTGTGGTCAGCTGTACAGTACAGTATATCACGGATTGCGGGGGTCGGTTGCGTACCATGGGAAAGCCCCGGACTTTCCGGATGGAACTAATGAGTTAAGAAATTATCGCGTTTACCGATATTTACATTAGCGCCGCTGCTGGCGATTCCGTCAATCCATATGCTACAGTCACGGCACGGTACCCTGACACATTAAAATATTTGATATGAACCGGGAGATGATGATCATACCGCCGGTATTCAAAAGGTCGATACATACTCACCTTCGGTTTTTGGTGGTGATTGTCCTGCTCACTGTCCTGGGAATCATCGTCTACACCGGGGTAGAGATGCGTGATGAAGCCCTCCTGGACGCGGAGAGAAATGCTCTCAGCATAATCCATCATGAAGGGCTCTCATTGGAGCGCTTCGTCGAAGGCACGCGCAGCATGCTCGTGACCCTCGCCGAAGTCCCGGAGGTGCGTGCGTTAAATACAGACGTCTGCAACCGGATATTCAGGAGCATCCTTGAAAAGAATCCCGCCTATAACAGCTTGCAGGCAGCCACTTCTGACGGGTTTCTGTTCGCATCGGCCAAGCCCCTGTCAGGCGGGATTTCAGTTGTTGACAGAAAATATTATCGTGATCCCGTGGCAGGCAAAGCCTTTGCAGTCGGGGAATACATCATAGGACGGACGGCAAAAAAGCCCATGGTTAATTTTGCCGTTCCCGTCCTTTCGCCAACTCAGGAAATCTTTGCCGTTGTCCAGGCCGGCTATGACCTTGAGCGTTTAGCAACACTGCTGGACCGCCGGGAAATGATCAACGGAACTCATCTCGTCGTTACAGACCATCAGGGAACCGTTCTTTACGGCTCGGGAAACGCCGAGTCGATGGGAAAACAGGATCAACCGGAGCTGTTCCGGACAATGAAGGAAGCAACTCGGGACGAGAGCGCGTTTTACAGCACAGGCGGAGAAGGGACGAGGAAACTGTACGCCTTCAGGCGTCTGCGGCTTTCACCGGCAGCTGCACCGTACTTCTATGTGCGTGCCGAATTCTCCGAAGAGAAAATTGTGGCGGAAGCCAACAAACTTCTCCTGCGCAATCTGCTCCTGCTGGTGGTCGTCGTCCTCTTCGCCATCTTGATGGTTTCAGGGATCGTGCGGCGTATAACTCGTTCTTTGGCGCTTTTGGTCGATACCAGCCGGCAACTGGCTGTAGGCAACTATGACATCGCCCCCCCCACTTCCACCTACCGGGAGATCGGAGAGTTGAACGAAAGCTTCCGGGCGATGACCAAAGCAGTTTCGGACCGTGAGCACGAACTCCATGAACGCAATGACGAGCTGACTGCCACCGAGGAGGAATTGCGCCAGCAGGTTGATGAATGCCACAACTCCCAGGACCAGCTCCTTGAAGAGAAGAATAAGCTGGAGACCATCCTTGCCTGCATGGGTGACGGGCTCTCCATCCAGGACCGCGAGTTCCGCGTCATTTACCAGAACCAGGCCCACATGCGTATGGTCGGGGATGCCAACGGTCTCATGTGCTACCAGGCGTATGAGAAGAAAGAGGAAGTCTGTGACGGCTGCCCGGTACGTGATGCATTTGAAGATGGCCGGATCCACTTGGTGGAGAGGGTTGTCCCCATGGCGGATGGCGTCCGCCACTTCGAGATAACCGCCTCGCCTTTGCGGGATGCGGCGGGGAACATCGCAGCCGGGATCGAGCTCGTACGTGATGTTACGGAACGGAAACATGTCGAAGAGGAAGTTTACCGGCTCAACCAGGAGTTGGAGCAACGGGTAAAAGAGCGGACTGTTCAGTTGGAATCGGTAAATGATTCTTTGAAGCAGGAAATTGAGCAACGGACTCAGGCGCAGAACGAAATAAGCTGGCTCAACGAAGACCTGATGCGGCAAAAGCAGGCTCTTGAAGCGACAAACCTCGAACTTGAGTCTTTCAGTTACTCGGTTTCCCATGACCTGCGGGCACCGCTCCGTCACATCAGCGGATTCTGCAAAATAATTCTGGAAGACTACGGTGAACGACTGGAGGATGGTGCCCGGGATTACTTCAAGCGTATCAACGGAGCCAGCCGGAAGATGGGAGAGTTGATCGAAGCCCTGCTCAACCTTTCTCACACGATTCGTTCTGAAATATCCGTCAAGCATGTCGACCTGAGTGGCATGGCCCAAGAGATTGCCACCTCCCTGCTCGAATCAGGAAAGGATCGCCAGGTCAACTTAACCATCGCCGACGGCCTTGTAATCCGTGGAGATGAGACCCTCATGCGATCCGTCATGGGAAACCTCCTCAACAACGCATGGAAATACACCCGGAAAGAGGGGGAGGCAAAAATTGAAGTCGGTTCGTTCGAGCTGAAAAACAGGCCGGTCTATTTCGTCAGGGACAATGGTGTAGGGTTCGACATGAAGTATGCGGACAAGCTATTCGGCCCCTTCCAGCGGCTCCACAGGGCCGATGAGTTTGAGGGGACCGGAATCGGACTGGCAACGGCACAACGGGTAATCCATAAACACGGCGGCACGATCTGGGCCGAAGGAAAAGTTGACCAGGGAGCAACGTTTTATTTTACGTTGGCTGAATGAATTATTTTTTAAAGATTATCGATGCATTTACCGAAGCAAACAATCAGGTGCTGCATAACGTCGGTAAATGCAGCCTGGACACAGCCATAAAAAGGAGCGGCCATGAATATTATCACTTCAGGATCCATCTCCACAGCCTCATTCGGACAACAAACACGGCAAACAGCGCTGGAATTGAGCTTCGCAGGTCAGGACGCGTCTCTCCAGGTAGATATGTTTCAGGAAACCTTTACTGCCGACGTTGTCACACTTTCCGGCAAAACGGGAGGAGATGCCCAAACGGGCCACATAGCATCGAAGGCGTTGAAGACGGGAGGACTCTCCCCTTTGGAGCGGCAGCAAGAACTTTTCAGCTCCATTATCGAAAAGCTCACCGGAAAACACGTCAAAAATCTTGAGGCCCATGGACATGAGCATGACGATGCTGAGGAATCATCCCTTCCAACGGTGCAATCAGGCGCTGTTACCGGTACCCAGGGATTCGAACTGTCACAAGCTAGCCTTTCGGTTGCCACTGTTTCTTTTTCGGCCGAGGGGAGCGTAAGGACGGCCGATGGCCACGAATTGTCCTTTAGTTTTGAACTTTCCATGAGCCGGGCATCGTTGGCTGCCCAGTCGTTAAGCGTTCAAAACGCTTCAGCAGACGGCCGGCCCCTCGTGGTCGATTACAGCGGTACTGCGGCTGAACTTACGAGCAGATCGTTCAGCTTCTCATTCTCGCTCGACGGAACTGATGAAGGAGCAGCCGAAAAAACGGGACACGGCTCGATAAAGTTCGAAAAGCCCCTGTTAAACCTGCTGAAACAAGCATCAAAGCTGATGGGCTATGATAACGGGGATGAGCGTCTAGACAAGGTGGCACGCAGTTTTTTTGCCTGAGTCGTGAACAGAGAGGGCATACGTGACTCCCTTCCCCGCTCCACTAGAAAGGCCCGTTTCCGCGGGCCTTTCCCATGGGATAAGCACTTGACCTGGAACGAGCTTTCTGTCAGGATTTGGAACTTGAAGAACTGCAGAAAAGGGGCTGAGGTGTCAGCGGACTTATAGGAGCAGGCAGATGAATGAATCGATAAGAATCCTTTGCGTGGATGACGAGCAGAACGTGCTGCGGTCTCTGGAGCGGATATTTATTGACGACGACTATGACATCCTGACGGCGGGGTCCAGTGAAGAGGGGCTCTCCCTCCTCGCTGAAACGCCGGGCGTGCAGGTGGTGATCTCCGACTACCGGATGCCGGGTATGAACGGCGTCGATTTTTTGAAGGAAGTCTGTAACCGTTGGCCGGACACGGTGCGGATCGTTCTCTCCGGTTATGCCGATACGGCGGCGGTGGTATCAGCCATCAATGAAGGGCAGATATACAAGTTCGTCCCCAAGCCATGGAACGACGACGAGCTCAGGATGACCGTCGTCAAGGCGATCGAAACCTTTATGCTGCACCGGAACAACATAGAGCTGGCAAACGAACTCCGGCAGAAGAATGAGGAATTGCAGCATCTGAATGAAAACCTGGAACTGCTTGTCATGGAACGGAACTCCGAGCTTGTGCTGCAGAACCGGGCGCTGAGCCATGCCCAGAACATCCTGCAACTTCTGCCGGTCGGGGTGATCGGGGTAGTGCCGGACGGGGTTATTGTCCAGTTAAACCTTGAGGCAGTGGCCATCATCGGTGGCGGTATGGATACCATCCTCGGCGAGAAGATGGACGATGTACTGCCACCGGAGCTTTGCACCTTCGTAGGCAAGGTTTTGGCGGATAAGTATGGATGTGTGGAGATGATAATTAGCGGTGAAAAGGTGCAGGCCAAGGGGATTTGCATCATCAGGGACGGCCAGCAGGGGATCGTCCTTGCCCTCAACCGGCTAGCCGGCGCTACGCACTGAGAATACAAACGCAATTCCCATTTCCCCACCTGCAAGGACAACACCCCATGCCCGAACGCAGCCGCTGCCCCTGGGTCGACCGGAAAAAACCCGATTATGTCGCATACCACGACACCGAGTGGGGGGTGCCGGTCCACGACGACCGGCTCATGTTCGAGTTCCTTACCCTCGAAGCGGCACAGGCAGGGCTCTCATGGTACACGATACTGCGCCGGCGCGAGGGATACCGGCAGGCCTTTGCGGGCTTTGCTCCGGAGGACGTGGCACGTTTCGACGAAGAAAAGATAAAAGCCATGCTTCAGGACCCCGGCATCATCCGCAACCGGGCAAAGATCGAAGCGGCGGTCGCCAACGCCCGGTCGTTTCTCGATGTGCAGGAGGAGTTCGGCAGCTTCTGCGCCTACATCTGGCGCTTTGTCGACGGCCGTCCCAAGGTCAACGTGCTGCGTTCTCTTGCCGACTACCCCACCACCTCGCCCGAAGCCGAGGCCCTGTCCCGCGACCTCAGGCAGCGGGGCTTCCGCTTCGTGGGCCCCGTCATCTGCTACTCCCACATGCAGGCCACCGGGCTCGTCAACGACCACACCATGGACTGCTACCGCCGCAGGGAAATTCTCGCCACTTACCAATAGTTTCTCATCGGGACTTTCCGGGATGAAAACTGACACAAAAGGGCCGCTTTCGCGGGCCTTTCTCATTTACCCCTTGCCAATTGCAACGAAATATTCGAAACTGTCCGAACATTCCCAGAAGGAGGACGTATCTAATGATCACCCACATCGTTTTTTTCAAGCTCTCCGACCCGACACAGGAAAAGATCGCAAAGACGCGCGACATGCTCCTGAGCATGGAGGGAAAGATCCCCCAGCTCCGGCATCTGGAGGCAGGGGTTGACTTCATCCGCTCCGAGCGCTCATACGACCTGGCGCTGGTGACGAAATTCGACTCGCGCGACGACCTCCAGGCCTACCAGGTGCATCCTTACCATGCGGGGACGGTGGTGCCGCACATGAAGTCCGTCTGCTCCTCCAGTGCGACAGTGGACTACGAATCCCAGTCTTGAAATAATCCCCCGGGGAAATGAACAGGATGCTTTCCCATTTCATCATCACAATTTTCATGTGCGGCGATGTCATGACCGGTCGGGGAATTGACCAGATTTTGCCCCACCCGAGCGTGCCGCACATCTATGAGCCGTTTGTACGGGACGCCAGAGTGTACGTGGATCTCGCGGAAGATGCACACGGGCCGATCCGGAAGCCGGCGGACTTTTCCTACATCTGGGGAGACGCCCTCGCGACATTGGACCGGGAAGCACCGGATGCGCGGATCATCAACCTGGAGACCAGCGTCACCAGGAGCGAGGATTACTGGCGGGGAAAGGGGATCAACTACCGGATGCACCCGGAGAACATCCCCGCCATCACGAAGGCAAAGATCGATGTCTGCGCGCTCGCCAACAACCACGTGCTAGACTGGGGATATGCGGGGCTTGCGGAGACACTGCAGACCCTGCATAACGCGGGGTTAAAGGGCGCGGGCGCCGGTCGAGACATCAGAGAGGCGGAGGCCCCGGCTCTGCTGGAGGTCAAGGGGAAGGGACGGGTGCTCGTGTTCTCCTTCGGCGCGGAGTCGAGCGGGATCCCCGAAAGCTGGGCCGCCGCGGAGAAGAGACCCGGCGTGAACCTTCTGCACGACCTGTCGGAGATGACGGTGCACACCATCAAGGCAAAAATCCGGAAGGTGAAGCGGCAGGGGGATATCGTCATCGCCTCTGTCCACTGGGGAGGGAACTGGGGGTTCGATATCCCGCGGGAACAGACGGAGTTCGCCCGTAAACTCATCGACGAGGCTGGGATCGATGTCATCCATGGTCATTCATCACACCATGTGAAGGGAATCGAGGTGTACAGGGACAAGCCGATAATTTACGGCTGCGGCGATTTTATCAACGACTATGAGGGGATCAGCGGCTACGAATGGTACAGGGGCGATCTGGGACTGATGTATTTTGTCCGGATGGACCCGACGATCGGAAAGCTTGCCGGTCTGCGAATGATCCCGACGCAGGTGAAAAGATTCAGGGTGACCCGGGCGGCAAAAACGGACGCGATATGGCTCAGGGACACCCTGAACAGGGAAGGAAAACAGTTCGGCACCCGGGTGGAACTGGACGAGGACAACGTCCTGACCCTGCACTGGAAATAAATGTAAAACTCGCATCCCTCCTCTTGAACCCACACCCCGATTCGTGATATACCATCAGCCTGTCCAAAAATATCTCCGTGTAAAGGATGATGAGCCATGAACAAAAAGCCTGAAATCACCTTCAAGTACGTCTTCAATTACAACTACAATCCGTCCTATGTGAACGGCGCCCAGGGAGGGGTATCCCCCCGCGGCGAAATCGTGGTCCATTTTTACCACGAGCGTCCCGCCCTTCCCGACTCCGTTACCCACGAACTCACATCCCAGGGGGGGATCGGCCGGGAAACGGCTGTGGAGCCGGAAAGCCTTCCAAGCACCATGGTTCGCTTCATCGATACCGGCATAACCATGAACTACGAAAATGCACGGGTATTCCACGCCTGGCTGGGGGACCGGCTCAAAGAGATGGAAGCCTTGCAAAAGACCCAGCAAGCCTTCGAAGCCGCCAAGGGAGGGGCTCAGGCGTAATCTATTCCCGATTTTACCCGTCTGTATAATGTGGATAGTATACAGTTTTATTTGACAATGAGGGCGACTTAACCTTATTATAGGCGAGCTCAATCAGCTCAGATTCCTGAAGGACCTTTATAGCCATGGGAAAGACCATCATTCTGCTGGCGGCCATATTGGTGTGGGCAGTCCTTGCCGACGCCTCCGTCTTTCCAGCATATAACGGCAACGTTCCGTTCGACCACAAGATGCACCGCGGCAAATTCCCTTGCACTGATTGCCATGAGGGGGCGCCCCGCCATTTCGACCTGGATCGCGCGTCAGGCCACAAACTATGCATCGGCTGCCACCAAAAGGTGAAAGCCGGCCCGGCACAGCACTGCAGCGATTGCCACAAAACTTCCTGACGGCGACTGCCATGCAGGCCTTTCAAGCCATATTGATAAATGACCGGGATCACCCGGGGGATGATATGTGGCACAACTGCTGCGGGATTAAGGACAAATATTTCAGCAAGGCGTATGCCCCCCGGATGCACCGGGGGTCGGCTTGGCTACATTACAATCAAGACAAACAGGAGGGAAAAATGAAGGTAGTAAAACGTATGTGGATCATGGCCATGTTCTGTCTGGCCCTGACTGTCCCGGCTCTATCCAGCGCTGCCAACCAGGCTCCGGCCGCCAAGCCTCAGGCTCCGGCCGCCCAACCCCAGGCGAAACCGGCATTAACCAATCAGGACTGCGTCAAGTGTCACGCCGGTCCGCCGGCCGATATTGCCGCTGCCGGTGCAAAGCACAAAAACGTAGGGTGCAATGAATGCCATGCCGGGCATCGGCCGGCATCAAAAAATAACATCCCCCAGTGCAGCCAGTGCCACGAAGGGTCTCCGCACTACAAACTGTCCGGCTGCAACGGCTGCCACAAAAATCCCCACAGACCGCTTGACATCCAGTTCGGCAGCAAAGTCACCGACCCGTGTCTGACCTGCCATTCCGAGCAGATCAAGCAGTTGAAACAGTACCCGAGCAAGCACACCACGCTGTTCTGCTCCACCTGTCATAGTGTGCACGGCAAAATCCCGGCATGCACACAGTGCCACAAGCCCCACTCACCGCAAATGACCCAGGCGGAGTGCAAAAAATGCCACAAGGCGCACATGCCGAAGACCGTTACCTACGGCTCTGATGTGGTCAACAAGGACTGCGGCTCCTGCCATAAAAAGGCCCTCGACCTCCTTGCTGCCTCTGCAACCAAGCATAAGACGGTATCCTGCGTCAGTTGCCACAAAGAAAAGCATAAGATGGTCCCTGCCTGCCAGAGCTGCCACGGCACGCCTCACCCGGCCAGCATGCTGGCGCGATTCCCGAAATGCGCCGATTGCCATAGCATAGCCCACGACCTGAACCACTGGCAAGCGCCCGCAGCCGGCGCCGCACCTGCCGGAGCAAAGAAGGAAATGAAGAAAAAGTAGATCTCCGACGTACTCATCGGACAAAAAGGCCTGCAAGATCCCTTGCAGGCCTTTTTATTTCTCATCGTGGTCGATAAAGCGCTTTAGTATTTCAAAATCAGGTCGATTAAAATGGAAATCATCTTCGATTCAAAGGAGAAAAACCATGAAAAAACCGTTTCTTGTCTTTACGCTGTCACTCCTTGCGATGCTGACATGCGTCCCTTATGCACCGGCCAAAGATGAGCCTCTCTCCAAACCGGACGTGCTTGGCGAGGAGACGATCTACACCACCCAGCGGTTATCCCGGTATGACACCATAATCATAAAAGATTTCGACATAAGCCAACCCGAATTGGACAATATCGACGATGAAGAAAAAAAGGATATCGAACCGGTCCAGGCGACCCTTCCCAAAATCATTTCCTCCAGCTTTGTGAATGAAATCAATAGACTGAAAATATTCAAGAGTGTGGAACACAATACCAGCAAAAAGGGAAATGCCGTCATTGTCGAAGGTAAGGTGACAAAACTGAGCGGCGGTCATGGCGCGGCAAAATTTTTCCTGGGGTGGATGACGCCACAGAGCCTCAGGACCCACATCGCTGTCAGTGGCCGCCTGATTGACGCAGAGTCAGGCAAGGAGCTGGCGGTCTTCAACGACGTGAAGTCAGGTTTAACAGGCGCCGGCATGGGATACCTCAAGGAGATACTGGTTAACCTGTCGGGTGACCTGGGGAAAGACCTGGCCGAATTCGTTGAAAAACTCCATTGATTGCCGTATAATTACCTCAGCCGGACCGGAAGGGGGCAGAAAAGCCCCCTTTTAACGTATGCATGACAGGTGGACAAATGACCGAAAATCTCTCCGAATTACTCTGGGACACCATCCCGCTCTACCCTTCGCCGCAGTCGGAGGAGCTGGAAAGGGACCTGACCGCGGCAAAAGACGAAGCAGGGAGGTTCCGGGAACGCTATCAAAGGAAAGTAGCGGCGCTGGACGCTGCAGCCCTTGTGGCGGCGCTTGTGGAATACGAGGCGCTCCAGGAACTGATCGTCAAGCCGCAGATGTACGCCCACCTCCTCTTTTCCGCCGACAGCGAGGATGACGTCAACAAGGGGCTCTCGCAAAAAGCGGCGGAGTTCGGCAACCTGATGTCGCGCGAGCTCCTCTTCTTCGACCTGGAGGTCATGGAGCTCCCCGATGAGTCATTCAAGGGGCTCGTGCAGGATGAAAGGCTCGCAAGGTACCGCCACTACCTGGAAAGCGTGCGGAAATTCCACCCCTATACTCTGTCGGAGCGCGAAGAGCAGCTCCTGAAGATGAAGAGCCTGACCGGGACAGAGGCCTTCACCCGCCTCTACGACGAGCTTTCCGCCTCGTTCCGCTTTAAGCTGGAGATCGACGGAGAGGAGCAGGAATTAACCGGCGAGGAGCTCCTGGGGCTTTTGCACCACCCTTCCGCCTCTCTAAGGGAACGCGCCTTTTCCACCTTCTTAAATCGCCATGCGGAAGAAGGGATCGTCTACGGCGCCGTCTTCAACAACATCGCCCTGGACCATGGGGGAGAACTGGAGCTGCGTGGCTACAAATACCCCATGGAACCCACCAATATAGGGAACGAGCTCCCGGCGGAAGTGGTTGCGCGGCTGATGACCGTATCCGAACAGAATTACCCCCTCGCCCAGGACTATTTCCGCCTCAAGGCACGGCTCCTGAATCTGCCGAAACTGAAGAACAGCGATATCTACGCGCCGGTCGGGGAAGCCGACCGCCGCTACACCTTTGCCGAAGCAAAGGAGCTCGTGCTGGACGCCTACAACGGCTTTAACCCCTCCTACCGGCCGGTTATCGAGGCTTTTTTCAACGAAAGGCGGATCGATGCGCTTCCCCGCCCCGGCAAGGGAGGTGGCGCTTACTGCATGGGGATGACCCCGACGCTCCCCCCGTATGTGCTCTTGAACTTTACCGGCAACCTGCGCGACGTGGCCACCATAGCCCATGAACTGGGGCACGGCCTCCATTTCACCCTCGCTCAGGGGCAGACCATGCTCAACTACCATGCCCCCCTCCCCCTGGCGGAAACCGCTTCGGTCTTCGGCGAGATGCTCCTGACCCGCCACCTGCTGGAACGGGAGAGCGATCCGCACATCAAGACGGCGCTTCTCTGCGCCAAGATCGAGGACGTTATCGCCACCACCTTCCGCCAGAATGTGCTTACCCGCTTCGAAGAGCGCATGCATCTGACGAGGAAAGAGGGCCTCCTTTCGTCATCCCGTCTCTGCGACCTCTGGTGGGAGGAGAACGCCCGGCTTTACGGCGACACGGTTGAGATGATCGAGCCATACCGCTGGGGGTGGAGCTACATCTCCCATTTCATCCATACCCGTTTCTACTGTTACTCCTATACGTTTGCCGAGCTGCTGGTCCTTTCCCTCTACCGCAGTTATTTGCAGGAAGGGGCTTCGTTTATCCCCAAGTACGAAGCGATCCTGAAAAGCGGCGGTTCCCAGTCCCCGGCAGATACCGTCAGGCCGGCCGGAATAGACCTCTCCGACCCCGACTTCTGGCAGAAGGGGTACGACTTTCTGCGGGATTTGATCGAGGAGTTGAAGGGAACGATCTGAACAGCATTATTGTCACGGCGTGTCAAAACCATGACACTATTACGGGAGACTACAGCTCGCCCCCTCCTTTTTGATCGGTAAATTTTCCTCTCTGCCCCCCCTTTGAAGCCCCCCCTCCTTTTACCCGAGTAGCAGGACTTTTACGCCAATCGCTGCTATACAAGCATTCCAATCGCTCCCTGCAACAAAACGAAGCGCTCCGGCATGTACATGCCGGATAAGGCCCGACATCATCAGGCATGATACTTGCTGACTTGTGGAAAAATTGCGGAAAAGCTTGATATCCGCCCTGTTTCCGATGCTGACCCATTGAATGACTATGCCCACAAGGAATCTATGAAGCAGCCTTCACCAACACGGATTATACGGTTGATGTGTGCCATAGCGGGGTCGATCTTCGTTCTAACCGTTGGAATAAGCGCCGCTCATGCCGGAGTCAATAATATCTGGACCAGCAACGGCCCCTACGGCGCGGTGGTGAACACCCTTGCGGCCAGTTCCAGCGCCGTCTACGCGGGGACCAACGGCGGAGGAATTTACAAGAGCACGGACGACGGAGCAACATGGAGCGCCACGAATTCGGGATTGACCGCTACCACCATCACTGCCTTGGCCATCGACCCGTTGACCCCCGCAACCGTCTTTGCAGGGACTAACGGCGGAGTCTTCAAGAGCACCAACGGCGGCACGAGCTGGATCGCCGTGAATTCCGGTCTGACCAACACCAATGTCTCTGCCCTTGCCATCGACCCTTCGACCCCGGCAACGATTTACGTGGGAATTGACGGTGGCGGTGTCTTCAAGAGCACCAGCGGCGGAACAAATTGGAGCCCTGTCAACTCTGGATTGAGCAGCCTGTATGTCAGAACCTTGGCAATCGACCCTCTGACCCCGGCCACCATCTACGCAGGGGTCAATGGTGGAGGGGTTTTCAAGAGCACGACCGGCGGCGCGAACTGGAGCGTCAACAATTCGGGGCTGACCGACTTGACGGTGCGCACCCTCGCCATAGACCCGGTTACTCCGGCAACCGTCTACGCAGGGACGCACGGCGGAGGGATTTTCAAAAGCATAAACGGGGGAACGGACTGGAACACCGTGGATATCGGTGTGCCCGGCGCAAAGATATCATCCCTGGCGATTGACCCCGCAGCGCCGCTCGTCATCTATGCGGGAACGAGCGGAGGGGGAATCTACAAGAGCACTGATGGCGGCTCTACCTGGAGTAGTGTAAATTCCGGTCTCAGCAATGCCACCATCAACACCCTTGCCATCAAGCCTTCTGCCTCGGCGATCATCTATGCGGGGACCGGCGGCGGCGTCTGCAAAACCGCAGACAGCGGAGCGAGCTGGAGTGCCTTGAATGCCGGCAATTCCCAGATGTTTTACACCGATATCAGGGCCATCGTCATCGACCCGGCAGACCGAACGAACATCTACGCAGGATTGGATGGCGGCGGCGTCTGCAAAACTACGGACAGCGGTGCTAACTGGAGTCCTGCCAGTTCAGGGCTGACCAATACCACTGTCAATTCATTGGCATTCATATCGACTGCCATCTATGCCGGCACCAACGGCAACGGAATATTCAAGTCCACAGACGGGGGGGTAAGCTGGGCCGCTACCGGCTTCACCAATGCCGTCGTCAGGGCCATTGCGTTTCACTCTTCGGCGCCGCTCATCATCTATGCAGGGACCGGCGGTGGAGTTTTCAAAAGCACCGATGGAGGGACGAACTGGGGCGCCGTAAATACCGGGCTGCTCAACCTGGATGTCAGAGCCCTGGCGATCGATCCTTCAGCGTCGAATACCGTCTATGCGGGGACCGGCGGCGGCGTTTTCAAGAGCACCGATGGCGGAGCGAACTGGAGCGCTGCAAACAGCGGCATGACCAGCACCATTGTCAACGCCCTGGCTATCGGCTCTTCTGCCGTATACGCGGGGACCGCAGGGGGAGTGTTCAAAAGCACGGACGGCGGCGCAACCTGGAACGTCGTCAACAACGGCTTGGCCACTGCCGATGTCAAAGCCCTTGCCATCCCCTCGACCGCCCAGACGTACGTTTTTGCAGGCACCAACGGCGGAGGGGTGTTCATGAGCACCGACGGCGCAGTGACCTGGAACGCCGTGAATACCGGCCTTGCCGGCAACATCGTCCAGGCGATGGCCGCAGACCCTCTGGCGCCTAAAAAGATCTATGCCGGCACCAGCGGCAAGGGTGTCGCCGGCATGACGGTGAGTCCCACCGCAACCGCAACACCCACCGCTCTCAATTTCGGCAGTGTGAACCTGAATATACCGTCCGTCCAGAGCATAACTCTCAGTAATACCGGGACAACACCTCTTGCCATAAGCTCCCTTTCCATCTCCGGAACCCACAGCGCCATGTTTGCCATCGCTCCGAACGGCGCAAACCCATGCCCATCCCTTCCCGTAAACCTGTCTGTCGGACAAAGCTGCACCGAAGAGGTAACATTTACTCCGGCAACATCAACGGGACTTAAAACCGCGACTCTCACCATTGCTTCCGACGACGTTAATACACCTACCCTGGTGCCTTTATCCGGAACAGGGGTGATTCCCCCTGACTCGTCAATCACCTCCCCCGCCGGGGGGGCGTTCCTCGAAGGGGCAAGCTGCACGGTAACCGGTACGGCAACGGCCACCGGCACAACGGTGCAAAAAGCCGAAGTTTCCATTAACGGGGGAGCATGGCTGCCTGCAACCGGAACTACCAGCTGGAGCTACACGTGGACGCTTCCTGCCGACGGAAATTACACGATCCGGTCACGGGCCACCGACAGCACGGGGAACATCCAGCCCGCCCCTGCAAGCGTGAGCGTGACCGTTAATAACCTGCTCCCCGCCTCCTCAATTACGGACCCGGCAAACAACGCAGCGATCAAAGGGGTGAGTTATCTCATGACCGGTACGGCGGCAGACGCCGGAGCCGGCATCAATAAGGTCGAGATATCCACTGACAGCGGGACGAACTGGATCACCGCGGCCGGCACGACGAGCTGGAGCCATACCTGGCCGCTCCCCGCAAACGGCACCCATACGATCATGTCGCGGGCAACCGACAATGCCGACGATCTCCAGGCGACACCAACCGTCATAACCGTGATCGTCGACAACGCTCCCCCCACGTCGGCCATATCCGCGCCCGGCAGCGGAGCGCAGATCAACGGAGCCGCATACGCCATAACCGGCACGGCCTCGGACACCGGCGGGTCCGGCTTGCAGAAGGTGGATGTTTCCGTTGACGGAGGGACTACCTGGCAGACCGCCGTCGGTACGACCAGCTGGAGCTTTGTCTGGTCGCTCCCCAACGCCTTCGAACCGCACACGATCACCACACGCGCCACCGATAAGGCCGGGAACGTGGAATCGGCTCCTCCCGATGTGACCGTGACCGTGGACAATATCCCTCCGACCTCGTCAATCACCGCGCCGCCCCAGTATCTCCAGGGGGTTACGTACACCATTGCCGGCGCCTCATCGGACACGGGGCTTGGGGTGCAGAAAGTGCAGGTATCCGTTGACGGCGGAACGCCTCAGATTCTTGCCACCGGGACGACCTCCTGGAGCTATGTCTGGACGCTCCCCACGGACGGAAGCTACGCGATCAAATCCCTGGCAACCGACAATATCGGCAACGTCCAGGCCACTCCTTCGAGCGTTGCCGTCATCGTCAATAACACTCCGCCGACGTCGGCGATCACTGCACCGGCCAACAACGCCGTCATCAACGGGGCGGCGTATACCATGACCGGCGCCGCTTTCGATGCCGGCGCGGGGGTGCAGAAGGTGGAAATTTCCATTGACGGCGGCCCCTGGCAGCTTGCATCCCTTGATGTGACAAACGGCACATGGAGTTACGTCTGGACGCTTCCTCCCCTGGAAACCGCCTACGCGGTTCAGGCAAAGGCAACCGACAACGAGGGGGATCCCCAGACCGCACCGACAACCATCAGTGTAACCGTGGACAACACCGCACCTTCCTCCACGATCGACTCCCCCGTGGAGGGAGCCCAGTTGAACGGCATCACCTATACCATAACCGGCACGGCAGTTGACCCTGCTACCGGGGCAGGACCCGGTTCCGGATTGCAGAGGGTGGAAGTTTCCGTCGATGGAGGAACCACCTGGCAGACCGCCTCCGGAACGGCCAATTGGACCTACAACTGGACCCTCCCCATCACCTATTCGCCCCGTACGATAAAATCCCGGGCCGTGGACAGGGGGGGCAACGTCCAGACGCTTCCCCATGCCGTCAACGTGACCGTCTATAACATTCCCCCCGTTTCCACGATCACCGCCCCGGCAGAAGGGGTCCATCTGAGGGGGAACAGCGTTACCATAACCGGGACCGCCCTGGACTACGGTCTGGGGGTGCAGAAGGTGGAGGTCTCTTTTGATAACGGCCAAAGCTGGCATGACGCTACCGGCACAACCGGTTGGAGCTATCTCTGGTCGCTCCCCGCTGACGGTCCGTATACGATCATTTCAAGGGCGACAAATCTTATCAATAACGTTCAGACAACCTTCTATACCATAAACGTCACCGTTGACAACACTCCTCCCGAGACGACCATTTCCGCAAAGCCCCCGCTCCATTCGAATACTTCTTCGCCGAGCTTCGGCTTTACCTCCGGCGAGGCCGGCTCTACCTTCGAATGCAAGCTGGACAGCGGCGCATTCGCCCCCTGCACGAGCCCGATCTCCTTTACCGGTACGGCGGACGGAAGCCACACCTTTGCGGTGCGGGCAACGGACCCGGCGGGCAATCCCGACCCGGTCCCTGCAAGCTGCACGTGGACGGTCGATACGGTTAACCCGGTCATAACAGCAATCAACCCGGCCGACAAGGCAACCCGGATAGGGGTGACGAGTCCTGTATCGATCACCTTCAGCGAAGCCATGGATTCCACGACCCTCACCAATGGGGCCTTTACCCTGGATAACGGCGCAACCGGCACGGTTACCTACGACCCGGCAACCGGGACAGCCGCATTTGCCGCAGTGCCCGCGCTTAATTACACGACCACGTATACGGCAACCATAACCATCGGGGCGAAAGACCTGGCAGGAAACGCCATCGGCAACGCCTTTACCTGGAGCTTCTCAACCGACCCCGACGGCGACGCTGACGGAAACGGCGTGGTCGATTTAGCGGACGCCCTGGAATGCCTGAAGATAGCCGTCGGCCGAAAGATACCCGCCCCTGACGAACTGCGGCACGGAGATGTGGCGCCGCTGGAAAACGGCAAACCTGCCACTGATGGGAAAATCGACGTTGGTGATGCGGTAGTGATCCTGGAAAAGCTGGTGGAACTGGCGGCCTGGTAACATTTGATGACGATCAGCAGAGGCGGTGAACCATGAGAATCAAACCACTTACGTCTATCATTACATCTCTTTTTCTCCTGTCGTTATGCGGCTGTGGCGGAGGGGGGAGTTCGACAACAGTTACCGCCGGCGTCCCCTCCACTCCGCAATCCTCAACCGGAACAGCCGTAAGCGGCGTCGTTTCAAAGGGGATTATCAAAAATGGAAAGGTGAAAATTTTTTCCGTTTCCGGGGATGTCGGCAACAAGGTCCTGCTTGCGGTTGCAACTACAAACGGGAAAGGGGAATACACCGCCTCCATCGGCGCCTACAGCGGCCCTTTGTTGATTGAGGCAAGCGGGGAGTATAGTGACGAGGCAACCGGTGCGACGAAAACCATCACCGAAGAGGCGCCGTTGCGGGCCGCCGTCGCAGCGGCAACGGGAACGGTGCAGATAGCGATAACCCCCCTGACGGAGCTTGCCGTGCAAAAGGCAGGGGCAACCCTGACCGCTAAAAGCATCACGGAGGCAAATACGCTTGTTTCAGACCTGTACCGGATCGACATCATCACAACGCAACCGGTGGAGCCCTCGCTCCAGGCTTTTCAAAATCCTGACACCACCCAGGTGCAGAAAGATTATACCCTTGCCCTGGCGGCCGTGTCTCAGCTCGTAAAAAATTCCGCCGGGGCATCATTGTCAGTGGTACTGGAATCGTTACGGAGTGAACTTGCCGTGGATAACAGGATTTCAACCCAAACCGCGGCTGCCTTCAAAAGTGCGTTGACGACGTTTCTATCGGACACCTCAGTAAACCGGACCGGCATCACGGATATTAACGCCACCGGCCTGACAGATGTGGGGAGTGTTACCTATGTGGTCAAACTGCACACCCGGGGAACATTCGCAGCGGGGAGCTTTATCAAGGGTATCCAACTGAGCGTGAAGCTCCCTGCCGGCGTGACCGTCAAGGCTGATGCAAGCGGCAAGACGACTGCCGGGACGGTAGCGGCTTCGGGAGTGGCGGCTTCGGGTTCATCCATCGACACAAACTATGTCGGTACATCCAATCTGTTGTATGTCGCCATGCTGAACGGACAGGGTTTTGGTACCGGAGAGTTTATCACCATCATGTGCGATATTGCTCCGGGATTTTCTCCGCCGGCCGGCAGCTTTGATATTTCAGACGTATCTGCAAAGGGGGCGGAAGGGGTGCCGATAACCGGCATAACAGTTTTCCCAACTTACTGAACAATAGAAACCGGAATCTTGAAGTTTTCGCAGGGGGCGCAGTAGCCGAAATCCTTATTCTTACATTTTTGAACGACTCTGGCAGATACCTTCAAAGAAAAGGATGGATAACAATGAAAGTACGAATTGCGTTGCTGATTTTCATGCTATTGGCGGGGGGATGCGCTTCACAGTTGCCCATTGCCAAAAACCATCCGATCTCGACCCAGAAAAAGGCCAGAGCGGCTCACCATTGGGATGTGCTGGCCGATGACGTGGCTGAGCAGACCTTCCTGGTGACATTGGGCAAGGAGAGCTCCCTTAAAGGTAAAACATTCTACATCCAGCCGATACAGGAGAATATCGTCTTCAACAAGGCGTTTCGCAACTTTTTGATCACCCGCATGGTAAATCGCGGCATGCCGGTAAGTGAAAAGAAGGACGGAGCTGTTGAAATCCGGTATGAAACCCAGCTGGTACGCCACAATAGCAGCAGATATACCCATATCCCGGGCACTTTCACTGCATTGACAGCCGGTCTCTGGGTGGTGCGCGACATGATCACTTCCGGGGCCCTGCAGGGCGCAGCAGGGCTTGCGGCGCTAGCTGATTACGGCATGGGACATTATGCAGGAGGCCCTACCCATACGGAACTGATTGTATCCACGTCCATCGTAATGGACAGCGGGTATGTTCTCAGAAAAAGCGATATTTATTATATAGAGGACGCCGATACGGATCTCTTCATCGAAGCGTCGGAAAGGCCGGTTAAACAATGGCAGGTGATCGGAAAATGAAAAAGGCAGTAATTGCTTTACTGTCAATGTCGTTATGCGGGTGCGCCGCATTTTCCTCCTTCGAACCCGGATCGTCGTATTGCGAAGTCGCCGCCGAAGACCTCCTGCAAGCCAATCATACGGCTGTAGATCAATTGCTGGCTTCCATGCTCCCCAACAAAGGATTCATTAAGAGTCAGCCCATTATTGTAGCCACCCTGGTAAACATCGACGACCTGACAAGCTCCCGGCTGGGAAGAGTTCTTTCAGAACAGATCGGGACGAAGCTTACCAAAAGCGGCTATTCGGTAATCGAACTTAAACTGCGCGGGAACATTTTTGTGAAACAGTCGGAAGGTGAATTCCTGCTGTCCCGGGAAGTCAAGGATATAAGCCTCAACCACAAGGCACAGGCGGTGGTTGTCGGCACGTACGCCGAATCCCGCGGATATGTCTACGTAACCGTAAAGATCGTCAGCGCAAACGACAATCAGACGATCGCCGCCCATGATTATGCGCTGCCGCTCGATGCAAATATCCGCTCGTTACTCTGGACAGCCGGGAAATGACAGAAGGGGATCATTATCTTTCAGGAACAGGAGAAAGGCGGTTAGAATGAAAATAACGTGGTCATTGCTATTAGTGCTCTCTTTCCCACTGGTGTTGAGTCCGATATCGGCTTACGCTGCCGATGCCGGTTACGTCGCAATGAAAGCCGGGGTCTTCCTCCCAAACGGCAAAAGTGAAAGCGTTGACAGGAAAGATAACGGGTTCGGTGATCTCGACTCCGGTTACAACGTGGAACTGGCAGTGGGTTTCAAGCCCGAGTCGTATGCGGCGGTGGAGCTGGGAACCGGTGTGTACAGCGCTTCAGGCAAAAGAAGCGGCGTAGGAAGCAGTGCCGACCTGACCGCATACGGGGTGCCGGTGACGGTCACTGCCAAGGGACTTCTCGATCTCGAAAAGTGGGAATTATTCGCTGGGGCCGGGGTTGGTTACTACTTTGGCTTTGTCGACCAGCGGACGGACACGGCGGCGGGAAATTCGGTCATGAGCAGGGATGAAAGCTCCCATGGCGGCGCGCTGGGCTACCACGTTGTCGCAGGGGCCGACTACAGGATATCCCGACAGATGGCGGCCGGTGTCGATTTTAAATGGTTCTCCGCCAGGCCGGAGCTGGAATTCACCGATGCAGCAGGGACCAAAGTCAAGTCAAAGTGGGAAATCGGCGGATCTGTGCTCAATGTTGGGGTTAAGTATATGTTCTGATTACCTGTTTATTTCAAATAACCGTTCCACGTTACCCACTCTCGTGTCTTTGGCAAATAGATTTCTTCTGCAGTTGCTAGCGTATTACTAGCGTATTACTAAATTGTCAACGACCAATGTTCCGGAAGTAACCTTCACAATTCCTTGGATGACTGTTGGTCCTGCCAGAGTCGTATATGACGAATCAAAAGCAGACCCTATGGTTAGAATAGTATCAAGTTTGTCCAGATCGACATTCTCAACAAAGGTCGTCTCCCAGGTATTCAGAACAACGGATGCCCCGTTCGGCATACCGGAAATTGCCGCAAATATTGTTGAGAAATAGAGAGCTGGTTGGGCGGCAACACTGATCTTAACTTTTGAAAGTATCCTCACGGCGCAGGTTGTACTGCCAGTAGTCCAGTCGCTGGCATCATAACCACCCTTCTGCGCCTGCACCCGGTAGGTATACGTGCCGTCGGCAGTAACGGTGATGTTAGCGGAAGTGTTCATGCCGCTGTATACCTCGGTGAACGTCCCGCCATCCTTGCTCTGCTCAACTACATAGGTGGCGCCGCTGACGTCGCTTGCGCTCCAGGTGATCCAGAATGTGCCGGTGCTGTTGGTGGCGGGAACCGTCAGCGAAGCGGGTTTCCCGCAGGCAAGATGGACCACACAGCCGGTGCTGCCGGGGGTATAGCCGCTGGTGTCGTAATTGGTTTTCTGCGCCTTCACCCGGTAAGTGTATGTGCCGTTGGCGGTAACGGCGATGTTCGCGAAGGTATTCGTGCCGCTGTATACCTCGGTGAACGCCCCGCCGTCCTTGCTCTGCTCGACTA
>WSYB01000054.1 GCA_009773645.1 Geobacteraceae bacterium
CGGGATTGAACGATTCCAGTTTCACGACGACATCCGCTTCCAGGCCGGCTGTAACCCTGTACAACCGAAGGAGCGGGGTCCTTCCGATGAGTTCGGTCAAGTTGTTGTAGATTTTTGTCATGAGTTATGCCTCCGATCTGTTCATATATGCTTCTTCTATTTCCTTTTAGTGGGAATGGCTGCCATCGGAAGGTCGCGTCTCGTCCTCGGAGGGTTGTTGCGACCCGTGGTGTTCCGACATGTGGTCACTGTGGTGATCGCCGTGCATGAGTCCCATGCATTCCCGACAGGGTAAGAACGCTCAGGATCAGCGCCGCGACGAAAAGCTTTTTCATCTTGTCTCCTTTGTCGGCTCGTCGAGTGGTTTTCTTAACGTGAGCCCGTAGTGGTAAGGCTTCAGATCAAATCTTTCGTGGGGGAAAAAGGCGAATCCTGCCTCTATTCCCCACGCAATGCATTCTTCCGGATGCGGCCGGATCTCCAGAGTTGGTCCACGGGGGGTTGTCGGGTCATGGTTCCAGTGGATAACGGCGGCCGTTCCGCCCGGCCGTAAGACCCGGAATGCCTCGCGCAGGAGGGCCACTGGGGCTTCGTGGTGAAGAATGTTGAACAGGAGGACGGCATCGGCAAAGCAGTCGGGGAGGCCGGTCCCCTCTTCGACGAAATCGCGCTGTTCGGCGAGCACATTGAAAATGCCCTCGCGTTCACACTTCTCCGTGACCGTCCCGATCATCTCAGGCTCGATGTCGAGTGCGAACACGATACCGGAAATGAGCCTGGCCGCGGCCAGAGTGAAGGTGCCGTAGCCGCAGCCGAACTCGACGACGTCTTCCGTCTCCTTGTCGATGCCGAAGGCTGCAAGGATATTTTCCGGCTCGAAGAAGGTCGCCCAGAAAGACTCCTCCGGCATGCCGCTGTCGCGAACTTTCATATTCTTCCCTTTGTCAGTGGGAATGGCCGCCGCCTGAGCTGCTGCCACCGGTGTAACCGCGACTGTGTTGCGGCCGGCCGTACTCGCCGGAGTGGTCGAAATGCTTGCCGTCGAGGAAATCGATAACGGCGCAGCCGGACAGGAGGAGAAGTCCTCCCATGAGAAGCAACGTGAGCTTTCTATTCATACTTCTTCCTCCTGGCTTTGCCCTGGATTTGGAAAAAACGGCGCACCCCCCAACAAAGGAGTATCCAAACAAGGGGTGCGCCCAACGGTTTCGGCACTCACTCTGCGAAACGCTGCGGTGAGCGCTGGAATTTTTCGAGGCAATGCCGGCAACAGAAATAGTAGAGCCTCTCCCGGAAAGAGATAACGCCCGCGGCCTTGCGCCACTGGATCAATTCGCCGCAGACCGGGTCTCTGACAATATCCATGGCTATTCCCCTTGCATTCAATAAATTTATAGTGCTATCAGCATCATCGGCACCATAATGAGGAGCATAAGCCCTCCCATCCACCATCCCTTCTTGCCGAAATGGTGGGAGAAGATGCCGTGCTCTTCGTGGCCGTTATGGCCGGCGTCCTTTGCCGCGCCGACTGAGGCTCTCACCTCGTAGTGGAGCGCTTCACCCGGTTTTTGAGGGTCGGCGATGCTCACCACTACCTTGTAGTCACCCGGCTTTTCGAAGCTCCATGAATCGACGTATTCGTCGTCCAGGAGATCGACCTCCCTCTTGAACGCCGGTTCGGTTGCCTCCTTGTCATAGATCTCCAGGGTCACCTTCCTGTCCACGACGGCCTGTCCGTCCTTTTCCAGCTTGAGGGCAATATTGACCTTCTTCCCGGCGGAGATATCATCCGGCGTGAGCCTGATGATCGCTTTCAGGCCGCCTTGCGTAAAGCTCTGCTCCAGGGCAAAGGCGCTTAAGGGGAGGGCAAGTAAACAAAGGGCTGCAAAGATCGGCATCATTTTCGTGAACATCGTAAACCTCCGTTTCTGTTTTTTTAGGGGAGATTAGCAAGGGACGCGCCAACTCAATAACGTATTGATAATTCAACGCAACATGCTTTAAACTGTTCCTATTGAAACCCGGAAATGGGAAAATTCTACAACGGCCTGGAGAATATCCTTCACTTAAGGGGGGAGGAGATACCGCTGGGGGCAAGGCTCTTCATGGTAGCTGAACCTCGTTTTTCCGCTCCAGAGGCTACAGGGACTTGTTGAGTCTGGTGCCCTGGGTGCCCTTCACACACTACAAGCCGGTGCACGAAGACCTCCGGCTACTACGGCGATAAGCCCTTTCCTGACGGCAGATTCGACAAGTTTGCTGTCGGACAAAAACGTGCCGGAAAAAACGCGCGTTTTTCACTGTCGCGTTTTTCACTTGACAACTCAAACGGGAAAAATTATATTGAGATTCTCTAAAGGGGAGTAGTTATCGGTCAGAGAAAAGACCGACCCGGATTCCGTCAAGACGGTCGAAAGACCCGGGACCGGGGCAGATAACCTGCCAACAAGACCTTTATCCAGGCAACCATGCCAGGGGTAAAGGTCTTTTTTTTTACCCCCGGCGAAAAGCAGTCCCTATTCGGGTACGGATCAAGATCGCCGGAGGTAAATTTGACGAACAGACTCAAAACCACCCTCCTTCTTTCTCTCCTCACAATCCTCATGGTCACAATGGTGAGCGCCATCGGCGGCATGGTCGGTTCGCTGGCCATGGCGATCATCGCTCCCGTTGCGGCAATGCTGATCCAGATGGCGGTCACGCTTACGCGAATATCCGGCAGATGCCTCCGACGCAGAGCTCTGCGGCCGTCCGCTTGCTCTGGCTGGCGCCCTGCGCAAGCTGCACACCGCTTCTCAGGCATACCGATGCTGGATGCCCGACCTGCCACGGCCCACATGTTCATCGCCAAGCCGGGAGGCGTGGTACGCCGGTAAAAACTCCATCAACCACATCTGGTAAATTCCACGGAAAGGTGAAACAAGTCAATCAACCCCGGCTCAGCCGGAGACGATACACCCAAGGAGACAGCAAAATGAAAAAACACGTTGTTAAGCTATTTGCGGTGCTGGCAGCAGTCTTATTTCTGAGTATCACCGTGCTGGAGCTCAACGCCCATGCCAGGGCCGGTGGGAGCCGGTCTTCCGGCAGCCGTGGGTCGCGCAGCTATTCCAGACCCGCCAGCCCCTCTTCCCAGCCCAGCCAGTCACGGCAGCAGGTTGCGCCCGCCCCAAGTCCCTTCCAGCAGCAAGGGGGCGGGTTCATGAGGAGCATGGCCGGCGGGATCATGGGGGGCATGCTGGGAAGCATGCTGTTCAGCAGCTTTGCCGGAGCCGGTGGCGGCATGGGCGGCGGCATGGGCGGCGGTGGCATCGGCCTCTTTGAAATCATTCTTCTGGCAGGAGGAGGCTACCTCATCTACCGCTATATTAAAAAAAAGCGGGCCGATAGTTCGCCCATTCCTTCCGGAGAGGGAGGATATCAGGGGGGGACGGTAATACCCATTTCCAGCGCACAGCAGAGTGATGAACCGGTATCGGATGAAGTGGAGACTGGTCTGACCCATATCCGTCAAATGGATCCGTCCTTTGATGAAAAGCGCTTCAATGACTCGGCAATGGACATCTTCTTCAGAATTCAGGGGGCTTGGATGAATCGCGACCTGTCGCCGGTATCGGGGCACCTGACCGATGAGATGAAGCGGATATTCCAGGCAGACCTGGACAAGATGTTGCGGGATAAGCAGATCAACAGGCTTGAGAATATTGCCGTCAGGAATGTGGAGGTTGCCGAAGTGTGGCAGGAGTCGGGGCAGGATTATATCACCGCCTCGATTTATGCAAACCTGCTTGATTACACAACCGATGATCTGACCGGAGCGGTCGTGTCCGGCAGCCAAACAGAACCGGTTAAATTTGAGGAGTACTGGACATTTACCAGACCCGTCGGCAACAATCCATGGCGACTGTCGGCGATCAGCCAGAATTAGCGGTTACATCAAGTTAAAAGAGAAGCAAACGGCCTCAGGCCGAACATAACACAAAGGAGCTGTCATCATGAAATGTCCTGTTTGCACTACCGTCAATCTCGTGATGTCCGAACGCCAGGGGATTGAAATCGACTACTGCCCTGAATGTCGCGGCGTCTGGCTTGACCGGGGGGAGCTCGACAAGATCATCGAGCGTGCCGTTCCACAGAAGGTATCTCCTCCCCCGCAACCTCCGCACGCACCACAACCAAACATCCATGTGAACGGCCATGCTCCCGGATATGGTCACGGGTATTCCCATGGGCATAAGCCACACAGGAAAAAATCGTTTCTGGAAGAGCTGTTTGACTGATGAGTGCTGCCGCGGTTAATTCGTTGCATCTGGAGAACGGAGCATGACGGCATTCTCTCTTCGCAAACAGCTGACGGTTATGCTCCTTCTTGTTGCGGTGCTTCTGGCACCGCTCAACTCTTTTGCCCATGATGCGACATCTGGAGCATCGAAGGACACGTGCGCCTGCCAGCTGTTGCTGCCGGACTGCGGTACAGATGAAAGTGGAGATCAGCCGGATCATTATCCGGGCAATAATACCGGCGATTGCTGTGACAGCGAAGAATGTTGTCCGGACGCCGCAGAGCCTCCGATTTTCTGCGATTTGAGAGTAAACATTTCCGGACGGCAACTTTTCCATCCGAATATCAATTGCCACATTCCCGAGGTCTATCTCGCCATCTTTGTCCCACCAGAAAACCGGTCTCTTTCCAAACCGTTGCAGTAAATGAACTTCTACCTGGAAGGAGACGAGCATGTCGCATCCCGAACGTTCATGGGGCAAGGCGTTGATTGATTTCTTCGCCTCGCTCCGGTTCACTTGGGAGTAAACCTGCTTCTCTCTGGTCTGCACAGCTACGGAGGTAACTAATGTACGCATATGACATGCAGAATCACGCAACATCAATTTCGGCCGATCCATTGCTCCTTACCAGCTGTCCCGGCATGACCCTGATGCGGCGGAGGAAAGACAAGGATGTCTACGACCTCGGCGACATGCTCCTGATGGTTTCAACCGACCGCCTGTCGGCTGCCGGAAGAAGTCTGGGGCAAGGTGTCAAAGGGAAAGGGAAGATCGTCAACCAGCTTTCCGCCTACTGGTTCCGCAAACTGAGACATATATTTCCTAATCATTTCGTCTCTGCAAACACCGGATGCTTTCCGGAATCAATCGGAAATAATGCTGAAATTCTCGATGGACGTTCGATGCTTGTATGGAAAACAACGCCTCTGCCGATTCGATGTGTCGTCAGAGGCTATCTGGCCGGCGCAGGCTGGCGGGAGTATCAGGAAAGAGGAGAGATCTGCGGCACCAGACTTCCTACTGGTCTGGTGGAATCCCAGCGACTGCCATCCCCCATATTTTCGCCGACGGTGAAGGGACGACCCGAAGGGGTGAATGAGAACATCGACTTCGGCTCGCTTCAGCTTCTCCTTGGGAAGTCCCTGGCGGACCAGCTGCGCGAGACATCGCTCAGGCTTTACTTCACCGCCTGGAAGAGAGCACGTGAACGGGGGGTGCTGATTGCCGATACAAAATTCGAGTTCGGTCTCCATGACGGCAAGCTGATGCTTATAGACGAATGCCTGACTCCCGATACAAGCAGGTTTTGGGGGCTTGACAGCTACCGATATGGCGGGCCTGTGCCAAGCATGGACAAGCAGCTTCTCATTGATTATCTGGATACTCTGGATATCCCCGATAATATACCGCATTTGCCGGACGAGATGCTCTGCAAGATCGGAGAAAAGTACAACGAGGCATACAAACGAATAGTCGGGAAAAGAGCATATTTGAAGATGGAAGTATCCTGCACATGAACTCAACGCGACACGTTTTAAGGGTTTTCCCCCGGCGGACAAGAGAAATAATTGAGAGAGGAGAAACAGTATGATTATCAACTACTGCAAAATTACCCTGCGTTGCCTTTGCCGGCGTCATGTCGCTGGTGGTCTCGTGTAACAGTGTCTTGGCAGCACCTGAAAGCCGCTGACGGTTATATGACGGTCGGGGGCTTCCATGTGCCCATACCGGTGTCGTCGGCGATTATTATCGCGACATTGATGGTTGCTATATTTGCTTCAGTCCTTATCGGTAAATCTACCGCCAAGGTGCCTGAAAGCATCTGAATAGAAAAACAAACGTCTTGACATTGCCCCCAGTGATTAAGTATGTTAATGAAAATAAAATCGGCATGAGATTATCCATGAATTCGTTACTATCCCACAAAAAATATATCGGCGCAATTTTCCTCTTTTTTTTCCTGTTTTCCACCAATGCGCTGAGTTATGGCGCACATTTTATTGAAGAATTTGGTCATGACTACACCATAAAAGCCAATTTTCCCAGCAGCAGCAACTCGTATGACTCCTCCTCGCCGGTTGTCGATAATCACCATCATGATGGCGATCAAGGCGAGCATCATCAGGACGGCGAATCCTGTTGGGACAGCCATTCCCACTCTTCCCTCTTCTATCAACCAATCTGTTTCAAGCACGTCCCGCACATAATTTCTCGCCCGATTGTAGAACCTTTCAAATTTATCCCCGAAGTCTATCCGGACAAATTCATCCCTCCGCAGAACCTCGCCTAAAGGGCTGACACGCTACTCGTGCGTCTGAAACAACGCCATATCTGCGTCGTTCTGCGCACAGTTTCGTCCAGCGCCTGATTCTCTCGCTACTTAAACCCCGTACTTGTGTCAGTGATCCTGGTTAGTACCTGGGATTGCAATGGCATCTCTGTATGTGTATTCCCTTGCAGGCAACAGGGGGGGACAGGGTGCTTTTGCTTGGCACAATTGCGTCGTATGGATTCTGGTCAAGTCATACCCAAATGCATCAAGGGAGGAACAATTGAAACAGACTGTTTTTAAACGATTAACAACTGTCGTCGCGGTGACGGCAGTAATTTGTGCAGCAACGGCGCCACTCCAGGCAGAGGAGAGAGCTGTCACTCTGCAGGAAATTATGGCTATTGCCAAGGAAAATAACGGTGATCTGAAGGCGCTCCGCGAAGAAGTGGGAATCGGCGAGGCAGTTAAAATCAAGGCCGGTCTCTTTCCCAATCCGGTGCTGGATCTGGAAGGTACTACAGGAGCCCTTACCGGCAGCTCCTCGGAAAACCGCGTATCCTTCGGGGTATCCCAGGAATTTTTGACGGGCGGTAAACGGGAGAAACGGCTGGCCGTGGCTGAATCTGAACTGATGAGGTTCGGCAGCCGGATCAAGGATGCGGAGCGTCTGCTGCTGCTGGATGTGAAGACCGGGTTCTACGACCTTCTTCTTGTGGAAAGCCGCCTTGAGCTGGCGCACAAGTCCCAGGAACTGAACAACCAACTCCTGCAGATAACCAAAGAGCGGCTGGTCGCCGGTGATATTGCGGAACTGGACGTAAACCTGGCCAGAGTGGAAACCGCTCGCAGTGAAGGGAGAAAAATCGAGGCGGAGCGCGAGCTCGTCCCGTCCCGTCAGCGACTTCTTTCGCTCATGGGGGCGCCTACTTTGACGGATCTGAAAATTGCCGGCTCTCCGGAGTCGAAACCGTTCGCTGCAAATCCCGCAGAACTCAAGGCTCTGGCCCTGAATAATCGCCCCGATCTGCAGGTATTGGCAGCGGAAAAGAGCAAAGGTGAAGCTGAACTCTCATTGGCCCGGGCCGAGCGGCTTCCCAACGTGACGGCGGGGATTGCCGTTAGCCGGGAGAGCACGGCACTTCCGGTGGGAGGGGGCGAGGACAGGGATACCGACTACCTGATCGGCCTGAAGCTCTCGGTCCCCATCCCCTTTTTAGACCGGAACCAGGCTGCCTTGAAGGAGGCCCAGACCAGAAAAAGCAGTGCGGAGATTCGCCAAGCGTTTGTCCGGCAGAGCATTGAGCGGGAGGTGGAGGCGGCCCATGCGCGATTCGTCACGGCGGAAAAATCACAGAACATCTATGCCAGGGAGATCATTCCGCAGCTCACAGAAAACCTGAAGCTGGTCCAGGAGGCTTATCGATTGGGCGAGGTTGGTATTTTGGCGGTGATCGAGGAGCAGAAGAAATTTATCGAGGTGAATGACGGTTATCTCACTGCGCTTTACAACTGGAACATTGCGGCCGCGAAACTGGAGGCTGCCGTGGGAATTGAACTGAAGAAAGATGACGGAGGAAATAAATGAACACCTATAAGACTACCATGAAGTACATGGGTATATTGCTGATTCTGCTTTTCATGCTGACCGGATGCAATCATAAGGAGCATGCCCCTGACGCGGCTGCCGGAGACAAGTTCGAACCGATCCGGGTCACCGCCTATTCCGCCAGGAGCGAACTGTTTATGGAGTATGACCAGCCGATGGCCGGTGAAAAGGCGGGCTTTCTCATCCACCTGACCAGGCTTGCCGATTTCAAACCGGTCACGGAAGGTAGCTTGAAACTGATCTTCACTCCTGCCGCCGGTGAACCTTTAACATTCACTCTGCCAGCTCCAACCCGACCGGGCATTTTCAAGGTTGAGGCTACCCTTGCCAACCCTGGTAAATATGCGCTGAAGCTGATCACCGACGGGAAGGGATTCGGCGACGAAATTTCGGTTTCCGAAGTACAGGTCCTGAACAAGGGTGAGAAACCGGCCGATGGCCATGCAGGCGGTGGCGGTGCAATTGCGTTTCTGAAGGAACAGCAGTGGGTCGTGGACTTCATGGTGGCCCAGCCGGTCAGGAAAGACTTGGGCAGCTTTGTTCCCACCACGGGGGAGCTGGTGCCGGTGTCGAATGCCGAGGCGACGGTTTCCGCGCCTCTGTCCGGCATAATCTCGACTGTCAAACAACTGCCGTTCATCGGCAAGAAGGTGGCAAAAGGTGAAGTCGTAGCCCTGATCGATCCCCCGATCAGACCGGACGGAGGGATTGGTCAGTTGGGAGCGGCCTATGCCGAAGCAAAGAACCGGGTTGCCCTTGCGCAAAAGGAATACGACCGGGCCAAGCGGCTCCATGAAGCCAAAATCGCACCACTGAAGCGGGTCGAAGAGGCGGAGCTGACACTTTCGAGTGCGCGAGCGGCTCTTGAGCCCCTGGAAAAAGCGATGGGGAACGTCAAAGGAGAAGGTGGCGGCCGGATTGCGGTTCGAGCGCCTGTGAGCGGCACGGTGGTCGAAGTGACTGCCGGCGCCGGGAAGGGAGTGGAGGCGGGGCAGCCGATCCTGCGTATCGTCAACACCGGTACCCTCTGGCTCAAGGCCAACATTCCCGCCACCGAGATCGGCACTGCCGGCAAGTCGCTCAATGCAACCTTCACCGTTGCCGGTCTGACTGACGAATTCAAGCCATCGCGACTGGTATCGGTCGGCGACATGCTCGATCCTCAGACCAGAACCCTGCCGGTCCTGTTCGAGGTTCCCAACCAATCCGGGCGCCTCAAGGTCGGACTGTTCGCCAATGTCGCCATCCGGACCGGCTCTGTTGCCGGGGCATTGGCTGTGCCCAAGGACGCACTGATTGAAGACGAGGCACGCTGGTTCGTATTTATCCAGCCGTCGGGAGAGGCATTTGACCGGCGGGAGGTGAAGATCGGCGTCGAAGACGGCGGCTTTGTTCAGATCACCAGCGGACTCAAGGGGGACGAGCGGGTGGTGACCCGCGGCGCCTATTACGTCAAACAGGCCGAGTCAGCCGCCAAGGGTGGCGCTGATCAGGGCCACGGCCATTAAGGAGATATATTCATGCTCGATAAAATAATCCGTCTGGCCCTGGAAAACCGGCTGATCGTAGTTATGGCGTCAGTGCTGGTTCTGGTGGTCGGCACCTATATAACTATGAAGATGCCGGTGGATGTATTGCCGGACCTGACCGCGCCGACGGTTACCATTATCACCGAGGCCCACGGAATGGCTACGGAAGAGGTGGAGTCGGTTGTCACCTATCCGATTGAAAGCGCCGTTAACGGCTCAAGTGGGGTGCGCCGGGTCCGTTCCTATACGGTGGCCGGTCTGTCCACGGTCTGGGTCGAGTTTACCTGGGGGACCGATATCTACAAGGCCCGACAGGTGGTCAACGAAAAGCTGCAATCCCTGGCCGGTGTCCTGCCGGCAGATGCGATTCCCCAACTGGCACCGATCTCCTCGATCATGGGGGAGATCATGCACGTGGCCCTGGTCAGCGACAAGCATACCACCATGGAACTGAAGGAAACCGCCGACTTCGTGGTGCGCAAACGGCTCCTGGCGGTGTCGGGAGTATCCCAGGTTTCCAATATCGGCGGTGACACCCGCCAGTACCAGGTGGAACTTGACCCGCAACGCCTGCAAGCCTTCGGCGTCACGGTGGGCGAAGTGATAACGGCCCTCAAGGGAGCAAATGAGAATTTTGCCTCCGGTGTCATGAAAAAGACCGGCCAGGAGTACATGATCCGGGGGGTGGGCCGGGTCCGCACCACAGCCGATCTTGAGCAGGTTGTGGTGGCTACCAGGGGCGGCGTGCCGATCCTGGTTCGTGATGTAGCTCGGGTCATTATCGGTCCGGCCTTTAGGTATGGCGACGCTTCGGCCAACGGCAAGCCCGGAGTGATAATCTCGATCCAGAAACATCCAACCGCAAATACCCTTGAACTGACCAAACGCCTGGAAGGGAAGCTCGCGGAACTGCAGAAGAGCTTGCCGTCCGGTATGAAACTGGAAACCGACATCTTCCGGCAGTCCGATTTTATTGAGCGGGCCATCGACAACATCAAGAAGGTTTTGACCGAAGGAGCACTGCTGGTTATTGTCATCCTCTTCCTCTTTCTGGGCAATGTGCGAACCACCCTGATATCCATCGTTGCTATGCCGCTATCGCTGCTTTTTGCCATCTTTGCTCTAAGGATTTTCGACATATCCATTAACACGATGACTCTCGGGGGAATGGCTATTGCCATCGGTGTCATTGTTGACGACGCCATCATCGATGTTGAGAACGTCTACCGGCGGCTGCGGGAAAACCGCCTGAAACCGGAAAGCACACAATCTCCTTCACTCAAGGTGATCTTCGATGCTTCGAAGGAGATCCGCGCCTCCATTGTCAATGCTACCATGATCATTCTCATGGTATTCTTACCTCTCTTTTTCCTCTCCGGGGTCGAAGGACGGCTGTTGCGGCCGCTCGGCATCTCCTACATGGTCTCTATCGGGGCATCGCTGATAGTCGCCCTGACCGTCACCCCGGCCCTCTGCTCATACCTGTTGCCAAGGGCCAAATGTCTGGAACGGGAGGAAGAGAGTGGCGTGGTCCGCTGGCTCCAGCGCCTTTATCGCCCCATGCTCACCCTGGCGGCTACCCGGCCGAAACTGATAATTGCGGGATCGGTGGTGGCCTTCGCTTTGGCCATGATTCCGCTTGCCATGACAGGACGCTCCTTTCTTCCAGCCTTCAATGAAGGGGCATTGACAGTCGTTGTCGTCACCTCGGCGGGAACTTCACTGGAACAATCAGCAGCAATCGCCCTAAAGGTGGAAAAAACTCTGCTGGCCCATCCCAACATCAAGAAGACGGCCCGCCGAACGGGGCGAGGTGACATGGATGAACACGGCAAGGCGGCAAGCATGACGGAAATCGAGGCGAAGCTCGATATGAAGAAGCGCAAGCTCGGTGATGTCATGGCGGAACTGCGTAAGGCAATGGCCGGCATGCCGGCAACCATTACCTTTGGCCAGCCTATCGGCCACCGGATCGACCACATGCTCTCCGGCACCATGGCCAATATTGCCATCAAGGTCTACGGCCCTGAGCTGTTCAGGCTACGGAGTACGGCGGAAGAGATCAGGGGCGCCATAGCCGATGTTCCCGGCCTGGCTGACCTGTCGGTGGAACAGCAAAAGGATATTCCCCAGGTCCGAATCGTCCCCGACCGGGTGCAAATGGCTCGATACAATCTCACCATGTCGGGTGTGGCGGAGGCAATGGAAGCCGCCACCGCCGGGATGGCCGTGACACGTACCCTGGAAGGAGACCGGGGGTTCGATGTGGTGGTGAAGTTTCCAGATACGGCTCGCGATAGTACCGGCACCATCGAAAGTGTCCTGATCGATACCCCGACCGGGGTCAAGATTCCCCTTTCCACCGTGGCTCGGGTTGTTTCCGCCAAGGGGCCGAATACCATCACCCGGGAAAATGCCCAGCGCAAGATCGTTGTTCAGGCTAACGTGGCTGGTCGAGATTTGCGCGGTGTCTTCGATGATGTCCGCAGCCGCATCGAGCAGAAGGTCAAACTTCCGGAGGGGTATTACGTGGAGTATGGCGGACAGTTCGAAAGCGAGGCCGAGGCAACCAGGACAATCGGTCTGTTGAGCTTGGTATCCTTGCTCTTCATCATCCTGATCCTCTATATTGAATTTCGCTCCTTCAGAGATGCCTTTCTGGTCATGGTCAACCTGCCACTATCTTTCATTGGCGGAATAATCGCCGTCTATTTCACTTCCAGGGTCATCAGCGTCGCTTCGCTGGTAGGTTTCATCACCCTGTTCGGCATTGCAACTCGAAATGGTATTCTGCTTATTTCCCACTACAAGCACCTGATGGAACACGAGGGGAAAAGCCTGCAGGAGGCCGTGCTGCAGGGCTCGATGGAGCGTCTCCGGCCGGTCGTCATGACCGCGCTGGCAGCTGGGCTTGCCCTGGTTCCCTTCGCAATCGCCGCGGACAAGCCGGGAAACGAAATTCTCTCGCCGCTGGCGATAGTTATTCTGGGAGGGCTTCTGAGTTCTACGGTTCTGAATATGGTTGTCCTGCCATCCTTGTATCTCAAGTTCGGCAGGCAGAGGGAAGCACCATAACCATCGCGGGCTTGCGCCCTCTGCTGCCAGGAGTTTGACAGAGGGCGCAGGTTCCTCGATATAATTCAAGGAGGATTTCGTATGCAAAGAATATTGCTATTGCTTATAATGTTGTTTGTTGTCGCAACCCTGGCCGGTTGTGCTGGGAATGGTGAAATGATTAAGGCCATGAGCATGAATACCCGGCAAGATGTTTTTCAGGAGCTGTCCGCAGCCACCCCCACTCCTCTCGGTTATTCGGATCTGCGCATAGTTTCTTCCCTGAAAACCCACATGCCGGGAATCTATTCGGCCAAGGACATTCATGGCACGCCGGAATACATGCTTCTGATAAATGTCGACGGCCAGGCTGTACAAATCGCGGGTTCTCTCCGCACAGCAACGAGGGAACCGCAAACCTTGCGTGATCCGGAAGCTGGAGAGGGGATGCGATATCTTTTTCAGAAAGAACTCCGCCTGAAACCGGGGAGACACAGGATATTCGCGTCTCTTCCGTTTGAGGGAATCGCCGTGGAGCGGGTGATTGAGCTCGCTGAGGGGAGCCGCAACACTTTGGTGCTTGAACCGGTTTACGGTTCGGCACCGGAAAAACAAAGGCCCGGTTTTTATGGCGTTAGAAGTTTCAAGGAAGGAATACGGGGGTTTTGGGTCACGTATAACGGAAAGTCATTGTAAGCCGGGCTCTGCTCACCCGTTGACAAGAGGGCACGATGTTTTCAGGACAATTTTTCGCATTGCTGTCCGCCGCGCTTTTCGGCGTCTCGCCGGTATTGTGCAAGCTGATAATCGGCGACATGTCGCCTGCTCTGCTGGCAGGTTTGCTCTATCTGGGCTCCGGAATCGGGCTGCAACTTATCCTCTTGATTCAGCGTAAAGACTCCATCCAAGAGGTAAAGAAGCTGTCTCCCCGGCACCGTCACAAGCTTACGGGGGCGATAGTAACCGGCGGCATCATCGCGCCGTTATGCCTTGCTTACGGCATTAAATACGGTACCGCCTCTGAGGTCTCCCTCTTACTGAATTTTGAAACGGTTGCGACAACGGTTATTGCCTGGCTGATCTTCAAGGAATACGTAGGGCTGCGCGTTTGGTTCGGCAAGATACTTATCCTGGCAGCGGCGTTTATGATCATTCTCAGGTCCGAAGGGGGGTTGGCCTTTTCCCTGTCCGGTCTCCTCGTCCTTCTGGCCTGCATTTTCTGGGGGATCGACAACAACCTGACCCGCGACGTGGAGGAGTTGCCGGCAACGGTTCTGGCAAGCATCAAGGGGTTCGGTGCGGGAGCTTTCAATGTCATCCTGGCTTTCGTTCTCTCCGCGGGGACAGCAACCGTCTTGCAGGCAGCGGCCGCACTCCTGATCGGCGCACTGAGCTACGGCATGAGCCTGGTTCTGTTTGTAGAGGCACTGCGGAGGATCGGCTCCGCCAGAACCAGCACCTTCTTTGCCGTCGGCCCTTTCATCGGGGTGTTTCTGTCGGTTATCCTCCTCGGCGAGCGCCCGCCGATTACATACTGGCTTGCTGCTTCATGGATGCTTGCGGGGATTGCGCTCCTTTACCGGGAGATGCACGGCCATCTCCACACCCATGAGCCGCTGACCCACCGCCACAGGCACGTTCACGACGAGCACCACCGGCACCCCCATGAAGAGGCATATATCGAAGAACCGCACGAACACTTGCATGTGCATGAACCGATGACTCACATCCATGTGCACTGGCCCGACATCCATCACCGGCATTCCCATTGAAGGGTCTATAGGGGATGATGACACTGGTCCTGGAACAGGACCGTACTCAGGTACCGCTCGCCGGTGTCGGGCAGCATCACGACGATCAGTTTTCCCCTGTTCTCAGTCCGCTTGGCGATCTCCAGGGCGGCGAAGGCGGCGGCGCCGGAGGATATCCCCACGAGGAGCCCCTCTTCACGGGCAAGGCGCCGGGCGGTCTCGATCGCCTCCTCGTTCCTGACCTTGAAGACCTCGTCGATCACCTGGCGGTTGAGAACGTCGGGGACGAAGCCGGCGCCGATCCCCTGTATCTTGTGCGGGCCGGGTTGACCGCCGGAGAGGACCGGAGAATCCATTGGCTCCACGGCGATCACTTTCACGCCGGGCTTCCGCCTCTTGAGCACCTCGCCGACGCCGGTGATGGTCCCGCCCGTGCCGATACCGCCGACGAAGATGTCGATCCTGCCGTCCGTGTCGTTCCATATCTCCTCGGCGGTGGTGAATCGGTGAATGTGGGGATTGGCCGGGTTCTTGAACTGTTGCGGGATAAAGGAGTTGGGGATTTCTGCAGCCAACTCCTCCGCCTTGTTGATCGCCCCCTTCATTCCCCCTGCGCCGGGAGTCAGCACCAGTTCCGCGCCGTATGCCTTCAGGAGGTTTCTCCGCTCAATGCTCATGGTGTCCGGCATGGTGAGGATCAGCCGGTATC
>WSYB01000055.1 GCA_009773645.1 Geobacteraceae bacterium
GAACTGGTCGACCCTCTGGTAGTCGGCGTAAAACCAGCTCTGGATCACCAGTGAATCGGTGGTCCCGCTAACGTTGATGCGCAGGTTGTAGCCGTCCTTAACCAGTTCCAGGTTGCTGGCGGTGATCCCGGCGCCGAATTCCACGGTGTCTGTTTCGCTGTTCGCAGGGTCATAGCTGTAGATGGTATCGGCGCCGCTGCCAATGTCGAACTTGTAAGTGTCGTTGCCGGCATCGCCCTGCAGGTAGTCGTTGCCGGCACCGCCGTTCAGCACGTCATTCCCGGCGCCGCCATACAGGTTGTCCGCTCCTGAATCGCCGTACAGGGAATCATTGCCTGCGTTACCATATAAGCTGTCGTTTCCATCTCCGCCCTTTATTGCGTCTGCAGTGGCGGTCCCCGAGAGGGAATCGTTTCCTAGCGTACCGGACATCAGATTCTTCCCTGCCGAATCGACAATCCATGCCAGTTCCTCACTCTGGGTTACAAAAGCGGACCTGAAAGTATCAAAGTTCATTGTTTCCACTACCTGAGAACCATAAAGAGTTCGCGTGAACTCGCCAATGGCTATTTCCCCAGCAGCAGGGTCATTTATCAGCCGGTTCTGCAGTTCTGTGATAACTGCAGATAAATCACCCTTGACGCTTTGTGTTGCATAATCCATTGAATACGTAATCATTCCGTAAAGGTCTTCTAAATGCGTCTGTGCCATAAGCTGGGCATAAAAAGCTTCAAACATGCTCTGATAGGACTGGTTCAGCAATGCCGCCGCATTTACGTTGGGATTCGGCCCACTGGTTCCTGCAAACGCCTGACCGATCATTTTTTCCAGTGCGGCAAGTTTGCGTGCGTCGATATTGGCCCCCCGGCTGGTAGGGTCTATGTTTTCAGTACCGGTCCATTTAAGAAATATTTGTTCCATCAGGGCGTTGCGGGCGGCTACATCCGTCGTAGTTATAAATGATGTCACTAATGTCTTCAGGGTGCCGCTGGTATCTCGAACCATTGCCTGCTGTAAGTCATAGACCGTGCCGTAGCCCTGCAAATTGGGTAATGTGGCGATGTCCATCGGCACATCCAGCCATTCTTCAGCAAGGGTGTACATCGTGTCCCGCTGTAGTTGGTAGTCTCCCATCTGTCCGGTCGTGCCATCCGTTTTTGCGAAAGTCCCGGCCTGAACCAGCGTGTTGCCGTTTGCATCGGTAACATTGACAGCGGTGTTACCAAGGTTGATGGATGCAATACCAAGGTCATTCAGGATATTAAATTCATTAGCAGTAGAATACCCGTCACCGTTGATATCCCTCCAGATTTTTAAGGAATTCCAGATGGTGTCGTTGGCGTCGATCTTTCCGTCAGCATTGTCGTCCCATTCGGCCAGGGCCTGGAAGCCACTGGAGGCAATGGCGCCGTTTTTGAGAATGGTCTGATCGCCAAACAGTTCTCTGCCGTTGTTAATGACGCCGTCACCGTTACGGTCGAATACGAGAAGCCCGTCGTCGGCCCCCGCCCATCCCGTCTGCTCGGCAAAACCGTCACCGTCATAGTCGAAATATGCGCCTGCTTTTACATTGGTCGTCTCGATGCCGTCACCGTCAAGGTCCAGGATTAATGGGTCAATTCGAGGGGGTGGGGTTGTAATGGCGGATTTAAAAAGATCAGCCGTAAATACCATCATATCTCCTGGCAACTTGGCGGTAAAAGCCGCCATGGCCGCTGCTCTATAGGCTTGCCCCATTGCACTTAAACTACTTGCATCAAGATTTTTCATCTCTGTAAGAAGAGCCAAATCAGCCATCATGAAATCGGTTGAATTCTGTGCCGCATTATAAGCCTGATCATGGCGATAAAAAGCCCAGTCAAGCGCGTCCACGGGAGTGTAATAAAACGACACCGGTTGTTTTGTGTTAGGATCATAGTACAATGAACCGTCTTCGTTCCTGCGTTCACCGGAGTGTCCCGGACCGCCATAATTGCCATACGTTCCCAATCTTGGAGCTGTTGGAATCAGTAACATCTTCACCCTCCTTTTTTTATTTGATGATGCAAAAACACCATGTGTTTTGGGCATACGCCCCTAAAGTACAAGCTCAATTAAATGCTGTCTTTTGAGATTGCCCCAGATTTATTCAATCGATCCCATGACGGGAGATCGATTTTGGTTAACCCCGAGCCGTCGCCGTTTGCGATCCATAATGCCGGCCCTGCGCCCCTCGCTTTACTGGCAAGGAATACGATACGCGAGCCGTCAAAGGATATGAACGGCTCAGCGATCTGAGAAAACCGCATGGTAGTTAGCCGAGTGGTTGCCTCCTCCCTGCGGATAAACAGGTCATAGGTGTAATCTCCTTTGGTCCCGTCAAGCTCGTTGGTTCTGGAAACGAAGACAATAGTCCCGTCATCCGCTACGGTTGGTTGCGAGGCCCACGTATCATGCTTGAATGCCGGTTTGAGGCGGTTGTTGATGCCATCCATGACCAGGATGAAGTTCTCTTCGTTTGGCGTTTCGTACTCTTCGGGGCCTTGCGGCATAATTCCGGTAAAGATGAACCGTTTGCCGTCAGGGAGATAGAAAGGCCTTGATATCCGATCAAATTTATAATTTGTGAGCCTGCGCTCCACCCCGCTTGCAACGTCTACCTCATAGACGTCCCAATTCGAAATCACTTTCCCCCCCATGCTGCGCTGTCGCCTGACCCCGGAACGGACAAAGATGATCCGCTTGCCGTCCGGCGAAAAGGACGGACTCCCGTTGATCTTTATGACTTTATTTTTACCCTCACGCACCGGCTTATCGTTGTAATTATGGGTCAACTGGCGCACACCGCTACCGTCTGCGTTCATGATAGAGACATTCCTGTTATCACCCTTGCCGGAAGTAAATGTAATCAATTTCCCATCTCGTGAATAGGCTGGTGCTAGACATTCTTGATTGTTTGTAGGGTTGAATCTGTGAGTCTGTTCCGTTGTCGTATCATAGACTGCAAGATCACATTTATTACCCTTGGTGCAGACAAAAATGATTTTCTTGTTGTCTGGAGAGAGACTAGGGCTGATAATGCCGTAAGTACTGGAAAAATTTGTGTCACAACCATCGATGCAAACAAGCAAAAGCAAAACAAATAATAAGAGAAAACGTTTACTTATTTGATTCATAGTGAGTTTAATCCTTTCGGGAATTTATGGTCCTGTGTTTTATCTTAAGCCCAATTAATATTTACACATTTATATTTATTTCGTTTACGCCTGTCAAGTGACATTGTTGTGACGCAAGCCGAACGCAGGCGTAGATGTCAGTGTCAAGCAGATCATACATGTAGACAGATCATATATTGACATTTACCTGCCCCATGAATAAGCTAAAGGGCTTCAACAAACCTCAATATCTCTGCTCTCTATTACACAAAATATGCCATTATTTTCGCACCGCAATTTATTTTGTAATATCAAAAGGTTATAAAAGATGGTTTGTTTTGCTTTTTTGTATTCATGGGTGCAAATGTAAACAAAGTTTACGTTTTCGCTCCTGATATAGGCGCAAAGCCTTGTCCTACATACTTTCACAAGATACGTAAACTAAGTTAACATTTGTAAACTTTGTTTACACAAAAAGGATCGAGTCTACATTCAGGATATTTTCAGCCTCTCCTCACTCTCTCCAACCTTTTTATTCAGCCTGTTAAGAATAACGTCATGCCCGTAAGCTTTGACGCAAGAAAAAAGGGAAACAGCCCGATCACCGGCACTGTTTCCCTTTTGGAGACGAAAGGAACAGCAAACCTCATCATCCCTGCCATACAACGCGCATATGGAAAGAATGATCAGCGTATATTAGTGTGCATTGTCAAATTTACTTTAACGGCGATTCCAACCCTCGCTCACCTTCAATCAAACAGCGTCTTTTCCCCGGGAAGGAAACGGACAAACTTATTCATAAGCTGCCGCAGCTTGTCCATGTAATACTCCACGTTCTCATCGGGGTGGGCAGGGTCGTACAACGAGACCGGACGGCAGTTTTCGTAGGCGGTCACCCCTTTGCCCCGGCCGGTTATGTAATAGCTGATCTGGTCACCTGCCCTGAACTCCCGGGGTGATGCAAGGGCGATCTCGAATGCCGCCGAAGGGTTGCGTTTGCCCCCCTTTAACTTCTGCCGGTAGCCGGCGGGAGACTCCCGCAGGGTCTCGGTCTTTGCCAGCCAGGTGATGTCGAATTCATGGGTGCGGAGCTTTTGCAGGTACAAACAGTACATGGCCTCTATCTTATCCCCTTCGCCGAGAAGGAGGAATCGTATCATCTCTCCCATGAACTCCCGCAGGTATTTTTCAATCCCCCTGGACTTGAGACCGCTCCCCTTGATCGTGACCCGTCCGTCGTAGCCGAGCAGGGCATAGTTCTTCATCTTGTAGGAGAACATGGCCCGGTAACGGCCGTCAAGCTCTACCTCGATCCCCGCGGGACGCGACATGGAAAGCTCTTTGACCAGTTCCTCTTCCTGATCGGGCGTTGCCACGTGTGGAGGCGGGATGAAATAAATCCCGTCGGTATCGATCTCCACGGGCTTCGCCTGTCGCTCCTGCAGCCACGCAAGCATGGCCTTTATGGTCTCCCGCCCCCGACTCGTCACCTGCGCGGCCAGGAGCGGGTCGGAGAAGTTGTGGATGGTGGTCCCCAGGTAGCCGTAAAATGAATTGATCAGCACCTTGAACGCCTGCTGGAGGGCCTGGTAATAGTCGCGCCGATGGGGGTCGCTCTCTTCCCTGGCCCTTTTCTTGGCCTGGAGCCTGAAATCCCGCAGCTCTTTCAGCAGGGGGAGGAAAAGGCCGAGGGTGTCTCTGGCAGACTGCATGTTGTAAGTGAGAAGAAGGGATGGATAGAGGGACGCCACATCACAATGGACAACGGAGCCGACCACCCCGTACTCGAAAATGTCGTTGTACCCCCCTTCGAAACTGCCGCCCCCTCCCGCCTTGGGGATGGCTGCCCTGCGGCGCAGGTATTCTCTCAGGAAGAGGGCATTGATTTTCGTGGCGTTCCCCCGAATCACACAATTCTGATAGGAATAGGGAAACATGCGGGTCTGGAGAAAATACGGGTAGGAGAGAAGACGGGAAAGGGCCAGGGTCTCCCGGACATCGTCCAGGTTGTACCGCTTCAACAAAGCGGGGTCTTCCTCGTAGATTTTCCCTATCCGCCCCCCGTCGAGATAGACCCGGTCCGGGGCAGCCAGGCCGAAGTGGAGAGCGGCCCCCTTCAGGCCGTAGTTCTCCAGTTCGCGGGCGGAAACATCGTAGATCTGCAAGAGAAAGTAGGTGTCGAGCACATGGCGGCCGAAAATATCCCAACGGGGATAATCGATGATACGTTCCGCTATGGTAAAGCGCGAGGGATGGACCCGCGGCTCGCTTCCGTCTCTTCCGAAGCCGAGCTTTATCCCGTAACGGGCCGCCCGCACCCGGATATACTCCAGGTCGAAGCGGAAGACATTGTGCCCTTCGATGACATCCGGGTCCTGTTCGCGAATGGCCTCGGAAAGGCGTATGAGCATATCGGCCTCCGACATTTCCCGGCCGAACAGCACCTCGGAGTAACCGCGCTCGTCCATGAGGGCGATGGAAATGATCCTGTCCTCTCCCCTTTCGGGATTGGAAAACTCGAACCCCTCCGCACAATAAGTCTCGATATCAATCGCCAGCCGCTTGAGGTCGGTGAAGTCGAGTCCCTTGAAGAGGGTCTTGCCGGTTGAGAGGAGATGCTGGTGGACGGGGTCCGAAATGTAGAGGTAGGGGGCGTCCGGGGCCGATGGGGTCTTGCCACTTTTTTTGGAAAGGAAGTCTCTGGCCGCCAGGCAGTCGCGCCACTCCTTGAAAACCGCCATAAAGCGATACCCGCCCTGGCCGGCCAGGGGGGATATGGAAAAGTCGCCGGCAAAGCCGGCAAGAAGTTCCTTCTCCTCAAGGAGGATAAAGGGATGAAAGGGGTCGTCCTTAAACCTTACCCCTTCCCTGTTACGGATAAACAGACGGATAAAACGCCCCGCCAGCTCGGCCGCCACAATCCCCTCGGTTCCGTCATACCCGAATAGGAGTTGATTCTCTTCAAAGCGCAGTTCGTTCATGGCATCACCGTCTATCCCCCCTCACCCGGCCTTCGGCCACCCTCTCCCAGTGGGAGAGGGATGTGGTCTGAAAAAAAAACGGCGCGGTGATTAAGTCCACGCCGTTCTTTCTACTGGTGGTCACTATTATCCGACCGCGTGTTTTGCCAGATAGTCCGCCACCCCCTGCGGGGTCGGTTTCATTGCCTCATCCCCCTCCTGCCAGTTGGCGGGGCAGACCTCGCCGTGGGCCTCGTAAAACTGCACCGCATCCACCATGCGGAGCGCCTCGGCAACGTTCCGGCCCAAGGGGAGATCGTTTATTATCGCATGGCGCACCTTGCCGTGGGGGTCGATGAGGAAGAGCCCCCGCAGGGCCACCGAATCGTTGAAGAGGATTCCATAGGAACGGGAGATGGCCTTGTTCAGGTCTTGCACCAGCGGGTACTGGACGTTGCCGATCCCGCCGTTTTCCAAGGGGGTGTTCTTCCAGGCGAGGTGGGTGAACTTGGAGTCAACGGAGACCCCGATCACCTCGCAGTTTTTCGCCTTGAAATCCCCCAGCCGTTTATTGAAGGCAAGGATTTCCGACGGGCAGACAAAGGTGAAATCGAGGGGATAGAAGAAGAGTATCACATACTTACCCCGGTAACCGGAGAGGGTGATCTCGCCGAAGGTGTCGTCCGGCATGACCGCCTCGGCGGTAAAATCAGGGGCTTCCTGGGTGACGAGCGTGGTGAGTGACATGGTGCTGTATCTCCTTTCGAAAGGTCATTTAATGAAGCATGGAAAAAAGATAACAGCCGATATGGCGGTTGTCAACCAAAAAGACTAAAATTATCCTTTTTGTCCAGAACAGTAGGTCTCTTCGGCAATCCTTCTCCCGGTTGCGGTCATGAAGGTCTTTTCCATGAGCCTTTGTGCATTTGCCTGATCCGTCAGGTCGCACTCGTCCCCCAGGTTCACCAGCCAGTCGGCGTCCCAGATGACCCGGAAGTTGTCGCTCTCCACCTCGCCGGGGGAGTGGTGGGAGGCGATGATTGCACAGACCTCGGCGATGAACGGTTCGTCATAGCCGAGACGGGAAAGCATCTCTCTTGCCACGGGAGGCCCCTCCTGTTCCTGCAGGTTGCCTGCGGAGGAGCCGAACTTGCGCTCCGCCTCGCGGATGCCGATGTCGTGCAGAAGCGCCGTTGCCAGCACCAGCTCCCGGTCGCCGGGTTCGTGGGTCAGGAGCTGCCCGGCGAATTCCGTGACCCGCAGGGCGTGGCTTATCCTGCGCCGGTCTTCACCGAAGTACTCCTCCATCGCCGCGCGGATTTTTGCTATGCGCTCTTCCATGAAATCCTCCAGTAATGTAAACCTGCCACAGAGGCACAGAGACACGGAGAAAAACCGTAAAACCTGGAATGGGACACGGATCAAATCTGAAAAGACGGATTTTTCTCTGTGGACCTCCGTGTCTCCGTGACTCTGTGGCGGATTTTTATTCCTTCACCTCGCCGCGGATGGTGATCGACACCTCTTTGAAGGGGATATCCTTGCCGCAGGCAGCCAGGGCCTCCCGTGCCGCCATGACGATGCCGCCGCAACAGGGGACTTCCATGCGGAGAACCGTGATGCTCCTGATGGAGGAGACGCGGAAAAGCTCCGTCAGCTTTTCCATGTAGAGCCGGACGTCGTCCAGCTTGGGACAGCCGATGACGACCGCCTTTCCCGCCAGGAAGTCCCGATGGTAATCGGCATAGGCGAAGGGAACGCAGTCGGCGGTGATGAGGAGGTCGGCATCCTGAAAGTAGGGGGCGGAAGTCGGCACCAGGCTGAGCTGCACCGGCCACTGGCCGAGCCGGCTCTGGCGGCTCCCCTTTTCTTCTGTTGCCTCATCCGGCCGGGGAGCGGCGAAGGCCATCGCCCGCGAGCCGGGGCAGCCGCCGCCATGGCCGTGGTGCCGGGGTTCGGCCTGCACAGGCGCCGGGCCGGGCGCATGCAGGTGCTTTTCCACCGCCGCTTCATCAAACGCTTCCGCCTCCCGTTCAATGACTTTGATGGCGTCCTGGGGGCACTCTCCCAGGCAGGCCCCCAGCCCGTCGCAGAGGTTGTCGGCGGCGAGAACCGCCTTGCCGTTTACGATTTTAATGGCGCCCTCGGCGCAGGACGGGACACAGAGACCGCAGCCGTTGCACTTTTCCTGGTCGATCTGGACTATTTTTCTGATCATTTTTCTTCTCCTTTGTTGAATGAATATTTTATTTTAGAGGGGCGCGATTTTTTCGCAAGGTCAAGGCACCCGAGGGACGACGCGGAGGCGTACAACATGGTACGCCGCACAAGGAGTCCCGATGGGCAACGCCGAGATTGCGGAAAAGGCGCGCCCCTAAAAGAAATAGTGCCACAGGTAGTCGAGCCTCCCCCGCATGATCATCCTCCTGCCGGAGAAAGCCATGATCTCCCTGATCCGCGCCCGGTAATCCTTGCTGTAGCAATGGATGTGGCAGTGCTTGCAGGAAGGCTTCGGGTCGAGGGGACACTTGCGGCGCTTCTCCGCGGCATGGGCCACAAGACCCGCACATTCCGGGCAGAGTTCGATGCCCTTCCTGAAGGAACTCGCGAGTTCAGGCGGTATTTCTGCCTTTACCTGGTTGTCATGCTTCGCCCAGCAGTAGACTCGCACGAAGCTTATGAGGACCTTCAGGTCCTTTATCTGTTTTCCGGTGAACTGTTCCATGGGGCCATCGTATAGGGAAAATGCTGGGGGAGACATGACATAGGTCAAAAATACGCTTTTTTGTCAGGGATTGGAAGGGTGGTGGTGGCTTATTTTCAAAAATCGAGCGGGCTTCGCGGCTCCTTTACCGTCCTCACCGGTACGCAGCGGGTATAGATCATGGTCGTTTTCAGGCTCGCGTGCCCCAGAAGCTTCTGAATGACGCGGATGTCGTAATTGGCCTGCAGCAGGTGGGTGGCGAAGGAGTGGCGGAAGGTGTGGGACTTGACCCGCTTGGGGATTTTTGCTTTTCTGACGGCACTTTTAAGCGCCTCCTGGAGGTCCGACTCATGGAGATGATAACGACGGCGCTCACCGTTCTCCGCTGTCACCGTCAAATATTTCTGGGGAAAAAACCACTGATGGATGAACGCCTTCGGCGCGTCCGGATATTTCTTCTCCACCGCGTCATCCATGAACACCCCGTCATACTCAGCTGCAAGGTCCTGTTCATGCAGTTCGGCAACAACATTCATCTGCGCCTTCAACTCCGGCAGGATCGATTCCGGCAGAGGGACGGTCCTGTCCTTTTTCCCCTTGCCGTGAACCGTAAGAACATTGACATCGAAATTGAAATCCCCCACCCGCAGTTGCAGGCACTCGAAGAGCCTCAAGCCGCAACCGAACAGCATTTTTACCACCAGATTATACGGATAGGAAAGCTGTTTCACAATGGCGTCTATTTCGGCACGGGATAGAACCGTCGGGATATAGAGCGACTTCTTGGCTCTCGGCACGTTGCGCAACTCGCCGAACTCCCTTTTCAGTCCGTGCCGGTAGAGAAATAGAAGTGAATTGAAGGCCTGGTTCTGGGTAGACGCCGCCACATGACATTTCACCGCCAGATATGTGAGATACTCCCTCACATCTTCCGTAGTCAGTTCTTCCGGCGGTTTGTTCTTAAGAAATCGCTGAAAATTACGGGACCACAAGGCATAGGTCTGCAAGGTTTTGCGGGAATAGTGTCGTACCTTAATCTCTGCAGCCATGCATTCAAGGACCTTGTCCCATTCCGGAGAAGCCGACCTTTCCTGATAACCGGCTGCGGAGTATTGCGACCTTCGTGAGGCATAGGTCGAATACCTGGGCGCATCCTCGGAGACATAATAAGATTCGTGCGGTTCTTGCGGGCTTGACGACACGGCCTGCGAAATCTCCGGCGCGCCGTCATTTTCCTGTAGCCCGCCATCAGTGGCCTCATCGCTGCCTTGGGGAAGACCGCCTTCATTTCTTGGCCTGTCTGCGGGAGAAACCGGGACATCTTCCCGAACGGCGGCCGTTCCTACCGAAGCAGCGCCTTTGAGCATCAGCATCTCGAAATAGAGCGAAACCGCAAGGGCTGCCTGCTCACGCTGCACCTCGGACTGTTTCTTCTCCGTCAGCTTTTCACAAAAAAGCCTGACACGTTGGGCTTTATCAGACGGAACCGGATATTTGTCACAGAAATCGAGAAAGTAGCGGAGCCATTTCTTATATTCGGTAAAGCGGGCGGAGGGAATCTTCCTCCTGTTGAGGAAAGCGACATACTCGGTCAAGATAACGTTGGGGATATTCAACAAGGAGAACTCCTTTGACTTAATTCATGAGAAATAGTATATTTCACCCGGCCCTGAAATCGGAAAAATCCGCGAATGGGATATTATCCTGAAAAAATAAATATCTGTTACGGTATATTATACATGGATATAATCTATATTTTTATGATAGTTACGTCAACATGAAATTCGAGCATAATATTTTGTGAAAAGTGGGTAGTTGAGCAGGGGCTATTTAACAAGTGGTTGGACGAGAAAACTGAAAACAAAAAAATAACAGAACAGGGAACCCTTAACATGATTTTCGAGCTGCTCACTAAAGAAGAACTCCTCACTGCGGCCAGCGCGACGAAACGTCCCGTGGCCTTCCTCGTCGGGGCACCGTTGTCACTGAAGGACGGAGTTGGCGTTCCGGGTGTAACAGAGGTTCTGGAACTCATTCGTGATGAGATACGTAGCTGTGCAGCCAAAGCACTTCCCCGGTTTGAAGCTGCCCTGAATGGCAAAACCGGCGGTGACGCCTACCAAGAGGCAATGAAGTGGCTCGGAAGAAACATAAGTCAGGATGCCATCAATGACGTTATCAAGGCGGCCGTACTCAAAGCTCGCAACGCTTCAGCACCAGAGCTAACCAGTGGTGACGGCAATCATGTTGACTGGAGCATCCCCGATGGCACAGCCAATCTTGGGGAGTTGGTGGCAAGAGAAAGCGAACGGTTTATTGGGCCCATACTTACCACCAACTTCGACCCACTCATCTCCATGGCGGTACAGAGCTTTGGCGGACAAACCGGGCGATATGTTCTGACTGCTGACGGAACAGTCTCCGGGCCTACCGTAGATGGTATTTGCACCGTGATCCACTTGCATGGTTTCTGGCGCGACTCAGATACTCTGCATACTCAGGTTCAGTTGACTAACCCTCGGCCCAAACTAACAAAGTCTCTGCAGCGGCTCCTCCAGGGGCGTACACTGATTGTCGCAGCCTACGGTGGCTGGGATGACGTCTTCACCAGTGCGCTGGTAGACCTTATGAATGACGAGCAGGCGCCGCTCGATGTCATTTGGTGTTTTTGGGAAAATGATGCCGACAGGGTGAAGGAGCGTTATGGCAAGCTCCTTGATACAGTTAAACCTGCAATCGTCATGAACCGTTTCCGAGCATTCGGCGGCATAGACTGTCACAGCATCTTCGGAGAAATCCTTGCTGAAGTACGAAGCACAGACCCCGCTGTGGCGGCCGCATCCATCTCATCGCCACTCGCTGGGTGGGAGTTAATAGACAGTGCTTACCTAGGAGCAATTGAGCCACTAAGCCCTGAGGAAGTCGTCCGTTATTTCGATGGCGCGATACCAACCTGGCGGCATGCAACATGTGCCGACATCCCAAGCCGGATAGATGCAAGCGAAATTTCCAGACGACTTGCTGAAGTCAAACACGCCAAAGGCGGTTGCTCGCTCCAACTCATCCGTGCAGCCGGGGGCGAAGGCAAGACCACGCTCCTTCTGCAAGCCGCTGCCGCCGCTGCGAAAAGCGGTGATTGGAGTGTCCTTTGGCGACCTGCTTCTCGTCTTCACCTCTCGCCGGAACACATCAGCACACTAGACCCGACAAAGGATTGGCTCATCGTCGCGGACGATGCCGAAAATCTTGTGAATGACCTCAACGAGGCAGCCCGTCTCCAGCACGAAGCAGGCCACACGAACGTACATTTTCTTCTGGCTGCACGGGACACCGACTGGCGCTACTTCAACGGTGACAGCAAGCCATGGGGCACATGGTTGAAACGGCATCCTGACATTACGCTTCGCGAACTTGACGACCACGACGCGGCCATACTAGTCGGGGCATGGCAGAAATACGGCGCAGAAGGATTACGTGCTCTTGCAACCTTGCCGGACAAAGACAAACAGGTAGCCGCGCTCCTCCATGCCGTGCATGAACCTTCCACCACACGCGCTGAAGGCTCTTTTTTTGGGGGATTGCTCGCTGTGCGCTTCGGACCGGACGGCTTAACTGATCACGTCGTTACCATTCTCAATCGCTTGAAGGAGCGGCAGATAACGGGCAGTGACCGCACCCTCTTCGACGTCCTCGCTTATGTTGCCGCCTGCCATGCGGTCGGCATTCCGGGAGTCAATGAGAGCGTCCTCGCGGACTTGGTGAATGTGCCTCGCGATTGGGTGCAAACGCTCATCGTGAATCCGCTCGGCGAAGAAGCGGCAGCCGTCCGTAGCGCAGGATATGTGATGACCCGCCACAGCAAAGTGGCTGCCGCCATCCTCGTTGCTGCCGAACAAGACCTCGGTGCGGACATCGCAGAAATCTGGAGCGCCATCGTGCGGCAGACGGTGAAGACAGGTCAAGATATTTTGTTCGGCACGTGGAATTCGTTAATAATCCACGCCGGCCCCCAGTTGCAGCGCAATCTGCCGCAGCAGTTCAGCGAGAGACGTCGGAAGGAAATTGCTGTTGCAGCTGCAAGATCGGCGGTTATGTACAAATCAACTTGGCTTGGTTGCGTTGTTGACCTCGGAAAAACCTACCGCAATGCAAACGACTACGCGGCCGCCGTCCAAGTATTCCGGGACAACTTGCGCATCGCGCCAAGCAAGGCTGATTTCACCGATGTCATCAGAGGCTATTGGTATGAGTGGGGCGTAGCCGAAGGCTCGCTTAGTGATGACGCTATGCATCGCTTGGCTAGTGCATGGCTCCAGGGCCTGTCAATTGCCGACCATCTTAATCTAGTACCTATCACATCTGAGCGGACAAAATTGAGTTGTGCGGGCATCGGCGTCGCCTTCGGCAAGCTCGCTGAACCTCGGCCGGACTGTCCGTTTGCCCGCGCCCGACGTGCAGCCGCCTACCTTGGCCGGCTTACCAACCCTGACCCCAAAACTCTCGGCTACTTCGATTATCATGACCACGATGCCGACAGAATAGGCACGCCGCATCCGCAGAGCATCGATGAAGCGGTTGATTGGTTGACTGACGCGGTAGCCCAAGCAAATCGCGAACTTCAAGACCCATTCCTGAAAGGGCTACTCAAGCCAGAGCAAGTCTCCTTCAACATGCTTCGCCAGTTTTTAAAACCCACACCTGCTCCGATTCACGCCAGAATACTTGCATCTCCGGCACCCAAACCAGAAGAGAGTGTAAAACTGCTACAACTGCAAGGTGACCTCGAGGAGCGAGTAAAGGTTGGCATAGAGAGAGTTCTGACTCAGGCATGGAAAACTGTCCCTGCTGACATTGCGGAAGAAGAACGTTTCAAAATTGCCCACCGAAACGCCTCACAAGAGATTTCCAGATTATCTCCTAGCATCAAACGGCAAGTCGGGGCCTATTTTGAAACCCAAAAGTGGGAGCCCTTGAAAACACGCATTCCAAGGGATTAATGGTGGCGATGCAGTTTAAAGAAAGGTTGAAAGAGTGCCTCCAACCAAGCGCGACAGCAGACAAGCCGCTGCGCTCTCAGCCGTTGGCAGGCAAGAAATAGGAAACTTCTAAATGAACCTTAAATTTATTGCCGCTCCGAGATTTGGCAGGTTGGAGCAAATCACTAGTTGGTTAAGAGAGGAGAATGAAGACAGCGGATGCGGTTTTTACTGCAATATCACTACGATCAACAAAGCCTTTGCTGATAAAGAACTTGTTTGTGTTACCTCTAAAAATAAAGCAATTGGATTCGCTGTTTTTACGAGACATAGATATACAGCCAGAATAGATATAGCAGAAATTTGCCCATCACATTGTGAATCTGGGGTGGGCAGGTTTTTAGTTGAAAACTGCATAGAAATGTTTGCAAAGCGCAATATTCAAGTTGTAGATTTAGAGTGCGCGCCGAGAAGTTCGGAAAGTTTCTGGCATAATATGGGATTTTACAGAGTGCCAGAAGAAGCATTAAAGAGTTACTCTCAGTACAATAAGCCAATAAGAATGTTTCGTCCAACGTGCCAAATTCAAAATCAGAAATCTCTCCACGAAAAATCAGACAACTCAATCGAGTTGTTTGACTGTAGGACGTGGGAATGTGAAGGTCGTAAACCAAGATGGTCTTGGCCAATCTTTACTCTTAAAGGCACTGAGGTACTTGATAAACCAATCATTCATCCGGCACACCGCGATTGGTGCGTGCGGTGGAAAAAAGAAGATAAAATTATCAAGACCAGTGAAGTGAAACACTTCTGTAATGACTCTTCCAAGTGGGGAGAATTCCTAATAATAACGCAGCTTCCTACTGTCTCTTGAAAAAAAACTGCCAACAAAGCGTCAGACCGGCCTGATGCCGGTCAACTCTCAGCCGTTATTTACTAAAGGGTACAAAAGTAATTCAACATCAGGCAATTGTGTAAGCGCATTCCTTGTGCCTGAAGAAGCTCATAATGAGCCAGTACGATTTCTGAAGC
>WSYB01000008.1 GCA_009773645.1 Geobacteraceae bacterium
CGCCTCCGTAGGATACCCGTGGGGGAACACGGGGTCTGGTCAGTGCCTTACGGGGCTCAGCCAGACAGTCTTCAACGCGACATCGTGTCGCGGAACGGCATAGGCTTTGACATGAGACAGATTGACAAACTGTTCGGCGCCTTTACGCGCCTGCATGAAGACAGGGAATATAAAGGCCATGGTATCGGCCTTGCCACGGTACAGAGAATCATCCAGCGTCACAACGGAGATGTGTGGGCCGAAGGAGAAGCGGGGAAAGGGGCGACGTTCTACTTTTCGCTTCCACAGGCGATGTAAAACCGGGATTTTACACGGAGCGAGCACCATCGTCCGAATCGACTTTTTCGACGAAGAAAGCGAGAAGTCTTTCTTTTATCTCGTCCCGCACCCGCCTGAACTCTCTCAGAATCTCTTCCGGGCTGCCGGTGGCCCGCGACGGATCGTCGAAACCGATGTGGACACGATGGACTTCGCCAATGAAGAGAGGGCATTGGTCGTTGGCTGAACCGCAGAGAGTGATGACATGGTCGAACCGCGCCCCGGCGAACTCGTCGAGGGTCTTGGCGCGATGCCCCGAGATGTCGATTCCCAGTTCGGCCAGGACCTGGATGGCCAACGGGTTGACCCTTGTGGCCTCAGTGCCGGCAGAATAAGCCTGAAAACGGTCGCCCAGGTAGTGGTTCACGATTCCCTCGGCCATCTGGGAACGGCAGGAATTGTGGGTACAGAGGAAGAGAACTTTTTGCATTGATCAAACCTCGTCAGAGATGCCTAGGAGCAGCAGGAGCCACCCGGTGCGCGGAGTTTCCGTTCCTGCAACCATTCATTGATGAGCCCTGTGGCACAGCCGACCCCGGCGTCCACCTCGATGGCGGCAACCGGGCAGTTGCGCTTACAGGCGCCGCATTCCATGCAGGCGTCCCGGTCGGCGATGCGGGCCTTCTGTTGCGCAAGGCGGAACACCTGGTGCGGACAGACCTCCACGCACCGGCCGCAGCCGATGCAGGCGTTCTCCCGCAGTTCCAGCGTCACCACGTTCCGTAAATATCTGAAGCCTTTCATGATACCCCCCGTCTTGCCTGATCGCCTGCTATAGAAACCATCCCGCTGCCACCAGAAGCGCGCTGACGGCAATGGCGCCTCCCATGGCCGGGATCGCCAGCCGCAACTCCTTCTTTACTCCGCTGCGGGAGGAAAAGGTGGTACAGCCGGTAAAATTGAGAGTGTAGAATGCGCTCACCGCCGGCAGCGCCAGGAACAGGGCAACAGTCGTCGTTACGTGCCAGCCGGCGCCGTTGGCGAAAAGGTAACAGCATGCGCTCCAGACCAGCCCGACCAGCGCCCCCTTTATGGCGAAGCTTGGCCCCGGAAGCCAGGGAAGGAGAAGCGGCGCGACCACCACGCCGGCAAGCACCGCGCCGAAATAGGCTGCCAGGACCCAGAACCCGGCGCTCACTCCCGCCGTTAAGGCAGCCAACAGGAAGAGCACCGCACCGACAACGACGGTCGGCTGAAGCGCCCCTACCATCTCCACCGGCACCAGCACCAGCCGCTCCCGGAAGGTGAAGGTCAGTTCCCGCATCGCCGGCGTGGCAACCATACTGTTATCCAGGAAGGCCGGCAGGTCATTCGCCCGGATTGTTGCATAACTCACTCCGAAGCCGGTGCGGCGCTGCACCTCGTGGGCCGCCACCCCGGGGGCTCCGAGGATAGGCAGCAGCAGGCGGCGGTGGCTCACAACCTGTGCAAGCCCGGTCGCCTCGATCCGCCGTGCCAACTCGTCGGTGCCGAAGGTACCCTTTCCCGCAGCGCACCACACGTTGATCCCGAAGGTCTCCAGCACCAGGAGCCAGACATTGCGACCGGCCAGAGCCTGCCGGACCAGGTCGTAACTCATCTTGTAGTTGGCTGTCACCACCACCGGGTCGTCCGGCGTCGGCGTGCCGATGGCGTAGAGACCAGCGGGAACCAGATAAGTCATGCGCCCGATCCCCCAGCGTGCCTTCCAGGCGCCAAGCCGGTCCGCAAAGTGTAACTTCGTTGCCACCTGCGGCACCTGCCCCGCCCCGGTCGTCAGCCACCCCTGGAAACCGGGGGTCGTTTCGTTGATTTCTCCGCCGCCGGCGGAAGTGGGCGGCCCTCAACAGGGGGACTTGTCTGGGACGTCTCCCGCGGGGGCGTTACAGCTGAATGGCTTCAGCCGTACCCTGTCCGCTTCGGTCTTACTGATTTCGCGTATTTTCATTCTGTCACCCGCTCCATTTAGTTGCAGCATGCAATATTTTTCCTACCGGGAGACGGCTCGGCGACCCTCGCCAGCGCTTCGTTGAGGAGGCCGAGCGAGCGGGTCGCCACTTCCCGTTCAAAGGGGGTCATCACCGTGAACAGCTGGCCGATCTTTTCCGCCATGTAGCGATCGATCTGGCCCAGCACCCGCCGCCCCTCGTCGGTCAGTCCCAGGAGGCTCACCCGGCGGTCCTTTGCCGAAGGACGGCGCGTCACGAACCCCTTTCCTTCCATGGCCTTGATCTGGCGACTGAAGGTGGTAACGTCGATCCCCAACTCTTCCGCTATCTGCTGCATCGACGGTTCCCCCATGCGCCGGACCTCGAAGAGGATGTGGCTCTGTACGAGCGACACCTCCTCGCCGCAGCAGACCTCGCAGCAGGACGCATTTAAAAGCCCGAACCGGCGGACAAATACCTGAAGTTTTTCCCTGACGGATTCCATCGTTTCCTCCTTTGTCAAAGCGTAACAAAAACATTTGCAATTTGCAACTAAATATGTTTTTGCCAGTTTTTAATGGCTACTTTTGAACCGATCATTTGCTTGACAATGGGCAAATTCCGGTTATTTTTAAAAGGAAATGATTTCTGTTTACATGGACAATCGGATGCACGATCACGGCACGTACCCATTGAAGGACCTTAACCTGAAAACCACACCGAAAAGGGTGGCGATCCTCAATCTCCTGGCCCAGGAATCGACCTACATCAGCCCGGAAGAGATCTGGCGCAAGCTGAAAGGCCAGTTCAGCCGGGTCGGCCTCCCCACCGTCTACCGCAACCTCGAAGAGCTGGCCGCAGGGGGGATCATCAGCAAGGTCATTCACCCCAACCGGCAGCTCTATTACTATTTCTGTCCCAACCGCGACCACCACCACCATTTTATCTGCGTTGCCTGCCGCAGGGTGGAGGATGTGGATTATTGCGGAATGGAAGACGTCGAGAGGCAGGTCAGCGAAAGAATCGGGGGGAGGGTGCTGTCCCATATCGTCCAGGTGAACGGCCTGTGCCGGAGTTGTTCTGCCAAGGGTGGGAATGGTGAATCCACGCACGTAGGAGTGATGAAATGATACAACGGTTGCTGGTGCGCACACTGCTTGTGCTGATGCTCCTGCAGGTTGCCACGTCCTGCCGGCAAAGCCGGACGGAGCCGGGAGGGGCAAAAAAGGTGGGGGTGGCCACCACCCTGTTTCCCCTCTATGACTTTACCCGCGCCGTCGCTGGAGACAGGGCTGAAGTGAGCCTCATTCTCCCCCCCGGCGTGGAGCCTCACAGTTTCGAGCCGAAACCGGAGGATATCGTCAGGATCAACAGGGCCGGCCTGTTTGTCTTTTCCAGCAAATATATGGAGCCGTGGGCTGAGGATATCCTGAAGGGGGTTGATAAAGGGCGCGTGCTGGCGGTCGAAGCCGGCGCGGGGGTGACATTCCTGCCGGCTGCCGAGCATGGCGGGGAAGAAGAAAAAGGGCACCGCCACGCAGAGGGAATGGATCCCCACATCTGGCTCAGCATCCCCAATGCCCGGAAGATGGTGGACAACATTGCTGCAGGCTTGGCGCAAAAGGACCCCGCCAGCAAGGATTACTACCTGAAAAATGCCGCAGCCTTCAATGCCCGCCTGACGGAGCTGGACGGGAAATTCAAGGCAGGTTTGGCCGACTGCAGGACCAGGGTCTTTCTCCATGGCGGTCACTTTGCCTTTGGCTATCTGGCGGAGCGGTACGGCCTGAAATACATCTCCGCCTATGCTGTTTCGGCGGATGCGGAGCCGACTCTCAGGAAAATGGTGGCATTGATTAATCAGATGAGAAGTAATCATCTGAAGTATATCTTTTATGAAGAACTGATCTCCCCTACCGTGGCTGAAACCATCGCCAGGGAGACCGGAGCATCCCTCCTGAAGCTGCACGGCATCCATAATGTCAGCAAGGAAGATATGGACCGGGGGGTCACCTATATCTCTTTGATGGAACAGAATCTCACCAATTTAAGGACCGGACTGGAATGCAGGTAGATTTGCTGAATGTGGAGGGGCTCTGCTTCGGCTACAACTCCATGGAGGTGCTGAACGACATCTCTTTCGGGGTTAAGGCGGGAGATTACCTGGGAATCGTGGGCCCGAACGGCTCCGGCAAGAGCACCCTGGTCAGGGCGCTTCTGGGGCTCGTGCAGCCTGGCCGGGGTTCCATCACTCTGTTCGGTGCCTCTCAGGCCTATTTTGCCGAGTGGCAGAAGATCGGCTATCTGCCGCAACGGCTCAAGTTCTTCAACCCCAACTTCCCGGGGACCGTTGAGGAGGTTGTCAGGCTGGGGCTCCTGGCCGGCAAGAAATTTCCGAAAACGAGGACAAAGGGTGATGACGAGGCGGTTGAAAGGACCCTGGCGCTCATGGGGATCTCGGAAATCGGGAGGCGGCTTATCGGCGAACTTTCCGGCGGGCAACAGCAGAGGGTTCTTCTGGCAAGGGCCATGGTGAGCGAGCCTGAGCTCCTTATCCTGGATGAGCCGACCACCGCCCTCGATCCCGAGACACGGGAGCATTTTTACGGCCTGGTGCGCGACCTGAACAGGGAGAAGAACACCACGGTCCTCCTGGTTACCCACGACACCTGGAGTATCGGCAAATATGCGACGCGCTTCCTCTACCTGGACAAGAAGGTCATATTCGACGGCACGTTTGACGAATTCTGCCGATCGCCGGAGATGACCGGGTTTTTCGGCGAGCATGCCCAGCATCAGATCTGCCACCGCCACTGACGGCTTCGTAAAAAGTCCATCTGCGGCGTTGCCTGCGGCGCTCCGCTGCTCACATACTGATGTATGCTCCGCTGCTCGCTTCTTGGCGCCTTGCATATGGAGCTTTTTACTTTGCCGTCAATTTGTAGTTTGAGAGGGAATCATTATTACGTGGGATTCACTGAATTCATAAGTTACGGCTTCATCCAGCGGGCTCTGCTTGCCGGCACCCTGATTGCGGTCCTCTGCGCCGTTCTCGGGGTTTTCCTGGTTTTGCGGCGTCTCTCCCTGATCGGTGACGGGCTTGCCCACGTGACATTCGGCAGTGTCGCCATCGCCCTGTATCTCCGCATCAATCCGGTTTATGTGACGGTGGCGGCAATTCCCCTGGTGCTCCTCTCTTCCCTGGGAATACTCAAACTTACGGACAAGGCGCGCATCTACGGTGACGCAGCCATCGGCACCGTGTCATCGCTGGGTATCGCCTGCGGCATCCTGCTGGCAAGCGCTGCAGGCGGGTTCAATGTGGACCTGTTCAGCTACCTGTTCGGGAGCATTCTCTCCATCAGCTCCACCGAACTTGTTATCTCCGTGGGGCTTTTCGGTGTCGTGATGCTTGTTGTTGCGCTTTTTTACAACGATCTCTTTGCCATCACCTTCGACGAAGAGCTGGCAAAGAGTTCCGGCATCAAAACGGAAAGAATCAACGCAGTTCTGGTGTTGCTGACGGCCCTGACCGTGGTGCTCGCCATGAAGGTAGTGGGGATTATGCTGATTTCCGCGTTGCTGATCCTGCCGGCGGTTTCCGCGCTCCAGATTTCCAGGGGATTCAGGACGACCATCGCCGTCGCTGCCGGTTTTGCCGTTTTTTCGGTGGTTTCCGGTATTTTTGGCTCGTTTGTCCTGAACCTCCCCACCGGCGGCGCCATCGTCATCATAAATATCTTCCTGTTTATTCTGGCGTTTGCATTGAAAAGCCTTAAAGGCGTGAAGGGTGAAGGGTGAAGGGTGAAGGGAAGTTATGCAGCTTAGCAATCGAAAGTCACGTGGCAGAAAGGAATAGCACATGGGAGAAATCGTTCGTTTTGGCATATCCATTGACCATAAACTGCTGGAAAGCTTTGACCGGCTCATCGAACAAAAGGGTTACATGAACCGTTCCGAGGCGATTCGCGACCTGCTCCGCTCTGCCCTGGTGGAAGAAAAGTGGCAAGCGGGAGATGAGGAGACCGTAGGGACGGTCACTCTGGTTTACAATCACCATGTGCGCGACCTTTCCGACAAATTGACGGAACAGCAGCACAGCCATCACAACGAGATCATTTCAGCGCTCCATATCCATCTGGACGCCCATAACTGTCTGGAGGTACTGGTGGTGCGCGGAAAAGCAAGGGATGTGAAGAAAATCGCCGACGAACTGATCGGTGTCAAGGGGGTGAAGCATGGCAAGCTGGTCATGACCACCACCGGTGAGGAACTCCACTAGGCAGTGGCCTAAGGCGAGGTTAATCTCTGACCGATTGCACAGCTCACTCCGTTGGCAGGGTGAAGTAAAAGGTCGCCCCCTTGCCCGGTTCCCCCTCGGCCCATACCTTCCCGCCGTGACGCCTGATAATCCTTTCCACCGTGGCCAGGCCGATGCCGTGTCCTGTGAATTCTTCAGCGCCGGGGAGACGCTGAAAGGCGATGAAAAGTTTATCCGCGTCCGCCATGCCGAAGCCGGGCCCGTTGTCCCGGACGAAACAGGCCGGTTTCCCGCCGATTTCTGCCACGCCGAATTCAATGATCGCTTCCTCCCGTACGCTGGTGTACTTCCAGGCGTTGCCGAGGAGGTTCTCCAGGACCACCTGCAGCAGGTTCGAGTCCCCGCTGGACATTATCCCTTCGGCTATCCGGAACGTGACCCTGCGTTCAGGCGCGGCCTGCGCCAGCTCCGCGGCCGCTGCTCGCGCTATGCCGCTGAGATCGACCAATTCCCGGTGCAGCTCCTTGCGCGCCATTAATGAAAAATTGAGCAGAGCGTCAATGAGTTGGTTCATGCTAAGGGTCCCGGCGTATATCTGTTCGATGTACCCTCTGCAAGATTCGTCGAGATTGCCGCCGCACAGTTCCCTGATTACCTGGCAGTAGCTGTTGATATTCGTCAATGGCCGGCGCAGGTCGTGGGAAACCGCGTAATTGAACGCCTCCAACTCACTATTGGCAGATTCCAGCTCGGAGGCGCGGGCTGCAAGGTTGGAGTTCAGGATCTCGATCTCTTCCTCTGCCCGCTTGCGCTCGGTGATATCCTGACACACAACCAGGACGTTGAGCAGACCGTTCAGGTCGTACACTGCCTGCGCTATTTCCTCCACCCATACCAGCCGCCCGTCTTTGCGGGTCTTGCGAAACTGCCAGCGATACACTTGATTGGGGTTCTGCAAACACATCCGCAGCTGTTCGGTCACGGCAGGGCGATCGTCTTCATGGAACAGCCTCAGCACCGGCTGACCTTCCAGCTCGTCTGTCGTGTAGCCCAGTTGACTCGCGCAGGTTGGATTGACCGAGAGCATCGTAAGATCGGCATCAAGGGTAACAATCATAATCGGATTATCGCGAAACAAGGCCCGATAGCGTGCTTCGCTGAAGCGCAGCGCCTCTTCCGCGCGTTTGCGGGGGGTGATGTCCTCTACGACACCTACGGCAAATCTCGGATTGCCGTCGGCATCGGATACCACCGATGCGGTAAGATTCACCCAAACGGTTGAGCCGTCCTTGCGGATATAGCGTTTTTCCAGGGAATAATTCCCGAGTTTGCCTTCCAGCAGGAGCTGGAAATGTTTCATGCTCGTTTCCATATCGTCGGGATGGGTGATATCCCTGACGGTCAGGGCTTTCAGCTCTTCTTCCGTGTAGCCGACGATATCACAGTACTTCTGATTGATCCGCAGCCAGCGGCCATCCGGGGTCACATGGCCGATGCCGACCGCCGCCTGGTTGAAGGTGGCGCGGAAGCGTTCCTCGCTCTCCCGCAACGCCTCCTCCGCCTGCTTGCTCTCGGTGATGTCGCGCAGGGAGACGAACCAGGCCTGATCGGCATCCCACTCCGTTTCCACCGCCCACATTTCTACGATGACGGTTCTCCCGTCCCGTGCCTTTATTTGCAGTTCGGCACTCTTGTCCGGTTCGAGGGGATGGTCGAACCGCGTTCCCGTGAGCTCATCCGCATTGCAGTCGAAGATGGCCGCTGCGGCCGGATTGGCAAAGCGGACCGTTTTGGACATGTCCACGATCACGATGCCGTGTCTGCTCTTGGTCATTATCGTGCGGATACGCCAGTTGCATGCCTGCAACTGCCGGGTCTTCAGCTCCAGCTCTGCCTTGATTTCGTCAATTTTCTCAAACATGGCTTCGCCTCTTAAGTCAATGTAAATTATGGTTCAGCCTGATTGTTCGCAATCTCGGCAATGCACTTCTCGATCGCTGCGTACAGCTTGTTGAACTCGATCGGCTTCGATAGGAAGTCGTGGAAGCCGATCTTGTTGAATTTCTCATAGTAGCTTGTATTGCCGTAAGCGGTGACGACGATGAACTTCGTATCGGGTTTTATCGCCTTGATCTCGCCGGCCATCTCGATCCCGTCCATATCCGGCATCTGGATGTCGGTGATGACGATCCCGGGCGCATGCTCTTTGAAGAGTTCCACCCCCATTCTGCCATTGGCGGAGGAGTAGATGGTGACATCGGGAAATTTTTTGGGGATCATCAAGCCGAGTACCTCGTGGGTCACCTTGTCATCTTCTACAATCAGTATCGAAATTGCGGGGCTTGAATGCTGTGAGGGTTCCATCTCAGACCTCCATCATAATTTTCACCGGCATGTGTGCCGGGTAGGGGCAGACCCATGTGTCTGCCCGTAAAATCAGGGCGCACACGCGGGTGCTTCCCTACCTGGGTCTTGTTCATGTTGCAGCGTTCACGTTGGGTGACTCTCCACGTCCTCGTTGATGAGAGGAATGGTAAACGAGAAAACGCTCCCTCCTCCCAGCCGGCTCTCGACCCGGATTTTACCGCCCATATTCTCGACGATCTGTTTTGAAAGGGCCAGCCCGAGTCCGGCTCCGCCGAATTTTTTTGCTGATGACGTGTCCGCCTGGGTGAACATTCCGAAAATTTTTCCCATGTATTCGGCAGGGATGCCAATACCCGCGTCCCGGACGGCGAACAAGAGAACTTCCTGTTCCGGTCGGGCAGGATCGTGAGCGGGTCGGACTGAAACGCCGATCTCTCCATGTTCCGTGAACTTCACTGCATTGCCCACCAGATTCATCAGCACCTGCCGGAGCCTTTCCTCGTCTCCCACCACCCGCTCCGGCAGAGTGTCGTCGATCTCCAGGAGGAAGCGGATTCCCTTGCGGTCGGCCTCCGATGCGAAATCAGCGGCGACGGAGCGAAGGCAGTTGCGGAGATCGAACGGCTGCATCTTGAAGCTCATCTTTCCCGTTGCAACCCTGGAGAAATCGAGAATATCGTTGATGAGCTGCTTGAGCGAGCCGGCCGACGTCTTTGCCATCTCCAGGTTATGGCGATGCTCGTCCGTCAGGCCATCCGTGAGCATCAGGTCGATGACCCCCATGATCCCCGTCAGCGGGGTCCGCATCTCGTGACTCATGTTTGCCAGGAACTCGCTCTTGGCGAGGTTGGCGGCCTCGGCCTCAAGTTTCGCCTGCTCCAAAAGGGCCGTCCGCTCCAGAACCAGCTCCTCCAGATGATCCCGGTGCTTGCGCAGCTCTTCCTCGACCCTGCCGCGCCGGGTGATTTCCCTCCGGAGGAGCAGGAATACCATGAAAAGAAGGGCGAAACTTACGATGCTCCCTGCAAAGAGCGCCTGGAGCGCCTTTCCGGTGCCGGCTTCCATCGCTACTCTCAACTCTTTCAGGAGCCGCTCCTCTACATCCTGGGCCTCGGTTACCCGCAAGTGGATCTCGTCCATGAGATACTTATCTCTTTCCGACACCACCACCTGGTAGGCGGCCTGAAAACCTTTCGTTGACCGGAGCTCGATGGCTTTCCCGGCAATGGCCAGTTTCTCCCTGATCAGTGGCTCGATGCCGTCCAGCCTGTCCTGGTGCCGTGTGTCGTCTTTGTTCAGCCACCGAAGGCGCGCCATCTGCCGGTCAATTTGGTTGAGTGCTTTGTTGTACGGCGCGAGATACTTTTCCTTTCCCGTGATGACGAAGCCGCGCTCCCCGGTCTCCACGTCCTTCAGCATTGAAAAAAGCGCATCAAATTCTCTGATCACAATATAGGTATGATGTTCCCATCGGTCGTAATCGGCCGTTGCAGAGATGTTCAAATAGTTCTGCCACCCTATTGATGTCAGGATCGCCAGGGCCAGTGCAAATCCCCCATTGATGAGAAAGTTTCTTTTCAATGTATTTACCTTACCGGTTATGCGCTTCTTCAGCTCGTACAGTGAAGTAGAAGGTCGCTCCCTTAGCCGGTTCCCCCTTTGCCCACACCCTTCCGCCGTGGCGACTGATGATCCTTTCCACCGTGGCCAGGCCGATGCCGTGCCCTTCATATTCGTCACTTCCGGGCAGATGCTCGAAGGGGATGAACAGCTTTTCCGCATACGCCATGTCGAAGCCGGTCCCGTTGTCCCGGACGAAGTAGGCCGGCATTCCTTCAATTTCCGTCATGCCGAATTCGATGACTGCCTCCTCACGCTTGCCGGTATACTTCCAGGCGTTATCGAGGAGGTTCTCCAAAACCACCCACAGCAGGCGCTTGTCCCCGTTGACCGTCAGCCCTTCGGCAATCCGGAAGATGACCCGCCGCGCAGGCTCTGCCGTCTTGAGCCCAGCCGTTATCGCCTTTGCCATTTTACCGAGATCCACCGTTTCCCGGCGCAGTTCACTGGATGTCAGACGGGAGAAGTTGAGGAGAGTATCGATGAGATGGCTCATTTCTAGGGTCCAGTCGTATATTTTGTTGAGGTACCCGTTGCATCGCTCGTCGAGCTTGTCGCCGCACAGTTCCTGGATTACCTGGCAGAAGCTGTTGATATTTATTATCGGTCTGCGCAGGTCGTCGGAAACCGTGTAATTGAACGCCTCCAGCTCCTTGTTGGCGGCTTCCAGCTCTGAGGCCCGTGCCGCCAGATCGGCGTTCAGCTTTTCGATTTTCTCCTCCGCCCGCCTGCGCTCGGTGATGTCCTCCTTTACCGCGATGAAATTGGAGATGACGCCGTTTATATCGATGACCGGGGCGATGGAGGCGGACTCAATGTAAAGGTCGCCGTCCTTTTTCCTGTTGATGAACTCTCCCCGCCAGTCTTTGCCGCCGGCTATGGCCTCCCAGAGCTCTTGATATACCTGGGGCTGCGTCTTGTCGGATTTTAGAAACCGCGGGTTCTTTCCCGCGACTTCCGCAAATGTGTATCCTGTTGTTTCGGTAAACCTGGGATTCACGTATTCGATGTTCCCCCCGGCATCGGTAATCATCACCATGACCGGACTCTCCATCATGGCGCGGTACAGCTTGCGAAGCTCCTGCTCGTTCTTTTTGCGTTCGGAGATGTCGTGCAGGGCGACGAAATGGGCTTTCTCCGCTTTCCACTCCGTTTCAATCGTCCATACCTCCACTTCAACGGTTTTACCGTCCCGGGACCTCAGCTTCAGCTCGGTCGTTTTGTCCGGCTCGACAGGAAAGTCGAGCGGTTTGTCCAGGAGTTCTTTCGCCTTGGAGCCGAAAATAGCCGCAGCTGCGGGGTTGGCAAAGAGGATTGTCCTGTTCATATCCACAATCAGGATGCCGTGCGGACTCTTCGTCATGATATCGCGGAGACGCGCAAGACACGCCTGCAACTTCTGATCGCTCTGTTCAAGCTGCGCCTTGATTTCACTGACCTTTTCAAACATAACGATCCTTCCTCCTCCCTGGGGCAATTGGGATACTATGGAGACAATTTCGGCAGTCAAACGGAAGGCATGCACGAGGTACATCAAACGCGGACGGCTTGACCCGATGTATCAAAAAATTGTACTACGTTTTTCGGAGTAGGCAATGAAGGAGCCGCTCTGTCGCCATCGGTTTTGCTGAAGCGCCATGTGACGGGTCGGTTGGTGTCTTTCCCGCAGAGTCTTTTCTCTCCGAAAAAATATCCCTTGACATAAATGTGCTCTTATTTAAATATGGAGTTCAGTGTTACGAATATCAAAATAGTAATACATTGGCAGCTATCCGGTTTCCGGCGCCGTAGAAGGAGGAGCAATATGCACATGGCTGACGCGCTTCTTTCTCCCGCTGTGGGCGGCATCATGTGGGCCGCCTCGGCCGGCGCCATAGCCTATAGTTCCCGGAAGGTGCGGCAACAGCTCGATGACCGCAAGGCGCCTCTCATGGGGGTTCTGGGCGCCTTCATCTTTGCCGCGCAGATGATCAATTTTACGATTCCCGGAACCGGCTCCAGTGGTCATCTGGGAGGGGGGCTTCTCCTTGCGGTCCTGCTGGGCCCCCATGCCGCCTTTCTCACCATTGCTTCCGTCCTCGTCATTCAGGCGCTGTTTTTTGCGGACGGGGGTCTCCTGGCGCTGGGATGCAATATCTTCAACATGGGGTTCTTTCCGGCATTCATCGCATACCCGTTTATCTACACAAGTCTTGTCAATGGGAAGTCCGGCCGGGGAGCCGTGACCTTCGCAGCGATCCTTACCGCCGTTGTCGGCCTGCAGCTCGGGGCGTTGGCAGTGGTCCTGGAAACGGTCTTTTCAGGAATTTCCGAACTCCCCTTCACCACCTTTGCCCTTCTGATGCAGCCGATACACCTTGCGATCGGGGTTATCGAGGGGGTGGTTACCGCCGCAGTGGTCTCCTTTATTGTCAAGGCCCGTCCCGAGATACTGGAGAGTGGACCCGAAGCCGGTACTGCCGGCCGTTATGCGTTACGGAATGCAGCAATCGGCTTTTTCTGCGCAGCCATCATCACCGGTGGGGTGATTTCCCGGTTTGCTTCGGAAAATCCTGACGGCCTTGAGTGGTCAATTGCGCGGATCACCGGCTGCGAGGAGCTGCATTCGCCCGAGCGGGGGGTACACGCTGCCCTCGCTGCAGTGCAGTCAAAAATGGCCTTTTTGCCTGACTACTCCTTTAAGAAAAACGGGGAGAGTAAAACGGACGCGGCGAGGGAAACCGCGGGTTCGAAGGCGGGAACATCGGTCTCAGGGGTTGTGGGAGGCGTGGTTACCTTTGTGCTTGCCCTGCTTATAGGACTTGTGCTGAAACGGCGAGGGGAGAAAGGGTGAACGTCGACTCGAAATTCCTCGGTCTTGGCTATCTCGACATCCTCTCGTTCCAGGACACCCCGGTCCATCGACTCGATCCGCGGGCAAAGGTTCTGACTACCATCGTGTTCATTGTCGCGGTCGTTTCGTTCGACAAATACCAGGTGTCCGCCCTCCTCCCTTTTGCCATTTTCCCGGTGATTATGATAGTGCGCGGGAATCTGCCGGCCGCTTACCTGATGGGAAGGCTCCTTTTCGTACTCCCCTTCGCTTTTTTTGTCGGCATGTTCAACCCTTTGCTTGACCGGGATATTCTGTTCCGGGTGGGATCGGCAGCCGTTTCCGGAGGATGGATCTCGTTCTTTTCTATCCTCCTCCGTTTCGTCCTTACAGTCCTTGCTGCGCTCACACTTATCGCCACTACCGGCTTTATCGGGGTCTGCACGGCCCTTGAGATGCTCGGACTTCCCCGCGTCTTTGCCGTCCAGCTCCTCTTCCTTTACCGCTATTTATTCGTGCTCGCAGCTGAGGGGGGAAGGATGGCCAGGGCCAGATCACTCCGCTCTTTCGGCGACAGGGGAATGGGGGTGAAGGTTTTCAGCTCCCTTGTGGGACACCTTCTCCTGCGCACCATCGACCGGGCGCAGCGGATATACATGGCGATGCTTTCCCGGGGATTCCATGGCGAGTTCCATTTTCGGCGGCCCTTTAAGATGGGCTTTCCGGAGATTGCCTTCATCTTCGGCTGGTCTGCTCTTTTTATACTTTTCCGCGTCTATAACCTCCCCCGCCTTCTCGGAGGGATTCTTACAGGGGTTGCCCCATGAGTCACCACATTGTGGAAGTTGAAAACCTCCGGCATGTCTATACCGACGGCACCGCTGCCCTGCAAGGGGTCTCCTTCCGGATCACGCACGGAGAATCGGTTGCGATAGTGGGCGCCAACGGCGCCGGAAAATCAACCCTCCTGCTACACCTGAACGGTTACCTTGCCCCCACCTCGGGAAAGGTGCGCGTGGGAGACCTGCCGCTGAACAAGGATACCTTGCGGGAAGTACGGCACACGGTAGGGATGATCTTCCAGGACCCGGACGACCAGCTCTTCATGCCGACCGTCTACGATGACGTGGCCTTCGGCCCCTTTAATCTCGGGCTCCCCCCGGAAGAGGTGGATGAACGTGTGATGGAGGCGCTGACAACGGTCGGAGTGGCACATCTGAAGGATAAGTCTCCCCACAGGCTGTCGGGGGGTGAAAAGCGGCGTGCAGCCATCGCGTCGGTTCTCTCCATGAAGCCGGACATCCTGGTCATGGACGAACCGAGCACCGGCCTTGATCCCATGGCGAGGCGGCAATTGATCTCTCTCTTGCGGGCATTCACCCACACAAAAATCATCGCCTCCCATGACCTGGATATGGTGCTCGACCTTTGCGAGAGGACCATTGTTATACATGGGGGGGAGGTGAAGGCGGACGGTCAGACCCTCGATATCTTTACGAACGAGGCGCTTCTTTCCGAATGTCACCTGCAAAAACCGTTGTCAATGCAGGGGTGCCCCGTGTGCGGGAAGGGATAAGGTTTGCCTTTCTTTGCCCGATGAAAACTAACCGATTTCCATCTCCCACCCTTCCTCATGCCCGTCTCGCGGGCTGCGTATGCCGAACATTCTCTCCATTCACACTCATGGCAAATGTTTCATAGATCCTGTCAGCGGCAAAAAAAACCGGGGGCAGAGCCCCCGGCAGAAATTCAGAAGAACGAGTTAACGCATTACCACGCTTGAGTTCCCCCGGTATGCTCACCGCCGCTGCAGCTAAAGGCGTTGATTGCTCCGCCCTGGGCCGGCATCTTGGTGATGGTGTTGCTGCCGGAATAGGTGCCGTTGCCGTTGGCTTTGTAGCGGGCCGGAGCATTGGGGGTGAGCAGCAGCCGGCCGATCTTCCCGCCGTGCGGCACCCGGATGTGGCAGTTGACGCAGGCCATGTTGAAATTGCGGTGCGAGGTCCGCTTCGTGGCGCTGCTCACATGGTAGGTATTGGTGTCCAGGATCGGGTGGCAGTTCCGGCAGAACAGGCCGTTTGCCGCAGTCGGATTGGCGTTATACGCCTGGGTGCCGGTGGTCGCCAGGGTGTAGAAGTTGGTTGCCACCGTATCGGCCGTACCGTTGGCGGCGGCCGTAATGTACGGCCAGGCCTTGGTGGTACCGGTGAGCATCCACTTGACGCTGGAGCCGTGGGGCCCCTTCTGGCCGCTGCTGTCGGTGGCGTGGCAGTCGGTACAGGTCATGATGGCGCCCGGCGCCCAGCCGCCCGCCAGTTTGGCGGCAGTCAGTCGTGCCCCGGTTGCCAGCGCCGTGCCGATCGGGTGGCGCGAGGCGTTGTTTGGGTTGAATTCCACGGCCAAGTCGGTCATGGCCAGCGCACCGGCGCCGCCGGCGGCAAAGCCGGTGCCGGCATGGCAACCGGATTTGAAGCAGACCTGGTATTCCATGGTCACCTGGGTGATGGCGGTGAACGTTGCGTTGCTGGTTGACGGCCAGGTGGAGACGGCAGACCAGGTGACGCTCCTGCCGGCGACGCCGTTCAGGACTCCGGCCAGCGTCGTGCTGCCGGCGGTGTGGTTGCCGGCCTTGGCCTGGTGCACCCCGTGGCAGTCCTGGCACTTGATGTTGTTATGGCCGTAGGTCGTATCAAAGGTTGTTTTGACGGCATTTACGGCGCCGTTTGCAACGGTATTGCCGTGGCAGTTGTAGCAGAAGTTCGTTGCCGTGGAGACCGTGTCGGCTGCATTGTAGACGAAGCGGGTCATCTTGGCGTTGGCACTGCCGTGGCTGTTGTCGTGACAGTTGAGACAGGCGTTGCCGGCGCTGTGGGCCATGGTGCCGGCGGTCCAGCCGATGTTGACCGGAGTCCTGTTGTCGCCGGCGGTGTTGAACGGCTGGGTGGCGGTCGAGCCGCTGGGGAGCCCCGCCCTGGTGGCGCCGCCTGCGTCGTGGCACTTGGAGCAGACCTGCTCGACACCGGCCGCGGTGTTGGCTACGAATGCGCCCGTGTCGGGGTCCATCAGGTCAACCTGCGGGTCGGCCGGCAGGCCGTTCGGATGGGAACGGCTGGCAAGCAGGTCGCCGTGGCAGACGATACAGGCGTTCACGTTGACGATCTGGGTGGTTGTCCCGTTCGTCACGTGGTGGCTGGTCTTGACAAAGTCACCCGAGGGCCCGGTAACGGTCCGCCGGACGACATTCTGCACCGAGCCGTGGCAGGTAATACAGTCTCCTCCCGCCGCGTCGATGACGTAGTTTATGTGCTTGGTCGCGTCGGTGAAACCGGTGCCGGCAGCGTTCACGTGGGGGTGGCAGTTGATGCACTGGGTCGCCGTCACACCGGTGTGGACGCCGGAGGTTGTGGCCGGCGGATAGCCGTGGCAGGTGCCGCAGCCGGTGAGGGTGGCACCCCAGACCGGCGACTTGACGGTGCCGCCGGTCAGGGAGGTGCCGTGGCAGTAAGTGTTGGCGCAGGTCTTGGTGCCGGCGGTCCAGGTGGCGGAAGCGCCTGCCTTGGCCGTATTGAAGGTGACCTCGATGGGGCCGTTGGTATGGAGCGTCGAGCCGGCTTTTATCGCCGTGCCGGAAGTGGTGGTGTTCGTGTGGCAGGCGTCGCAGTCAGCCGCAGAAGACACGTGCTTGGCATGGCTGTTGGCCAACGGGACTCCTGCACCTCCGTTGGCGTAGTCGGGGGTGCCGGTCGCGTTGGACCTCCCGTGGCAGCCGTTGCACCCCATGGCCGGGCCGGTCCAGGATGGGGCAGCCGGCTGGGGTGCGGTCGCCTTGCCGGCGGCATGGCAGACCGTCGTCGAACAGCTTTTCGCCGTCGCGTTGTATGTTCCACCGCCGCTGAAGGAGACGTTCACGGAGCTGTTGAGGTGGTTCCCTAAAGTGGTTACCGTCCGGTCGCTGCCGGCTCCAACCGTCGTGCCATGGCATGCGGCGCAACTGTTGTTCGTTCCGAGCACTGCGGCATTGTTTACGTGCTGGGCATGGAGACCGGTGGTGACGACGACAGCCGAGGTGGCATTGCTGCCATGACAGCCGCTGCAGTCGGCCGGTAGCGTTCCTCCCCAGACCGCCGCCACCTTCGGAGCACCGCCGGTGCCGTCGCTGTGGCAGAACATGTTGGCGCAGGTGCCGTTCCGGTTTGCCGCCGGCGTCTGGCTCGGCAGATAATTCGGATAGGCGAGGTTGGTGGTCTTCGAATAGCTCCCGCCGGTGTTGGGGGCAGCGGTGAACCGGAGCAGAAGCCCGCGCTTGCCGGCGCTCGTGGCATGGGCGAAGGGTTTAGCCGCAGTGGAGTGGTCGGGATGGCACTTGACGCAGGAGGCGGTGGTTGTCCCGTAATAGTCGCCGTGCTTTTTCCCCGCACCGGCAATCCCCGGGTGGTTGCCGTCGGAAGGCGGGTTGCCGTGGCAGGCGTTGCAGCCGGCCGGTGACGTCAGGGGGGCGCTCCCCCAGGGGGTGGTCACCGCCTCGAAGTGGCAGTTGACGTTGGCGCATGTCCCCATGACCGGGATGGTGGTCTGGTTGAAGAAGACCCCCTTGCTGTAGAGGGCCGGAACCGGCGAGCTGTTGAGGTTTTGCGTCATCTCGATGATACCGTTCCTGTGACCTTCGGTGTACATGTTGCTGCCGGCGTGGCAGACGGCGCAGTTGACCGGTGTCGCGACGGCCGGCTGGTGGGTCTGGTGGTTCCCCTTGAAACCGCCGGTCGTGATGTTACGGTACGGCGCGTCGATCGGCGGCATGCCATGGCAGTCGGAGCAGGTGGAAGCCGCCCGGGCCTGGAGGGGAATGGCCAGCGACACTCCTCCCAGAATTATTCCCAAGAAGACTACTCGCTTCAGAGCCTCCATTCCACGTATCTTTTTCATATTCGATTCCTCACAGTTGGCTGAGACAATCATCCGTTTGCATTCTATCCTGTCCGGATTACCGTACCGTACTCCACTTCTTGGAAGGCCTGAAGTGGCACTTCACGTTGGAACAGCTGCCGGTGACGTTGGCCCCGCCATCCAGGAGGATCCCGGTGTACCGGTTCGGTCTCAGTTGGAGGGCCGGGTTGAACTTGTAGCGGTCCGCCACGTCGACGGTGACCCTGCTCGGCGTCACCGGCATCACCATCGTATGGGTGGCCGGATTGATCAGGCCGTTACTGTGACAGAACGCACAGTTAGCCCATCCTTCGGACGGCCGCGCGGTTTTCTTCACGTGGTTCGGGAAGACATGGGCGCCCCCTCCTCCCGGGTAATCCTCTGGTCTGGCGCTGGAATAGTTCCCCTGAGTTCCCTTGAAGCCGGCAGGCGCCGGGGGATAGCCGTGGCAGGAGTCGCAGGCACCGCCGCCGGCGGGCTGGAAGGCGAAAGACCCTTTATGGCTGTGGCAGGAAAGGCAGAATTTGGTCGGGTGTCCGTCGAGCGCCTGTCCCGACCTATAGTGGCCGGTGGTGGTGTGGCAGACCTGGCAGAGACCGTCAAAGGGCGCTCCCCTCTTGACGAACCCGCTCGATATGTTGGTGAAGGTTATCGTCTTGCCGTTGATGAAGGTCTTCACCATGGAGAGATTTGCCGCGCCGTGCACATCGTGACACGATTTGCAGTCGCTGGCGGGAGGCCCCCCCTTGGCGAGAACATGGGAGACCACGTTCAGCCTGCTCGAAGTCGGCACCTTCGCCGGATCGCCGTGGCACGATGCACACAGGTTGTTGTCGTTGGGGAGGGAAAGCCGCATGGAGTCGCCCAGTCTGCCGGAAATATGGGTACTGTTGGCATCGTGGCAGCTTTCGCACTGTCTGCTCCCGTTATAGGTTGCGGATGCCTGGCCGTGACCGCTCACGGCAAAATATGCCTTGTAAGGGGCGGCGATACCGCCAATTACCGAAGGTGTCGCCGCATGACAGGAGGTGCACGCGAGCCGCGACGTGGTTGCCCAGGCCGGGATGGCGCCGGGATGGCAGGCGGCACAGGCGGAACCGGCGCCGGTCGGGACCTCGACGACGCCGTTGACGTGGGTCGATGCGGTGTCGGTCGTATAAGTGTGGCAATTCTGGCAGACCGACGGATACACCGTGCCCAAGTTGGGGCCATGGGGTGCGGAATAGTGGGCGGTGTGGGCATTGGTGGCGGGGGCCGCGGCATGGCATGTCCCGCACGCCCCGGTTGCGGCGTTGGTCCAGTTTGGCGTCGTTAGGGGCGTTCCGCCCCTACCGTCACCGTGACATCTGCCCGCTGCACAGGTTGCCGCCGCACCGTTCCAGACAGTGCCTGCCGCCATGGGGTCGGCTGCGTTGAAGGTTACGGTCTTGACTCCGTCGGCATGTCTGGTCCGGTCGGAAATGGTCGTGTTGCCGCTGACCGTTGCGGCATGGCAGGCAACGCAGCCGTATCCCTTGCTCAGGTGCTTGCCGTGGACGTTGGTGGCAGGCGCTGCTTCGTGGCACATGGCGCACTCTCCGGCAACCCCGACTATTTTTCCTTTGCCGTTCGGCCAGCTGACCGCTTTGTAGACGACGGCGCCACCCCGTGGAGCACCGTTACTGTGGCAATAAACCGTGCTGCACGACCTGGCCGCTGCATTGTAGCTTGCGCCCGTTCCGGCAATGGTGCCGGTCTTGTCCTTGAAGACATCCTGGAATGTACCTGTTTTGTGGCTGCTCCCCTTGTGGCACTCGTCGCACGCATAGCTGTACGGAGCGCCACCGGCATGGCTCACGTGGGGACTCTTCGTCTCGTCGAGAGCAGTATACCCGGCTGCCGCAGGAGGAGGCGGATAGCCGTGGCAAGAATTACAGGCTCCGCCGGCAGCGGAAAAAGCACCCGCCGGATTGGCGTGGGAGTGACAGTCGATACAGACCCTTGCAGCCGCATTCGCGAGGCTGTGCTCTGCCGGATAACTGCCGCCGGTCGGTATCACATGGCAGGACTGGCATACTCCGGTGCCGTCGGAGTCCTTGTAATTTCCCGCAGCGAGCGAGGTGTACTGGAAAAGGACCTTTCTGTCTCTCACGGCACCGGAAGCCGTGGATATGGACATATATCGCCTCACCAGGTAGGTGTTTGGAACGGTCCCGTCCCCCGCATCCACATGGCCGGCATGGCAGTCGCCGCACTGGATGTTCTGGTTCCTGCCGTTATGGCTCTGTTTAATATGGCAGTTGGAGCAGATGTTGAGGGCGGTGGCCGTAGCACCGCGCAGGTCGGTGCGCAGCAGGTACCCGTCGGATGGTTTAAGCATGTTGTAGGTGGAATAGCCGTCAAAGGTCGCGCTGCTGGAATCGGTATAGTGGACCCAGTGGCAGGTGGTGCAGAGGACCGTTCCATCGGTGAGCTTCATGGCCGAGGTCGGGTTTGACGGGTTGCTGTTGAGTGGCGGGTTGTTAAATTCCGCCGGCTTCACTTTCACGAGCGAAGCGGCGCCCGTGTAGTTGAAGTTGACAGGATGGGTGCCGGCGTCATGACTGCGGGTGTTCCTGATCCGGTGGCAGTCAAGGCACATCTGGTCCCTGTCATTGGCGATGCGCAGGAACGGTTTGAAGGTTTGGCTGTGGGGGTTGTGGCAGCGGGAACAGGCAATCGATCCGACCGTTTTGAGTGGATCAGTCCCGATGATATTGAGGCCGGGGTTCAGTGGCGGCAGTGCACCGGCGGCAGGAAGGTTGTCGGAGCCTGTCCAGTTGTGGGAGGTCTGATATACGGCCCCGGCCCGCGCCGTGGTAAATGTGTGGAACGGATTGGCGGCATCAGCCGGAGTAAAGGGCATCTTGCCGGCTTTTGGGACTCCCGGCCTGTGGCAGCTAAGGCAGATATTGTTGAAACCGACGCTGCCGAGGCTTACGTGAACCGTGTGGCAGGTGGTGCAGCTGTAGCCGTTGCTCTGGTCGTGGGGTGGATCGAAGGCCGATGCTCCAAAGGGAAAAAGCAGCGAGAGGATGACGGCTACAAGGGCTCTAACAACCGGTCTCTTCATGTCACACTCCTGGAAGCACAACACCTTATCCGCCTGGAAAGGCCGACCGCTCCCCCGTGTCGGGTGTTACAAACGATTGGTCGAAGTGCTTACACCATATGGCATCGTCCGCCTGTTTACATCACCGACAATGAGGGAGCCACTCCGCTGCTAATGGATACACCGTTCAGGTCTTGAAGAAGCTCAAAAGGAATCCGGTTCAGGAGGAACGCCGAGCCCGGCGGCAACGTCGCAGTTGAGAGAAAAAAGGAGTCCGAAGAATTTTTCTATTTTCATAGTGTACTACCTTTTGAACAAAATAAAAGTTACCCTCCATTTCAAATAAATATCATATAAGTAGCAGGGGCGCTTCTGGACCACTCCTGCTCCGAGATGTTTCTACCAGCTTGCCAGACCTACGATCTTTCGCAAGATCACCAAGGCGTCACCCACATCGATCACGCCGTTGGGGGCCGGTTTGCCGTCAACGAACGGGGCCAGGTCCCCGTGGAGGAGGTCGTTGCCGGTGGGCTCCACAATGCCCGCGGCGATTTGCAAGGCCCTGAGTGCGTCTGCAATTTCCACCCTGTCGTTGCCGTCCAGATCCCCATATGCCACGCTCGTAGCGGTCGGGGTTTTTGCGCTCCTGTTCCCGGCGGCGTCGGTTGCGGTGATGACAAGGGTAGCAGGGTCATAGCTTACGCCGGTCAGATCAACGCTCCAGGTTCCGCCCCCGACGGTAACCGCACCGACGGCGCCGCTCTTGTCCGTGGCCGTCAGAACCGCGTCAGGGTCTATCGTGCCGCTTATGTTGGTCGGCATGGAGGCAGTGACCGGATTCAACGTCAGCTGCGGCGGGGTCGTGTCGTAGACAACGTTACGAATCGTGGTAGCGGCTTGACCGGCGTTGTCTAAGGCTGTAACAGCCACCCTGTAGACCCCTTCCCCCGGCAGATCCGCCGTGAAGCTGTAAGAGCCGTTGCTGAAGAGTACCGGTTTGGAGGCTCCGTTAACGGTGGCTGTTACGGTAACGCCCGCAGAGGCGGTCCCGGCCACGCCAAGTTTCGCCTGGTTCGTGGTGAAGTCCTGTCCGGGAAGCGTTACGGCCACCTCTGGTCCGGCAGGGTTGTACATGACGGTTCTCTTCACGGTGGAGTTCGCGCCGCTCAGGTCGACAACCTTCACCTCGAAGGTATTGATGCCGGGAGATAGATTTACCGATGCCGTCCAGTTCCCTCCGCTCATCTGGGCAGGCGCTCCGCCTACGGTCACCGTGCTATTGGCGGCTACCGTGCCGTTTACCGTCAGGGTTCCGGCATTGGTGACGGCGCCGTCGGCAGGGGTAGCGATGGCTGACTGCGGCCTGGCTGCATCGAAGGTAACGGTTCTCTTGTCGGTAGTCGCATTGCCGGCCAGGTCGCTCGCAACCACGGTTATGCCGTTGTCGCCGCTTTTCAGGATCAACGGCATACTGAATGCGCCGTTTACGACCAATACCGGCTGACCGTTGACCGTAACCTTGTCGAAGTTGGCATCCGTTGCGCTCCCCATGATGTTCTGCGTCTGGAGAGAGGTGGTGCTGCCGTTGGCAAGGGCAGAGACAGCCAGTGCCGGCGCAGTACTGTCCAAGGTGATGACGGCGCTTGCCGAGGCGCTTCCGCCTCCGGTTTTAGCTGCGGTTGCCGTGATGGTGTTCTCACCGGGTACGAGCCCGGTTATAGCACACTTCCAGGAAGTCGTGGTCGGGTAGGTAACGGCCCCGGCCGTGGCGGAGGTATTAGTCCTTACGGTGACGTTTACCCCCGCGTCGATGACGCCGGTAATTGTCTGACTGTCGAGATTGGTCAGGGCGGTCACCGGATTGATGGCAAGCGACGGTGCGGTCTCACTTAAGGCAATGCTGGCTGTCTTCGTTGCGACATTACCGGATGCATCGGTGGCCGTAACCGTAATCCCGTTCACTCCCGGGACAAGACCGGTAATGGCATAACTCCAGGTTGTCCCCGTCACGGTCGCGGCGCCGTCCGATGCGGCGGTGTCGGTTGCGACGGCGACGTTTGCGCCGACGCTCACGGTACCGCTGATGGTGAGGGTGCTTACGCCGGTTTGTACGGGAAGAGGGTTTATGGCCAAAGCAGGCGGGGTTACACCCGGGATGGGGCCTGCGGCATCGCTTATCCCGTAAACCGTCAGATTACCGTAGCCGTTGACGACGATCAGACGGCCGTTGACCGCATCGAACGCGCCGTCCGAAGGGGCCATCAGTTGACCGTTTGCAGTCCCGTAGCTTCCGATAAAGCCGAGGAAGGTACCGCTCCCGGCAGGGTCGATTGCCTGGAGGTTGCTCTGAAAGCCGTCCACTACATAGATTCTTTTTACGACGGGAACGGGGTCCTTGGTGTATTCGAAGACAACGCCCTGGGGCGACGTGAATTTCAGCGGGCCGGAGCCGGGAGAGCCTACGGTTTTTTGATGAACGCCGAGCAGAGTGAAAAACTGGACACGGCCGTTCAAGGTATCGGCAACCGCCAACTGGTCCGAACTCTTCTCGTATGCTATGCCGGCCGGCGAGGAGAACTGGCCGGGAAGGTTCCCGAAGGAACCGAAGCTGTTGGCAGGCTTGCCCGGTGCGGCGGAGGCCATACTGAACGGGGTCCCGTTAGCGTTGAAAACCTGAACGCAGTTGTCGAGACTGTCAACCACGTAAATACGTCCGGCAGCATCTATCGCTACGCCATTGGCCATCTTGAACTGCCCTGCACCAATCCCCAGCCGGCCGATCTCTGCGCCGGTTCTGCTTACGATGGCAGCATAGTCCCCCTGGCTCACAACCAGGTTTCCGCCTGCCGTTACGGCGATCCCTTGGGGCGGTTTGTTGGTACTGATAACCTGCAGGAGTTTCCCCGCACTGCTGTATCTCAAGACGCCGCCCCCCCTCGGGTCGGTCAGGTAGAGGTTCCCCGACGGGTCAACGGCGACCCGGACAGGGGAACTGACCCCTTCCGTCACCGGACTGAGCGGCGTCGCCAGGGGAACTGGCGCAGCAAAGGTCGTTCCCTGCAAAATCAGGCACAAAATCGCCGCCGGAATGACGGGCTTAATTGAGGACCTCTTAAGCAAAGAGACTAAAATATGCATGCGTTTACAACCTCCGAACCTGTTCTTATAACTAATATTTTTATGCTATGAATCTTCCGGTCATGGAGCTCTGCAAAGGACGCAAAAAAAACCGGGGCTTAATATCGTGAATGATATTTCGGCAACCCGGCTGTCTCATGGAGACCCTGTAGGCTTTCCGTCCCGCCCTCGCGAGCGGTTTAGTATTGTCGTGTATCCCGTGTTATATATCTGTAACCATTAGGTTACTATTTTGCATCTTTTGCGTTTAAAAAATCAAGCTATTTCTTGCCTTCACTGCGGGCAAAAAAAGGGGCTGAATATCGTGGAAGATATTCAGCCCCGGCTGTCTCGCAGAGAGTTTTTAGAAAAAGATTGGTAACTACTTAAATGCCGGCAGCAGGGTTTTGAGCCGCCACTCCTTCTTGCCGTTTTCGCCACTGTAGACCCATTTCTGCACGTCTTCTGCGGTTTTCAGCGTCATCGACGGCGGGATATAGTAATCGAATTCCGCCTTCACGGTGGCTTCACCCTTTTCCGGGTCGCATTCCAGGCTCTTTACCCGGTAATCGGCCACCTTGACGTCCTTTGCCGCTGCAATCCGTTTTTGGAATTCGTCGCGGAGTGGTTTGTCGACAAAGACGATGGCCGCATTGTCGAACTCCTGCCAGCGGAGCATCCGGTTATATTCTTTTGTGCGTTTTTCACACTCCAGCCCGATGACGGCAAGGGAGCTGCAGGCGGCAAGTGCCAGCAGTAGCGGCGACAGCAGGGTTAATCTGGTAATAGACATGGTTCCCCCTTGATGAAATGTACCAGCTCTGCGGCGATCCCATAGTTACCGAAGGGGGGTATGATGTAGAAACCGCCGACCCGGTCCCTGGTCTTTGCGATGAATTCCTTGGCGATGGTCACTCCCTCCCGTGCCCCCGCTTCCTTTTCCTTGCCGCGCATCCTTTGCCTGATCTCTTCCGGGATGTCGATCCCCGGCACCTCGTTATGGAGGAATTCGCAGTTCCTCTCGCTTACCACGGGCAAAATCCCCGGCAGCACGGGGATGCCGAGTCGGGCGGTCTTGGCCAGCATCTCTTCCAGGCGCGCTACATCGTAGATGGGCTGGGTCTGGGCAAAGCTGGCGCCGCTAGCGACCTTTTTTTCGAGACGGCTTATCTGAGCCTCCATCCGCGGGGTATTGGGATTGAAGGCGCATCCGATGGTAAAACCGGTCCCGGCGCCGATGGGGTTCCCCAGACCGTTAACCCCGGCGTTGAGAGAGGCTAGGAGTTTGATCAGGCCGAACGAGTTCAGGTCGAATACCGATGAGGCGTCGGCATGTTCGCCGAGCCTGGCCGGATCACCGGTCACGGCGAGGATGGAGCGGATTCCCAGGAGGCTAGCCCCCATCAGGTCCGACTGGAGGCCGAGAAGGTTCCGGTCGCGGCAGGTGATATGGACGATCACCTCGATGCCGACCTCCCGCTGGATCAGACTTGCCAGGGCGATGTTCCCCATCCGCACGCGAGCCAGGGGGTTTTCCGCAAGGTTGATGGCGTCCGCCCCGGCTTCCTTGAGTACCCGGCTGCCGGTCAGCACCTTGCCGCAATCGAGTCCACGGGGGGGATCGAGCTCCACGGTAACGATCTTCTCCCTCCCCCATGGGGACAGGAACCCCCTGCTATCGACCGCCGGTTCCTGACGTTCCGCCGGGAACGTAACCTGCGCCGTTGAAAGCCGTGAGGTGGGTTTCATCCCCTTGAGCCTTTCGGCCATGCGCCTGATGTGGTCGGGCGTGGTGCCGCAGCAGCCGCCGATGAGAGTTGCCCCGGCTGCAGCCATTTCGAGGGCCATGCCGGCGAAGTATTCGGGGGTGGCGCGGTAGATGTAGCGGCCTTCCACATACTCGGGAAAGCCGCTATTGGCAAAGGCGGCCAGCGGCATTTCTGTAACGGCCGCCATCCGCCTGATGTTCCGCAGTATTTCCAGAGGCCCTGCGCCGCAGTTTGCCCCGATCACATCGGCCCCGGCTGCTGCCAGCTCCACGGCCACCCTTTCGGCTTCGGCGCCCCCTGCGGTGCGCCCCCCTTCCAGAAACGCCATGCTGGCCAACACCGGCAGTCCCGTTTCTCGTGCAGCCGTCAGGGCGATCCTGACCTGTTCCAGGTCGGAAAAGGTCTCCAGGATGAAGAGGTTCACCCCTCCATCCGCCAGAGCGCCGCACTGTTCCCGGTAGATCTCCCGTATTTCCGTCGCGGAGAGCTCCTTCTCCTCCCCTTTGATTCTGACGAGAGGGCCGACGGAGCCGGCCACAAACAGTTCATGGCCGTTCTTAACGCCTGCCACGGCCCGGCGGGCCAGTTCCGCCCCCCGCCGGTTTATGTCGCGCACCTTTCTGTCGAGCCCGATGGCCTGCAGCTTGGTGTAATTGGCCCCGAAGGTGTTGGTTTCAATCACCTGCGCCCCGGCCGCGATGTATTCGCCGTGGAGTTCCATCACCAGTTCAGGCCGGACCAGGTTCAGGTGCTCGAAGTTGGCATCGAGCCCTACCCCCTTGTTGTAGAGCATGGTGCCGATGGCGCCGTCACCGACCAGCACCTCGTTTTTCATTCTGTCGAGAAAGTTCATCTGACTGCTCCTGCAATAACCTTTTACCGTAGAGTATCCTCGTAGAGCCAAAGGACGCGGATTAACGTGGAAAATACTCTTCCCAGAGTCTCCCATCATAAAGGAAGGAGGGGTATGGTGCAACGGTAAAAAACGTTTTCCCTCGGGTCTTGCCGTGGTTTTGCTGGCATTTTTGCTTCGCTCCGGCTACAATGCCCGGCGATAAAGAGAAGGAGGGAACAACTGCGATGCACGAAGCGATCAACTGGCTGGTGACCACCATCGGCGCCATGGGGTACCCCGGCATTTTTCTTCTGATGGCCATGGAGAGTTCGGTCATCCCCATCCCCAGCGAACTGGTGATGCCGCCGGCCGGATATCTCGCCCACCAGGGGGAGATGAACCTCTGGGTCGCCATCCTCTGCGGCACCGTGGGGAGTCTTGTCGGCGCCTACGCCAATTACTTCGCCGCCCATTACCTGGGACGGCCGCTCATCCTGAAGTACGGTAAATATGTCTGGATCACCGAAGAGAAGTTTGCGAAGGTGGAGACCTTCTTCCACAAGCATGGCGAAATATCAACCTTCATCGGCCGGCTCCTCCCGGTAATCCGTCACCTCATCTCCCTCCCGGCGGGGCTCGCGGGGATGCACCACTGGAAGTTCTCCCTTTACACCCTGCTCGGCGCCGGGATCTGGTGCACGGTGCTTACCTGGATCGGCTACTTCATCGGCCGCGAACAGGCGCTCATCATGAAGTATTCCCACCAGGCGGTGGTAGGGGTGGTGATCTTCAGCGCCGGATTGATTGCGGCCTATGTCTGGCGGCACAAGAGGAAAAATTTGTAGCTCTTTGGGGCGAAATCAAAGCCCCGTGTCAATGAAAACGGCCCGCTTCATTTGTGCTTCTCCACCAGATAATCTGCGTACTCCTCTTTACGGCGGCCGGCCCGTTCCGGGGTCACCAGGCCGGAGAGTTCAGCGACGAGGGGGGTGATTTCCTCGGCCGGTGGAGCGGGATGGGTAATCTGGCGGAGATAGTTCTCCACCAGCTTCGACAGGCTCTTGTGCTGCCGCCGGGAAAATTCCTTTGCCTGTTCAATGACTTCCTTCTCAATGCTCAAGGTCAGTTTGGATTGCATGGCTATCCTCTTTTATCTGTACAATACGTAAAATCAAGTTGCTTTCTCACCGAGTCAGTCAATAAGTTAATAATGTTCCCTTGATTGTCCTTAATTGTCGTCTTCCACAATTCCGTTTTCTTCCTTTATTGGCCCATATGGCTCCTCTTTTTCTGCTACCATCGCCGCCTCATAGATGGTTTCCGGTGCTATGTCCACGCCGCCGGGCCAGCAAAGCACGCCGAGCTCGGTGTTCAGCGAAACCGAGTTGAAATACTCCATGTCTGCAAAGCGGGTAAATACCCCGCCACGCCGGGCATAGGACGAAGGTCAACCATTCCCTTTTGCCCGTTTTCGAATTCCAGTTCCAGCCGGTATCCGTCCAGCTTCTTGAAGCCCGTAATGTCATACCGCATGATCTGACTTCCTATTTAAAGAGGGCAGATACGCCTATCTTTTCTTATACGCTCAACTACAAATCTAAGCTGCCCACCTCAAACGTCGCTTGAGATCATTGCAATGGGTATGGGGCAAATAGCCGTCGTGCTGGAGTCTTCCAACTAGAATTCCAGGAGCAATACCGATTTCCGCGGCAAAGTTTTCGATAGCTTTCTTGCTTAATCTGGTTGACTGAACGAAGGGCCGCAATCTTTTTGCCGGGAGTAACGTCTCGGCAGCAAAACCGTTCGCTTCCTGCTCTTTATCGTTCTTGCTGTTATCTTCAATGAAAAAATCTTTTTTCCCGTGCAAAAGGATATGCCCCGCTTCGTGAAAAAAGCTGAACCATAGATGGTCATCGCTCTTGTAGCGCAAGCTGAGCTGGATGACGGCCTTTGTCGGGGTCAACCACCACGTTGCACCGCTGGCCCGCATTTGCGGCAGCTCCGGAACAAAGACCACAGCAACGCCCGCTTCGGCGCAGAGCCGTTTGACTTCCGACTGGAAAATCTCGGGCGACTCCATGGTAAGCCGGCGGATTTCGGAAAGAGCCGCCCTGAATTTCCCTGCATCAAAAGGCTTGCAGACAATTCCCCTGGCCGACAATTCCCCTCTGCGCAACCACGCCGAGACAGCCCCAGGCTCACTTGCGAAAACGGGTGACTTGCGATAGTCCACCTCTGCGCCGAGCCACATCTCCCGCCAGCTTTCCGGCGAAGCAACCCCGAAATAGTTCAATACTTCCTGAAGTTGCTGAACCTTATCCTTGAAAGGTCTTATCCAGCCGAGCTTGACAAGAGCCTTGACGGGAATCTCGTCAAGCCAGGTGACGTGGGCTTGCAGACGCTCCTGCTCGGCAATGCGGGCAAGGGTCTCGCGGTAGTTGTTTTCCAGGTTGTTCCAGAACCGCGCGGGAACGCCCAGCACCCGCTCCAGTTGCAGGGCGGTTTCGGGGGTGATCGGGGCCTTTCCCTTGATAATTTCGTTGATGGTCTTTTTCGGCCTGCCGGTCCGCTCCGCAAGTTCCGCCTGCGACATGCCGAGCGCCTCGATGGTGTCGAGGAGCGACTCACCGGGCGGGACTGCATAATCGGGTACAAACTGATTTGTCATTGTGCTACTCATGGGTGTCCTCAATTCCTAGAATTCTGATTGTTGTGACCTTTGTCCAGTCGAGCCCTCCATCCGGTTTGGTCGGTATCGGTTCATCGGCGGGTTCGAAAATGAGGCGAAAGGGGTGGTCGAGGTCCACGGAAAGTGTCCCCTTGCGGTTGCCGTGCAGTTCATGGCAGCGGGCCTGGGGGAGTCTGAAGATATCTTCCATAACGGTGGCGGCGCGAAGCTCGAAAAGTCGCTTTTGCAGAAGCTTTGCACGATGCGGACCGTGCCTTTTCACCATCTGCTTTGACTCGTTAAACTCTTTTTCCAGCTTGGCTGTTTTGAATAATATAACCATGTTTTTGGAAGAAAGTCAATTTTATTAACTAAAAAGGTTAATCGAATTACCTAAATTCATCAGGGTTTTCGGCGGCAAGTGGCAGGGTGCGTTGCTTATCGGAAGAAGCGGCCCAATCTTCTGTCTTACTCCACCCACACCGCATCCCATAAGGGATAATACCATATCCGTTGCACAATGCCGGCCCGCACCGGATTCATGACCATATAACGGGCAACGGACCGGAGATCCTCATCCCGACGCAGTGCACGGTCATGAAAACCTTTCTGCCATACCCGTCCCAAACGCATTGTAGGAGCGGCTTCATCCGCGATGGTGTGGGAGGCTATCATGCCTGAAAACGCTCCTTCGTGAAGATGATTAATCTGATATGCTGCTGCCCCTTTGACCCTGCCGATTAATTCGGACAATGAACACTGCCCCATAAGCGCAAACAACCAATGGAAATGGTCCGGCATTACCACGAAAGCAAGGCTTTCCACATCGCCGATTTCTGCATGATGCTGCATCGTCCTGACCAGCACGCGTCCCCACCGGAAATCGGCAAAATAAGGCTTTCGGTCAAGCGTTACGCTGGTTACGAGGTATATCTGTCCGTCTAATGATACCCTTCCCTTACGCAAGTCTTTACCGTGTGGCTTCAACACGTCCAGAACCTCTTGTAGGAGCGCTTAAGGCGCGATTTCATACACCAATCGCGGGCAAAGGCCGCTCCTATGCGAATTATTGACCCGGCACCTCGTAGGAGCGGGCTTTGCCCGCGATAATCGCGCCTTAAGGCGCTCCTACGCAAGCAATTCCTTGGATTGCCGGTGTCATGCTTTTCCTTCCACCACCGCAATTTCCTCCTCCGTCAGCCCGTACAACTCGTATACCAGTCGGTCGGTCTGCCGGTCGGTGGCGTCAATCTGCCGCTGGATAAGAGTCTGGTCGTGGCCGGTTTTGGCCTTCGGGAGTTGCTTTTGAAGGTCGAGCATCTGCTCCACAAGCTGCACCATACGGTCGTGACTAGCTTTTTCAGTGAGGTTTGAGAAGTCGATGGGGCGGATGGGGAGCTGTTCTACATGCTGTTTCTTGACTTCCGCCAGAGCTTCGCCTTTTTCGGGATTCATCATTGAATAGACGAAATCCATGAGTTTTGAATTCAACAAGCCAAGAACGTATTGCAGGCAATAGCTTTTTATGTTTGGCAGGAGAATATGGAGATTGTTTCGAGCAACAAAACCGCTTTCAACGAGGGTTGCGATTATAGAATCGCCTGTTTGACGAACCATGATTTTCTGCGGAGCTTGAAAAATGGCTGCATCGCGCGGAGCTGCCAGCCATGGGCCATATTGAATCCAGTAATTATTATCCCAGAGAATTTTGTAGCGATGAATGAGGCTGCCTCGCAAGAGTGGCGACCAAGAATTGTCTGGAGCGGTGCCTTCACAAACAAAGGGTTTATCCTTCATTACCTGCTCGGTCTGAGGCGGAGTTCCTTTTCCCTTTTCGAATGGCTTTACCCCATTAAAAAACATTGCAGATTGTCGAAAGCTGAACTGAAGACGACGTGATTTGCCGGTAGAGATTTTGAGCCTTAGAATTCGCCACTATGTTTATCGGATCGCCATTCTTGGAAATGCCGTTCCAATCAAGTTCGTGGCAACTATATCTCGGCCATTTTTTACGTAAACCGATACAGATACAGGTTCCTTTGTTTTTGGAGAGCGCTTTTCAAATACCAGAACGTGTGTATCTACTACCGCACGAAAGACCTTTCCTGGCAGATGCAGCATGTTCTGCCAATAGTAATGATTGGTCATATATTGTCTAATTTTCCCTTTGTACGCCTCGGCATTGCCCTCGCAGTTGTTCACGTCCCAGCCCAGTGCCTCGAAGAAGGGGTCAAGGAACTCGCGCCTTACCTGGGTCTCGTTGTACGAGCCCGATTTGTAGGCATCCAGGTTGCGCTCGAAACGTTCGATGAGGTCGAGGACGGCTTGGGGGGCGGGCATGCGGGCCTCCTGGCTACGTAGGGGCAACCCCGTGTGGTTGCCCTGTTTGGGCGGACACGCAGGCCCGCCCCTACAAGTTCCACAAATTAGCAGAAACACCCCAGTTTTCTAACAAAAAAGCCCCGGAGATTCGGCAATCTTCCGGGGATTTACTGTTCGAGGCCGTAGCGAGCTTCTACTTCGGCACCTTCTCCCAGTCCTCCAGGAACTTCTTGATCCCCGCGTCGGTCAACGGGTGCTTGGCCAGCTGCATGATCACCGAAAAGGGGATGGTGGCGATGTCCGCTCCGATCAGGGCGGAGTTCAGCACGTGGATCGGGTTTCTGACGCTCGCCACGATGATCTCCGCCTGGTAGCCGTAGTTGTCGAAGATGGTGCGGATATCCTCGATGATCCCCATCCCGTCCTGGGAGATGTCGTCCAGCCTGCCAATGAAAGGGGAGACGTAGGTCGCCCCGGCCTTGGCCGCCAGCAGGGCCTGCATTGGGGTGAATATGAGGGTAACGTTGGTCTTGATCCCTTCCCCGTGGAGGGTCTTGACTGCCTTCAGCCCTTCCGGGGTCATCGGGACTTTCACCACGATGTTGGGATGGATTTTGGCCACCGCTTCGGCTTCCCTGATCATGCCGTCATGGTCCAGTGCGACCACCTCTGCGGAGATGGGGCCGTCGACTATGCCGGTGATCTCTTTGATGACGTCCTCAAACTTGCGGCCGGACTTGGCGATGAGGGAAGGGTTCGTCGTCACTCCATCCACCAGCCCAAGCTCGTGGGCCTCCCGTATTTCCTTTACATCCGCGGTGTCAATGAAAAATTTCATTCTTTACCTCCACATAGAGTTTCTCGTCTGGATTAATGATGATCACAACGGTTCCGTCATGATTTGTGCTGTAGCTGCTCCTGGAATTTATTAAGACATTCCATGGAGCAGAAGTAAATCTTTTCCCCCTCCAGATTCCCCACAACGGCGTCTTCCCCGGCCACATAAACGCCGCAGACCGGGTCCTTGTGGGTCTCTTCACCCTTCAGGCCGGGGGACTCCCTCCCGCTGACCTCCCTCTGGGCTAAATAACCTTTGACTATCCTGTAACCGATATAAATGAGCAGCAGCCAGATCAGCAGTCTCACAGTTTCCTCCTAAATTTTTGTAACCCGTTCGGTCGCCGGCAGTGATGCCAGCAGGGCGGTTACGCTCTTATGCAGGAGCGGATGATCGAAGTCGGGGGCGATTTCCGCCAGCGGAACCAGCACGAAACGTCGCTCCTGAAGCCGCGGGTGGGGTAGGGCCAGGTTTTCATCCGTCACGACGAGATTACCGTAGAAAAGGATATCCAGGTCCATCGGTCGCGGTCCCCAGCGGACCGTCCTGTTGCGGTGAAACACCGCGGTTTCGATCCGTTGCAGCTCCCCAAGAAGCTGGAGGGGAGATAGTGCCGTTTCCAGACGGAGGACGGCGTTCAGGAAGTTTTCCTGGGGAACCGGTCCGACCGGGTCGGTGTCGTAAAAGCCGGACATGGCGGTAATCCTGGAACCGGGGATTTTGCCGATCTCCGCTACCGCCCGTAACAGGTTCAGCTCCCGGTCCCCCTGGTTTGAACCTAATGCTATAAATACGTCGGGTTCCACCGGAAGATTAGAGCACAAAACGGGTTTTATTTCAACCTCCCCGGCGTCGGGCCGGATTTAAATTTCCTGTCGGTTGACCCCCTGCCGATTCAGTGGTATTAATTTTTCTAACAGGCTGCTAAAAAACCATGCGGGCATGGCCATGTTCTTTAGACTCCCTTTTTTCACAATTCTGTTTCTTATCTGCTTCGCAGTACCCGCGTCGGCAGTGGCAGCGGCCGATCCGTTCCCGCGGGTGGCGACCTCGTATTTCCTGAAAATTCAGGGGAACACCGTGTGGTCCCACAACCCGGACAAGCGGCTGGCGCCTGCAAGCCTGACCAAAATCATGACGGCGCTTCTTACCCTTGAGCATGGCGGGCTGGATGACGTGGTGACCGTGAGCAGGAACGCTACCGCCGAGACCGGGACGCGTATCGGCCTGCGCGCCGGGTATAAGATGCGGGTAAGGGACCTCCTTGCCGCTGCCCTCCTGCAGTCGGCCAACGACGCCTGTCATGCCCTTGCCGACCATGTGGGGAAAGACGAGAAGCGGTTTGTCGTCCTGATGAACGCCCGCTCGAAAGAACTGGGCCTGCGCGATACCCGTTTTTCCAACGCCTGTGGTCACGACCACCCCCGGCATTATTCCAGCGCCCATGACCTCGCTATTCTGGCCGAAACCGCCTTGAAAGACCCAACGTTTCAGCGACTGGTCTCCCTGGAACAGTTAGACGTTCAGACGGTGAACGGGAAACGGACCTTTCACCTCCGCAACAAGAACGAGCTGATCGGCCGTTATCAGGGCGTTGTCGGGGTGAAAACGGGCTACACCGAAAAGGCCGGCAGATGCCTGATAGCCCTTGCGGAACGAGACGGCGTGCAGGTGCTGCTGGTCCTCCTGCATGCGCGTAACCGCTGGAAGAACGCGGACGCCATGCTGGACCGGGCGTTCAGCCTTGCTGCTGAAACCGTGCCTGGAGTGGAGCCTGAAAAGTGATGAGATTTTGGCGAGGAAGCCGGAAAGAAAGAGGATTTGAGGTACAACTATTCCAGTTTCCCCATCACGTTCCGCGCCAGGGGAATGGTGCTGATCGCCCCGACCAGGAAGAGGGTCCATCCGACCGCTTTACGCTCTTCCCTGCTCAGCTTGTCCGCAAGGAGCAGGGCGATCCCCGCCCCCAGCGCACCGCGCGTGCCTGCTATCAGCGCAAGTTCCGGCAATGTCAGTTTGGCTTCCTTCATGCTGCCTCCAATTCAGTAATATGTGGTTGCAGATTAAAATAATCTACCATATCTTTTTAAAAAACATAGCCCAAATTCAATGCAAATGCCCACGGTCTTGAAAAAGACCCCATAGTAAGGGTTGAAGGTCCAGTTTCCCGCATTATAATGAATAAGCAGCGGCCGAAGCGCTGCGCAATTCCATAGTCCGAGGTTATCCATGGTGACGGGTGCCGAGCAGGGAAGAATCGTCGAGAAGGGGCTGGAGATCTTCCGCCTCATGGAGGCGGAGCCGCCGGTGGTGTTTGACAAGCGGCGCTGGGCGGGGGAGCTGATGGACCTGGCCATGCGTGACCCCTCGCTGAAGGTGCAACTGTTCCGCTTCATCGACGTCTTCCCCACCCTGACCACGCCGGAGCTGGTGGCGCAGCACCTGAAGGAGTACTTCTTAACCTCGGAGGCCCATCTCCCCGACTTCGTGCACAAGCTGCTTGCCGGAGCCTCTTCCGGTCTGGCGGCCAGCCTCACCGCCCTCCTGTTGAAGAAAAACATCGTCTCCTTTTCCCGCACCTTCATCGCCGGCGAGTCGCCGGCTGACGCGATCAAGCCCCTGAAGAGAATCTGGGACGGTGGAAAGACCTTTACGGTCGACATTCTCGGCGAGACGGCCCTGTCGGAAAAGGAGGCGGCCCATTATCACGATATCTACCTTGCCCTCGTCGAGTTGCTGGCAAGGGAGACGGCCGGCTGGCGCACTCAGGCGCCGGAACGGGAGCGCTCCTTTCCCCGCGTGAATGTCTCGGTGAAGCTAAGTTCCCTCTACTCGCGAATCGGGCCTCTCAACTATGAGGACAGCGTAACGCAGGCGAAGGAGCGGCTCCGTTTGATCTTCCGCAGGGCGCGTGAGACCGGCGCCTTCGTCAACCTGGACATGGAGATGTACAGCCTGAAAAACATCACCCTCGATGTCTTTACGGAGCTTCTGGATGAGGCGGAGTTCAAGGGGTGGGAAGGCGCCGGAATTGCCCTGCAGGCCTATCTGAAGGATACCGGGGAGGACCTGCTGCGGCTCGTTGGCTGGGCGAGGGGGGGTGGCCGGCGGATCACCGTGCGCCTGGTAAAGGGGGCTTACTGGGAGTACGAGACCGTCAATGCTGCGCAGAAGGGGTGGCGGTCACCGGTTTTCGAGCACAAGGCCCATACCGACTGGAATTTTGAGCGCTGCGCTGAGCTTATGCTTGCTAGCAACGACTGCATCACGTCCGCCTTCGGCACCCACAACGTCCGCTCCATCGCCTTTGTCCTGGAGGCTGCCAAGAGGCTCGGAGTAACGGCGGAGCGCTTGGAGTTCCAGATGCTCTACGGCATGGCCGAACCGATCAAGGGCGCGCTGCACAGGATGGGGCAGGTGGTCCGGGAATACGCGCCGGTCGGCGAGCTTCTGCCGGGGATGGCCTATCTGGTCCGGCGGCTTCTGGAGAATACCTCCAACGAGGGATTTCTGCGCAGGACCTTCGTTGAGAACGTCCAGCGCGAGGCGTTGCTGGCAGCGCCAGAGCCGTGGCCGGGGGAGCCGCCGCCGCAAAGCCCTTCCGGCATAGGGCCGTTTACCAATGAGCCCCCCCTGGACTTTTCCGTCATTGCGGACCGGATTGCCTGCCGGGCGGCCATCACCAAGGTGCGGGAAAAACTGGGCCGGGACTACCCGGCGATCATCGACGGAAAGGAGTATCTGACCGATGATCTGGTTGTCTCCGTCAATCCGGCCCGACCGGAAGAGGCGGTGGGGCGGTTTGCCGGGGTTTCCCCGGAATTGGTGGATCGGGCGGTGGCTTCTGCCCGCAAGGCGCAGAAAGCATGGGGGAGAAAGAGCCCGGAGGAGCGCGCCGAGGTTCTGTTTAGGGCCGCAGCGCTGGCCCGTGAGAGAAGACACAAGCTCTTGGCCTGGCAGGTGGTTGAGACCGGCAAGAACTGGGCGGAGGCGGACGCCGACGTCGCCGAGGCGATCGATTACCTGGAATACTACGGCCGGGAGGCACTCCGGCTTGGAACGCCGCTGAAGCTTGGCGACGTCCCCGGCGAGGAGAACCGCTACCATTACCTGCCGCGGGGGGTTGGGGTGGTGATCGCACCGTGGAATTTCCCCCTTGCCATCTCAATGGGGATGGTGTCGGCGGCACTGGTGGCCGGAAACGCCGTTCTCTACAAACCGTCGAGCCTCTCGGTGGTGAACGGCTGGCAGGTTTTCACCATTCTCAGGGAAGCGGGGGTGCCGGACGGGGTCCTCAACTTCATCCCCGGCCGGGGTGAGGCGGTGGGAAACTACCTGGTGCGGCATCGGGAGGTGAATATTATCGCCTTTACCGGCTCTCGCGAGGTGGGGCTCAAAATTATGGAGCAGGCGGCCAGAACCGGACCGGGGCAGATGGGGGTCAAGCGGGTTATCACCGAGATGGGAGGAAAGAACGCCATCATCGTCGATGCCGACGCCGATCTGGATCAGGCGGTGGCCGGGGTAATCCAGTCGGCGTTCGGCTACCAGGGGCAGAAGTGCTCCGCCTGTTCGCGGGTCATCGTGCTGGCGGGGTGCTACGACCGTTTCATGGAGCGTTTCGTGGAGGCGGTCAGGGGGATTGCGGTCGGCCCCCCGGAAGACCCGGCCTGCTTTATGGGGCCGCTCATCGATGATAAGGCGAAGGTAAAGGTATCGGGGTACGTCGAGCTGGGAAGAAAAGAGGGGAAGGTCATGGGGGAGGCGCCGGTACCGGAAAGCGGCTACTACGTGCCGCCGGTGGTGGTTGCCGATCTGCCGCGCGATTCACGGCTTCTTCGGGAGGAGATATTCGGGCCGCTCCTGGCGGTGATCAAGGTGCGGGACATGGACGAGGCGCTGGAAAGGGCCAATGAAACCGACTATGCCCTGACCGGCGGACTCTATTCCCGCAGTCCGGCCACCATCGGGCGCGTCAGGGAAGAGTTCGGCGTGGGGAATCTCTACATCAACCGCCCCATCACCGGCGCAATAGTAGGCCGCCAGCCCTTCGGCGGTTTCAGGATGTCGGGGGTCGGCTCCAAGGCGGGGGGACCGGACTACCTCCTCCAGTTCCTGGAGCCGCGGGTGGTGACGGAGAACACCATGCGGAGGGGGTTTACGCCGGAGGTGATTGCGTAGGCAGCTCTGGTAATCAAATATCGAGAATAACGGTTGCCTTCCATCCTTCCTCAGTTTGTTCCACCTTGAAGCGATGGAGTGTCACCGCTTTTACATCCGCACTAAGGGCGTGCCTTGCCGGGTTGAGCTCTTCGCCGCAGGCAACGGAATGAAGGGTGAAAAGCGAGGGGTGGCGGGTGATGGTGACCGACTCGACCCGCAAGAGGAGCCTCTCGGCGTCCTTGTAAAAGATCAGCTCGTTGAGAAACTTGAAGAGGAGAATGTCCAGCGCGTCGTGTTCCACCTCCAGGCGTATCTCCCGGTCCCTGTGAATCGTGGCCAGCTCTTCCACCATGACGTTCATGGTGGCGTCGGCAGCGGCGATGAACATCTCCTCCACGGTGGTTCCCCAGGCCTCAAAGGCCGCGTCGGCCAGGGCTATGTCTTCCAGGTATCTATAGGGCATCTTCTCTCCAGGTTCAAGGTTCTAAGTTCCAGGTTCAACGTTGATAACCTGAAACCTGGAACCTTGAACGTAGAACGTAGAACGTAGAACGTAGAACGTAGAACGTAGAACGTAGAACCGCCTTTCATCCCTTCACGTTTCCTATCGGCACGAGTTTCACCACCCGTCTGCTCAAGCCGGCCAGTTCGGTGGCCTCAACCACCTCATCGATGTTTTTGTAGGCGGCGCCGGCTTCTTCGGCCAACCCACCCCAGGAAACACTCTTCACGTAAATACCGCGTGCCTCCATTTCCCGCTGGAGCTTTTCCCCGCGGAACTGCCTCTTGGCCTGGTGACGGCTCATGGTCCGGCCGCTGCCGTGGGCGGTGGTGTAAAAGGACTGGTCGCCGCTCTTGACCCCTGCCAGAAGGTATGAGCCGGTTTCCATGCTCCCGCCGATGATGACCGGCTGGCCGGTCTCCCGGTAGCATTCAGGCAGCCCTTCCATGCCGGGGCCGAAAGCCCTGGTCGCCCCTTTGCGGTGCATGAGAAGTTCCCGTTTCTGGCCGTCCACCAGATGTTTTTCCAGCTTGGCGGTGTTGTGGGCTACGTCATAGACCATGTTCATCCCCAGGTCCGTGGGATCACGGCTGAATACGTCGGCAAACACTTCGCGGATGCGGTGGAGAATCACCTGGCGGTTGGCAAACGCCATGTTGACCGCGCACTTCATGGCGGCAAAATAGTCCTGTCCTTCCCGTGAGCGGAATGGCGCGCAGGCGAGCTCCCGGTCGCCCACCCTGATGCCGTACTTCCGTTCCATCACAGCCAGGAAGGTCTGGAGGTAGTCGGTCGCCACCTGATGGCCGAAGCCGCGGCTGCCGCAGTGGAACATGACCACCACCTGGTCCGGCAGGGTGATGCCGAAGGCGCGGGCCGTCTCCTCGTCGAAGATGTTCCCCGGCTTGGCTACCTGGATTTCCAGATAGTGGTTCCCGCTCCCCAGGGTGCCGAGCTGGTTGTATCCCCGTTCAATGGCCTTGACGGTGATCTTGGACGCATCCGCCCCTTCGAAGCACCCCCCTTCCTCCGTCATCGCCAGGTCTTCCGGCCAGGCATAGCCGTGGTGCTGGCACCATCGCGACCCCTGTTCCACCACACGGCAGAACTCGTCATGGGAAACTTTCACGAAGCCGTGGCTTCCCACCCCGGCGGGAACCCGGTAGTAGAGACGGTCCACCAGTTGATGGAGGCGGGGCTTGACCTCGTCATAGGTGAGGTTGGTCAGGACCAGCCGCATGCCGCAGTTGATGTCGAAACCGATCCCTCCCGGCGAGATCACTCCCTTTTCCGGGTCCATGGCTGCGGTGCCGCCGATGGGAAAGCCGTATCCCCAGTGCCCGTCCGGCATGCAGTAGGCGTATTTGACGATCCCCGGCAGGCAGGCGACGTTGGTGACCTGGTCGAACACGCCGGCGTCCATCTCGTGCATCAGCTTTTCAGTGGCAAAGATGCGGGCGGGGACCTGCATCCCCTCTTTATAGGAGGTCGGGAGTTCCCAGACCGTGTCTGATATCCGCTTTATTTCCGAAGGCATTGGCATAACGTATCCTCCTCGACGAAAACCGGCAGCCAGTTAAAACTATAGCACACTTAAAGTTCAGGACAACGGACTCTGATTTAAATGGTTTTCATCCGGAATCTCCGGACGGAAACGAATTTCAGGCAATATCTACGAAAGGTTGTCTTTTCCTCCGGGTTTGTTATGTTTATACCATAAGCAGACAATGAAACCCTTGAAACGTCGGGTTTTTCCTCTGCCGGCTGTTCTTGTCCGCTTTGGGGAGGCGTTATGATCAGGTACATCGACGTGAAAAGCCGGGCCAGGACGGAATTCATCGACATCACGACGCAGGTGCAGGATATGGTGAAGAGCACGGGCATCAAGAACGGGATCTGCCACCTGTTCGTGCTCCACACCACTGCCGGTATCACGGTAAACGAGGGGGCCGACCCCGCCGTGCAGCGGGATATCACGGCATTCCTGAACAAGCTGGTTCCCATGGATCCCTATTTCACCCACCGGGAGGGGAATTCCGACGCTCATATCAAATCGACCCTGGTCGGCACGTCCCAGAGCCTGTTCATCGAAAACGCACGACTGGTGCTCGGCACCTGGCAGGCCATCTACTTCTGCGAATTCGACGGGCCCAGGTCAAGGAAGGTGGCTGTGAAGATAAAGGCCGACGAGTGACGGAAGCCGTTTCACACGAGCCGGTGCCCGCCACAGAACAACCCCCCTCCGCTTCAGGAGGGGGGTTGTTCTGTTTGTGTACCGGATTGTCCTCGTGGTTGATCTTTGGATCAGAATTTGTAGACGAGACTGACGCCTACCATGTGGAGGCTGGAATCGTACGTGCCATTCGCCCTGTCGATAGTCACAGGCGGAACAGGGGGGGGAGGATCGCCCACAGTGTTGTTTTTCGTCCTGCTTTCAAACATCTGATAGGCATAGGCGAGGGCAACCTTAAACTTCTTGTAATCTAAGTCTGTTCCAACGCTGAATACATGGGTATTGGCATCCGGGATCGAAGGATCGAAGGTGTCGTCAGATACCGGGCTCTCCCCGTAAAGATAGCCTGCCAGCATCGTTGCCGTGTCGTTTAACCGATATCTGGCGCCGATATTATAAGCAAACACATCCTTCCAGTTTCTTTTTGTAACCGATGTCTGGCCGTTATCCAGGGAGATCGTTAATTGGTCGAAAGATGACCACCCTTCCCATCTCATGCCGATTTCCAGCGTCAGAGGGTCGAATCCCTTGTAATGGATCCCGGCATGGACCTGTTGAGGGAATGTAATATCCGTTTTGCCGGGGGAATTTTGTAACAGAGCGGCCACCTGCGGTGGAACCCCCTGGGGGAGCGTAAAAGTGGCGTCACCATCAATATCGACTTTGATATCGCTGCGATATGAGGCGCCAAAGGAAATGTCCTTTCCAAGATCGAAAAGAACCCCGAGATTATAGCCTATGCCGGTTCCGTCACCCTGAAATTTTTGTCCCGCATCAGGTAGTGGGGATAATTTAATTTTTTTCTCCAGGGTCGCATCCACCAGCAGAATATCCATCCCCGCGGCAACTGAGATGCCGGGGATTACCCGGTACGAAACCGCAGGATTGATGTTGAAGGTTTGTAGTTCGGACTTGGTCGTTATGTATCGTCCCTCCCAATCTTCACCCCAGTCGGTTCCCAGGCCGAACGGGCTGAAGACGCCCAGCCCAGCGCTGAACTTATCATTGAGCTTGTGGGTAATGTAAAGCGTGCTGGGATAAAATATATCGTTGTCTGTTTCGAATGTTTTCCCGGTTTGAGCGCTGTCAAACGTGCGTGAAGAGATAATTAAGGTTGTGCCCAACGCTATCTGTGTCCCATCAAGTTTGTTGATTAAGGCAGGGTTATAGAAGATCGCCGTCGGGTCATCTGCGTGCGCAGTTGCGGCGTTCCCCTGGCCTAAAGCCGATGCTCCCTGGGTATAAACGGCGAAACCCGAACCCGAGGCGGTTGAGGCGGCACAGATAATGATTGAAACTAGTACTGTTATTGTCGTAATATTCCATGAGTTATATTTGTTCATAGTAATCTCCCGTAAATTAAGCGCAGTTCATTGCAAAATTTATAACACTTGTGTTTGTTAATGAATATTACTCTTCGGTCAGATGCGATTTTTCTTTAATATTTACTACTGATTAAACATACAAATAAATCCATTTGTCGCAGTTATTAATCATGAACTGCTTACCTTGTCAAACGGAAATTCTTTATAAAGCGGCATAACAATGACTGTGCCTGAATACAGGGAATAAATACAACCGCTTACGTTTTACAAGACTGATTTCTCCGTGGATATTATTAGACTCACCATATGTCTTAATATAAACATCCTTCATTTTGTTTTGCCGGTATAGTTAAATTACTCAAAGGAATATTTCATGCCTCATAGCAAATACTTGATGGAGAGCCCCGAAGAGGTTCTTCGCCTGGATCTGAAAACAGATAACAAGGTCACTGAAAAGCAGGCTCTCTGGGCTGGCATAAAACCTGGTATGCGCATTGCGGATGTTGGCTGTGGTTCGGGAAAAACGACCTCAAGGCTGTATGAACTGGTTCAGCCTGGGGGGACTGCAGTCGGGATCGATATAGCGGAACAAAGGATTTTATTCGCAAAAGAACATTATGGCGTTACGGGGATAGAGTTTAAATGCAGAGATGCCCGGGAACCTTTGGAAGACCTGGGAATGTTTGATTTTGTCTGGGTGCGTTTTCTTTTGGAGTACTACCGCTCAAACAGTTTTGACATGGTCAAGAATATATCAAGACTTGTGAAGCCGGGGGGGATCATGTGCCTCATCGACCTGGATCATAACTGTCTGAGCCATTTCGGAATTTCAGAAAAAATGGAAAGAACGATCCATTCTGCAATGAAGGTTTTGGAAAATAAAGCAAATTTTGATCCGTACGTGGGAAGAAAGCTTTATTCTTACCTTTACGATCTTGGCTTCCAGGATATTGACACGAATGTGGCGGGTCACCATGTTATATTCGGAGAGTTAAAAGAGTCAGATGCTTTTAACTGGATGAGGAAGGTGGAAGTTGCGCCAAAAAAAATAGGATTTCAGTTTTCTGAATATGAAGGAGGATATGAGGAGTTTCTGGATGAGTTCAAGAGATTTTTTGCCGACCCCAGGAGGTTTACCTACTCGCCGATCATATCATGCAGGGGAAGGAGGCCTGTCATTTGAACGAAGAACTATGAAACCATCTGTAAGGGTTTTCTGTTATGCGTCTTGATGTAATAGCTAATCAGCGCATTGACTATCTTTCTTTCAAAACGTTTACCGCTTTCTTCTTCTAGAAGCTTTAAGGCTTCATCAATAGGCATCGGCTCCCGATAGTGACGTTTGGCCGTTATGGCTTCAAAAAAATCGGCCACAGCAATTATCTTGGCGCCCAATGGTATATCGTTTCCCCTGAGCCCTTGCGGATAACCGCTGCCATCAATTTTCTCGTGGTGTGCCCCGGCGATTTCGGGAACCTTGCTTAAAACCCCTTCAAAATTTATTTGTTCCAGGATTTCTCTCGTCTTGTACGAATGGGTCTTAACTATCTCAAACTCTTCGTCCGTCAGTTTTCCCTCTTTCTTCAATATGGAGTCCGGGACCCCAATTTTACCATAGTCATGGAGTAGTGCCGCCACACGGATAGTTTCGCGGTTATCTTCGGAGAGACCCAGTTCATCGCATATTCCCAAAGCGTATTCTGTGACTTTTTCCGAATGCCCTGCTGTCAGGGAATCGCGGGCATCGATGCTGGCGGCCAATACCTGCAAGATGGACCTGAATTGTTTGGTCTTGGCATCAATCAGTTCGGCATTGCGGATGCTGATCCCTATCATGGGTGCTATCCCCATCAGTAAACTCATATCGCTCTGGATCAAGGATTTTTTCGTTTTCAGATTATCAACTGCAAGAATTCCGATAGATTCTTCTTCGCAGATTATGGGACAGCAAATGAAAGATTGTGACCCCAGTTTTTTTGCGTATGCCAGACTGCGCAATGAAAGATCTGCCTCGAGCTCATTGACATCGTTTATTAGAAATGGTTTCTGCTCACGAAAGGATATGACAAACACTCCCTTTGATTCCGGCCTGTCAAGATGAAAAGCGGTTTTTTTAAGCAGATTTATTTGTTCATCGCTATAACCGAACCCTGCCTGGAAAATCAGTCTGGTCTTTTCCGGGTTCGCCAAAAGGATTAAACCCCGGTCATAATCAAGACGATTCTCCAGAACCTGAATAACACTCGCCAAAATATCATCGATATTTGTCTGTTTGCTCATGGCCTGTCCTATCTCATTGGTCATGAGCGCGTTGTTGTAGTTAATGTTGATTTGTTCAAGCAGTTTGTCAGTTGAATAGCGGAGGTTGTCAATGCTTGCTTTCAATTCCAGTTTTTCCATCCGTCCTGCAATTATTGATAACACTAGGACTATCACAGAAGCAATAGGCAAAATAGTTTGTACTGTAAATATTATATTAAATAAAGAAGAAACAGCTATAAATAAAAATACAACAATCAGAGTATAGTTTTTTATCTTTTTTAATTGGTCAAATTTGGACTTATCCCAAGAAATTACGTATCTGCATACATTGCCACCTTTGAACAGACATTCCGGATGTTCGAGTCGCGGCAATTTATTGGTAAACCCCATGACAACAGCTTCGAGACAACCAGACCTGTTATCGCACTGAAAAGGTTTCTCTGTTAATATTCCCTTGGGGGTAACGGTTATTTCAACTTTGTTTGACGCTATTTTTTTTGATTCAAAGGTTGTTGACTTGGTAAAATTGTTGGTGACCTTTTTTATTATCTCAAAGGCGTTGGCTGGCCCTACAAGCCCAAGAACATATTCCCTCATTACTCCGATGGCATCGGGTGACGCTGCGTATCTGCCCGCTTCACGGGCAATATCTTTGTTGCCGGTTAATTTTTCCAGCCTTTCATGAAACAGGTCCACCTGCTCCTGTGTAAACCAGTGCCCCTGGTCGGCAACTTCATATGGCTTCATTTTAGCGTAACTTAACAGTTCGCTTATATTTATATAGCTGTACCTGCTTTTAATAAGCTTTATATAAGTGTTTATTATTCTGCTGTTATATAAATGCCGATTTTCTGTCATTTAGTATCTCTGGCAGCACCTTAGGAAATTGTTTGTTTTGCCTTAACTAAGTCACACTGAGTACGTGCCAGCAAATTCTCTGTAAGTTTGAGGTATTCAGCGCCTGCCTGAGGAATGTTCAAGACCCACAGGTTATACAATTTTTCATAGGAGATGGACTGATTGTCAGCGTAGGTGAATGGATAGAGGAGTACGGGCATATCGTTTTGTTCATATTTGATGGAGAGTATGGAGAGCATCAGATAGAGAGTGTCTTTCGGCAGCTCATCCGGATCAAGGACAATGACCGTTATGCAATTGGTCAGTTCAGACATATTCAGGCCGACATCCGTAGCATTCACCATGAATACCGCCTTGAGGGTTCCGCCCCTTTTAAGAGAAAAGAGATGCCTTTCCCTTTTGAAACCCAGCCTGTTATATTCCTTTGATAGCTCGTCGTGATCAACCGAGCCGGGCTCCATATCCAGAGCATGCGTCATGAGTCCTCCGGATTCGTGCTCATAAAAACTTTCCAGCTCCCTAAGGTCTTCGGGTTTGGTCTTGGCCATCCCCCACGGACCCAGCATGTCCCATTCATTATTGAACTCTCGCTGGTAGTGAAAGAAGGCAAATGTGTCAAGGGAACATGCTTTTGGTTCATTTAAGTGGCGGGCAATCCCTCCAAAAATACGGTTTGGGAATTTATTGTCAGGCCTGTAATAACAGGCGACGAAATTCATATGGGCCGAATAGAGATTATGACAATCGTTTATCGAACGTGCAAGCTGGTCCAGCACGACCAATCCGGCCCTGTTAGATTCTGACTTGCTGGCAGCATGGTGATGGATCAACCATGTATTTTCGTAATAACGAAGCATTGCCAAATGGCCGAGAATGACACCGTTATCCTGATAGATGAAATGCCTGGCGATGTTCGGATTTCGGGTATAGAGTTTTTCATAAGTTTCTTTGAATTTTTCCTTGTTTGCATGAATAAAAGCATATTTCTTGGGATATATGAAACCTGTTTCAAAGAAGAAGTTCCACAGGGCGTCCATATCGACCTTGTTGCAGATATATGATTTCCTGTCTTTTGCCTGGTGTACCAGCGCCAGCAGCCGCACATGGTCTTCGATGTCCATGTCAAGTATAGCCAGGCCGCACTTCACTCTGTTTACCTTATCGGTTTCATAAAATTTTTTATAAATAATTTGCGCCTTGCATTTCATCCTGAGGCTGTTGGCAAAGCTCAACTCCAGTTCAGGTATTATCATGCCCGGTAGCAATACGGTGCTGTCTCCATCTTCTTCCACCGAAAAACCGGAACCTGACAGATCAACAACTTCCAGGTCCACCGTTTTCCCGGTAAGGGGGTGTCTGAAAATGATATTTGGTGAAGGGATCAGTTTATGTCTTGTGCTGCGGGATTCTTTAGGCTTAAACCTCCGTATCTGATTGCTGAGAGGTTCCAGCACAAAGGTCCTGGTTTTTGGGCCGCAGGTCTGCTTGAGGATCCTGCATTCGCCCGAGTAAAGGGTTTCGTGATCGCCGGAAAGAATGAGATGTAACGGGGACTCAGAAATAACCCATTGGAAGGTTTGCGGCGGTGAAGTTGTTACCTCGACACGGAAGGAAACGGCGCTGAAATCAATGAGCGAGCCGTGGAACAGCGCACTGTTCTGAATGAGCTGAGCTTTTATCTCTTTGCATGGGTGCCTTTTCACTTTTCGGGCACTGACTTCGTAGCAGATTTCCGGAAGATTGAAGCTGATTTCCTTCTCGTTTACGGTTATCACGTCTGCTTTGACCAAAAACAGTTTTTGACCTTCATTGACGGAAAGGCTTTGGACTGTATGTGATCTAAGCTTCTGTTTTAGTCCTTCTGTTTGTGTCCACTGGCAATGTAACTGGTCGCCCATGCTAGGCTGGGGTTTGGCGTGGAGGGAAATGGTGTTGTTGTATTTCTTGTGTCTGAGATTTATGAGGATGGTGCCGTCTTGGAAGTTGATGTAGTTCAGTTTATTGATTAAAAGTTTTTTGGAGACCTTCTTTCCTGCCTTCTGTTCGTTGTGTATGCCGCTTTCATGAATCTGTTGAGGTATTTTTAACACACTATCCATTTTTTTACCCCATCAATGCCTTGCCTGTAGGTTTCAGTTGTTTACCGTTTTTGTATAGATGCAGTTTTGAGTTGCCGGAACACATTTTCCCCTTCAGCAGTATTTATGCCATATATTTTCCCGGCAAAATTAGCACAGATACAGGGCAATATACAAGTATGCAATAATAAAAAGGTCTTAATATTGGGTGAGATGGCAAAACAAAACCCCCTCATTGTCTGAGGGGGTTTTGTTCAACAAACACACCGGCCGCCTGTCACACCGGACAAAATCCTATGAATTCAGGTATTCGCCGATCTTCGCCGCCAAGGTTTTATAGATCCTTTCACATTCCCGGTCGTCCTTTTCCAGCAGCGTCACCCTGAATCCCTGCAGGGGTGTGGAGAACGATGACAGGGGAACGATACAGATGCCGGTATGGGCGAGGATGTAGTAGACGAAACGCTTGTCCGGTGAGACGCCGGGGGCGTTGACCAACCCCTCCACCAGCTCTTTCACCTCAGGGTTGGCGATGGGAAGGCTTTGCCGGTTGTTCAGCAGTCCTTCCTCAAAGGCGACCGCCATATAGAATGCGCCGTTGGTCCGGTTGACTTGGAGCCCCGGGACCTCCTTGAGGAAGTTGTAGGTGATGTTGCTCATGCGCTCGTAGCGGCTTACCCGCTCCGCCAGATAATTCTGGTACTCCGGATGGGACATGATGGCCGGGATGGTTTTCTGCGGCAGGGTGGTGGAACAGACCTCGTTCATTTTGGAGGTCAGGATGGAGTTGATGTATTTTTTGAACCGCTCGTCTTTTTCGTAATTGTATACCTCGATCCAGCCGCAGCGGGAGCCGGGCCAGGGGAGTTCCTTGGAGATGCCTTTCATGGCTATGGCTGGAACGGAGCCTATCACGTCGGAGATGGGTACGGTCTTTTCACCGTTGTAGACGATATTGTTGTAGACCTCGTCGGCGATGATGAAGAGGTCGTATTCCTTGGCTATGGCGACGATCTCGCGCAGCGTCTCGACCGGGTAGACCATGCCGGTCGGGTTGTCCGGGTTAATCAGCATGATCCCGGAGATCTGCGTGTTATACTTGACGTGATTGCGCAGGTCCTCCAGGTCGGGATGCCAGTTGTCTTCGGGTTTCAGCCGGTAGCATACCGGCGCGGCGAAGGCGTGGCCCGCCTCCCCGAGGGTATGGGTGGTGTAGGTCGGAGACGGCATAAGGACGCGTGTCTCATGGCGGAGAGTGCCGTATACCTTGGCGATGGCGTCGCCGAGGCCGTTGAAGAAAATGATGTCATCGGGGGTGATCTGTGCGCCTCCGCGGCGGTTGGTCAGTCCGCAGACGAATTCCCGGGTTTCCAGAACGCCGCGGGTGTGGCAATAGCCGTAGGTATCATCGTTCATTGCCTCTCCGGCGACGATCTCCTTCATCCACTGCGGGATGATTTCCCCTTTGACAATCGGGTCGCCGATGTTTTCCCAGTTGATCTTTACCCCAAACTTCTGCAGTTTTTCCGCTACGTTGACAATGTTTCGGATTTCGTAGGTCAACTCTCCCGCGCCGGGAATCACCAGTTCGTTTCGCATTTTTCCTCTCTCCACAAATATTTTTGATGTTAGGTAAGCCAATTTTGCGTCATAAAAATAAAAAAGGCCGTAGGGTTACCCACGGCCAGTCAATTTAAGGAGAAGTCTGTGACTACTTAATACGGCCGTGGGTATACCTGCGGCGTAAACGCCGCGGCGCTCATAGCTCGTTCCTGCCGTACGGATTTGGGGAAATTTACAGTAGTCATAGTTACTTCGAATAACACAGACCGTTTGACAAGTCAATGTTTTTGTGGGTCGAATTTCTCATCCACCGCAATCAGAAAGCGCCCGTCTTCGTCCCGCCAGCGCAGCCAGCCGGCGACGGTCAGGTCGACTATGACCAGGCACCAGTCGTCCTCTGTCTCAATCACGCGGAGATTCTTCTGTCGGGTGAGGGTGCCCAGTATCGGTGAAGTTTCGGAGGGCTCTTTGTGCAGGGCGTACAGCCCCTTTTTCAATCCCGGCAAAAGCTGGATTTCCCGGCCTTTGAGGAAACTTTCCCATCTGACGAATTCCCAGTACCGCTCCTTGTGTATCCATCCTGCCCGGCCGGCGTCGTCATAGACGATTCTGAGCCAGGTTCCCTGTTTTCCCAAAACTATAACCGAATATTTTCCGTCTGCACTCTTCAAGACGGGTGAAAGCTGCGGAAGCTCACTCGCCTCAATTTCGGCAAATCTTCCCACACCGGGGGCCTGGTATATGGGGATACCGGCCATATCGGCCGTGCGCTGGGCAGTGAAGGAGTGAATAATCAGGAGACCGATGCCGCTGTATGGCCGGGGTTTCGGCGCTCCATGGGCAGGGATGGCAAACAGGAGTATGAGGAGCGATGCGATCAGCGTGCGCAACGGAACCATATTATCCTTCAAAAAGCGCTTTGAGACCGGCCAGGCAGGATTTTGCGTCGGCACTTCCCTCATCGGGCGCCCACGGCGCTTTCTCCGCATCCGTCAGCGGCAGGTATGGGCCGGCCTTGGCCTCGAAAAAGACGGTTCCGCTTTCCAGGCTGACCACGGTGTGAAATACGCCATGGGGGATGTCCACGGCAACGGCACTGCCTGCCGCGGCTATCAGCGTTTTGTGGAGGATATTTCCTGCTCCGTCAAAGGTGATGACCCCCATCCGGCCGCGCACCATTACCATTGATTCATCCTTGGCAGGGTCCAGGTGACAGTGGGGACGGATGTATGAATCAGGTTCCATGGCGTTCAGCAGCCTGTGGCAGCAGAAATCGTCCGTGGGGTGAAGATTGAAGTTCTTCCGCAGGCGCGGCGACAGTTTCGCCTGCTCTGTAACCTGGTCCAGGAGCTGTTGATCGATTATAAGCATTCAGTATCTCTCAAATGTTTCTTCTAAGTAACGCTCAAAAATGCCCAGGTGCAAGGCGCGCAAAACCTGAGGAGTGAGGCGTACATCAGTACGCCGCAGGGACGAAGGGTTTGCGTAACACCGCAGATGGGCGTTTTTCAGCGTTACCCCTCGACGAGGGCGAACTGGTTGCCGTCCGGGTCCTTCACCACCGCCATCTTCCCCCACGGCGTCACCTCCAGAGGCTCGGCAAACGCGACCCCCGCGTCGGTCAATCTCTTGCAGAACTCCTCGATATCCTTCACCTGCAAGGTAATGCCGGTATGCCGCCCGACCAGCGGCTGCGCCGCCTCATGCATGGCAAGCGCCACTCCCATCGTAGTAGGGCCGGGGAAGAACTCCATTATCGCCATCGACTCTTGCGCCAGCGGCAGTTGCATGAGTTCCTTGTAAAAATGCTTCGCCCCTTCGAAGTCACGGACAAAGACCACGATATTTTTCATTTTCTCTACCATTTCTCATAGCTCCGGCGACGTTTTGCAGCGGTCAGATCCAGACCCAATAAATAGCAGACCGTCCGACTGGAGGCAAGGCATATTTTTGCCGGTGCGAACGTCATGGAATACTTCCCTCGCCTTGCGCAGCTTAAAAACGCCCGATTACGAATTTTTCACGTTTCCCCTTGTCCGGCGCCGATAAGTCCATTACAATTGGGCATACGGAGGTGGTGAATGGAGAGGGAATTCCATCCCAGGAAGGTCTATGTCGCGGCGTCATACATGGCGTCGGTTGGCCGTTACAACGGCAAGGAGCGGGAAGCGCTCTCCTTCCTCGACCTTGCGGAAAAGGCGGGGGGGGTATTTGCCGAAAGCCCCGTCAGGCGCAGTGATATCGAGGCAGTGGTAGTGGGGAGCCAAAACCCCTTTGCTTTTTCCGGGGTGGACAACACCGCCGCCAAGGTCTCGGGCATACTCGGCATCTCCGGCGCCAAGTCGGTTCTTGTCGACACCGCGTCTTCTTCCGGGGCGTCGGCGTTTGAAGCCGCCTACCTGGAGATTGCCTCCGGGCGCAGCGATCATGCGCTGGCTATCGGCATCCAGAAGATGAGTGATGTCTCCACCGTTGACGCGACCCGAATTGTGGCCGGAGTCATCGACAAGGGCGAGGCAGAGTTCGGCCTTACTATGCCCGCCTGCGGAGCGCTGGTGGCCCGGGCGCTCATGGAGCGTCTCCGTCTCTCCGTTGAGGAGTGGACTGCTTTCTCCGCCCTCCTGACCCAGCGCGCCCATCGCTTCGCGGCGCGAAACCCCGATGCTCATCTGACCTTCGAACTCCCCCTTGAAGAGTACTACCGGCAGATCGTCAGCGGCAAGAACTACCGTTACTGGTGGCCGCTTCGCTACCATGACTTCTGCCCCATGTCCGATGGCGTCGCCGCCGTGGTACTGACGGCAAACCCCCAAGAGGTAATGGTTGCGGGGGTGGGGAGCGCCACCGACATTCCGACCATTGCCGACCGCAATTACTTCCATTCTTTCCCCGCCACCGTGGCCGCCGCAGCCGAGGCTTACGGTATGGCCGGTGTCAGAAATATCAGAAGCTTTGCCGGCAAGCTGCACGTGAACATGCATGACCCGTTCAACGGATTCGGTCCGATCAACATGGTGGACCTTGGGATCCTGCCGCGCCACAAACTGCTGAGCGGGCTTTTGGATGATGAGATGACCGGCGAGCAGGGACTGTTTCCCACCAATCTGACCGGCGGGCTCAAGGGACGCGGCCACCCCCTGGGAGCGACAGGAATGATCCAGGTGGTGGAAAACCACCGGATGATCATGGAGGGGAGGTTTGCAGCCGGTCTTTCCCACTCCATCGGCGGTCCCATCAACAATAACATCGTGATTCTCCTGGAGCAGCGCGGCCATTACGAGCGGCGCAGCCCTGAGCCATATAAACCGTGGGGGCTCCCTTCCCTGGGGAAACTCAAGCCGAAAGAAATTACCGTGGAGAATCTTATGGCCGATACCGGCGTGGTGGAGGGTACCTTTGTCTCCGCCACTACCCGGTTTGACCACAAGAGCGGTGATCCTCTGGGCATTGTCATTATAGTCTCCTGTCGGGCTGCCGGCGGGAAGAACTACCGCTTCCTGTTCGGCATTGCGGGCGAAAACTACCGGCAAGTCATCCAGCTCCTTCCCGGCAACAGGATTCGACTGGAGCGAGTGGACGGCGAAATTTTCCTCAACCGGATGCCGGTCAGGAAATTTTACCAGAAGACCATCGAGGGGGTGGTGGAAATGGCGGGCACAGGGTGGCGGATGTTGCGGGGTGGGAAGGGATGAGAAATATCCAGAAACATGTTTACAAATAGAAAATATTTTTTTAAATTGGGGCCTCCATTTTATGCTGGATGTCACGGAGAACGCCATGGAAGAGCTGAAAAGCACCCCGCTGCTTCGGGAGCATGAGAAACTGAAGGCCCTTATCGCACCGTTTGGCGGCTGGAACATGCCGATCCAGTACGAGGGGATCATCGCCGAGCATCGGTGGTGCCGGGAAAAGGCGGCCCTGTTCGACATCTGCCACATGGGCGAGTTCCGTTTCCGGGGGGATATTACCGCTTCCGGCCTTGAAAACGTCTTCACGTTTTCCGTAAAGGGGATTCCGGTCGGCCGCTCCCGCTATGGGTTTCTGTTGAACGAGCAGGGAGGTGTCATCGACGACCTGATCGTCTTCCGCCTGGCGGAAGACGAGGTAATGATCGTTGTTAACGCCGCCACCATCGACAAGGACTTTGCCGCCATCCGCTCCCGGCTGAAACCTGACGCGAATTTCCTCGATATCTCCGCTGCCACCGGCAAGCTGGACCTTCAGGGGCCCCTTTCGAGGGATGTGCTGATAAAGGCGTTCGGTGGGGAGATACAAACTATTCCCTACTTTAAATTCATCCGGATGAACATCCTGGGCGCGGATGCCATTGTCAGCCGGACCGGGTATACGGGCGAGCTGGGGTACGAGATATTTCTCCCCGCAGAGAAAGCGGTGGAGCTCTGGACTCTGCTCCTCAAAGACGAGCGGGTGAAGCCGGCCGGGCTTGGCGCACGGGACGTGCTCAGGCTGGAAATGGGATACAGCCTTTACGGCAGCGATATCGACGAGGAGACCGATCCGCTGGAGGCCGGACTTTCAGCATTTGTCAATTTCGACAAGGAGTTCACGGGAAAACAGGCTTTGCTCCAGCGGCAACGGGATGGAGTGCAAAGGGTAAAGGTGGCTTTCCAGGTGAATTCCCGCCGCTCGCCCCGTCACCACTATGAGATCGTACATGACGGGACTGTTACCGGGAGTGTCACCAGCGGGGTCTTCTCCCCCATGCTCGGCTGCGGCATCGGGCTCGGTTTCGTGAAGCCGGAGGCCGCGGCCGTCGGTACGCCCCTGACGATCCGGCACGGGAATGTCAGCATGGAGGCAGCCGTGGTGGAACTGCCGTTCTACAAAGGCGGTTCGCTGCGGAAATAATCTTTATTTTGTAGGGGTGGCCCTATGTGGGCGCCCTGTTTTAGGCACTCACACAGGGGTGCCCCTGCGAAAAGCGGTAATTTTATCAATCTCCGGGAGGGGGAAAATGGATACTTATTTCACCAAAGAGCACGAGTGGGTAAAGATCAAGGAGGGGATTGCCAGTGTCGGCATCACCGAGTACGCCGCCCATCAGCTGGGGGACATCACCTTTGTGGAGTTGCCGCAGGAAGGGAAGGTCGTGAAGCAGTTTGAGGCGCTGGCAGGCATTGAGTCGGTCAAGGCGGCCAGCGATATCTACACGCCGGTATCGGGGCAAGTGGTCAAGGTGAACACGGCGCTGGAGGACAGGCCGGAAATCGTCAACGAGGCTGCCGAGGATGCAGGATGGATCGCCTGGGTCAAAGTGGCCGACGAATCCGAGCTGAAAAACCTCATGAACAGGGAGCAGTACGAAGCGTATGTGAAAGGGCTGGAATAATGAGTTACTGTCCCAATACCCCGGACGATATCCGGGAAATGCTCGCCGCCATCGGCGTTGCGGGTGTCGAGGATCTGTTCAGCCCCGTTCCTGAAGAGCTGCGGGCCAAGTCATTTAATCTTCCCGAGGGGATGTCGGAATTCGAGCTGTTCCAGCGGATGCGGTTACTGGCGGAAAAGAACACGCAGAATCTAGCCGGTTTCATCGGCGGCGGCTACTACGACCACTGCATACCGGCGGTGGTAGACCATCTTTCCGGCCGCGCCGAGTTTTACACCGCTTACACCCCCTACCAGCCCGAGTGCTCCCAGGGGACTCTCCAGGCGCTCTTTGAATACCAGACCGCCATATGCCGGCTGACCGGCATGGAGGTTTCCAACGCGTCTCTCTACGACGGCGGCACCGCCCTGGCGGAAGCGGCCATGATGGCCCTGCGCGTTACCGGCAGGAACAGGCTCGTCATCGACGGCGGCGTCAACCCCTTTTACCGGGAGATCGTCAGAACCTATCTGGCGAATCTAGAGGTGGAGATAGTGGAAGTCTCCCCGCAGCAGGGGATAACCTCCCGTCCGGCACTGACCGCCGCCCTTTCCGACCAGACCGCCGCCGTCATCCTGCAGAACCCCAACTTCTTCGGCAGCCTCGACGATATAGGGGACCTGGCGGAAGAGGCCCAAGCCAAGGGAGCGCTTCTGATCGCTTCGGTCTATCCGATCTCCCTGGGGATGGTGAAGAGCCCCGGCGAAATGGGAGCCGATATTGTTGTCGGCGACGGCCAAAGCCTGGGGAACCCGCTCTCCTTTGGCGGTCCTTCCTTCGGCTTCATTGCCACGACCAAAAAATATATCCGTAACCTGCCGGGGAGGATTGTCGGCGAGACGGTGGACAGGAATGGCAAGCGTGGCTTTGTCCTTACCCTGCAGGCGCGGGAGCAGCATATCAAGCGGCACAAGGCGACTTCCAACATATGCAGCAACCAGAGCCTCTGCGCCCTGCGCGGCCTGATCTTCCTCGCAAGCATGGGGAAAGAGGGGTTTGCGGAACTGGCCAAGCTCAATTACGACAAGGCCGAATATGCCAAGGAGGTGCTCGGCGCCATCCGCGGGGTATCGGTGCTGAACGTCGCCACGACCTTCAACGAGTTTACCCTTGCGCTCCCGAAGGACGCCGCCGGGGTGGTGGAAGGACTTCTCCGGGAGGGTATCGCCGCCGGCGTGCCGGCAGGGCTCTATTACCCGGAGATGGACCACTGTCTGGTGGTGACGGTGACGGAAAAACGGACCAGGCAGGAGATCGGTGCGCTGGCAAAACAGTTGGAGGGGGCGTTATGGAGTTGATTTATGAGAAATCCGTGAAGGGCCGGCGCGGCGTACGGCTGCCCAAGGCCGACGTACCCCGGGCCGCGGCCCTCCCTGAAAATCTCCAGCGCAGAGAGGCGGCGGGGCTCCCCGAAGTGAGCGAACTGGACGTGGTGCGCCACTTCACGAACCTGTCCCGCCGCAATTTCTCGGTGGACACCAACTTCTATCCCCTGGGCTCCTGCACCATGAAATACAACGCCAAGGTCCTGGAGAACGCGGCCAACCTGTTCGGCCAGTACCATCCCATGACCGCCTTGCTCCCCGGTGGGGAAACATCGTGCCAGGGATCGCTTGCCATGCTACATGAACTGGGGGAGCTTCTTGCCGAAATTACCGGCATGGATGAGGTGACCACTCAGCCCCTGGCCGGCGCCCATGGGGAGATGACCGGGATCATGCTGATCGCTGCCTACCACCGGGCCAAGGGGAACCGGAAGAAATACGTGGTCGTTCCCGATTCTTCCCACGGCACCAATCCTGCCAGCGCCGCCATGGTGGGGTACGAGATCATCACCATTCCGACCGCCCCCTACGGGGACATGGACCTGGACGCTTTCAAGACGGCCATGAATGGCGAAGTGGCAGCGGTGATGATGACCTGCCCCAACACCCTGGGGCTTTTTAACCCGCACATCAAGGAGATCTGCGACATCGCCCACGAGCATGACGCCCTCATGTATTACGACGGCGCCAATCTGAACGCCATCCTGGGGAAGGTGCGCCCCGGTGACGTCGGTTTCGACGTGATCCACGTCAACCTGCACAAGACCTTCGGCACACCTCACGGCGGCGGCGGGCCGGGGAGCGGGCCGGTGGGGGTCAAGAAGGCGCTGATACCTTTCCTCCCCATGCCGCGGATCATCAAGGCGGCCGACGGGGGCATTGCCCTGGAAACGGACAATCCCCGGAGCATCGGCCGGACTGCCACCTTTTACGGCAACTTCGGGGTGATGGTCAGGGCTTATGCCTATATGATAATGTTAGGCAAAGAGGGGCTGATAGAGGTGAGCGAACAGGCGGTCCTGAACGCCAACTACATCATGAGCCGGCTGAAATCCCACTACGACCTCCCCTTTGAGCAGACCTGCATGCACGAATGCGTCTTTTCCGCGAGTCGCCAGCTCAAACACGGGGTACACGCCATCGATATCGCCAAGTACCTGATCGACAGGGGTTACCATCCACCCACGGTCTATTTCCCTCTCATTGTCAAGGAGGCGATCATGATCGAGCCGACCGAGACCGAGAGCAAGCAGACCATGGACGCCTTTATCGCGGTGATGAAAGAGGCGGCGGAGATGGCGGAGAAGGACCCGGAGGCGCTTCTCCGGGCGCCGGTCACCATGCCGGTCACCCGTCTGGACGAGACCAAGGCGGCCAGGGAGCAGAACGTTTGCCATGCCGGGTGGTGATTTTTGGTAGGGGCAACCCTTTGTGGTTGCCCTTTATCCGGGCGGCCACAAAGGGCCGCTCCTATATTACGTCATGCAGAATAATCATGTAAAATGGCGCCTCATCGATACCGGCCCCCTGGATGGACCTGCCAACATGGCCATTGACGAAGCGCTGCTGAATAATTTCGATCCTGAAACATCTGCGCCGGTGCTCCGCCTGTACGGCTGGAGTCCACCGGCGCTTTCTTTGGGGCGCTTTCAGAAGGCGACGGAGGTGCTCGATCTTGAACGCTGTGTCGCGGAAAATGTCTCTGTTGTCAGGCGCATCACCGGCGGCGGCGTCATCTACCACTGCGAAGAGCTGACCTACTCAATTGTCTGCGCCCCGCACCAGCTTCCCCCTGCCGCCACCGTTAAAGAATCGTTCCGGGTCCTCACCTCTTTTCTCCGCAGCTTCTATGGAAGGCTGGGGCTTGATGCCCGTTATGCAATCGACTGTTTCTCCGGTGGGGAAAGGCTCGGGGAGAGGACCGCGTTCTGTTTTGCCGGCCGGGAGAGCTACGATATCCTTGTGGGAGGAAGAAAGATCGGCGGCAATGCCCAGCGGCGGCTCAGAAACGTCATCTTCCAGCACGGCTCCATCCCCCTCGTGAACTGTGCCGTTCATGGGGCCGGATTCCTGCGGGAACCTCCCGTTGGAGTCGGAAAGGTCACGGGGGCTCTCCATGATTTCGGCGTGGGGCTTGCGCAAGGAGAATTGAAGAGGCTTATGGCAGAGGCATTTATGGAGGCATTATCTGCCGTTCTGGTTGAGGGCTCCCTGACGGAGGGAGAGGAAACGACCGTTGCCTCTATCGGAGCAGATCGGCATTCATGCCCATCGTGGGTATGGGAAGGGGTACATGGGAAAAACCATGAAGATTACCCGCAAGCCTGAATGGCTGCAGAAAAAGATCAACCCCGCCGCCCATGCGGAGATGGAGCGGCTTCTTGGCGACCACCGGCTTCATACGGTCTGCCGGGAGGCGATGTGCCCGAACATCTCCGAGTGCTTCCGAAGCCGCCAGGCGACCTTCCTCATCCTCGGGAACATCTGCACCCGCCTCTGCTCCTTCTGCAACGTCACCAAAAAAGCGCCTCTTCCAGTCGACCCTGACGAGCCCGGCCGGGTGGCTGCGGCGGTGAAACGCCTGAACCTCTCCCACGTGGTCGTTACGAGCCCCACTCGCGATGACCTGCCGGACGGAGGCGCGGCGCTCTATGCCGCGACGGTGGCGGCAATCCGCACGACCTCACCCCGGACGCGGATCGAGCTCCTCATCCCCGATTTCATGGGAGAGCGCGGGAATCTTGGGACCGTGGCGGCCGCACAACCCGATATCATCGGCCATAACCTGGAGACCGTACCCCGCCTCTACAATATCCGTGCAGGGGCGGATTACCTGCGGTCGCTGGCGGTGCTGAATATGCTCCATGAAATTGCACCTGCGCTGAAAACCAAGTCGGGAGTCATGCTCGGACTGGGGGAGACGGAGGAGGAGGTGCTGTCGGTCTGTGCCGATCTGCGCCGGGTCGGCTGCGCATACTTAAGCCTGGGCCAGTATCTGGCCCCTTCCCGCAACCACTACCCGGTTCAGGAATTCATAGAGCCGGCGCGGTTCGAGAAATACCGGAAAAAGGCATCAGCCATGGGGTTCGAGCACGTGGAAAGCGGCCCATACGTGCGGAGTTCCTACCATGCTGAGCAGTACGGAATTCCGGGGACATGACCCGAATTCGTCCGGGGACACGGACCGCTCCCCTGCGGGGCTGTCCATGTCCCCGAATTCGGGATGTCCCCGGAATTCCTGCTGTGGTCAGAGAGTTTCTTCCCGGACGGTCGGCGCCTGGATAACCGGTTCCGCCGCAGGTTGCGAAGCAAGGGGGGGGGCAGAGGCAGAGGGAGCGGTTTGCGGCGCTGTCGGCTGGTGTACCGCAGCCGGTGCCGGCCGGGTCTGGACGGATGCGGTGACCGGGGCCGGTCTTTCTTCCTTTTTCAGTCCGAACCAGTCGAATTCGGGCTTGAGCAGCAAAACCATATCATCAAAGGCGGCGCTGTAAACGGTGGAAACCCGCCCATTGTCCTGCACGGAGGATTTTACGGTTTTGCCGACTCCCCTCCCTATCCCGGCGATAGTCTTGAATTTAACATCCACCCGGTCGTTCTCATTGGCCTTTGCTTCATCGAAGTCGGGGTACTGGAGGGGGAAGAAGGGGGAAAATGAGAGCGTTCTCTGGCGGAAATTCGGGTATTCCCACAGGGTGTTGCCATCCGCGTCCAAAATCTGGGCGGTCATGGTCAGGTAGTTGTAATGGCTTTCCAGATAGGACAAAAGGTTGCCGGAATAAACCTTGTCTTTCGCGGTCAGTCCGCTCACCGCCACCACCATCAGGGCGTCCAGTTTGTTCCGGGCCATAAGGTCCTTCAGTTCGGGTCCCTTGAAGAAATACTTGTTGTAAATGACCCCCGCGTCCTCCCGCCGCTCCCGACGGGAGAAGATGGTGGAGAATATCCGGTCGGCGTCATCGGGCAGCAAACCGACCGAGAAGTAGGTGCCGGTATCCTTGAGCAGGGCGACCAGTTCCTTTTCGTTTTTCCGGTTGGATTCTTTTACAATGGATACCAGGGCTTCCTTTTCCGGATGCCTGATATCGGATTCGGGGTCGATAAAGATCGGCGCTACCCCTAAAACCCGCACCTTCTTCTCATAAGTCTCCTTGGGGATGTTGTAGTAATTCTGTGCGCAGCCGAATGTAAAGATTGCGGCGATACTCAAGGTTACAAGCTTCAGAATGCTTTTCACTGCCCGTCCTCCTCGAAAAAAATTCACGGTTGCAACCTGATCGTTGTTGCCAGTTCTTATAGCAAAAATAGGTGGCATTCGCCAGATAAATCATGGTTGACACTGATGGAAGCCCTCACCCGGCCTTCGGCCACCCTCTCCCACAGGGAGAGGGGAAGGGGTGAGGGGGAAATGTGTTATCTTGAACGCGATTTGACATTAACGACCCGACGACTCAACAGGATCACTGTCTTTGGCGAAAAGGAAAAGCAGGAGGGCCATGGCCAGGCCGCATATGGGGATGAGAAACGCACCGTGGTAGGCTGCGGGCGGATAGCCTGTGACCCCCTTCGGGAAACGCCCGATGTAAAGTCCCATCACCTGCTGCCCGGTCGCTGCGCCGAGGAGGATGAAAAAGTTCACGGCGGTCATGGCCGTGCCGGTGATGCCGTGGGAGAACCTTTCGCGGATCAGGGGATAGATGGCCACCCCGGATGAAACGGCCAGTCCCATGAGGAACATGGCGCCGGCCAGGAGGGGGGTGGAGAGGTGGTCGGCCGGGCCGAGAAAGAGGGACATGCAGAGGACGAGAGCGAGCTGTCCGGCAACGAGGGTCTTCTTGCGCGAACGGAGCCATGAATCGGCAACTCGGCCGACGAACAGGCACCCCACGAGGAAGCCGAGGGAGGTGGCAAGGAGAATATTCCCGGCCCCTTCCCGGCCGACGCCGACCACTTCCATGAGGTACGGCCCCCCCCAGAGCCCCTGCACGGCCATGTAGTTGGCGTACCAGAAAAAGGCGAGGGCCGACATGAGCCAGTAGGAAGGGGTTGCCAATACCTGACGGAGGCCGGCCAGGGGGGAGTCCGGCGCCGGATGATCCTTTCCCGGGATATCATGGTGAGGCGGGTGTGCGGGACGTTCTGCCACGAGCCGCTGGACCGCGGCCAGACAGAGCAGTTGGAGGACCGCTACGGAGAGATACGTGGCCCGCCAGCCGAACCGGGCAATTGCCCAGGCGAGTGGGGCGGTGGCCGAGAGGTTGCCGAGATTGCCGACGGCGATGATGAAGCCGGAGACCCGGCCGAACTCCCGGTGGTCAAACCAGTTGGTGAAGACCTTGAGCGCCCCCATGAGCACGCTCGCCGAGCCGATGCCGATGAGGATGCGCCCGGCCAGGGCAGTGCCGTATCCGGTCGACAGGGCGAACACCAGTACACCGGCCAGGGTGATAAGGCCGGTGAGGACCACCACCTTCTTCCCTCCATGGCGGTCCAGAAGCAGTCCCAGCGGCAGCTGGGTCACGGCAAAGGCGTAGAAAAAGGCACCGGAAAGGGTGCCGAGCTGGGCGGCTGAAAGCCCGAGTTCTTTCTCCAGGTCCTTGGCCATGACCGCCATGGAGACCCGGTAGAAATAGGCGAGCACGTACATGAGCGAAAGGCACGCGAAAATTCTCCAGCGTTTGGACATCAGCCAGCCTTTACATCACTTATTTCTGAAGCATGATGAACCCCATCTGTCTTCCCGTATCGCCGCCGTCGCGGCGGTAGGAGAAAAAAAGATCGTGGTTGCACGATACGCAGAGCTCAGAGGTCTCGATATGCTCCTCCCGAAGCCCCGCCAGCGCCAGCTGATGCCGGTTGGCCGCGGAAAGGTCAAGTCCCCATCTCCCCTCCCCTCGTTCCGCGGCAAAGAGGTCCCACCCCGAGCCGTTCTTTTTGAAGGCCTCCATCACCGGCGTATCCACTTCATAGCAGCAGGGACCGATGCCGGGCCCGATTGCGGCGAGGATGTCGGCCGGTTTGCAATTGAACATCTTCACCAGGGCCTCGACCCCCTTGCTGCAGATCTCCCCGGCGGTCCCCTTCCACCCGGCGTGGAGCGCCGCTGCTACTTTTTTCACCGGATCGAGGAGGAGGAGCGGCACACAGTCCGCTATGCAAACCCCGATCATCACTCCCGGCTGGTTGGTGATGATGCCGTCGCACTCAAGTTTTAAGAAGTGGGAATAGTCGGGGTTGGGGGCGTCGATGACCAGAAGGTCCGTACCATGCGCCTGATTGACGGTCACCAGCCGCTCCATCCTGGTGCCGAAGGCCCTTGCCAGAAGGCTCCGGTTTCCCTTCACGTTATGGAGGGAGTCGAAGGTGTTGGTTCCCAGATTAAGGGAGTTATATGGAGCGCGCGACACTCCTTCATGCCGGGTGGTGAAACCCTGGACGGACGCCTCTGATTCGGCGAATATCCGCGGCTCCAGGTAGTGGACCTTGCCGGCCTTCTTCATTTCCATTATTTTGACTCCTTCTCGGGAATCGGGAACCGGGAACCGGGAAGAGTAACGGCTGGGGAAGTAAGAGCCATTTCCGTTTCCCGAGTCCCTAGTCCCGTGTCCCGGCCTTTTCGAGGTATTCAACGATCCGCCCCATGTCCTCCGGCAGTTCAGTATCGAACTCCAGGTATTCACCGGTGACAGGATGGATGAAGCCGAGGGTCTTGGCGTGGAGGGCCTGGCGCCCCAGTTCCTTGATCAATTTGCGCAGTACCGTGTCCTGGATATTTACCAGCCGCCCTTTTCCGCCATAGACCTGATCCCCCACCAGGGGGTATCCGGTTTCGGAGAGATGAACCCTTATCTGATGAGTCCTGCCGGTTTCCAGCTTGAGACGCATGAGGGTTATGCCGTGGTAACGGCCTGCCGCTCGCCAATGGGTCACTGCCTGCTTTCCCCGTTTGGCCGTTCCCGACATCTTCTTCCTGTCCGCCGGATGACGGCCGATGGCGGACTCTATCCGCCCCTTTTCCTCCCGCGGCGAGCCGTAAGCCAGAGCGAGATATATCCGCTTGATGGTGTGTTCCTTGAACTGGCGGGCCAGGGATTGATGGGCCACATCAGTTTTGGCCACCACCAGCACACCGGAGGTGTCTTTGTCGATCCTGTGGACGATGCCGGGTCGCAATTCGCCGCCTATTCCCGAAAGGTCCCGGCAGTGTCCCAGCAGTGCATTCACCAGGGTGCCGCTGGTGTTTCCCGCTCCTGGATGTACGGTCATCCCGGCCGGTTTGTTTACTACAATGATATCGCTGTCCTCGTAAAGTATTTCCAGGGGGATCTGTTCCGCAACCGCCTGTGCCGGTTCGGGCGGAGGGATGGTCACTACGATGCGCTCCCCTCCCTTTAATTTCAGGGAGGGTTTTTGGGGGGCGCCGTTGACGGTTACCATTCCCGCTTCGATGAGACGCAACGCCGTTGAACGGGTCATGTTTTCCCGTGCCCGCGCCAGAAAGCTGTCAAGCCGCTCCGGCTCGCCTTCCTTTTGATATGTCAGTTCGATCTTTTCCATAAGGTGTTTACATCTTTTAAAACAGCGAAGGCGCGATCCTGTAAACCGCGCCTCGTGAAAAACGGTTATTTAATCTGACGTCACCAGATGGAGGATTGTATCTTCCCCGCCCGTTTGATGAGTACATCGACTACGGCAAGTTCGTATATTTTTGATGAAGCCAGTTCGGGAACTACCCGTGAATTGAAATGCTGCCGCCCTTCTTCGAGCTCTTCCGTCAGGAGTTCGAAGATGTTGTCGTTCCTTATTCCTTCTTCCACTTTCTCCCGGTTATAGACGGCGACGTCGGAAATTATGGCGCGGGCAAGCCTTCTGGCCTGGTCAGGGTTATCTATAAGGTTCATTCATCTCCCCTTGTCGATATTCGGCGGTAGTGGTCACCCCTCTTTTATCGCTACGGCATTATACTGGATTTTTCGACAGATACCTATCGAATCTTTAAGGCAAAATAGATACTGGTGTCTCCGCGCCTTACCAGAAGGGCCACGGAACCCTTTCGCTCGGCGTCCTTCATGGCCCTGGAATATTCGGCCAGGTTGGCAACCCGTTTCTGGTTGACCGAGAGGATGATGTCGCCTCGCTGGATACCCCCTTCAGCGGCGATGCTGTCCGGCTCAACCCCGGTCACCACTATGCCGGCGAGTCCCCTCATGCGCATGTTGCCGGGGAGCTCTTCCACGGTCAGTCCGAACCAGCCGGCTTGCGCCTCCGCCGATTTCGGCTGAGCCGCTGCGGCGCTCTCCGAGCTGGCAAGGGTCAAGGTGAGCTTCAGGTCCTTCCCGTCGCGGAAGATTTCCACCTCCACCTTCTTTCCGACCGGCGTTTCGGCCACGAGGAGCTGCAACTGCCGCGCATCCTTAATCTCTTTGCCGTCAAACCGGGTTATTATATCCCCCTGCCTGATGCCCGCCTTATCCGCCGGGCTTCCTCCCATTACTTCACTTATCAGCGCGCCGCGGGCCTTGGCCAGGCCGAAAGACTGGGCAATCTCATCCGTTACCGGTTGGATGGACACTCCCAGCCAGCCGCGGCTTACGCTCCCTTTTTTGATGAGCTGGGCCACCACCTGTTTCGCCATGTTGACCGGTATGGCAAAGCCGATCCCCTGGCCGGCAGCGACAATTGCGGTATTTATGCCGATCACCTCACCGTAGACGTTCAGTAAAGGTCCGCCTGAATTACCCGGGTTGATGGAGGCGTCGGTCTGGATAAAATCTTCGTACGTTTCGATCCCCATGTTGGAGCGGCCGGTCGCCGAAATAACACCTACGGTCACGGTTCTGTCGAGCCCGAACGGGTTGCCGATGGCAATGGCCCACTGCCCGACCTGCAGTTTGTCTGAATCGCCAAGAACCGCTGCAGGTAGCGGTTCCTTGACCTCTATCCTGATGACGGCGATGTCGGTTTTCGGATCGCTTCCCACCACTTTACCGTTGTAGACCTTTTCATTGGACAGCTTCACCTGGATGCTTTCCGCGTCACGCACCACGTGGTCGTTGGTGACGATGTACCCGTCCTTGTTGATGATGAAACCCGACCCCAGGCTCTTCTCCCGCCGGTATCGGGGTCTTGACTCACCGAAGAAATCCTCGAATAAGGGAGAGAATTCGAAGAACGGCTGCACCAGCTTTTTCTTGCTGACAGTGGATATATTGACAACAGAGGGGGTCACCCCTTTGACCACATTGGTAAAGGCCTGCTGGGTGGCGAGAATATCCTTGGGTGCTTCCTTGACCGGGGCTTCGGCCTTACCCTTGCGGGTGGATTCGTAAAAGTAGGGTTCTTCCCCTTTTTTGCAGGCGGAGAGGGAGTGGGAAATAATGAGCGCGCAGATCAGAAAACGGGACCATTTCATGTCGTGAAACCCCATGGAAAGCCGTAATAACTTGAAACTATTTAAGATTAGCCAAAAACGGGGGGGATGTCAACCTGGATTTGTTGCGGACGATTTGTCTCGCTGGCGGTGAGGGGCATAATGGCTGCGCCGGCTTTTGAAGAAATCGGCAAAACACCCTTGACGGCCGGCCCAGTTTTGCATATAACTCCGTGGATAAGGAGATGACGGTGAACGATATAAAATCGGAGATAAGGGAACTCAGGCTAGGGGAAAAAATCAGGAAGTTGAGGCAGGAGCGGCGGCATACCCTTCAGGAGCTTTCCGAGTCGTCGGGCCTGTCAAAACCGCTGCTGTCGCAGATAGAGAACGACCAGGTCACCCCTCCTCTCGCTACCCTGCTAAAAATTGCCCGGGGGCTCAAGGTGGGGATTCATTATTTTTTTGAGGATGAGGGAGACCGGCGGAAGTATGTGCTGATAAGGGGTGATGAAGGGACGACGAGCCCGCGCCGCTCCAAAAGTGATGTTACGGAAGGTTATCGTTACCGGCCGCTGGCGCCCGGCATCCGGCACAAGCAGATGGAACCGTTTCTGGTGGAGTTCGAATTGAGCGAGTGGGACGACGGCCACTTTTACAGGCATGATGGTGAAGAGTTCATCTATCTCGTGGAGGGGGAGCTGGAATTCCATTATGGCCAGGAAATCATGCGGCTTAAGCCCGGTGACAGCATCTATTATGATTCGTCCGAACCGCACGGGTACGTGTCGATCGGCGAAAGGAAGGCCAGGGCGGTGGCAGTGCTTCATTCCAAGGAATAACGGCCCCGATGTAAGGGCAGACCCACGCGTCTCCCCTGATTTGGGCGAACACGCGGGTTCGCCCCTACGGGTTCTTGCGCTGTTGCTCCAACCGGATAAACTCCCTGATCACATTTCGTTTTTGTTCGTCCACGCTTAAAAATCTGAGCCCCATGCTCCCTTCCGGCTCCAGTCTGTTCCAGACCACCTCGGCTTCCACGGTGACCGCTTCTGCCGAGGCAGGGGTGAAGAACTGGAGATGGACGGTCCGTCCCACCGGCAGGAGGAGGTCGGTAATGACGGAAACGCCCGTATCGGAGACGTTCAGGGTGTAGACGCACGAAGCCTCATCCATCTCCACCAGCCAGCACCCGACTTCCACCGGCAATCGCTTGTTCTTGCGCTCTTCCAAAACAGCCCCTTTGTTAAAGACAGGTAAAGGTCAAGTTCCCCGGTTCCCGGTTCCCGTTCCCCGTTTTTACGCTTCTTCGCACTCGCTGGGAGTCCAGGTGTCCAGTGTGCCGTCCTCCAGCTCCACCTGGATGGTTCCCCCTTCCGTGGTGCAGCCGAAGGTAAGCCCGATCTGGCCGGTCTTGGTATTTTTCAGCCTGACCCGTTCGTCCTTTCGCTCGGTTCTTTCACATACGTCCGCATGCTGGGATTCTTTCATGGCAGTGCTCCTTTCCTGTTATTATAAATATCTTAACAGGTTGCGCTGCCAGTGCAAGTCACGTTTCTTCTCCCTCCCTTGCCTTTACCCGTGCCACCCTGACGCAGACATCTTGCCCGGTCAGCTCACGGTAGATGCGGGCAAGGAATTTGACCGTCACAATTTTGTGAATATAGGCCTGGGTCAGCCGGTAGAGCAATTTTCGCAATTTCGAGGGCTTGCAGCCACCAAGGAGGAGGGGGGAGTAATCGGATAGTTGCAGGGTAATCTTAACCCCTTCGGGAACGGCAACGCATTGGAAGGAAAGTTCCCCTTTGCGGGGTTCTTGCCGCTGCACCAGCAGTCCGCCGCATATGTCCAGGGCCAGCGCTTCGCCGGTCTCATCCTTTCGGCAGGACGGGAGGCAAAAGCTTATGAGACTCAGCCCTGTGACGAAGAGGCGGAATTCTATCCCCTGGGCGGTCTTTGCCGGCCTGATTAAAGCGCAAGTAAACCGTCTGATGTGGGCCAGATATTTGTCAAGAAGGAACGGGGGGGTAAGCGTGGCCGTGCATCCCCGCGGGACAACCATCCATTGGATGGAAAAGACAGACGAGTCCTGCAACAGCACCTGCTGGCAGGCGATTTCCCATTCGTCTCTCTTTGCCTTCACGTCCATTTCCCTCTCCGGAACAAAACATAACACAACAGCCTTTCCTTGTCTTGCGGATAAAATCGCCCTTGCAGAAGAGAGAAAATCTGTTTAAATTGACACAATTTGAAACCGCCATGACATTGGATGGGAGGAGGAGCTATGAAGAAGATCGGTGTTGTTCTTTCAGGTTGCGGCGTCTATGACGGGAGCGAAATTCACGAAGCGGTTTTCACCCTGCTGGCCATCGACAAAAACGGCGCCGAGGCGGTATGCACGGCCCCGGACATGGAGCTCTCAGAGGTCGATCACCTGAGCGGGGAGGCAACCGGGGCAAAGCGCAATGTCCTGGTGGAATCCGCCAGAATCGCCCGCGGCAAAATCAGAAACATCAAAGAAGTCCGGGCGGATGACCTGGATGCGGTCGTCTTTCCCGGGGGGTACGGGGCGGCGAAGAACCTCTGCAACTTTGCGGAAAAAGGGGCCGAAGCCACGATCCATCCGGAAGTGGCGAGGCTATTGAGAGATATGGCTGCCGCCGGCAAGCCTATCTGTGCCATCTGCATCGCCCCGGCCCTGATTGCGGCTACCTTGGGCAAGGCATACAAGCCGCGGGTGACCATCGGCACCGATGCGGGGACCGCCGCCGCCATCAACCTGACCGGCAGCGAGCACGTGGAGTGCCCGGTGAGGGAGTTCGTGGTTGACAGGGAAAACAAGATCGTGACCACACCTGCCTACATGCTCGCCGAGCGTATCTCCGAAGCGGCCGAGGGGATCGAAAAGGCGGTGAAGGCTGTGATTGAGCTGATCTGAGCCGGCGATACGCACGGTTGCGGCCAACACGCATCTGCCGCCCCCCTTATCCCCGTGTCCGGTTGTAAAGTTTAGTAATATTAAGGTGTTAACTGATTTATGCTTGCTTTCGGTTTTGCCATGCGCTATCATGCCGCCGTTTGAAAAAGAGCTTCGCTGATAGACGATAATACTAAACCATCCGCGAGGGTGGGGCGGAAAGCCCACAGGGTCTCACCGAGACAGCCGGGTTGCCGAAATATCACACATATTACGGCAGCCCGGCTTTTTTGTTGCCTTGATGCCGCAGCCGGGCATTGATTGGGGGTGGTTCCGCAACGGACAGCGTCTTAAGATGGGTTCAGATTTAGTACGTTCAACTGCGTTTATCTACTTATGCCTTACAGGAGGAGTAAAGAAATGAAGAAGATGGTTTGTTTTGCGTGTATTGCACTTTGTCTCTCCCTTGCCGCCAACGCCATGGCGGACAGCATTCAGGGAAGGTTTGGCGTAACCGGCCGCATCGGGTTCCTGGTCCCTGCCGACAGTGAATTCCATAATTCCCCATTCCCGCGGAAATCGGGCACAGACACCGGCTTTATAGGGGGAGGCGGCTTCATTTACGGCATCGACAAAAACTGGGCCGTGGAACTGGACATTACCCATTCAGAATTCCGTGCCAATGATGCGTTTGGATTTGAAGATAGCGATTTCGCCACTACCAATATCTCTCTCGGCGCCCAATACCGCTTCATCAACCTGCCGGTGAAAAAGCTGGTTCCCTATGCCGGCGCCGGTCTGGATATCCTCATCAATGATTTCTCCCCCCAGCTTGGTCCGAACGGAGATGTGGACACCGTTGCGGGTGTGCATCTGGCGGGAGGTGTTGATTATTTTGTCCTGAAACAGCTTGCCGTGACCGGACAGTTGAAGGGGGTTATTGCTCCGGATGCCGATATTAACGATGCCCTTGGGCGAAAGATCGGCAATTTCGATCCATCCAGCCTCTCAGTGACCTTCGGCGCCAGATATTTTTTCAAGTAACAAAACAGGATATATATTATTTTCGGCGGCCGCAGGGCCGCCATTTTTATGCCTGATCTGGGGCGGCAAAGGTGGAATCATTTAGGTCCTTGCCTACCGGCTGTTTTTGCTTTAATATTTTTAAGTGTTATCAAATCTGCTTAAAGGAGGAAAAAAATGAAAAGGATCATCGTTCTTGCTTTTATGGCGTGGGCAATCACTCTCGTTGCCGGCAATGCCATGGCGGACAGCATCGCCGGAAGGTTTGGCATGACCGGCCGGATCGGCTTTCTGATCCCCGCCGATAACGATTTTAACGATAGGAAGCTCGAAACCGACGCCGGTTTTGTGGGCGGCGGCGGCTTTATCTACGGCATCGACAAAAACCTGGCGGCGGAAATCGATGTCACCCGCACCGAGTTTGGCTCCAACCTGGTTAGTGGCCCGGACCAGGGCGACTTCGGCATTACCAACATCTCCCTCGGCGTCCAGTACCGATTCATGATTACCCCGCAGCAGTTGGTCCCCTATGCCGGTGGCGGCCTCGACATCCTGCTCAACGATTATAAAAGAGAGAATAGGACCAAGCCGGACGTCGATACAGTGGTCGGGGTGCACCTGGCCGGTGGCATCGACTATTTCGTTCTGAAACAGTTGGCCCTCAACGCCGAAGCAAAGGCGGTCATCGCCCCGGAAGCGGATATCAATCAACCCGGTAACAGCGGGCATTTTGACCCCTCCAGCTTTTCCGGAACTTTCGGCGTCAGATTATTCTTCAATTAAAAGACCAACTCTCATTTCCCCCATCCAGGCGGCCCGAAAGGCCGCCTTTTTCTTTGCTTGCACAATAAATGGGCAGTGTTGGCGGTGGGATAGGGCTGCTAACGAGAGTTTTGCGATTCTGCAAATAATTGCAGGTTGTATTGCAAAAACGCATAAAGACATGATTGAATTTTAGGCAGAATGCGATGTGCCGCCACACATTCTGGGGAAAAAATAATGTGGGAACTGGCTCAAGACCTGATGAAATACGCCGATAACCATAGTATAATTTTTAATACATAAAGCCATGGACCATGTCCTGCAACCCCGGCATGGTTTGTGTATTAAAAACCGAAAGGGAACCCGACCATGAGAACCTGTAACGACTGAAGGAACGCAGTCCCAAAGTGAGGTGGAGCCATGAACACAGAGGTAATTGACGAAGCGATCGACAAATATGTCCATGAGCGGATGGAGCAGGGGAAGAAAAAGGCAAGTGAGCGTTTCCTCGCTTACGTCTATCTGAAGCACGGTGGCGACGATCTCCTTGAGTTCATGAAGAAGGTTGGGGGGCTCTCCCGCTACTATATCGATTTTCTCAAGGTCATGGAGAACCCTTTCAAGGGGCCTGAAGTTGCCTGGCTCGCCTCGATGCTCACCATTGCCGTATATGCATGCATTTTGATGGCGTCGGAAGAAAGCAGACTCCTGGGTATATGTCTCTTTTCAGGAACCCTGGCCAATGGCTGGTTTCTGATCAGCGCACTGGCAAAAAAATGGTGCGACACAGGGGTGATGATAGCCATCTACCGAGAAATCGTGGAAATTATCGAAAAAGAGGCGGAAAGCAAGGCTTAAAGGCCCCTTTCCCGCATATAATAAACCTCCTGCCGGCGGCCTCTGGGCCGCCTTTTTTTACCGTTTTCCCCACGAGAGGGTTTTCCAACTATCCGTTAATGCAGCGAAAAAAATTTGAGATTTAATGCAATCGGGGGAAAATCTGTTAGACTCTCTTCCCATGGACCTTTCGGAAAACGCACTTAAGGTATTGAGGGCCCGTTACCTCCTGAAGGATGAGGAGGGGCGCGTCATCGAATCCCCCAGGGAGATGTTCGGACGGATCGCCCGCACCGTGGCCGCTGCCGAGGAACTCTATCACGATGACGCCCGTCTGTGGGAGGAGCGTTTCTTTGATCTCCTCTCGTCCCTGCGGTTTCTCCCCAACTCACCGGCCATCATGAATGCGGGCAAACCGATGGGGCAGTTGGCTGCCTGTTTCGTGCTGCCGGTGGAAGACTCCATGCAGAGCATCTTCGATACCCTGAAGAACGCCGCCCTCATTCTGCAGAGCGGCGGAGGCACCGGTTTTTCCTTTTCCAGGCTCCGGCCCAGGGCCGATGTGGTCCGCTCCACCGGCGGCATAGCCAGCGGCCCGGTTTCCTTCATGAAGATATACAACACCGCCACCGACGTGATCAAGCAGGGGGGGGCGCGGCGCGGCGCGAACATGGGCATCCTGCGCATCGACCACCCGGATATTCTGGAATTCATCAGGATAAAGAGGGACGCGGCGGAGCTGACCAACTTCAACATCTCGGTGGCGGTGACCGACGCCTTCATGGAGGCGTTGCACAAGGACGAGGAGTACCGGCTTATCAACCCCCGTTCGGTAAAGGTTTCGGGGTCACTCCGGGCACGGGCGGTCTTCGACGAGATCGTGGAGAGCGCCTGGGAGAGCGGCGATCCGGGACTGATCTTCATCGACCGGATCAACCGGGCCAACCCCACCCCCCACATAGGCGCTTTTGAGAGCACCAACCCGTGCGGCGAGCAGCCCCTTCTTCCTTATGAGGCGTGTGTCTTAGGCTCCCTTAACCTCTCCAGATATGTTCAAAACGGGGAGGTGGATTACAATTCGCTCGGCAGGGATGTCAGGATCGCGGTACGCTTTCTGGACGACACCATCGACGCCAACATCTATCCGCTCCCCGCCGTGGAACACATGCACAAGGGGAACCGGAAGATCGGGCTCGGTGTGATGGGGTGGGCCGAGCTGCTTATCCTCCTGGGGATACCTTACAACCATAAAAAGGCCTTTTCACTGGCCCGCAGTCTCATGCGATTCATCAGCGATACGTCAAAGGAGGCGTCCGTGGAACTGGCTGAAAAACGCGGCGTCTTCCCCAACTTCACCGGTTCCGTCTACGATGCGCCGGGGATGCCGCGGGTCAGGAACGCCACCACCACCACCATTGCTCCCACCGGCACGCTTGCCATCATTGCCGACTGTTCCAGCGGGATCGAGCCGCTGTTTGCCGTGGCCTACAAGCGGCTGGTCCTCGATACGGAGCTTGCGGAGATCAACGGGCACTTCGTTAAAATGGCCAGAGAGCGGGGCTTTTATTCGGAGGAGATGATGGCGGAGGTGCTGCTGCGGGGGAACCTGAAGGGAATCGGTGGAATTCCTCCCGACGTGAAGAGTCTCTTCAGGACGGCGCTGGAAATCCCCCCCGAAGACCACATCGAGATGCAGGCCGCCTTCCAGGAATACACCGACAATGCGGTTTCCAAGACCGTAAACCTCCCCAGCCGGGCAAAAAAGGAGGACGTGGCACGGGCCTATCTCCTCGCCTACGGGAAGGGGTGCAAGGGGATCACCGTCTTCCGTTACGGCGCCAAGCGGGGGACGCTGGTCAGGTTCAGCGACGTGGACTGACAGGGAATGGCGGGAGAGGGAAAAGGAGCCTTTGTTATGGACGACGAACTGACCGGACAGCAGAGGGCATTTCAGGAGTCAGTAAGGGATTTTGCCCGGGCCGAGCTGGCACCGGGGGCGGGGAAGAGGGACGAAACGGGAGAGTTTCCCCTGGCCGCCGTGAAGAAGATGGCGCAGATGGGGCTTCTGGGGATTGCCATCCCTTCCGCTTACGGCGGCCAGGGGCTGGACTTTACGAGCTACACCCTCGCCGTGGAGGAGCTTGCCCGGGCCGATGCGGCTGCCACCATCACCCTTCTTGCCCACATGCTCTGCGCTACCCATATTCTGAATTTCGGCTCCGAGGAGCAGAAACGGTGCTTTCTCGTTCCCCTGGCGCAAGGCGAGGTCATCGGGGCGTGGGCGCTCACAGAGCCCGGCGGTGGAAGCGACGCTGCCGGCCTTCGGACGGAAGCCGCGGCCGCCGGTGACGGGTGGCGGCTTACTGGAAGCAAGTATTTCATCACCAACGGCTCCAAAGCCGGGACGTTTGTGGTCATGGCCGCCACCGATCGCTCCCGTGGGGCGAAGGGAATCTCCGCCTTCATCGTCGAAGGCTCCTTGCCGGGACTCACACGGGGGAAGAACATCGATAAGCTCGGCTTCCGGGCGAGCGACACGACGGCCCTCATGCTTGACAACGTTCCGGTTCCCCCGGACCGCCTCCTCGGGGAGCAGAACAGCGGTTTCGCCCAGGCGATGGATATCCTCGACGCAGGAAGGGTGGGACTGGCGGCCATGGCGATCGGGATCGCGCGGGGATGTCTGGAGGAGAGCCTCAGCTACGCAAAAGGGCGGCATGCGTTCGATCATCCTATTGCCGATTTCCAGGCGATCCAGTGGATGCTCGCCGACATGGCGACGGAGATCGATGCGGCGCGGCTCCTCGTCCGCCGGGCGGCGCGGCTTAAGGATGCGGGGATGCGGTTCACAAGAGAAGCGGCCATGGCCAAGTTGTTCGCCTCGGAGGCGGCCATGCGGGCGGCGGTGAAAGGGGTGCAGATCCATGGCGGCTACGGCTATACGCGGGTCTATCCGGTGGAGCGTTACTTCCGTGAAGCCAAGCTCTGTGAGATCGGCGAGGGGACTTCGGAGATGCAGCGGATGGTCATTGCGCGGGAACTGCTAAAGACAGTTCAAGGTTCTACGTTCTAAGTTCAACGTTAAAAACCTCGACCTTGAACATAGAACATAGAACGTAGAACATAGAACGTAGAACAACCTCCAAAGGAGGAACCATGCGTCCGGTCTACATGATCTCCGGCGGTATCACGAAGTTCGCCAAGGCCCATCCCGAAAAGGACTTCCGTCTCATGGTGAAGGAGGCGTTCGACTACGCCCTGGCGGACCTCCCCGGCCTCACCAGGGAATTGATCGACGGAAGCGTCTGCTCCTACTTCTCCGACCACTTCACCCGTCAGCTCAAGGCTGGCGCCATGGTGCAGGACTACTTGGGGCTCTGCCCGAAGCCCTCCCGGCGGATCGAAGGGGGAGGGGCGACCGGCGGCCTTTGCTTCCAGGCGGCGTGGGAGGCGGTTGCCTCGGGGAGGATGGAGGTATGCCTCTCCATGGGGTTCGAGACCATGAGCCGGGTCAACACCTGGAAGGGGAACGAGTTCATCGCCCTTGCCTCGGACACCAACTTCGACTATCCGGTGGGCGGCTTCTACACCGGCTATTACGCCATGATGGTGCGACGTCACATGCATGAATTCGGCACCACGGTGGAGCAAATGGCCAAGGTCGCCGTCAAGAACCACCGCAACGCCCTTCACAACCCCTATGCCCAGAGTCCGGGAGAACTTTCCATCGAAGATGTCCGTTCGTCCCCGATGGTTGCCACCCCCCTTACCATCCTCGACTGCTGCCAGATGTCGGACGGCGCGGCAGTGGCGGTCCTTGCCTCCGAAGAGGTGGCGCAGCGGCTCTCTTCCCGGCCGGTCCGGATTACCGGGGTCGGGTGCGGCACCGACGCCATGCGCATGGCGGACCGTCCCCGCGGGGAGGTGATACTCCTCCCCCACGAGTCGGCGGAGGAGTACCGGGACCTCACGTACCCGGGTGTCCACTCCTTCCGCGGGGGAAGGATGGCGGCAAAGCTTGCCTACGGCATGGCCGGGATTACCGATCCGGCAAGGGAGCTGGACTTTGTGGAACTCCATGATGCCTACACTTCGTCCGAGATTCAGACATACGAAGACCTGGGACTCTGCCGTTACGGCGAGGGGGGAAGCTTCGCAGATGCGGGAGCCCCGTTTTTGCCCCACATTACGTACGGCCTCTCCTTCTCCGGTGATGACAGGTGGCGGCGGGTGCCGGTGAACCCCTCCGGCGGCCTCTTGGCCTGTGGTCATCCGGTGGGGGCGACCGGACTTATGCAGGCGGTCTTCGCCTTCTGGCAGTTGCAGGGGGCGATCGGGAAGCACCTGGGGAATGATACCCTCCAGATCAGGGATGCCGGGCGGGGGCTCATTCACAGCCATGCGGGGACGGGGACGTATATTACCGTCTCGGTTCTGGAAAGGTCGGAATAAAGGTACGAGGTACGAGGTACGAGGATCGAGGTTCGAGGTTCTAGGTTCTAGGATCGAGGTACGAGGTCTGAGGATTTTTCCTCGTTCCTCGTTCCTAGGTCCTAAGTCCTAGGTCCTAGGTCCTCCGTCTTCGCTCCTGTTTCAGGCTGCATCGGGAGCTTTTGACGAATTCGTCGGAAACAGACTCCAGGGGGGAATAGCATGGGAAAGGACGCCAAGCTGCCTGAAACCGAGGAAGGATCGGTCCTCTTCAACCTCGACCCGATCATCGTCAAGTACCATTACGAGATCGACTACCTCCACTCCTACGCCCAGGACTCGCCGTTTTTCGCGGGCCTGGCGAAAAAAAAGCTCCTGGGGAGCCGCTGCACGGTGTGCGGTTACACGTACGCCACCCCGCGCGGGCACTGCATGGAATGCGGCGAGCCGACCGCATGGGTCGAGCTGCCCCTGGAGGGGAAAGTTCATACGTACACCACCTGCCATTTCGGCGGAGAGGCCTTCCTCAAGGAGACGCCGTATACCCTGATTCTAGTGGAATTCGACGGGATCGATACCCTCTTCCTCTCCCGCATCGTCGGCGCGGAGCCGGACGAGGTGCGGATCGGCATGCCCGTGCGGGCGCGGTTTCTTCGCAACTGCAAGTTCCGACCGACCGATGTTTATTTCGTGCCGCTTTAGCAGGCTGTTGAAAAACTACTGCGGGGCCGGTTTGCGGTGTTTTATCCGGCAGCCTCAGTTCATAAGCTCCGGCAGGTCCCGGTAGAGATCGAGCGCCTCCGGATTGGCGAGGGCGTCCCGGTTTTTCACCGGCTCCCCGTGAATGACGTTTCTGACCGCCAGTTCCACCTTCTTCATGTTGATGGTGTAAGGGATGTCGGCGACGGTGATGATCCTGGCCGGGACATGGCGCGGCGAGACGTTCTCCCGGATTGATCGTTTTATCCGCTCCTTGAGCTCTTCGGTGAGCTCCACCCCCTTCGCGAGCGTGACGAAGAGGATCACCCGCTCGTCCCCTTCCCAGCGCTGTCCCACGGCGATGCTGTCGGCGATCTCGGGGAGGGTCTCCACCTGGCGGTAGATCTCCGCCGTGCCGATCCTCACCCCGCCGGGGTTCAGGGTGGCGTCGGAGCGGCCGTAGATGATGACTCCGCCGGTGTCAGTGATCTCGATGTAGTCGCCGTGGGCCCAGACGTTAGGGTGCTTCTCGAAGTAGGCCTTGCGGTACTTCCTGCCGTCCGGGTCGTCCCAGAAATAGAGGGGCATGGAGGGAAAGGGGGCGGTGCAGACGAGCTCCCCTTTCCGGTTGATCACCGGATGCCCTTCCTCGTCGAAGGCCTCCACCCGCATTCCGAGCCCCCGGCACTGAAGTTCCCCCTCGTAGACCGGTCCGATGGGGTTCCCCAGGGCGAAGCAGCCGTTCAGGTCGGTCCCGCCGGAGATGGAGGCGAGCTGCACGTCCTTTTTTATCTCCCGGTAGACGTAGCGGAAGCTTTCCCCGGCGAGGGGGGAGCCGGTGGAGAGAATGGCCTTAAGTCTTGTGAGGTCGTACTCCCGTCCCGGCCGCGCCCCGGCCTTCTCCAGGGCGGAGAGGTAGCGGGCGCTGGCGCCGAAGACGGTGATCCCCTCAGTCTCCGCGAGCCGCCAGAGGGCTCCGGGGTCGGGGTAGAACGGCGCGCCGTCGTAAAGGACTACGCTGGCGCCGATAGCCAGGGAGCTCACCAGCCAGTTCCACATCATCCAGCCGCAGGTGGTCATGTAGAGGATGGTGTCCTCCCGCTTCAGGTCGGTATGGAGCATGAGCTCCTTCATGTGGTTGACGAGGATGCCGGCGGCGCCCTGGACCATGCACTTGGGGGGACCGGTGGTCCCGGAAGAGTACATGATATAGAGGGGATGTTCGGCAGGGAGCTGGGTAAAAACAGGCGACTTCGCAGTACCGTCATCGGATGCTGCGACAAATTCGTCCCAGAGGATTGCGCGGGAGATGCCGTCGATGTCCGGCCGTTCCTCCAGATAGGGGACGACCACGACATGTTTAACCGACGGGAGCCCGGGGATGATTCCCCGGACGCGCTCCAGGGAGTCGAACCGCCTGCCGTTGAAGGAATAACCGTCGGCGGTGAAGAGGACCGTCGGGGTGATCTGGCCGAAGCGGTCGAGGACGCCGCTGATGCCGAAGTCGGGGGAGCAGGAGGACCATACGGCGCCGAGGCTTACGGCTGCGAGCATGGCGGTCACCGTCTCCGGAAGGTTCGGCATGAATCCTGCCACCCGGTCCCCTGACGTTACACCTGCATTGCGGAGCGCCGTGGAGAGTCGTGCCACGCGGTCAAAAAGCTCGGCGTAAGTGATGTGAACTGCAGGACGCTCCTCTCCCTTGAAGATGAGGGCCACCCGGTCGTCCCGGTAACGGAGGAGGTTTTCGGCGAAGTTGAGCCTGCTGCCTAGGAACCACCGGGCGCCGGGCATCCGTGTGAGGTCGTCCACGACCGTGTCGCAGCCCTGCGAGGCGATCACCCCGCCGAACTCCCACACGGCGCCCCAGAAAGCGGGGATATCCTCCACCGACCAGCGATAGAGCTCATCATAGCAGCGGAACTTCGTGCCGTGCCTGCGGTTCACGAACGCCATGAAGCGGGTCAAGTTGGCGTCTTTTACCCGTTCCTCCGACGGCTCCCAGAGCGGCTTTTTCATCGCGGTTTTCCCATTCCCCCGTGGTTGTACTAAGGGGAGGAGCGGCTATTTGTTCTGGTGGGTCTTGACGATCTTGATCTCGCCGGAAGACATGTCGTAGACCCAGCCGTGAAGGTTGAGCTTCTTGTCCGTCATGGCCTTTCTGACAAAGGGATATTCCTGCAGGTGCTCCACTTGCAGCCGGACGTTTTCCTCGACGATGAGTTTCATCCTTTGTTCCCTGGGCATCTCGATGTGCAGCGCCCTGATCTTTTCATCCACCCGTTCCTTGGCTTTGTAGGCATTGATCAGCCAGATCGGGATGTATTTGTCTTCGCCGTTGTCCTCGTCCAGGGCGTTGATCCCGCCGCAGCCATAATGTCCGCAAATAATGATATCCGGTATGTAGAGGTGGTTGATGGAGAATTCCAGGACCGCCGAGAGGTTCCAGTCGTTGGTTGCCACGATATTCCCCACGTTGCGATGGGTAAAGACCTCCCCTGCCTTGGTCTGGGTTATGGTGTTGACGGGCACTCGCGAATCGGAACACCCGATCCAGAGGACGGTCGGTTTCTGATCCTTGACCAGCGTGGCGAAGAATTCCTTCTCCTTTTCAAAGGTTTCCGCCACGAACCTTTTGTTACCTTCCAGCAGCGTGGTTATCATGGAATTCCTCCTTCAACCCGGGTGGAAAACTCACAATAATTTTACTCACATGCAGGCAAAATAGCAAGCAAAACGGCGTTTTGATTTTGAGCGAAAAAGGTACCCCGTATCTGCCGAAGGCTTATTATCCTTCAACCGTAGCAGGGGGCTCCTGGAGAACCATGTGGGTGACGGTGCCGTGGGCGATGAGCCGGCCGTTTCCGTCCGTGACTTGCACGGCCAGGCTTGCAGTACGCTTTCCCAGGTGGAGTAGTTCCGAACGGGCCGTGAGGAGGTCGCCGACCTGGGCGGGCCGGACGTAATTGATGTTCAGGTTGGTGGTGGTTGTGAGGCGGCCGGAGGGGAGGAGCGGCCGGGGAAAGAAACTGACCGTATCCACGAGGGTCGCTATCAGCCCGCCGTGGGCCCCGCCGAAATAGTTGCCGTGCATTTCAGCCACTTCCACTTCCATGACGGCATGGCGCGCGCCGATCTCCGTCAGGCGAATCCCCAGAGTGCGCAACAGTGGTATGTCGTTGCCCGATTCGAGTGTGGCAGGCTCCATGGTGGTCTCTCCCGTCAACATACCCGGTCTTTCTCGTTATGCCAACCCGTAAATCAATGGTGGATCATTGGGCATGTGCATTTTCAGGTAGCGGGTTCTTCTCAACCGGTTTCCACTTTTGCGCCAGCCGCTTTGCCTTGGCGATCTGGTCAGGGGTCATCTCCCCGGCGATCTTGTCCCTGTTGTCCCGTCCTGCCGCCAGCTTCCGGGATGCGGCCAGGGTGAACCATTTGTAGGCCTGGACATAATCCTTCTCAACACCGAGGCCGGTGGCATAGAGCCCCCCCAGGTTATTCTGGGCTTCGGCAAGTCCCTGATCCGCCGCCCTGCGGAACCATTTGGCCGCCTTGGCGTAGTCCTGCCGGACACCTTCACCCTTGCGGTACATCACCCCCAACTCCTGCTGTGCCACGGCGCTTCCCTGTTCCGCCAGGGGCTTCAGTGCATCGAACGTTGCTTTTGCATGGGGCCGCCTGTCGGTCCCCTTCCTGGCTTCAGAGCCTGCCGCAGCGTAGGATGCCATTTCCATGACCATAAGTAAGAGAACAACCAGCCGCATAAAATTTCTTGTCTTCATATTCTCCTGCCGCCCGTCAAAAAATGAATATATACCCCGCCTGTCTTGCCTTATCCGGCCGCTGTTCTGAAAAGTACGGACAGATGTATTTGCATGATTCATGAAGAACAAATCGGTCCCCATTTTCCTTATATTGTATGGATTGTCAACGTAAATTTCCAAAGAGGTTGATGAGAAATAGCCCTGAAAGACATGCTTCAGCAGGGGGTCAGGGAAAAACTAATCACCTATGACCTTGAGTATGCCGAGGAGGAGGTCGGCAGGCGTGGGAGGACAGCCGGGGATATGGGCGTCCACTGGTATGACGTTGCTGATCTTCCCCAGAGAGGCGTAGCTTTCTCCGAAAATCCCGCCGTCGCAGGCGCAGTCCCCGACTGCAACCACAATCTTCGGGCTCGGCGTGGCCATATAAGTCCTTTTGAGCGCGATCTCCATATTTACTGAAACCGGGCCGGTCACGAGGAGCATGTCCGCAAATCGGGGGGAGGCGGTGAAGTTGATGCCGAAGCGCTCACAGTTGTAGACGGCATTGTTCATGGCGTGGATCTCCAGTTCGCACCCGTTGCAGGAGCCCGCATCCACCTCCCGGATGGTGAGGCTGCGGTGGAATTTCCTTCTGATCGCATCCTCAAGCTGTGCGCCGATCTCGACGACTTCCGCCTCGACCTCGACGGGGAGCGGTTCGGTAACTACACCGGTGCGAAATATCTGATGAAGAATCCTTAGCATGATTGTCTCTCAAAATCAAGGTACGAGGAACGAGGAACTAGGTTCGAGGTTTAAAGTCCTCGCGCCTCGATCCTAGGACCTCGAACCTTTCATAGATCGTGTCCCGAATACGACTGATTGAAGCTCTTGTTGCAAACCGGGAAATCGGGGACGATATTGCCGTGAATGGCCTGCTCGAGGCCGAGCCAGTTGAGGCTCGACGGGTCCCTCACCATGCAGCGGTTGATTTCGCCTGCCGCCCCCGACTGCACCCAGTAGACGATCTCCCCCCGCCATCCCTCCACCATTGAAATGCCGCACCGTTCCGGTTGCGGCGGGATAAATGGGACCCTGACCTCCCCCTGGGGGAGGCTGCCCAGCATCTCCAGCAGCAGACGGATGGAATCGCGGATCTCCTCAATCCGCAGCCAGGCGCGGGCATGGACATCGCACGAATTGAGCACCACCATCCGGGGCGGGAAACGATCATAGGGTGGAAACGGCGCCTGGATGCGACAGTCGAGCGGCTGACCGCTGGCCCGGGCAACGATACCGACCATCCCCAGGTCCCTGGCCTGCTCCGCCGAGAGGATTCCCGTCTCCCTGACCCGGTCCTCCAGCGAAGGGTTGTCGTCGTAGATGCGCACCAGCCGCTCGAACTCTTTCGCGAACCTGTCCAGCTCCCGGTGCATCTCCTGGACCCCGGCGGGGTCCAGATCGACCGCCATCCCTCCCGGGACGACCCGGTCCATCATAAAGCGATGCCTGAAGAGCCGGTGGTTCGTGCGTACGAGATGCTCCTTCAGGATGTTGAACTGGAAGAATAGGAAGGCGAAGGCCACGTCATTGCAGATGGCGGCGATGTCCCCCAGGTGGTTGGCGATCCGCTCCCTCTCCAGCATGATCGCCCGCAGCCACAGTCCCCGTGCGGGCGGGGAGCTCCCGGACAGCGCCTCAACCGCCCGGCAGTAGCCGATGGCATGGGCAACGGTGGTGTCACCGGAGACACGCCCCGCCAGCCGTGCCCCATCCTCCCAGGAGAGTGATTCGAAGCGTTTCTCGATCCCCTTATGCACATAGCCGAGCCGCGCCTCCAGGTTGAGGACCTCCTCGCCCACCGCCTGGAAACGGAAGTGCCCCGGCTCGATGATCCCCGCATGGACCGGCCCGACGGGGATTTCGTAAACTCCTTCCCCTTCGGCCCTGATCCACTTGTAGCTCCCTTTGACCCTCGGCATCCTGGTCGCGGGATCGAACGTCTTGCGCAGCGGCCAGGCATCCTCCGGCCAGTCTTCATGCTTGATCCAGGGACGGGGATCGGGATGACCCGCAGGGATCACCCCCATTAGGCTTCGCATCTGCCGCTCAAAACGGAACGCCGCGACGAACTTTCTCTTGATGGTGGGAAATACCGGATCGTCTGCGGGGGTGTCGGATTTTACCATGAGGAATTCCGTTTCCCGGTTGTAGCAGGCATAGATGCCGAATCCCCTCCCCAGAAGGGTCTCATCGCTGGCCCATTCCGCCACGAGACGGGCACCGGCCTCTTTCATCACCCACGCCGCCTCGCTGAACTGTACCCGCGGGACATGGAACAACGGGACATCGGCCGGAAAGAGCCCTTCAACGGGACCGGCGGCCGTGCCGAACTGGGCGGTCATTTTCTCCCGCAGCGTGCTCATTTCAGTAACCCCACTGCCGTATGAAACCAGTCGGAGAGGAAGCGCGGCATATACAGGCCCAGAATCAGCACCAGGGTCATATGGAGGATGACCGGCACATGGGCCGCCTTGAGCGGTGTCTGCCACGGGGGAACGACCCCGGCCACCATCGGCTGGACCCTCCTGAAAATGGCCGCAAAGGCGACGCCGAGCCCCAGCAGTAGGAGCGGCGTCAGGAGCGGCGCCTCCTTGATGGTGGCGGTGAGGATCAGGAATTCACTGGCAAAGAGCCCGAAGGGGGGCATGCCGACCAGCGCCATGGCGCCGAGGATGAACGCCCACCCCACCACGGGGTTCCCCTTGATGAGTCCCCGTATCCTGTCCATCTCCTGGGTGCCGTGCATCTGGGAGGCGTGGCCGACGGTAAAGAATATGGAGGATTTGATGAGGCTGTGCACCAGCATGTGCAAGAGCGCCCCGAAGGTGGCGATGGGACCGCCGATCCCGAAGGCGAAGGTGGCGATCCCCATGTTTTCGATGGACGAATAGGCGAAGATGCGCTTGATGTCCTTCTGCCGAAGCAGCGAGAATGCTGCTACCAGGATCGACAGAAGGCCGAAGCCCATGAGCATGTTGCCCGCCATGTGGGTGCCGGTGGAGCCGTCTACCAGGACCTTGCAGCGGACCAGGGCATAGAGAGCCACATTTAAGAGAAGCCCGGAGAGGACCGCGGAGATGGGGGTGGGGCCTTCGCTGTGGGCGTCCGGGAGCCAGTTGTGCAGGGGGACGAGGCCGACCTTGGTGCCGTAGCCGACCATGAGGAAGACGAAGGCGAGCCGGAGCACGGTCGGCTCCAGTTGTCCGCTCACCTGGGAGAGGTTTGTCCAGAGGAGCGCCTCTCCGCCGATGCCGAGCACCCGCTCCGCCGCGAAGTAGAGGAGGACGGTCCCGAACAGGGCCTGGGCGATGCCGACGCCGCACAGGATGAAGTATTTCCAGGCGGCCTCGATGGCGTTGGGTGTCCGGTAGAGGGAGACCAGGAGAACCGTGGAGAGGGTGGCGAGTTCCATGGATATCCAGAGCACGCCGAAGTTGTTGGTCAAAAGCGCCAGGAGCATGGCAAAGATGAAGAGCTGGTACATGGCATGGTAAAACCGCATTTTCCAGCGCCCCACACGCCCGTGTTCCCGTTCCACCCGCATGTACCTGCGGCTGAAGATGGCGGTGGTCATGGAAACGAAGGCGGTGAGGACGGCCAGATAGACGTTGAATGCGTCCACAAAAAAGAACTTGTGCCCGGCCACGAACGGCCCCTGCAGGTAGACCTGGAAGGCCAGGGCGACACTGGCCGCAAAGGCGGCGGCGGACCCCAGGATGTTGATCTCCGGGGCGTACTTCCAATCCCCGACGAAGGCCAGGACCATAGCGAAGAAGAGCGAGATGCTGAGGAGGATAATGAGTGTCACGGTTTCACCTTTAGCCAACTCTGCCTACAACCGGTGCCCCCAGTATCTGGGCCGGCGTTTCTGATGAGCAGCGGCTATTATCCGAATACGATCAGGTTCTATCACATACAGGAGGTTATATGGAAAATGTCTGACGATTTTGCGGTGAATCTCTTCACCAACCAGCGGGAACGCCTCAGGATTTTCCTGAATTTCTTCCACGGCTTCCTCGACATCTGCAAGAAACGAGAGACCAAGGTCTGGTGCCCTTTCTTCGTAATACCGGGCTGCATCACGCACCTCGGCGTCGGCCTCTTCATGAAAGGTGACCTTCTTCATGAAATTGCCGCCCGCGCCCGACGTAAGACTTCTTTAGCCGGTATCTCCTTGGCTTTACCCTCACGAAGGTCTCTTAATCTTCGTTCAGCTTCCGCAACCCACAACCGCAGGTTTTCTTCTTCGGATGGAGCGTCCAGGCTCAATATGAGCTTTTCTGCAAGACGAGCTCTTGCCTCGATATTGAGCTTCATGACCTCGGTTTCGAGTTTTTCAATGTTCGTTTTCATATCGTTTTACTCCTTTCATTCTATAGCTTCATGTCCTTTTCAATAAACGGCCTGTGCGGTTTCATGGGATGGTACAGGAATTCGTTGTAATCGGTGAGGAACTCGACGACCCTGGCGCAATCCACTTTTCCGTCCACAATGAATGGGTTGTGGCGGTTGGCCCGCAACTGCTCGGCATCTGCCCGCATTGACTCCGATACGGCTAAGGCACGGAGTTCTCCTTTTTCTGGTCAGTGAACGGCATGGTGTTTTTCCTTTAAACTTGTGAAAAGGTCTTGTCTGTCGAAGACTTCTACAGTGGAATGGTTATCCATTGTCAACTTTGGCTCCGTCAAGCAGATCACACGCAGCACAACAGATACGTTCCAGGTTTAGAACGATATGTACGAACTGAGCCTTTTCTGAGAGGTCTTGATATTTAGGTGATTTCCCAGAATTGCCAATTGCCTCATGTAGTTTGCTAACGGAGATTTCGACAGCTTTGCGACCGAACTCTGGCAAAGCATTGTAAAGATCATTTACTACGTTACGCGTAAGACGAGAGGACAGGTCGTGCGCAAAATCGTTGCGCAGCTTACCTATACGTTTTAGTGCCCCGCGGAGCAATCGGGCCGCCTTGACAAAGAACCTTTCGTGTTACGGCTCTTTGACGCTTACCGAGGAGAGGTTATCGGCAGCCCCACAGGCTTCATCATCACCATAACCCGGGCCACGGCCGTCTTTCCTGATAAGCTCCTGGATCCGTTTCTTCAGCTTTTCCGCAACCCCCGGCGCGAGATTGTTCCTGTTCAGCATGAAAACCTTCAGCGCGTTGAGCGGATCATCAATCAAAACCAGCATGACGTTATAGGCCGCATCCGGGAGCGCGCCGGCCTCGTAACGGTGGACGGTAATGTCGCCCCACCCGAGGAACCTGCTGAAATTTCGCTGGCTGAGGCCGTACTTTTCACGTATTACCCTGATCTGCTCAGGGGAGAGAAGGTTGTGCCGACGACGATAGATGGTGTAAGCGGTCTTGAAATTTTCCTCCTCCAGCTCCGTGGGCGCATATTCCCCGCGGCAGACAGCGCACCGCCGGACGCGCGCCTGATATTCAACCGGTTCGCCCATGACCGGGAGCGTTTCCTGCTTGGTGATGAATCGAAAACGGGTTATCTCTTCGCAATAAGGACAAAAATCTTCTTTATTCATGAGTTGATCCCGCGTCAGTCATGAAACGACAGACATTTCGCATAGTAACCGTTGCCTTTTGTCACCAGTTTGAGCTTGATGTAAATCTCTCTCCTGCCGAAACGTTTCTTGAATTTCCAGATATCCTGCTCTTTGGGGTAGTCACGATCATATTCAGGGCCGCTCATGTAATCATGGGACGTGAGGCCGGCCACAAGCTCTTCCCGTTCCGCCGGTGTCATGCCGCACCGTGCCAGGAACGCATTATTCTTTTCCCTTGGTATCACTGCAAATTGCTTGCTTGCGACCGCCTTCTTAAGTTCCAGAAGGAAAATGATAACATACGTGTCAACCGCCCATCCTCGTGGGTTGGTTATAACAACTTCCGATAATACACGCATATCTTGTCACCATATATTTGTCACTGGATTAAATCAAACCAGTGACAAGCATGGGAAGCCGGCAAGGGGGCACCCCCCGACACAGAACAAAATGAGTATCCGGATTTTGTCTTTGAGCAAAGAGACCGATCAGCCAGTGTCCAACGGCCATATCACCGCTTGGCTAAAGCTTAATGTCCGCTTCTTTGCAAGCGGCTTCGACTTTTTTTACCCAAGCCGCTCCACGTTTTACTAGCTCATTCCAGGCGAGCTCGATATCACCGGGACGATCCTCTCGCAACAGTTCGATCATATTTCCGGCTTGGATCATATCTTTCCGCTTTTTGTCGGCGGCCGTCGCGTCGCGCTCCTGAGAGATAATCAGCTTGTGCAGCGCATAACGGGCCGGTTGCGGGACTTTAACCAGGCAGGGATAACCGGCGAGCATGACCGCGTTAATCGGTTCCTCGATGAGATAATCGAGGTATTTGAGCGGAGTTGCAGCGGCATTTAGCCGGCGGATAAACACCGGCGCGGTATCTCCTCGCTTTGCCGGTGTCAGCAGATCCACGCGAAGCGTTTTTCCTCGTATGGCGTACGAGGTTGACGGCTCTTTTCTGGATAACCTAGGCACCGGGAAAAAGCCCATCTGGAGGGATTCGATAATTGCAGGCACATCAGCCTGTAAATCAGGCACCGCAACGGCTATGCTTGTGGCGCTGGCAATATCGATATCCTGAGTCATTCTTGAGTCACGTCCCCAGGAAACACCGAGATGCGGGCCAAGTACATTAAACGCAACAGTCCCGACGAGAACTCCCCCTACTTGAAATACGGCACTCTCAGCCAGGCGGTTGATGATGCGGGCCATGTCCGGAATGATCGGCATAACCCCGCCGGCAATAATCTGGGAAGCAAGGCGTTGAAACATTTTTTCATCGGCGCGTATTTCCTTCTCGCCGGACTTGCGAGCCGCTATCAACCCGCGCACTTCCTCACTGTCAGGTCCGATGTAAATCTGAGTCCGGCCACTGGGGAGCGTCGTCTGAAAATAGTGATAAACAGAGCCCTTGACAATCTTGGTCGTAAATTCCCCGTGAAGCGTGGCAATGCTGCGCATCGTCTCAAACATCTCCAGGCGCTCCCGGAGATCGGCGTACAGTACTGTCGTTTCGCCGCCGATACGTTCCATTAAAATTCCTTGTGGTCAGTTATACTCGCTATCAATAAATGTGAGTATAACTTGCTATCTGTCTTCGTGCAAGGTAGTTAACATTACACGAATGGCTTGCCTTCGTCTGCCATCAGCAACACATCCGACAGAATTGTGCGCCAGCTGCCCATTCTCCTCGAACCTTGCTCCTCGTTCCTCGCACCTCTAATCCTCCTCCTTGAGTTTTGCCATCTGCTCCACGTCGAGGCTGTCGAAGGTGGTGTTGATGTGGAAGAAGAAGATGCCGAAGATAAAGGCGGCAATGAGAATATCCAGGGCCACCCCCAGCTCGACGACCATCGGCATGCCGTAGGTGGCGCTGGTGGCCGCGAAGAAGAGGCCGTTTTCCAGGGCGAGAAAGCCGATGATCTGGGTAACGGCGTGTCTCCTCGTTACCATCATCAAAAGCCCGAGCATGACCGTCGCTAAAGCTACGGCGAGCGTTGACCGGGTGACCAGCGTCGAGAGCTGCGTTATCGGCGCGGTGAGATGGTAGGAAAAGATCACGAGCGCGATGCCGATGAGCATCGTCGCCGGTATGTTCACCAGGGTCTCTATCTCCTTCTTGATGTGCAGCTTCTCGATGAGCGCATAGAGGATGTAGGGGAGCACGATCACCTTGAGGGTGAGGGTCAGTATCGACGAGATGAAGAGATGGTGCACCCCCGTCACATAGCCGACGATGGCCGTGCTGAGGCAGAGAAAAAGCCCCTGCCAGGCGAACAGGTGCAGGAGCCCCAGTATCCTGCGCTGGACCAGAAGGCCGAAGGCGGTGAGGAGGATGAGGGCCGCCATGATGCTGTTCACCTGGGCGGCAAAGGACGTGGTCATCGTTCACTCCAAAATGAAAAAGGATAACATCCCCAGTGTTGCCAACAAAAACGCGCTCCCCAGAAATTCCGTAAGCCTGAAGAGCCGCATTTTCGCGAGGCCCGTCTCGATCAGGACCAGTATGATTCCCAAAACGGCCAGCTTTGCCGCTAGCACTCCTGCGCCGATCAGCATCCCGACCAGATCGCCCGATGCCGCGATCCCCCACGGGCAGAAGACCGCAATTCCCAGGGAGGAAAAGATGAAGAGCTTCATCATCGAGGCCCATTCGATGAGCGCCAGGTGCCGGCCGGAGTACTCCAGGATCATCGCCTCATGGATCATGGTCAGTTCCAGGTGGGTCGAGGGGTTGTCGACCGGGACCCGCCCCGTTTCGGTGAGGTGAACCATGATGAAGGCCAAGAGCGCAAAGGCAAGGGAGGGCCTCAGGGTAAACTCCCCATGGGCCATGACATGCACCATCTGGGTAAGGGAGGTGGAATTGGCGGCCAGGGAGGCGGTGAAGACCGCCATGAGCATGGCCGGCTCCGCCAGGGAAGAGATCGTCATCTCGCGGCTCGACCCCATTCCGCCGAAGGCCGTGCCGATGTCCATACCCGCCAGAGCGGTAAAAAACCGGATGATCGCAAAGAGCATTACCAGGGCGATGACGTCGGCAGTGGCGGCAAAGGGGAGGTCGATGGAGATGAGCGGAATTATCCCTCCGATCATGACGGTGACCCCGAACACGATGTACGGGGTCACGCGGAATATCCACGAGGCGTTCTCCGCCAGGATCACGTCCTTGGAGAAGAGCTTGGCGAGGTCCCGGTAGGGCTGGAATATCCCCGCATAGGTGCGCCCCTGCATGCGGCACTTGACCGTCCGCACCCATCCCGCAAAGGCGGGGGCGGCAAAGAGCAGAAGCAGGATCTGCACGGCTTCGATGGTATAAGAATACGCTGTCATCCCAAAAACACCAAGAGCACGATGATGGTAACTAACGAATAGATGAGGTACACCTGAATTCTTCCCTGCTGGAGATTGCCTATCTTCCTCGCAATAAAGAAGGCGCCTTCCCCAATGGGCTTATAGAGCCAGTTCCAGAAGCGGTCCCTGACCCTGAGCCGGTACTGCAGCTTCTCCGGATATGCCGGATGCCGGATCGGCTCCACCGCCTGCGACTCTTCCCTGATATGGAAAAAGAAACCGAATATACGCCGGATCGGCATGGAAAAGGAAGTGGCGGTGTACTGCATCCGCGCGTTGATCTTTTCAAAGCCGCAGTCCCAGATCGGCACCCGATGTACGGCCTTTTTTCTGGCGTGGAGCAGGAGCCAGACCACAAAGACGACCAGCATGATCCCGATAAAAACGTTGAACCCGGAGTACGAGGCGCGCTCGCGGGCATAGGGGGTGAGCCACATCCAACCGTACGCCCCCGCACTGGCCGCGATCCTCCCTCCCACAAGCCGCTCCGGGAGTACATCCATCCAGTTGATGACGATGGTGGGAAATATCCCCAGTGCAAAGCAGGTCACTGCGGCGAGCATCATCCCTGTCCGCATGTGCCAGCCGACCTCATGAACCCGTTGAATGGATTGATGACCGCGCCAATGCCCGAGGAACGTCACCCCAAAGGCCTTGACAAAGCAGGCGGCGGCCAGTGCGCCGGTCAAAGCGAGGAGGGCGGCGCCGAGGGGGATAAGAAGGTTGAGAATAGGCCTTTGGAGGGCAGGTGACAGGAGAAAGGCTTGGAACGTGAGCCATTCGGAGACAAAGCCGTTGAAAGGGGGGAGCGCCGCTATGGAGACGCAGCCGACGAGGAAAAAGACCGATGTCCACGGCATTCTGTGGATCAATCCCCCCATCTCTTCCATGTTCCTCTCGTGGGTCGCATGGAGCACGGCCCCCGCACCCATGAAGAGAAGCCCCTTGAACATGGCGTGGTTCAGGGTGTGATACAGCGCGGCGATCAGGGCAAGGGCGGCAAGGACCGGGAACTGAAAGGAAGTGAAGATCATGGAAAGGCCGAGGCCGATGAGGATGATGCCGATGTTTTCCACCGAATGGTAGGCCAGAAGCCTCTTCAGATCGTGCTGCATGAGGGCGTAGAGTACCCCCAGAACGGCCGATATGAGGCCCAGGACAAGCACTATACCCCCCCACCACCAGGGAAAGAATTTGAGGAAATCGAAGGTTATGCGCACGATGCCGTAGATGGATGTCTTCAGCATGACCCCGCTCATGAGCGCGGAGATGTTGGAAGGGGCGACGGGGTGCGCCTCCGGCAGCCAGACATGAAGAGGTATCACACCCGCCTTGGCGGCAAACCCGAAAAAGGAGAGGAGAAAGGCCGCCGTCGCCCATCCGACCGGATACGTGGTGGCGCGCATGGAATCGAAGGTGTACCCCTGAAAGCTCTCGAAGCCATTGGCAAGCCCCGCCATCACCCCGAAGGAGAGGAGGATCGCGATGGCCCCCACGTGGGCGATAACGAGGTAGAGATACGCCGACCGCCTGTTTTCCGCCTTTTCATCCTCATACATGACCAGAAAGTAAGACGAGGCGGCCATCAGCTCCCAGGCAACGAGGAAGAAGAAGGCGTCGTCCGCAAGGACTACGAGGAGCATGCCGACGATAAAGAGGGCATAAAAGACGACAAACCTGACAATCGGCCTGCTGGGGGAAAAACCCTTTACATAGCCGATGGAGTAGATCGAGACAAAGAGAGAGAGCAGGCCGATGACGCAGAGGAAGAAGCCAGCCAGAGGGTCGAGCCGGAGGTGAAACGGAAGGTCGGGAAGCCCCATCTGCACGATTGCGGAGGTATTGGTGCCATAGTGAACGGCCAGGATTCCTGCTGCTACCGCCGCCAGGGATGCGGCCGCGGTAACGGCAAAGGAGAGATATATGGTCAGTCCGCGGGATTTTGCGCAGCAAGGGGCAAGGATGACGGGGGATGCCATGAGGAAGACGGATACTATGGCAATATCAAAAGGGGCCATCAACAGATCCTTTCACCCACAGAAAGCATGCCATTCTTCATGGCTTTGAAGCACAAAATCCGAACAAAAGAGCTTTCACCACAGAGGACGCAGAGGAACTCAAAAGACAAAAACTTCTAAGGTCTATTTTCAAAATGATTTCAATTGATTAAATGGTTTTTGCTTTTCTCAGTGACCTCTGTGCCCTCCGTGGTAAATAGCCTGATTTTGTTTGTTAAATCAAGCGGTTCAAAAATAAACGAGTCCAATCTAATACATACATCTCAGTAATACAAGAAAATACCCGATGAGCGTCAATTCCTTCTCAATTCCCTTCCAGCCTTCCCAAAAGCCGCAGGAGCCCATCGAGGATGGTGATGGGGTGGGGGGGGCAGCCGGGGATGTAGAGATCGACCGGGAGGAGGCCGTCTACGCCGTTATGCTGCTCCGGCGAGTCGATGAACGGGCCGCCGTTTATGGCGCAGGCGCCGCTGGCGATGACGATCTTCGGCTCCGGCACCGCAGCATAGGTCTTGAGGAGCGCCTCGCGCATGTTCTCGGTCACAGGTCCTGTGACGAAGAGCCCGTCGGCATGGCGCGGAGAGGCGACGAACTGGATGCCGAACCGCCCGATATCCCAGCCGATGGTGGTGAGGACGTTGGCATCCGCCTCGCAGGCGTTGCATCCGCCGGCGGAAACCTCGCGAAGCTTCAAGGAGCGGCCGAACAGGGCGAGCATCTTTGCATCCAGCTCACGGGCGAGCTTTCTCTCGCAGCCGGCCGTGACGATCAGGTCCTCCCGCCGGTTGGCAGCCAGCCGTGCATCGCCGGTGAACGATACCGCTCCGTGGGGGCAGACCTCCATGCATTCGGGGCAGAAAAGGCACTTTCCCATGTCGAGGGAGAGGGTTCCTGCGCCGCTCTCTCTTCCCGCTTCCTGCTTCCCGCTTCCCGCTTCCCGGCTTATGGCTCCATGTGGGCAGGCTTCCGCGCAGAGCCGGCAGTCGGGCGGACAGTTCTCCGGGGCGAGGAGCGGATAGCCGCGGAAGAGTTCCGGAAGCACCGCCGGCTCCTTCGGGTATTTCATCGTGCGATGCCCCTGCTTGATTCGGGCGAGGGTTGCTTTGATCATATGAAACCTCTGAAAAATCGGTTCAAAGTTCTACGTTCTATGTTCTACGTTAAACCCGATTGATTTTAACCTTGAACATAGAACGTTGAACGTAGAACGGCTTTTATAAATCAAACCCGCAGTACGACAGGTTAAAGCTCTTATTACAGAGCGGGAAATCGGAAATCTGCTCGCCCCGCAACGCCATGGCGAGACCGGTCCAGTTGTGGAAGGAGGGGTCGGTTATCTTGTAGCGGGAAAACCTCCCCGCTTCGTCGGTTACGGCTACATGGCAGATCTCTCCCCGCCAGCCCTCGGTCATGGCTGCGGCCACCATCCCCCCGGCCATTGATTTGAGCGGGTTGCGATGGGCGCCCCCGGGGAGCTGGCGCAACTGCTCATTGAGGAAATCCAGCGATTTCTCCGCCTCCAGCCACCTCAGCAGGGTCCGTGCGTAGACATCGCCGCTCTGGCTGGCCATTACCGGGATCTGGCTCATCCGGAAAATGCCGAACGGATGGTCGCGCCGCACATCCCGGTTGAGGCCGCAGGCCCGTGCCGCAGGTCCCACCAGCCCCAGCTCCCGCGCCGCTTCCTGGCTGACTTTGCCGGTATTTTCCAGCCTCGCCATGACCGACGGGGTGTCCCAGAGGAGCTGCACGGCATTTTCCAGATCCTGTCGGGCCGCTTCGAGGCGTGTGAGAAGCTCGTCCCGCTGTGTTTCGCCGCAGTCAAAACCGACCCCGCCGGGGCGGACCAGTCCCCGGCCGAACCGGCTGCCGCACAGGAGCGCGGTCATGTTGAGGAAATCCCCCCGGATGCGGCCGCAGAAGGAGGCGGTGGGGAGGTAGCCTACGTCCCCTGCGATTGCGCCCAGATCGCCGGTATGGTTGGCAAGTCGCTCCAGTTCCAGCGCGATCCCCCGGATTGCCTCGCCGCGGGCCGGCGCCAGGGTTCCGCTCAACGCTTCGATCACCATGCTGTGAGCTTCGGCGTGCCCCACGGTGGTGTCTCCGGCGACGGTTTCCATCTGAAAGAGGGTTTTGGGAAACGGGCCGCCGAGAAGCCCGGCTTCTATTCCCCGGTGCTGGTAACCGAGAGATATCTCCAGGTGAAAGACCTGTTCTCCGTGGCACTGGAAGCGGAAATGCCCGGGCTCGATGACCCCTGCATGGACAGGACCGACCGCCACTTCGTGAACCTCTTCACCCTCCACTCGGAAGAAATCCATGACACCGGGGAGTATTTCCGCCTCCGGTCCTCTTCCCCAGGCGTCGGAGCCCGGCCTGTACGAGCGGTGGAAACGGACCGGTTTGAACCACGGGTGCCCTTCCGGCACAAGCCCCCACTGTTCGGCGATTTCCCGCTCAAACAGGTGAAGCTGTGGGCAGAGTGGAGTTATGGAGGGAAACGTTTCCTTGACAACGCTTCCCATGATCCCCATCAGGCCGCCGCTTTTGAAGGAAAGGACGCAATAGAGGATGACGCCGTCGTCGTCCGGCGCACCGAAGAACGATGAGACCCTCCAGCCATGATCAACGGCGTCGATGATCCCTTGCAGGAAATCTTCGATGGGAAGCATGGGGACTGAGGCAACCGGCAGCGCCTGGCCGTTATAAAAGGTGTGCAGGCGGCTTTTCATGGCTTCGCCTCCAGAAGCCGGGCGGCGTCCTGCAAGATTTGCATGAGGGGAGCGGGAAGCCAGAGCCCGAAAAGCAGCACTAGCCCCATGAGAAAAAGCGGCGGGGCCACGGTGAGGAGACGGTCCCGATAATCGGTCTCGGCAAGGTCCTGGGGCTCCTCACCCAAAACCAGCGGGAGAACCGTCGAAGCCATGCCGATAAAGATCACCGCCAGAAATATGAGGAACAGGGCGCCGGTGAAGTTCTTTCCCTGGGCAAAGGAGCTGTTGATGATGGTGAATTCGCTGATAAAGGGAGAGAAGGGGGGCGAGCCGGTAATGGCGAAGAAGCCTGCAAGGAAGAGCCCGCCGGACCAGGGGAGGCGCTTGAGCGCTCCCTTCACCACATCGCAGCTTTTACTGCCGTAGGAGCGGTGGATGTTCCCCGAAGAGAGGAACAGCACCCCTTTTGTCAGGCTGTTGTTGATGACGTGGAACAGGGCGCCGAACAGCGCCCCTTTGCCCAAGCCGATGGCGACGGCGAGAATCCCCACGTGCTCGACACTGGAATAGGCAAGCATCCGCTTGAAGTCGGCCTGTCCCACCATGAAAACCGCGGCAAAGGCCATGGAGACGAGTCCCATAATCACGAGGGTATCCTGGAAGAACACGGCATTGCCGGATGCCATGCAGATCTGGTAAATCCGGATAATGCCGAGGAAAGCGCAGTTCACCAGCCCTCCTGCCAGAAGCGCCCCCACGAGCCCCGGCGCCTCACCGTAGGCGTCAGGTTTCCAGGTGTGGAGCGGGGCAAGCCCCATCTTGGTGCCGAACCCCACCAGCAGAAACACAAAGGCGGCGTTAAGCCAGGCGGGTGAAAGACTTCCGGCCTGGGCAACCAGTGGTCCCAGGAGGAGGGTCGGTTCCATGCGGGCCACTATGGTGGAATAGGCGAGGAAAAAGAGTCCCAGGAGGGCAAGTGCGATCCCCACCGAGCAGATCAGCATGTATTTCCACGTCGCCTCGATGGAGCGGGCGTTGTGGTTGAAATATATGAGGGGGGCCATGGCGAGCGTAGTGGTTTCGATGGCCAGCCACATGAGACCCAGATGGTGGGCCACGGTTGCCAGGGTCATGGCGGAGAGGCAGGCGAGAAGACCCATGCAGAGGACCCGGTTTGAGCGTTCCTGCCGGTAGGCAAGGTAGCCGACCGCGTAAACGGCGCAAATCATGAAGAGCACGCTTGTGGGGATGAGGATGACCTTGCCCAGGGGGTCCAGATAAATCCAGCCGGCGCTGGAAGGGGGTGGTGTGTGCAGCAGCAGGTCACCGGTCATGGCAAGGTGGATGAGACCAAAAATCGGCAACACCAGCGGTCTTTGACTGTTGCTGGGAATGAGCCAGGCAAGCACCGCTCCCAGCATGGGTAAAATGACAATTCCGAACAGCATAATCATTTCCTTGAAATGTGTTCAAGGTTCAATGTTGATATAAAAGCACAGCCTTGAACATTGAACTTAGAACTTAGAACATTGAACTATTCTTTTAGTGTCGTTAGCCGCGACGTATCTATGGACGAGAATTCGCGGCTGATGTGATTGATGATGATCCCCATGATGAAGATGCCGACCAGAAGGTCGAGGAGCACTCCCGCCTCCACCATTACCGGCATGGCGGAGGTGAGGAGGAGGCCGAAGATGAAAATGCCGTTTTCCAGGATCAGATAGCCGATCACCTGGGAAATGGCCTTGCGTCTGGTCGTCAGAACGAGGAAGCCCGTCAGGAGAGTGGCGATGGAAGCCGGTACGAATAAAAGTCCCTGATGTTCGGGGTCTAACGGCAGTTTTGCCGCGAAAACAAAGGCCAGAGCGGTAAAGACCGCTCCCAGGAGGAGGGTGGCCACATAACCGATGAACGGTTCCACCTCCCGCCTGATCTCCGCCTTTCTCACGGCGCCGGTGAGGAGCCAGGGGATCACTATACCCTTGGCGACGATCATCCCCCCCGTGATCATGATCAGATGCCATGAAAATTTGTGCATGATCCCCGGCAGAAGACCCAGGGCAATCCCTTGCAACGCCACGGCGCGGATGGATATTGCCATGCGGCTCGAACCGAGCACCACAAAATTGATCAGCATGACGAGGACCAGCAGTTGATCGGCAAATGAAGTCATTTCATCACCTCAAAATAAGGAGCATGGCAAAGGCCGACAGGATGGACGCCGCTACCAGCAGTTGGGGAATGCGCACGAGGCGGAGGCGCGCCATGACCGATTCGACCACGCCGATGATGGTGGCGAGTATCAGCATGGAGACAATGAATATACCCCAGTCCAAAAGGGAGTTGCCGGTTTTCAGCGGCAGCGCGATATGGATGAAAAACGCCTGAAGGACGAATAATTTCAGGGCTGCTCCGTAGAGGATATAGCCGAACGCCGGACCGCTATGGTCGAGCACCATCACCTCGTGGATCATGGTCAGTTCCAGGTGGGTGTTGGGATCGTCAAAGGGTATGCGGCAGTTTTCAGCCAGAAGAACGATAAAGAGTCCCCCCACCAGCAGGAGCATGGATGCGCCGGACCTGAGCCAATCGGTAACGGAGTAATGGTTCAGCATGGTGGAAAGGGAGAGAGAGTTGCTCATGCGGGACAAGGCGATCAGGGCGAAAAAGAGGGTCGGTTCGGCCAGACAGGAGAAGGTGGCCTCTCTGGCCGCTCCCATCCCTTCGAAGCTGGAGCCGGTATCAAGGGCCGCCGCCATGGTGAAGAAACGCGCCAGTGCGAACAGGTACGCGAAAAGGATCATGTCGCCGGTAAACGAGACGGGGGAGGGGTGGTTCCCCAGTGGGATCAGGAGCGCCGCTATGCATGTGGCGGCAAGGGTGATGACCGGGCCGGCTTTGAAGATCCAGGTCGTCACGTCGCTGAAAACAGACCCCTTGCGCAATAGCCGCAGGATATCGTAATAGGGCTGCAGAAAGGGTGCGCCCGTCCTTCCGGCAAAGGCGGCCTTGGTCTTGCCGATAACCCCCAGAAGGAGCGGCGGCATGAGCAGGGTCAGGAGGAGGTGAATGAGGATGTCGGTCATTACAAACCTCGGTTTCTAATACGCCCAGATGAGGAGCAGGACGAGGGTGACAAAGATATATAGCATATAGATGTGGACTTTCCCCAGCTGCAGTCTCCTGAGGAAGGAAAAGACCTCGCCCGTCACCCGGAAAAGGGGGAGGATCATTTGCTCCAGCAGTGTCTCGGAAACGTTGCTCGCGAAAACCTCCGGTCGGGGGAAATATCCCGGCAGTACCGGATTTGCACAGCGGGGGCGGATCACCCCCCCAAAGAGATTCACCGCCGTGTCGCCAAATGAGGATGCGGTGTACTGCATGCTTGATGCGGGACGCAGATAACCGCAGCCCCAGGTGCCGCCGCCGGCAACCGGCGCCGACCGGAGTCGCTTCCTTAATACGACGGACAGTGCACCGGCAAGCAACAATACTCCCCCCCCGGCGATGGTCAGCCAGCGTAGCGGCGGCACCGCCGCAATTACGTCATATTTCCCGGCCAGTTCCGGCGCCCAGGTAAAGAGCGCCGGACGCAGCAAATTTACCATAACCTGCGGCAGAAGTCCGGCAGAAACGCAGAGAAGCGCCAGGACGCCCATGGGAGCAAGCATCTGCCAGCCCGGTTCGTGACCTTTTTCGGCCTCCGCTGTTCGCGGTAACCCCAGGAACGCCACGCCATAGAGCTTGACAAAGCAGATTACGGCAAGCCCGCCGATAAGAGCCAAAAGCGGCGCTCCCATGGCCAGGTAAGGAACGGCAGCCGTTCTGGCCTCGGAAAAGAAACCGAGATACAGTAAAAATTCGCTGACAAAGCCGTTCAGGGGCGGGAGGCCGCAGATGGCCACGATCCCAGTCAGAAAGAAAAGAGAGGTTACGGGCATGGGTCGGGCAAGCCCCCCCATCCTGTCGATCTGGCGGGTGCCCGTTGCGTGGATCAGGGTACCGGCTCCCAGAAAGAGAAGCGGCTTGAAAAGGGAGTGGTTCAGCATATGCAAAAGCGCTCCGGCCATTCCCAGCACTAGGAGTGTGGGGTTGTGCGTAGCCTGGCCGATGACCGCGACCCCCACCCCGATGGTGATGATCCCGATGTTTTCGATGCTGCTGCACGCCAGAAGCCTTTTTATGTCGCGCTGGGTAATGGCGAAGATTATTCCCAACAGTGCGGAGACGCTGCCGGCGGCCAGCAGGAGTATCCCCCACCAGAGAGGTGGGGTGTGGTAAAACGAGATGATCCGGATAATGCCGTAAATGCCCATTTTCAGCATTACCCCGGACATGACAGCGGAGATGTGGCTCGGCGCATTGGCATGGGCGGCCGGAAGCCAGATGTGGAACGGCATCAGACCGGCCTTTACGCCAAAGCCGAAAAGGGCCGTGACGAATATGACCGCAGCCGGGAATGCCGCAGCGGGCAGTGAGTTTGACGCAGGAAACTGAAAAGAATGGGTTGTACCCCGCAGCAGGGCGAACATGACAAACAGCGCCAGAGTGCCGGTGTGGGTGGCCACCAGGTAGACGATGCCTGCCTTTCGCACCTCACGGTTCTCATGTTCGGCGATCAGCGTGAAATAGGCGGAGAGGGCCATTACTTCCCAGACCATGAGGAAGAGAACGCCGTTCCTGGTTGTCACCAGAAGGGCCATGGAGGCTGACAAAAGGCCGAAAAAGAAGGTGAGTTTCGGTTCCGTGGCGCGGTTGTGTGTCGCAGGCCAGTAGCCGACGGCAAAAACCGCGCCGCAGGCGGAGATGAGGAAAATCGGGAGAAGGAAAAGGGCGGAGAGGGGATCGATGGCCATTTCACAGGGACCGAACGGCAGGGTCCAGTTAATGGTAAAGGTTTCGGTCCGCTCGTGGATGATCAGGGTCAGTGCACCGGAAAGGCCGAGGAGCCCGCTGAGTGTCAATGCAAGGGTGGCAATCTTTTGCCCCAGGCCGACGGTGTGCCGGAGCAGCAGTCCGGGAAGGCCGGAGAGGCCGGCCAAGGCGGCTGCGGTAAATATCAGGCCGGCGGGGTCTGTCATCCCCACCGCGGATACATCCATTGGTTTGAACTCCAGAGAGTAAGAATAAATCACATAATAAATTGGCTGGATTTTGCCTGAATAAAAGTGGTAATAAAAATTACTGACACACTGCAAAACTATATGTTATTATTTTTTACGCGTCAATAATTAATTAGGACATGCAGGAGCTGATCGTGCCGAATACCCGTTTGAACATCACCCTTCCCACCCCTATTGTCGATGATATCAAATCTCTGTACGGCCCACGGGGGATCAGCCAGTTTCTTGAGGAGGCGGCCAGGGAAAAACTTGCGGAGCTGAAGAAGAAGGCCTTCAAGGGGCTTATTGAAGGGTATCAGGCGACGGCGGAGGAGACGGTAGAGGTGCTCAAGAAGTTTGAATCGGCGGTAACGGAGAAGCGTGATGTTTAAAAGGGGGGGTATCTATCCGGTCAATCTTGCCCATGAGGGGGAAAATCCCCGGGAAACCTGCCCCTGCCTGGTGGTGAGCAACAATATCAGCAACGAGTATTCACCCATCGTGACCATCATTCCCCTTTCCTTTGCGAACATGGAGAAGATCTACGACTTCGAAACCCACCTCCCTGCTGCCAGGACCGGCCTTGCCAGGGACGCAAAGATCAGTTCCCACATCATCATCACCATCGACAAGGCGCGGGTGGTCGGCGAGCGGATCGGTTTTCTGAACAGGAACCTGATGGAGCAGGTGGATAAGGCGCTGCGCCTGCAGCTCGGTCTGTAAGGGGAGGGTCTGTGCCTGCCTTGTAAATGGGCACCCGCAAGGGGTGCCCCTACTGTGCCCAGATGAGGAGCAGCACCAGGGTGGCAAAGGTATAGAGGATATAGAGGTGGAGCTGGCCGTGCTGTAATTTTCTGACCACGGAAAGTTTTTCGTTGGCTCTTCTGAGAAATGGCAGATATATCAACTCCAGTACCGTTTCCGGGACGTGACTGGCAAAGCGTGCTGCACCGGCAAACAATCCCTTTATCTCCGGTAGTTCCCGATGAGGTCGGAGTACCCCCCCAGAGAGTTTCACCAGCATTTCCCCAAAAGAAGAGGCGCTGTACTGCATGCGGGGCGCCGGCCTGGCATAGCCGCAGTCCCAGGTGCCCGTGCTACCCACGGAGCCGGCCTTTAGCCGCTTGCGAAAAATAAATGCAAGCCCCGCGACAATTCCCAGCAGCGCAAAACTTACTACGGTTATCCAGCCCAGCGGAGCGGCTGTTGCGAGGCGTCTGCCGCTGACCGCCAGCTCCGGGAGCCACGCGAAGGCAGCTCTTTCCAGGAGCTGTGCAACCGCCGGGGGGAAAATTCCAATGAATCCGCAAAGGATGGCCAGAAACAGCATCGGCGCGCGCATCTCCCACCCACCCTCATGGGCCTCTCCGGCTTCCCTGGAGCGAGGAAGCCCGAGAAAGGCGATGCCGTAAACCTTTATGAAACAGGCCACAGCCAATCCCCCGATGAGGGCGAGGGACGGTGCAGCCAGCGCCAGAAACGGCATTGCCGCGCCAGTCCCCTCTTTGACTCCCGAGAAAAAGCCGAGATAGATGAGGAATTCGCTGACAAAGCCGTTCAGCGGCGGGAGGCCGCAGATGGCTACGGCGCCTGTGAGGAAGGAGACCGCGGTGTACGGAATGCGGCGGGCCAGACCCCCCATCAGATCGATCTCCCTGGTGCCGATGGCGTGGATCACCGAGCCGGCGCTGAGAAACAGGAGTGACTTGAAGATGGCGTGGTTCAGTACGTGCAAAAGTGCCCCTGCCAGCCCGAGGAGCACGAGGGTGGGATTGCCCATGGTCCGGCCGATCAGCGCAACGCCGATCCCCATGGCGATGATTCCGATGTTTTCGATGCTGTGGTAAGCGAGGAGGCGTTTCAGGTCATGCTGCCCGATGGCAAAGGTTACCCCCAGTACGCCGGAAACGATGCCGATGACCAGTACCGTTATCCCCCACCAGAGTGGAATGTGGGTGAAAAAGGAGAGTGTCCGGACCAGGCCGTAGATCCCCATTTTGATCAAAACTCCCGACATGAGGGCTGAAACGTGGCTCGGCGCGTTGGCGTGGGCGGAGGGAAGCCAGATATGGAGCGGCATCAGGCCGGCTTTCAAGCCGAAACCGAACAGCGCGGCGGCAAATATCGCTGCAGCCAGAGGTCCGGCGGCGTCCAGTGAATTAACGAGAGGAAACCGGAACGATGAGCCGGCTGTCCGCAGCAGGGCGAACATGGCGAACAGAGCCAACGTGCCGATGTGGGTGGTGATCATATATAGCGTTCCCGCTTCGCGCACTTCGGGTTTTTCATCTTCGGCGGTCAGGGCGAAATAACAGGAAATGGCCATTATTTCCCAGGCCATGAGAAAGAGGACACCGTTTCGGGCCATAACCAGGAGCGCAAGGGCGGAGGTCAAAAGGCCGAAAAAGAACGTCAGTTTCCGTATGTTAGCTGGATGTTTCGCCGCGGGCCAGTAACCGTTGGCGTATAATGCGCAGCAGAGGGAAACGACAAAGATGGGAAGAAGAAACAGGGCGGAGAGCGGGTCGATGCCGATTTCACAGGCGTCGAACGGCAGGCTCCAGTTGATGGTGAAGGTTTCCGTGCGCTCGGTCATGAAAACGGCGGCGGCGCCCGAAATGCCGGCCAGTGAACCTGCCGCCATCAGAGCTGTGGCAAATTTCTGCCCGATGCCGGAAGCATTTTTGAGGAACAGCCCGGGTACGCCTGAGGATGCGGTAAGCAGGACACCGAAAAACAGGAGAGCGCCGATAATCGTTACCTCTCCTGTTGCTTCCATTAGCGCCCCCCAAGTTCGGACTCGATGGTCTTAATAGTCGCCATGATTTCGGCCTTTGTCCCCTGGCGCTGCAGAACCGCTTTGAAGCGCTCGTCGCGCAATGCATAGGCGAGCTTTGCCAGGAGGTGCAAGTGGGTCTTCACCGTAGGGCTGACCAGGGTGAAGAGGATGTGGACCGGCTTACCGTCAATGGCTTTAAAATCGATCGGTTTCTCCAGGAAGCAGAGGGTTACCGTCGGAGCCGCCACATGGAGGAGGATGGGATTCCGTACGTGGGGAATGGCGATGCCGTCACCGATGGCGGTGGTGCCGAGGGCTTCCCGTGCCAGGAGGACCTGGAGCATGAACTCCCGGTCAACCTGGGGAGGGAGTTGCAGCAGGGACACCACATTTTTCAGGACCTCCGGCTTTTCATCCCCCCTGATGCCGAAGTGGACACCACCCGCTTCAAGCGCTGCCGAAAGCTTCGGGAGCGGCTCTTCCTGGGGCTCTGCGGGAAAAAATATTTCCGGCGACAGTTTGATGCCGTGTTCTGTCGCCCATTCGAGAAGGTCTACCCGGTTTAACCGATACCGGTCGTTTACCTTGCAAGCGGGAAGCCCTTCCTTTTTTATCCACTGCACGACGGTTTTTTCCGGTACCTGCATCAGTTTGGCGACTTCCGCGATGTCTAACAGCATTAACAGCTCCTTGTGCCGGATTCACCGCCAACGCCCAAATGGATGGCGTTTATGTATTCAACGTCCATCTGCGGCGAGAGGAAGACCCTGATTAAAAAAACATTATATGCTGCCATTTTTTATCAGTCAACACCTTAATTAAAATCGCTTCTGACGGCCATCTATGCGGTTGCATTCTCTTTTTCAAGATCTGTTTCGTCCATTACGCTGGGTTCGGTTCCGGCTAACAAGAAAAAATCATTATTTCTACCCGCAATATTAGTATTGACAAACAGGGTATTGAGGTTTATAGATGTAAGTATCCTCGCATAGCCCAAGTTTGTTACTTCTAACATGTCATCCCAAATTGTTACGGAACCCCAAGCTAACATACTTCATTGGAAAATTTAATCTGTCACCCAGGGCATCTTTCCCCCAGCGTGTTCGTGTCTCATCACCCGCAAAAGCATTTAACTATTGCCATGGCTTTGCCGATATCAATTGAATAGTTGCGTCATTCAGAAGAATTCAGGAGAACCGATGAATCTGCAAGAATTAAAAGGTAAAAAGATTAACGATTTGGCTGCCATTGCCAAGGGGCTCAACATTGAGGGGGCTTCCAGCCTGCGCAAACAGGACCTTATCTTTGCCATTCTCAATGCCCAGACTGAGAAGAACGGAATGATCTTCGGCGAAGGGGTTCTGGAGACCCTCCCCGATGGCTTCGGATTCTTAAGGGCCCCCGATTACAACTATCTGCCGGGGCCCGATGACATATACGTTTCACCCAGCCAGATCCGGCGGTTCAACCTCCATACCGGCGATACCGTTTCCGGGCAGATCAGGCCGCCAAAGGAGGGGGAACGGTATTTTGCACTTCTCAAGGTGGAATCGGTCAATCATGAGCCGCCTGAAGTGGCCAGGGACAAGATCCTGTTCGACAACCTGACCCCCCTCTATCCCCAGGAAAAACTCAAGCTGGAGACCGCGCCTGACAACATGCCCATGCGGGTCATGGAGCTGATTGCCCCCATCGGCAAAGGGCAGCGCGGTCTTATCGTCGCCCCGCCGCGCACCGGCAAGACCATGTTGATCCAGAATATTGCCAATTCCATAGCGGCAAACCATCCCGAGGTGTTTCTCATCGTCCTTCTCATCGACGAACGGCCGGAAGAAGTGACCGACATGCAGCGTTCCGTGAATGGGGAGGTGATTTCCTCCACTTTCGATGAGCCTGCTTCGCGGCATATCCAGGTGGCGGAAATGGTGATCGAGAAGGCCAAGCGCCTGGTTGAGCACAAGCGCGATGTGGTGATCCTGCTCGACTCGATTACCCGGCTGGCTCGCGCCTACAATACGGTAATTCCTCCTTCCGGCAAGATACTTTCCGGTGGGGTCGACTCTAACGCCCTGCACAAGCCGAAACGCTTTTTCGGCGCGGCCCGCAACATCGAGGAAGGCGGGTCGCTCACCATCATTGCTACCGCCCTTGTCGACACCGGCAGCAAGATGGACGAGGTCATCTTCGAGGAGTTCAAGGGGACCGGCAACATGGAACTCCATCTGGAACGCAAGCTGGTAGAGAAGCGGACCTTCCCGGCCATTGACATCAACAAGTCCGGCACCCGAAAAGAGGAGCTGTTGATCGACAAAACCGCCCTCAACCGGATATGGATACTCCGCAAGGTGCTTCATCCCATGAATGTGGTCGATAGTATGGAATTTCTCCTATCCAAACTGGAAGGGACCAAGACCAACCAGGCGTTCCTCGATTCCATGAGCAAGTAGGAGCCCCGCGCATTAGCTCACACAAGGGCAGCACGCGGGTCTGCCTTACCGCATACATGGCCGTAAAAATGTCTTGAAAAAAAAGGACGAAGGTGGTAACTTTTAACCTTTCGAATGTGCAATAAATAGATGCTCGGGCACAATGCTCCAAGCGAGGAGGAAGTTATGAGAGAAGGAATTCATCCAAAGTACACGGAAGTGACGGTGAAATGCCTGTGCGGCAACACCTTCCAGACCCGCTCAACCAAGCCGGAGATAAACACGGAGATATGCTCCGCATGCCATCCCTTCTTTACCGGGAAACAGAAACTGGTTGATACCGCAGGTCGCGTGGAAAGATTCAAAAAGAGATACGGCATGTAAAAAAGCCCCCGGGCTTGCGGATTTTATAAAGGGGATTTTGTCCATGGCGAAATCCCCTTATCTGTTTTTCAGGCACGGCTTCGTTAATTGACATTTGCTGCAATGTAACCGTGCGACGCGCAACGTTCAGTGTGCAACGGGTATTACTTGCACGCGGCACATAGCGCGCGGGACGAGAAATATTTTTATGAAGGTTGCGCTTCTCCAGCATACTCCCGATCCGGAATTGACGGTGGCCCTTGCCGCGCGGCTCTGCTATTCGCCGGTCACCATCGACGAGTTGAAAGAGAAGCTCTCCGGCGCCGATATAAAAGGTTTCCTCGATAAAATCATGTCCCTCGGTCACCAGTCGGTGCTGGAGCACGCCTCTTTCACCTTTGGCATCGAGGGGATTTCACGGGTAACCTCCCATCAACTTGTGCGCCACCGGGTCGCCTCCTATTCCCAGCAGTCACAGCGATACGTTTCCCACAAGGAGCGGTTTGCCGCGGTCGTCCCGCAGAGTATCGCCGAGCGACCGGAAGTTCTGGCGCGGTTTGATGCCCAGTTGCAAGCCCTGCATGAGCTCTATGCCGACATGATGGAGGCCGGCGTCCCCGCAGAGGATGCCCGCTTCATTCTTCCCAACGCCACCGAGACCAAGATCATGGTGACCATGAACGCCCGTGAACTCACGCACTTTTTTGCGCTTCGCTGCTGTGAGCGTGCCCAGTGGGAGATTAGGGCCATGGCCTTGGAGATGCTGAAGCTGGTCAAGGGGGTTGCCCCGACCATATTCAAGGATGCCGGCCCGGGGTGTCTCGTCGGACCTTGCCCGGAAGGGGCGATGACCTGCGGGAAGGCCGCCGGCGTCAGGGAATTTTTCCGTAACATGTAGGGGCAGGGTTTCCCTGCCCATGAGAAGATGAAGGCAATAGGGCGGGGCGACCCCGTCCTTACAGCAGATTGAATGAGGGGTACATGGCAAAGATAAACATCGGCGGCCAGGCGGTTATTGAAGGGGTGATGATGCGTGCACCCCGCTCCATGGCTATCGCAGTGCGGAGGCCGACTGGTGAAATAGTGGTCAAGAAGGACCTGGTGGTTCCCCTTTCAGAACGGTTCCCGGTGGTTAAACTTCCCATCCTGCGCGGCGCCGTTGCCCTCTTTTCATCACTCATCACCGGGATAAAGGCGCTCAACTTCTCCGCCAACGAGGCGATGGCCGAGGAGGAGGAGAAGGAGGAGATGAGTTCCTGGGCCATGGGGGGGACCATGGCGGTCGCCTTCGGCTTCGGCATTCTCCTTTTCTTTATCCTTCCACTGTACCTGACCAAGCTTCTGATTCCCCTTATCGGCACCTCAAACATCGTCTTCAATCTGGTGGATGGAGTCATCCGGGTGGCGGTTTTTCTTCTCTACATCTGGTCCATATCCAGGATGGGGGATATCCAGCGCGTTTTTCAGTACCACGGGGCGGAACACAAGTCTATTTTCACTTTTGAAGCGGGGGAAGAATTGACCGTGGATAACGTGCGGAAATACAGCCGCCTCCATCCCCGTTGCGGCACCAGCTTTCTTTTGATTGTCATGCTGGTCAGCATCGTGGTTTTTTCCCTGATTCCCAAGCTGTGGCCTTTCTATATGAAGGCGGGGTCGAGGATTGTTCTCCTTCCCCTGATTGCGGGAATTTCCTATGAATTCCTCAAGTGGAGTGCCAAAAACGACCAGTCAAAGCTGGTGAAGCTTATTATTGCGCCGGGTCTGGCGCTGCAGAGGATGACCACCCGCGAGCCTGACGACGACCAGATCGAGGTGGCGATCCGTTCCATGCAGGAGGCGCTGGAGGTAAATGAGGGATACAGGGACGACCGCCTGGTGATTTGAAAAACTATAGGACCCATAGGACTCATAAGTCCTATAGGTCCTATTTAATGCTAAGGGTTTACCGATATGTTTGAGAAGATCGAAGAACTGGAAAGGCGCTTTTCCGAGCTGGAGTCATTCCTGGCCGATCCCGCGGTGATTGCGAACCAGGCGGAGTTCCGGAAACTCTCCCGCGAGCATGCGGAGTTGAGCGGACTGGTGGAGGCGTACCGGCGCTACAGGAAGATCCTCATGGAAATCGCGGGCAACCGGGAGCTGCTGGCCGATCCGGATATGAAGGAGATGGCCGAGGATGAACTGAAAAGCCTCGATGCGGAAAAGGAACGCCTGGAGGGAGAGATCAGGCTCCTTCTCCTTCCCCGCGATCCCAATGACGACAAAAGCGTCATCCTGGAAATCCGCGCCGGTACCGGCGGTGACGAGTCGGCCCTGTTTGCCGGTGACCTGTTCCGCATGTATTCACGCTTTGCCGACACCAACCGCTGGCGGGTGGAGATTATTTCCGCATCCGAATCGGAGCGGGGGGGGTACAAGGAAATTGTCGCGTCCGTGGAAGGCACGGGGGTTTACGCCAAACTCAAGTATGAGTCGGGCACCCATCGGGTCCAGCGGGTACCGGAGACCGAGGCGCAGGGACGCATCCACACCAGCGCCTGCACGGTTGCCATCCTCCCCGAGGCCGAGGATATCGACATCGACATCAACCCGGCCGACCTGAAGATCGATGTCTACCGTTCGTCGGGAGCTGGCGGCCAGCATGTCAACACGACCGATTCGGCGGTCCGGATCACCCATCTTCCCACCGGCATAGTGGTGGCCTGCCAGGAGGAGCGGAGCCAGATCAAGAACCGCGCCAAGGCCATGAAAGTCCTGAAGTCAAGGATACTGGACATCATGCAGACCGAGCAGGCCGCCAAGATGGCTGCCGACCGGAAGCAGCAGGTGGGGAGCGGTGACCGGAGCGAGCGGATCCGCACTTACAACTTTCCCCAGGGGCGGCTGACCGACCACCGCATCGGGCTTACCCTTTATCGCCTTGATTCCATCATGGCCGGGGATATCGCCGAGATTGCCGATTCCCTGCGGACCTACTATCAGATGGAGGCGCTCAAGCAGCAGAGTGAAGCAGCCTGATAAAGAAACCTGGACGATCCTCAAGGTCCTCGAATGGACGAAGGGATACCTGGCGGAAAAGGGGGTGGAGAACGCCCGGCTGGAGGCCGAGTGGATGCTCTGCGCGGCCCTTGGTCTTGACCGGGTAGGCCTTTACGTCAATTTTGACAAACCCCTGACCGATAAGGAGCTGGCTGCCTACCGTGCGATGGTGACCAGACGTGCCAAACGCGAACCGCTCCAGTATATTCTCGGTTCTCAGGAGTTCATGGGGCTTGAGTTCACGGTCACACCCGCGGTTCTGATCCCCCGCCACGACACCGAGGTCCTGGTGGAGGAAGCCATGAAACGGTGCCAAAGGGGAGGAAAGGTTCTGGATGTCGGGGTGGGGAGCGGCTGTATCGCCGTTGTCCTGGCCAAGAATCTGCCGGGCGCCGAGATATTCGGCGTGGAGCAATCTCACCAGGCACTGGAACTTGCCGTGGGAAATACCGAACGCAACGGCGTTGTTGTCAAGCTGGTCTTTGGTTCGCTCTTTGAACCGTTCATAGACCAAAAGTTTGATCTGATCGTTTCCAATCCACCCTATATCCCGACGGCCGATTTGGCCCTGCTCCAGCCGGAGGTGCGGGATTACGAGCCGTGGTCCGCCCTTGACGGGGGAGCCGACGGCCTTGACTTTTACCGCCGAATCATCCCTGCTGCCCCGGATCACCTGACCCATGGCGGCTGGCTCCTCTTTGAGGTGGGCATCGGCCAGTGGCCGCAGGTGCTGGAGCTATTCGAAAAAACCGGTTGCTTTACCGAGCTCTTTACGGTGAAAGACCCTGGCGGAATTGAGCGAGTGGTCGGAGGAAGAATCGTGTAGGGGCGAGGCTGCCTCGCCCCTGCAAAAACGTACGAAAGAGGCACTGCATTGGACAAACTGATTATAAAAGGTGGGAAAAAGCTCGCCGGTGATGTCACCATAAGCGGGTCGAAAAACGCCTCCCTCCCCATCTTCATATCGACCATCCTGGCTCCAGGTCGGCACGAGATCAGCAACGTCCCCTTCTTGCGCGACATCAACACCACCATCAAGGTCCTGGAAACCCTCGGCGCGGTGGTGGAGGGGAAGGGCAACGTGGTCGGGATCGATACCGGTAAGGTCAACAACCACGAGGCCACCTACGAACTGGTCAAGACCATGCGCGCCTCGGTGCTGGTCCTCGGCCCGCTGCTCGCCAGGCTCGGAAGGGCAAGGGTGTCGCTTCCCGGCGGCTGCGCCATAGGCGCCCGACCCATTAACCTCCACCTCAAGGGGCTGGCGGCTATGGGGGCTGATATCAACCTCACTCACGGCTATGTGGAGGCCAGGGCCAAACGTCTCAAGGGGGCGCGGATTAACTTCGACATCTCCACGGTGGGGGGGACCGAGCATCTGATGATGGCGGCCGCCTTGGCCCGCGGAGAGACGATTCTGGAGAACGCGGCCCGCGAGCCGGAAATCGTCGACCTGGCGTTGGTTCTCAACAACATGGGGGCCAAGATCGAGGGAGCGGGGACCGATACCATCCGCATCACCGGCGTGAAAGAGCTGGGACCGGTCAGCCACCGGGTGATGCCGGACCGGATCGAGGCCGGCACCTTCATGATCGCGGCAGCCATCACCGGCGGGGAAGTCAGGATAAAAGCGATGCAGCTGGAGCACCTGGATGCGCTGGTTTTCAAGCTTCAGGACGCCGGGGTGGAGATCGTCAACAAGGACAACGTGGTGCGGGTCAAGGGACCGCGTAAGATCAAGAGCGTTAACATCAAGACGCGCCCCTATCCGGGCTTCCCGACCGATATGCAGGCCCAGTTCATGGCCCTCATGAGCCGGGCCGATGGGGCAAGCGTCATCAGCGAAAACATCTTCGAGAACCGCTTCATGCACGTATCGGAGCTGCTCCGCTTCGGCGCCGACATTGTTGTCGAGGGGAACTCCGCCACGGTCAAGGGGGTGAGAAAGCTCTCCGGCGCCCCGGTTATGGCCACCGACCTGCGCGCCTCTGCGTCATTGATCCTGGCCGGCCTGGCCGCAGACAACACCACGGAGGTTTCCCGCATCTACCACCTGGACCGGGGGTATGAGGCCATAGAGAAGAAGCTGGCGGGGCTGGGGGCGGACATCGTGCGGGTGAAGGAATGATTGTGTAGGGGCGCGGTTACCGCGCCCAGGGCGGGGAAACCCCGCCCCTACAAAGGAATTTATGACCGATTTCATCACAATAGCCATACCGAAGGGGCGCATCCTCCAGGAATCCGTTGACCTCTTCAGGAAGATCGGGATCGATTGCCAGGAACTCCTCTCCGACACGCGAAAGCTGATCTTCGAGAACCCGTCGCAAAAGATGCGCTATATGATCGTGCGGGCCACCGATGTCCCGACTTACGTGGAATACGGCTGCGCCGACCTGGGGATCGTGGGGAAGGACACCTTGCTCGAGCAGGAGAAGGACCTGTACGAGCCCCTCGACCTCAAGTTCGGCTACTGCCGTTTGATGGTGGCGGAGCCGGCCGAGCTCTCCCGCGACGACGACCCCGCAAGCTGGTCCAACATCCGCATTGCCACCAAGTACCCGAACATCACCGAAAGGTACTTTGCCGGCAAGGGGGTGCAGGTGGAGATCATCAAGCTCTATGGCTCCATCGAGCTGGCTCCCCTCGTGGGGCTCTCGGAACGGATCGTGGACCTCGTCTCCACCGGCGAGACCCTCAGGCAGAATGGTCTGGTGGAGGTGGAGTCCATCGCCGAGATCACCACGCGCCTCATTGTCAACCGGGCAAGCCTGAAGACGAAGTACAAGAGAATCACGGAGATCATCGAGGGGCTGGAAAAGCACGTCTAAAGTATTTTACGCCACAGTCACAGAGGACTTTGAGAAAGGCTAAAAGACGATGGCACACGGAAAAGGCGGAAAAATCGGATAAAGTCGGATCAAAACTTGTTTTTGTTTTAAAGCTATTTAATCCGCCTTTTCAGATTTGATCCGTGTCCCATTCAAGTTTTACAGTTTTCTCCGTGCGGAGCGCTTCGGCGCGCAAGCGTGTCACCGTGTCTGGCAGAAATTGATGAGGTCATGGGATGAAATTCCTCGATATAAACGACAAGGATTTTGACAGGAAGTTTGCCGCCATCCTCGCCCGGGGCGAGGAGACCGGCAAGGAAGTCGAGCAGGTGGTCCAGGGAATTATAGCCGATATCCGTAAACGGGGGGATGAGGCGCTTCTGGAGTACACGCACCGCTTCGACCGGCTTGACATCGATGCAGGTGGGCTGCAGATCAAGGAAGCGGAGATCGAGCGGGCCTTTGCCAAGGTCCTGGAGCAGGATATCGAGGCCTTGAAACTGGCGGTGGAGCGGGTTGCACGCTTTCATGAAAAGCAGAAACAGGAGACCTGGCTTTCCACCGACGAGGAGGATATTCTGCTCGGTCAGATGGTCACCCCCCTTTCGAGGGTCGGCATCTACGTTCCAGGCGGCAAGGCAAGCTATCCCTCCAGCGTCATCATGAACGCCGTGCCTGCCCGGGTTGCCGGCGTGGGAGAAGTAGTCATGGTCGTTCCCACCCCTGGCGGGGAGATCAATTCCCACGTACTGGTGGCGGCCCGACTTTCCGGGGTGGACAGAATCTTCCGCATCGGCGGAGCCCAGGCGGTGGCGGCCCTGGCCTACGGAACCGGCACCATCCCGAAAGTGGACAAGATCACCGGTCCCGGCAATATCTATGTAGCAACGGCCAAGAAACTGGTCTTCGGCCAGGTGGGGATCGACATGATCGCGGGTCCCTCCGAGATCCTCGTCATCAACGACGGGAGCGGCAATCCGGCCCACATCGCTGCCGATCTCCTCTCCCAGGCTGAGCACGATGAGCTGGCTTCGTCCATACTCATCACCACCGACCGCGGCTTCGGTGAACAGGTCGCCGCTGAGGTGGAGCGGCAGCTCAAGGAGCTGAAACGGGAGGCGATAGCCCGCAAGTCGTGGGATGCATTCGGCGCCGTGATTGTGGCCGGGACCCTGGACGAGGCCATCGACTTTTCCAATCGCATTGCGCCGGAGCATCTGGAACTGGCGGTCACTTCGCCGTTTGACATCCTGCCGCGGATCAAAAACGCCGGCGCCGTCTTCCTTGGGCACTTTACCCCCGAGGCTGCCGGTGATTACCTGGCCGGCCCCAACCACACCCTCCCCACCGGCGGGACCGCCCGCTTCTTCTCTCCCCTGTCGGTGGACGACTTTGTCAAGAAGTCGTCGATTGTCTGCTTTTCAGAGGCGGGACTTAACAGGCTGGGGAGTGACATCGTGCGGATCGCCGAACTGGAGGGGCTGGAGGCGCACGGCAAGTCGGTGAGCATAAGACTAGGAAAGGTGAAAAACGAATAGGTCTTCGTATGTCTTATGGGACTTATGGGACCCATAGGACTTATAGGACATATAGGTTTTTTAAATGATCCCACTTCGACCTAACATCGCAAATATGAAGGGGTACGTCCCCGGTTTCCAGCCACCTGACCTCGCCGCCTGGATCAAGCTGAACACCAATGAGAACCCCTACCCGCCGTCGCCGGAGGTAGTCAAGGCCATCCTGGCGGAGCTGGGGCCGGACGGCGCCAGTCTGCGCATCTATCCGAGCGCCTCCAGCCAGAAGCTTCGCGAGGTGGCAGGCGAGCTGTACGGCTTTGACCCCTCCTGGGTCATCATGGCCAACGGCTCCGATGAGGTGCTGAACAACCTGATCCGCGCCTTTGCTGGCGAGGGGGAGGAGGTCGGCTATGTGCATCCTTCCTACTCCTACTACGCCACCCTGGCGGAGGTCCAGGGGGCGCGGGTGCGTACCTTCGGCCTGACGAACGATTTCCGGATTGCCGGTTTTACGGACCGTTACGCGGGGAAGGTTTTCTTCCTCACTACTCCCAACGCCCCCCTCGGTCCGGCCTTTCCCCTCGAGTACATCGAGGAACTGGCCGGACGCTGCGGCGGCATGCTGGTGCTTGATGAGACCTATGCCGATTTTGCCGGCTCCAGCGCTCTGGCGCTGGTGAAGAAGTACGAGAACGTGGTGGTGACCAGGACCCTCTCTAAGAGTTACTCCCTGGCCGGGATGCGGCTCGGGTTCGCCATTGCCCGGCCGGAAGTGATCGGGGCACTGGACAAGATCCGCGATCACTACAACCTGGACCGTTTGGCCCAGGCTGCCTGCGTGGCGGCGCTCCGTGACCAGGCGTATTTCCGCGAATGCACCGGGAAGATCTGCGCCACGCGGGAATGGTTCACTGCCGGGCTGCGCGCTAGTGGTTACGACGTCATCCCTTCCCAGGGGAACTTCGTCTTCGCTTCGCCGCCCGATCGGAACGGCAAAAGGGTCTATGACCGGTTGTTCGAGCGGAAGATATTGGTCCGTCATTTTTCCGATCCGCTCCTGGCACATGGCCTGCGCATCTCCATCGGCACGCAGGAAGAGATGGATAGAACCCTGGCGGCAATACAGGAAATCGGCTAAGATCGGTTAAAAGTTTAACATTGAACCTTGAACATATTAATTTGGAGGTTGCCATGTCCCGCAAGGTCTCAATCGAACGCATTACGAAGGAAACCCAGATCAAGCTCTCCCTCACCATCGATGGTAAAGGGGAGGCGAAAATCTGCACGTCGGTGCCGTTCCTGGACCACATGCTGAATCTCTTTGCCCGCCACGGCCTGTTTGACCTGGAGGTGGAGGCCAAAGGGGACATTGACATCGATTTCCACCACACGGTGGAGGATATCGGCATTGTCCTGGGGGATGCGTTCAAAAAGGCCCTGGGAGATAAAATGGGGATTCGCCGTTACGGCCAGGCCTCCGTTCCCATGGATGAGACCTTGGCGAGCGTGGCGGTTGACCTCTCCGGACGTCCCTACCTGGTATACAACGTGCGCCTTCCCAAGGTGAAAATCGGGGAGTTCGACGTGGAGCTGGTGAGGGAGTTTTTCCAGGCATTGGTCAACAACTGCGGGGCGAATCTCCACGTGAATGTCATGTACGGCGAGAACGTCCATCACATTGTGGAGGCCTGTTTCAAGGCCGCGGCCCGCGCCCTGGATCAGGCGACCCAGGTGGACGCGCGGATTAAAGGGGTCATGTCGACCAAGGGGAAATTGTAATAACTCGTGAGGAGTGAGGCGTGAGGGGTGAGGCGTTTGATTTTAAAGCTTTACTCCTCACTCCTCACCCTTCACGCCTCACAAGGGCTTACGAATGATAGCGATTATAGATTACGGCATGGGAAACCTCCGTTCGGTCCAGAAAGGGTTTGAGCGGGTCGGTTTCGAGGCGGTCGTCACCGCTGACCCGAAGGTGGTGCTGGCGGCGGACAAGATCGTCCTCCCCGGGGTCGGGGCGTTTCCCGATTGCTTGAGAAATCTGGAGCAGGGGGGGTTCGTGGAGCCGATCCTCAGGGTGATCGATGAGGGGCGCCCGTTTCTCGGCATCTGTCTCGGCCTGCAGCTTCTCTTTACCGAGAGCGAGGAGTTTGGACTGCACAAGGGACTTGACGTTATCCCCGGCCGGGTGGTCCGCTTTCCCGAAGGGATGGAGGAGAGGGGTGAGGAACTGAAGGTTCCCCACATGGGGTGGAACCAGCTCTCCATCCGGCGCTCCCCTCCCGCCTTTGCCGGGCTCGAAGAGGGGGACAATTTTTATTTCGTCCATTCGTATTACGTCAAGCCCGAGGATGAGGCGGTGGTGGCCGCCACTACCGGTTACGGCATCGAATTCTGCTCGGCAATCTGGAAGGACAACATCGTTGCCACCCAGTTCCACCCGGAGAAGTCCCAGGAGAAGGGGCTGCGGATTTTGAAGAATTTCGGTGAATTAAAGGCATAAACCTGCCACGGAGACACAGAGACACGGAGAAAGGCAAAACCCAAAAACTCTTTTTAAGGTTTTAAAATCTAAAAAGGCTTTAAGGTTCGCTCCATGTCTCTGTGTCTCTGTGGCGGAAGTGAAAGGAATAAAATGATAGTCATTCCCGCCATCGATCTGAAGGATGGAAAATGCGTCCGTCTGGAGCAAGGGCTCATGGAGAGGGACACGGTCTTCTGCGACAACCCGGCCGAGCAGGCGCTGGAGTGGGAGCGGCAGGGGGCGGAGCTCCTTCATATCGTCGACCTGGACGGCGCCTTTGCAGGGGTTCCCCGAAACCGCTCTTCCATCGAGGCGATTGTGGGGGCGGTGCGGATTCCGACCCAGCTTGGCGGCGGCATCCGCGACATCGTTACAATTCGTGCGTACCTGGACCTGGGGCTCTCCCGCGTAATCTTAGGTACGGCGGCCCAGAGAAATCCTTCCCTCGTGGAAGAGGCCTGCCGGCTTTTCCCGGACAGGATTGTGGTCGGCATCGACGCAAAAAACGGGATGGTGGCGGTGCAGGGGTGGGCCGAGGTGACCGATGTCCGCGCCGTGGACCTGGCGAAAAAGTTCGAGGACTTCGGCGTGGCGGCCGTTATTTACACCGATATCAGCCGTGACGGCATGATGCAGGGGCCGAACATCGAAGCGACCATGGCGCTTGCCGAGGCGGTCCGCATTCCGGTCATCGCTTCCGGTGGGGTGTCGTCTCTGAAAGACATTGAAAATCTGATGACCATCGAAGCGAGCGGGGTGATCGGGGTGATCACCGGCAAGGCGGTTTACACCGGGGCGATCAGGCTTGCCGAGGCGGTGGCGCTGACTAAGAAAATCAGGTAGGGGCAGAGGTAAAGGCGAAGATTTGGCCTAAGCGCTTTTTCTCTCCCTCTACCTTAACTTGTACCTGTGAATTCGGAGAATTCACATGCTGACCAAAAGAATCATCCCGTGCCTCGACGTCAAGGGGGGACGGGTCGTCAAGGGGGTCCAGTTTCTCGAACTCCGTGATGCGGGTGACCCGGTGGAAATAGCCGAGATCTACGACCGGCAAGGGGCCGATGAACTTACCTTTCTTGACATAACCGCGTCATCCGATGAACGGGACATCATCATAGATGTGGTGCGCCGCACCGCTGAGCGGGTCTTTATGCCGCTTACCGTGGGTGGCGGCATCCGTACCGTAGATGATATCCGTCGGCTGCTCAACGCAGGGGCCGACAAGACATCCATTAATACCGCGGCGGTGCACCGGCCTGAGTTCGTAAGAGAGGCGGCCGAGCGTTTCGGCTCCCAGTGCACAGTGGTGGCCATCGACGCCCGGCAGGTGCCAGGCGAAGAGCGGTGGGAGGTATACACCCATGGGGGAAGGAACGCCACCGGCATCGATGCGGTGGAATGGGCGCAACGGATGGAAGATTACGGGGCCGGCGAGATACTCCTCACCAGCATGGACCGGGACGGCACCAAGGACGGCTATGACTTGAGGCTTACCCGCGCCGTGGTCGATGCGGTTTCCATTCCGGTAATCGCGTCCGGCGGTGTGGGTACCCTCGATCACCTCTACGACGGCTTCACCAAAGCCGGCGCCAGCGCCTGCCTGGCCGCCTCCATCTTCCATTACCGGGAATACACCATCCACGAAGCCAAGGAATACCTGAAGGACAGAGGCGTGGCGGTGAGGCTTTAAGGTCCGAGGAACGAGGTTCGAGAACGAGGAATGAGGTTCGGGAGAGGTACTCCGGCGATGCAAAGCCCCCAGTCCAGTCAAAACTGGATAAAGGGGTTGTCATAATATACACACAAGAGAAGCCCATCCTTCCGGGGATGGGCTTTTTTTCGGCTTATGGCATTCGGAATTGTGATCATGATTTCACCTTTGACAAGAATGTGCAGCGGATATATATTCCGTATTTATTGAAATATCTTCACCAAAACTTTCATAGTTAAGCTAATGGACACGCGCCGACCCCTGGAATAGAGACCGTGGGAATGTTGAACGGATTTACGGTCAACCGGCGAAATGGAGCATTTATTTTTTTATAAATTTAGATATTTCAAGTATATATGCCAATATAAAATTGCAGTTAATTGCAATATTTTTATAAACCTAGGAAGATCACGAGAATTCCCACTATAAGGGAGTTATGTACTTATATTTGAGGTGTTAGACGATGAGCTGGCATAAGGAATGGAAGGCAATCGAGGAGTCTATATCTGATTTTAAGGATATCTGCAAAGATTTTGTATCTGCCATGGGTGTGCAAAACTCAGACACGTTTGGGACAAAAAAGAACGAGATCCTGCCAATGGCAAGAGAAATAGCGCAGCGTGTTACTACACTCGGCCAGCGCTATAGTTCACAGCTACCCAACACAGCTCTTGATCTGATAAAAGGTCTCGATGACCTACACTTTCAGTCGGGATTCACGCCGGTCATGGAAAAAAGCCCTACTACAGTAGCTCACTTTTCCACAAGATTGCAAAAGTTCAGGTCGGACTTCAACTATTTGACCTCAGATCTGGAAGGAACAGCTGTCAGATTAACAGCTAGAGCATTTATACATTTGCAACGTTCTATAGTTGCTGACGACTCTATCCGTGAAAAATGGAAAGCCGCGCTTGCTCAGAATGAAATGGCATGCGAGAAGCTTGGGGCTGTCCACCTCCTACAACATGGCATATGGAGCTTTAAAGTTGATAGCATTGGCGAGCGTACCGATCTCGTGTTGGGAGAACCTCTTAGGGATAAGGCACTGGAAGAAGTTTACCTGTCGGCAGAGGGTCTAGTTTTAACCGAATGGAAGACGGCTACTCAGTCTAATAGCAAGCAAAGGTATCAAGAGGCTTTTGGCCAAGCAGAGCGATATGCACGCGGGTCGTTAGCCGCTATAGAGTTGAAGGGTTACCGTTACCTTGTGATCGTATCCACAGGATTTCTTAACGACGTCCCAAATGACTTCGAAAAGGACGGAATCATTTACAGGTACATCAACATCGCGGTCGATCCGTCATCCCCATCTACTCAGGCACGCAAGAGACCTGCAAAACGGACATAACTAGCGGCGACACGCGGTCTTCGCTGCGCTCTGCCGGTGCGCCTTGAGTTACCTGAAAGAATGGAGAATCCATGTGCTATTGGTGTATGCCGGAAGATTCGAAGTGCGAGTGGGTAAAGTTGGTTAATTTTATGAAGATTTACAATGAGGCGACAGCAAAGGAGTTTGTTCTCAAACAGTGCCTTGACGTTTTCGAAAGAACCATTCCACAACCTGAGATTTTAGCTGAAGACAAAGCCAATGGAGAAGAATTGGTTGTGGAGCACAAAATTGTTTCATGGCCTCCAGATCATCTTCAGAAGCACCGGGCACACCATCTTTTTATGGACACTTTCGCAGAACAACTCAGAAATGAATTCACAGACGATGTATATGTGATTGAAGTCAATGCGAAAGACGTTGAAGTCGCGAAAAGGGATACTTTAAGAATCGTTGGAGAGATAGCAGTATTAATCCGTCAAAACAAGGATTTTATCCTTACAAATTCTGGAGCAAGTAACAAGACGCCAATCCCGTGGGTTTTCAGGAGAGTCAGTGACTATGAGCGAGACGAAGAGGATGTTCCGGACGCAGGTGTAGGTGTTGTTATAAACAAAGACGAGGATTTTGGAGCTTTCTCAGATCTGAACATGGCAACTGCTGAAAAGGCAGTTCAGGAGATGTTGGGAAAACATCTACAGCAAGCTTCAATAAAGTTTCAGACTTTCAACACCCATATTCGGATCTTTGTTACAGAAGCATACAGCAACAACGCTTTAGTGGACAATGAGCTTATAGAAAAGGTCGTTGCAAAGATAAACATCCCTGAAAACATAGATGAAATATGGGTTGGCTTGCCTCGCTGGGTAAGTGAGTACGACTATGTTCCTTACTACCGCCGAATAAAGTGAGGAGGCACAGCTAACAACGGCGCAGACACTGTCGCGGCATACCCCGCCGCGCAGGTCACGCCGCGACACGTTGGTCAAACAAGATAGGAAGAGGTTCAAATGCTTAGCGCACTACGAAATCTTGCGGAAAATACGATTCAAAACTCGATGAAGGTTCTTATACGAAGTCTCCCATTCGAGAATAAACTCACTACTGAGGAATATTTCGTCGAACCCACCCTTGCAGGCGCAAACGGTGAGACAGTAGAGATTGATGACATTGCAGCTCGAGCCCGTGGCGTTATGATCATTGGGGCTCCAGGTAGTGGTAAAACTACACTTCTTCGTTTCCTCGCGAATAGGCAGGCTACTGATTTTCTTGCAGGCAAACAACAACGGTGCCCTCTTTTCATTCCAGCAACCCAGCTTCACGCCTCAACCGCAAAGAATACTGATCTGCCAACCCTAGTCGCTACAGTGATGTTGAATACTTTCTCGGGTCATGATCTTGAAAATGTCATCGCTGGTTCCTGCAGGAGCGCCATTCGGGTCAGGCCTTGAAGATTTGAAGATGTTTGGAAGTTCAAGTCTTCAAGGCCTGACCCCACGGACTTCCTTGACCCCACGGACTTCCTAAACCTAGGAAGATCACGAGAATTCCCACTATAAGGGAGTTGGCAGGCGAGTATGATAACTTTATATAAATATAGACCTTTCAATGATTTTCTTAAGCCCATCATCCTGTCACAGAAGATATGGTTTCCAACCAGAGCAAGACTTAATGATCCAGAAGACTTGCAGCTAAACCTTATTAATGATGTAGATGCTGAAATATATCGCCAGCACCTTATCAGCAGAGCTGAAGAGATATCAATGCCGCGCAAGCTCTTAAAGTACAATTTGAAAAGGGGGTTTGCGGCAAATGGGGAGATCTCAGCCGAGGCCAAGAAAAAAATTGGGAGATCACAAACCATTCTTCAGCAGCAATTCGACAGTCTCGGCATTCTCTCTTTGTCAGACGCAAAAAATAGTTCGGTTTTATGGGAACGATATGGAGATCAAGAGAAGGGTGTTTGCATTTCATTCAGGATGGAAGTGACAGAAACCTTAGTGAAAGTAGAGTACGAAACCCCGCGACCACAACTGAGACTTAGCGAGCTATTGCTTTGTCCCCATGCAGACAAGGTGCTTATCAAAATCTTGAAAACAAAAACTACAAAATGGAGCGAAGAATCGGAATGGCGATATTTCTTAAAGAAGGGCAATAATGAATTCCCTTTTCTCGGAGCTATTGAGACGATAATGCTTGGAAAGAAAATGAGCGATGCAAACCGACAAATTATCGCACATTGGGTGGCTGCGGCCAACCGGCCGATTGTTATTGAGGAGTAGGAACGGAAAGAGGGTAATGTTGCTAACCAGAAAGTTGGACCGGGCCGAAAACCTGCCCGGTCAACTTCATGTCCGTTGAACCACAAAGAGGTAGTCAATGAGTACAGAAGACAGTAGGACACCTGAACGGCTATTAGTTATTGGCTGCACTTCTTTTGCTGGCCTCGACTCAATTGCATGGGATGATCAAATTGTGCCAAACATACCTGACTATGATTTGATTGTCGTATCAGTTCCACACATAACCAAAGATTTTTTAGCGACAGTTAAGGGACAATTCTTTAAGGATATGCGGAGAGCTTTAGTACGTTTTCTTCATTCCGGAGGGAAAATGATTGTTCTGGTATCACCCAGACTCTCAGTAAATCGCAAGTCGCTTTATCCAGAACACGTATCAAACATCAATTGGTGCCCCATTTCATACGATGCCCCAAATGAAGCAGGCAAGAGTATTGTTGAAAAAAATGTAATGTATCCGTCATACCTTAGAAGAATGGTGGAGTGGCCTTTTTTACTGACAATTCCAGGTTCCTGTCTGAGTGATGAATTGACAGATTTTTATGGTGCAACTCACAACACCAAATATAGAATCCCACTAGGGGGGCTTTAGGGGGACATTCTTTTCTATTTATCTAAATTATAGACAACATCGTCCCCTTTTGCCTTCTCATTGGTTTGCCCCAGTACTTTGGGCGCAATATCAGGCGTGAGAGCTGTTGACGTTCCACTTATGAATCGCGGACAGACTTTCCGACTCTGAATTCTCGATTTCCTCGGTATCGTAGTCAGCCTGAAGGCCAAGCCAGAAACCGGCGCTGGTGCCAAAAAACCGAGCCAGGCGGACGGCAGTGCCAGCGGTGATAGCCCGCTTGCCGTTACAGATGGCGGAGATTCTCGGCTCCGGAACTCCGATTTCCTTTGCCAAGCGGTACTGACTTATCCCCAGCGGGATCAGGAATTCTTCCCGAAGAACTTCGCCGGGATGGATATTGGGAAGTTTTTTCATGCTGTCACCTCAATGAATAGTCGCATATTTCGACACGGTTGGCCGTTCCGTCGTTCCAGACAAAGCAGACGCGCCACTGGTCATTGATCCTTATGCTCCACTGTCCGTCGCGGTCGCCGGAGAGCTTTTCCAGACGGTTTTGCGGAGGAACTCGAAGGTCGTCTATCCGGCGGGCGTTGTTCAGCATACGCAGCTTACGCCGCGCTACTGCCTGAATATGGGTCGGGAGACGGCGGGAAAAATCTCCTTCCCAGATTTTTCGAGTTTCGTTGTCATGGAACGAGGCGATCATGATTGAAATACTAACGCAAAACGAAAGCAAGATCAACAACAATAACGTCAGACGAATGCAGAGGAAAAATCAGCTTCACCTGGAAAACTATGTTGCCAATAAGGGCGTGACCTGCGCGGCAAGTCGAACTAATGTGCTGGCAGCTGAACAAAAAATAGGTTATATTCCTGAAGCTTGCCGGCCTCAATTTTTACGGTTAAATACAAAGAGGTGAAATTGCCGATGAACATGCAACACGACGACATCCTTCAATCCATCTATCAGGTCATCCAGGAGCGCAAGACGCATCCCTCCGAGAAATCCTACACCGCTTCCCTGATGCAGAAGGGGATCGACAAGATTCTGAAGAAGGTGGGGGAGGAAGCCGCGGAGCTCATCATTGCCGGCAAGGGTGGCGCACGGCAGGAGATCGTCTATGAAACTGCCGACCTTTTTTTTCATGCACTGCTCCTGCTCGGGTTTTACGATATCGAGCCCGAGGAGATTTACCGCGAACTGCGGCGCCGTTTCGGGATCTCCGGGATAGAAGAGAAAGCATCGCGGGATGAAGGAAAATAGTTGAAAATCCGTAAATTTCCCTTGACAACACATTTGCAGGTGTTAGAATGCTTTTTCTTTAAAAGAAAATAGGCCGGCTTACCCTTTGTTATTTAGGCATTAAATTTAGATACAGGAGGGAGGGGAATATGGATGCCGGGAATAAAGGTAAAAGAAACTGAATCTTTTGAGCTTGTGCTGAAGAAGTTCAAAAAACAGTGCGAGAAGGCGGGCATTCTCTCTGAAGTGCGCAAGAGAGAACATTTCGAAAAGCCTAGTATCAAGCGGAAGAAAAAGGCTATTGCGGCTCGCAAAAGGGCACTGAAAAAACAGCGCAAGATGATGGAGTAATTCCGTATGTCGCTGCGGGAAAGACTAACAGAGGAAATGAAAGTGGCCATGAAGGCCAAGGCCGACCTCAAGCTTTCCACCATCCGTCTGATCCGTTCAGCGGTCAAGAACAAAGAAATCGATTTGAAGCGGGAACTGGACGACCAGGGAATCGTGGAAGTTATTTCAACTCTGGCCAAGCAGCGCAGGGAATCCATCCGGCTTTTCAATGAGGCCGGGCGGCAAGACCTGGTGGAGAAGGAAGAGAAGGAGCTTGTTACGCTTCTTGACTTTCTCCCGCAGCAGTTGAGCCGTGAAGAGGTTGCGGACCTCGTTGTTAAGGTCGTTGCCGAGTGCGGCGCCCAGGGAGGAAAAGATATGGGGCGGGTGATGAAGGCCTTGGCGCCCCATATCGCAGGCCGTGCCGATGGGAAGATGGTCAGCGAAGTGGTAAAAGAGAAGCTTGGCTAGTCTGCGGTCCTGAAGGTCTCGTATTTTAGCACGTGCAGAAAATTCTTGATATATTTGGTGGGGGCGATTCTTGTGATTGCCCCTACTTTTACTTTATGGGTATCTTGGGTGCATGGAATGAGCCTCGTTGACATCCTTATCTGGGCCGTTTTACTTTTATTTGTGGTGAAGGGCTTAATGAAAGGCTTGGTACGAGAGGTTTGTTCACTTCTCGGACTGGTTGCCGGGGGATGGGCAGCCTTTAAATACTGCCATTACCTTGCCGAGGCCGTCAGGTCGTTTATTCGTCTTCCTCAACATGTGACGCTGGTCCTCTCGTTTCTCCTCATCTTCTTCATACTGGGTCTGCTTTTTTATTTTTTCGGACATCTGCTTACCGTTGTTTTCAAGATCATGCTGATGGGAGGGGTAAACCGCGTCGGTGGTGGTGTTTTCGGCCTTTTGGAAGGGGCCTTCATCCTCTGCATGGTCCTCTATTTATGTACCACGAAGCCGATGCCGGAAAAGCTGAAGGGATATCTTTTGCGCTCCAGGACCGCACAAACCTTCATCCAGTCGGGCCACGAGATAGTTGCCGGCTGGGAGGGGGGCGCACATCGGGCAAAGCCTCTCAACTAACTGTCCCCACTGCAGCCCGGGGCGCCGTGAGCCGGGAAAGCAATGACCGTGGCCCATTGTTAAAGGTTAAAGATGCCATTGATACCGGACGATAAGGTTAAGGAGGTAAGTGATCGGGCGTCAATCCTTGAGGTGGTTGCCGATTACGTGAGCCTGAGGAAAGCGGGCGCCAATTATCAGGGACTCTGCCCGTTTCATGGGGAAAAGACCCCATCGTTCAACGTCAATCCCGCCAGAGGAATATTCCACTGTTTCGGCTGCGGTGTCGGCGGCAATGTCTTTTCATTCGTTATGAAGATTGAGGGGCTTTCCTTCCCCGAAGCGGTTAAGTTTGTGGCCAAGAAGGTGGGGGTCACGATCGAGGAGCGACCCCTCTCCGCGGGAGAAAAGCGGCGACTGGACGAGCGCGAATCGCTTTACCGGATAAACGAGCTGGCGGCCAGGTTTTACCGCCGGGTGCTCATTGAAGATGCTGCCGGGGAGCCGGGGCGACGTTACCTTGAGAGACGTGGTGTGGATGGCGCGACATCCGAGACCTATCGGCTCGGTTACGCTCCCGACAAATGGGATGCCCTGACCAGACATCTGGAACAGCAGCGTGTTCCGCTGGATATGGCGGAGAAACTGGGGGTAATCAGGCGCAATACAGGCGGGGGCTATCATGACCTGTTCAGAAACCGGCTCATTTTTACCATCAGTGACCCGCACGGTCGCCCTATCGGCTTTGGCGCCAGGGTGCTTGATGATACGCTTCCCAAATACATAAATTCGCCTGAATCACCCATCTATCACAAAAGCGAGGTCCTCTTCGGTATCGATCTCGCCAAACAGGCCATGCGCGAACAGGGTACAGCGATCATCGTGGAAGGGTATTTTGACCACCTGGCCCTTTATCAGGCGGGGGTAAGAAATGTGGCGGCCACCTGCGGCACTGCCATGACCGACGGACATTTAAAGCTGTTACAGCGCTATGTGGGAAAGCTTTGCACGCTCTTTGACTCGGACAGCGCCGGCAAAAAAGCCACGTTTCGCGCCATGGAACTGGTCCTGGGAGATAACCTTCCGGTCAGTGTGGTGGAACTGCCGGCCGGGGAAGACCCGGACAGCTTTTTAAAGAAGGAGGGGAGTGAGGCTTTTGCCGCCCGGGTCGCCAAGGCGCGCCCGATTTTCGAATATTTTTTCCGCGACCTCCTGCAAAGGAGCGAGACGGGAACGGTGGAAGGCAAGGTAAGGGTCATTGAGGAACTGGTGCCGCGGCTTATGAAGATCGCCAACCCCGTCGAACGGGAACTTTACCTGAAAGAAATTTCACGCGTGCTGGGGGTCGATGAGCGGTCGCTGATGAGAAAAATCGGCCGCGCTCCCGTTTCGGCGGCGGATTTCTTCCCGCCGGTTGAGCGTAGACGAAAGGGGGTCGGCACGGAAGAGATGCTCCTGGCGCTGATGGGAAAATATCCGGAGGTGGCAACGAAAGTGGCTGAATACGGGGTCGCCGATCTTTTTCAGGAGGACCTGTTGCCGGTGGCCGAAGCGATCCTCGACCAGTCGAACACCGGTGAAGATGTAGACTGGGCGCTGATTCTGGAGCAGGCAGGTTCCCCCGAGGAGAGAAGCAGGCTTGCCGCCATCCTGGTCGATGACGAGCATCTGGAAGGGGTGAACGCCCTGAAGATGTTCGATGAACTGCGCATCAGCCGGGAAAGACTCTCTCTCAAGGGAATTGACCAGTTGAAAAAAGAGCTGGTGAAGGAAGAGGCCGGTAGCGAGCGGTACCAGGAGCTTCTGGAAAAGATTGACGCCTTGCGAAATAAAAAATCGCAATTAATATAGATATACAGCAGATAACGAGGTGAAGTGAATGGCTAAAAAAAATATCGAAGAAGTAAAACAGCTGATCGACCTGGGGAAGGAGAAAGGGTTTCTCACCTATGACGAGGTCAACGACCTTCTCCCCCCCGATATTGTCTCTTCCGAACAGATTGACGACGTCATGAGCATGTTCGGGGAGATGGATATAGAGATAGTTGATTCCGTCCAGAAGGTCAAAATCTCCAAGGTCAAGTTGGAGCTTGAGGAAGAAGAGGAAATCGAAGGGGAGCAGGAAGAGCAGGAGTTTGAGCCGGGAGCGCTGGGGCGCACCAGTGATCCGGTCCGCATGTACCTGCGGGAGATGGGCTCCGTTTCGCTTCTTACCCGTGAGGGGGAGGTGGAGATTGCCAAGCGGATCGAGGAAGGGGAAAAGGATGTGGCAAGCGTCATTCTCAACACCCCGATTACCGTTAAGGAGGTGCTATCCCTTGGCGAGAGGCTGAGAAAGTCCCAGATCAGCGCAGCGGAGATCAGCAAGGAAGTTGAAGAGGAAGAGTTGGAAGAGGATGAGGAGGACGTGCAGAAGACCCGTCTCCTCACCATCATTGACGAAATAAAAGAGCACGACATCCGGATGGAAGAGCTCCACGCCACCCTTGAGTCCGAATCACTGAAGGAATCTGCGCGGCAGGGGCTGGTAAAGGAGCAGTTGGAACTGAAGGGGAAAATGGCCGAACTGGTCAAGTCCCTGCGACTCAAGGACCGCCACATTGAGAAGATCGCTCAGCGTTTGAAGGAGCTTTCCGCCAAGGTGGACAGGATAATGAGAGAGATCACCGAGCTGGAGAAGGAGTCGAGGTTTTCCGCCGCCGACCTTTCATTGCTGTTCGTCAAGATGCACAAGAGCGCCGAGGATGAGAAAAAGGTCTTGAAAAAGCTCGGTCTTGCGCAGGAAGACGCCCAGAAGCTGGAAAAAAGGTTGAAGAGCGCCGAGAAAAAGCTGAAGAAAGTGGAGCAGGAGTCGGGGTTCCATGCGTCCGAGCTTTCCAAGGCGCTCCTCGCTATCGAGGAAGGGGAGCGGAAGGCCAAACTGGCCAAGTCGGAGCTGGTGGAGGCAAACTTACGGCTGGTTGTTTCCATCGCCAAGAAATACACCAACCGCGGGTTGCAGTTTCTCGACCTTATCCAGGAAGGGAACATCGGCCTCATGAAGGCGGTGGACAAGTTCGAGTACCAGCGCGGCTACAAGTTTTCCACCTACGCCACCTGGTGGATCCGTCAGGCCATTACCCGCGCCATTGCGGACCAGGCGAGGACCATCCGCATCCCGGTCCATATGATTGAGACCATCAACAAGCTGATCCGTACGAGTCGCCAGCTGGTACAGGAGATTGGACGCGAGCCTTCTCCCGAGGAGATTGCCGAGCGGATGAGTCTCCCTCTCGACAAGGTGCGGAAGGTACTGAAGATCGCCAAGGAGCCGATCTCCCTGGAAACTCCCATCGGCGAGGAAGAAGATTCCCACCTGGGAGATTTCATCGAGGACAAAGGGGTCGTTTCCCCCCTGGAGGCAGTGATCAAGGCTAACCTATCCGAGCAGACCTCAAGGGTCCTCGCCACTCTCACCCCCCGCGAAGAGAAGGTGCTCAGGATGCGGTTCGGCATCGGCGAGAAAAGCGATCATACCTTGGAGGAAGTGGGACAGGATTTCGAGGTGACCCGCGAAAGGATCCGTCAGATCGAGGCCAAGGCACTCAGGAAACTCAGACACCCGAGCCGGAGCAAGAAACTCAAGAGCTTTGTGGAGTAAGCAGGAAAAGTTTCTTTGTTACCATGGCATGCAAAAGACCGCGTCGAGCAATCGGCGCGGCCTTTTTATTTGTGCGCCCGGAAGGGTGCGTGGCTTAAGGGAGAACATGGGGACGGAATTCGTGTCCGCATTTCGTTTTACAATGGGGCAATATATTATATAATCTAACAAGCTTTGTATATGGAGGACCATTATGCGTAACTATATGGTAATGCTGCTGATGACGGCTTTGCTTGCAGGCGGGAGTGCAGTAGCCGGCAGTGACGAACAACCGGCGGGCGACTGTTGCGCCAAGAGGAAGCAGGCCGGCGCCGCCGCCCCGGCCAAAGCCCCCGAAGGGCACGACGCGTGCAAATATTGCGGCATGGACCGGGAGAAATTCTCTCATAGCCGGATGCTCATCGAGTATGACGGCGGGACGACGGCCGCCACCTGCAGCCTCCGTTGCACGGTGGTCGATCTGGTAAACAACATTAACCGGACGCCCAAGTCTGTGCGGGTGGGGGATTACGCCACCCGGCAGCTCATCGACGCGGATCAGGCCGTCTGGGTCATCGGTGGCGCAAAACCGGGGGTGATGACGCGGAATCCCAAATGGGCCTTTGCCGGCCGGGATGCCGCCGAGGCGTTCGTCAAGGAGAACGGCGGCCGGCTCGCCACCTACGATGAGGCGATGGCGGCCGCTTATGGAGATCTCTACCAGGAAACCAAACCGATTCGGGAGAAGCGGAAAAAAGACAGTGATTAGTGTCAGTAACAATACTTTCTCTAACTACTGACACTTCCCCCAGGAGGTACCGTGAAAAAGCTCATTATTGGCGCTGTGCTGGCACTGCTCGGCCTGGCGCCCTTTGCGGCCGGTGCGGGAAAGCCGGCCAAGTTCGCCCCCCAGGACAAGTGCCCGGTCTGCGGCATGTTCGTCGCCAAATACCCCGATTTCGCGGCGCGTATCGTCTACCGGGATGGTTCATATACGGTATTCGACGGATCCAAGGACATGTTCATCTACTACTTCGATATAAAGAAATACGCCCCCGGCAAATCCGCCGCGCAGATCGCCTCCCTCTCCGTAACCGATTACTACAGCCTCGCCCTGATCGACGGCTTCAGCGCCTGGTATGTCGTCGGCAGTGATGTCCTCGGACCGATGGGGAAGGAGCTGGTTCCCTTTGCCAAGGCGGCGGATGCCGAAGAGTTCAAGCGTGATCATAAGGGGAAGCAGATAATCAGGTTCCGGGATGTGGCTCCTCCCCTCATCCGCAAACTGGAGTAGCGGCCATGCCCCTGCGGAAATCGACGATATTCATCACCTTCACGCTGCTGAACCTGGCGGCTCTGCTTGCCATCGTGGCCCATGCCGCGCTTAGCAGCAGGGGCGCCGCACCGGTTCAGGCGATGCGGCGCGGCCTGGTGAAGCATTTTTCCCTCACGGATCTCGTGCTCTTCACCGATGCGCGCTATACGAGGCACCCCTCCATGGCCGATCTCAATACCCCGTTCCAGGATTACCCCATGTCTTTCGAGCATTTCCCCTCCGGCTCCCTCCTGCCGCCGCCCCCCCATGTGAGAGCGTATGGGCGGCGTTGAGAAGCAGCGGAGCATCATCGACTTCACCCTTTCTTCGCTATTGCGACGCAAAGGGAAGAATGCGGCGCTCCTCACCGTCTATGCCCTGGTGGTGTTCTTTCTCGCGTCGGTCATGTTTTTCACCCAGGCGATCAGAAAGGAGGCTGCAGCGCTCTTGGCCTCCGCTCCGGAGTTGGTGGTGCAGCGGACAGTCGCCGGCCGTCATGACCTGATACCGCTGGGCTACATCGAGAAGATCCGGGGTATCCGGGGGATTAGCGCAGTGCGTGGGCGGTTGTGGGGGTATTACTACGATCCCCTCTTCCTGGCCAACTACACGCTGGTGGTGCCGGAGGCGTTCCCTTGGGGGACGGGAACAATCGTAATCGGCCAGGCGGTGGCGCGGAGAACCATGACGGTCGAGGGAAGCGTCATGCCGTTCCACACCTATAGCGGAAAACCGGTCAACCTGACGGTCGTCAATATAATGCCGGCCACGACAGAACTGGTGGCTGCCGACCTTATTCTCCTCTCGGCTGATGATTTCAGGATGCTGTTCGGCGTGCCGCCGGGACTGGCCACCGACCTGGTCGTGGAGGTCGCCAATCCTGCGGAGGTCCCCACCATCGCCAGGAAAATCGGCGCCCTCCTCCCCGATACCCGGCCGATCTCCCGGGACGAGATCCTCCGCACCTATGAGGCGGTCTTCGATTGGCGCAGCGGCATCCTGCTGACTCTCCTCTCCGGCGCGCTTCTGGCCTTCGTCATTTTCGCCTGGGACAAGGCGACCGGCCTTTCCGCCGAGGAGCGGAAGGAGATCGGCATTCTCAAGGCCGTCGGCTGGGATACCGGTGACGTGCTGCTGATGAAGTTCTGGGAGGGGACGGCCATCTCGCTGTCGGCTTTTCTGGCAGGGGTGATCCTCGCCTACCTGCATGTCTTCATCGCCGCGGCGCCCTTCTTCGAGCCGGTGATCAAGGGGTGGTCGGTGCTCTATCCCCAGTTTCGCCTCACCCCCGCACTCGATTTCTCCTCGCTGGCGGTGCTCTTTTTTCTTACCGTGGTTCCCTATACAGTGGCGACCATCGTCCCCGCCTGGCGGGCGGCAACCGTCGACCCCGACGCGGTGATGAGAGGCTGACGGCCGGGAAGCGGGAAAGGCCGGGAAGCGGGAAGCGGGAAAGGCCGGGAAGCGTTAAAGCCTTTCCTCTTCCCGAATCCCGAATCACGGATCCCGGATTTTAAAAAGATATGATAGAACTGCTCAACATACATAAGACCTTCAACCAGGGCAAAACCAACGAGTACGTTGCCCTCCGGGAGATATCCCTTGCCATCGCTTCCCGTCAGGCAACCGTGCTGAAGGGGCCGAGCGGCTCGGGAAAGACCACCCTCCTCGGCATCCTGGGGGGGATGGCGCGCCCCACCGCCGGCCGGATCGTGCTGTTCGAGCGGGAGATCACCAGCCTCCCCGAGAGGTTCCTGACCGATATCAGGCGCCGCACCTTCGGTTTCATCTTCCAGCAGTTCAATCTCGTCAGGGGGATCGGGGTGCTGGAGAATGTCATGCTCCCTGCTTACCCCTGCGGGGAGCGCCACGCCATCCTCCGGGAGCGGGCCATGGCGCTTCTGGAACTGTTCGGTCTGGCCGGGAGGGCCGCCACCCGCGTGGAGTGGCTGTCGGGGGGAGAGATGCAGCGGGTGGCCATCGCCCGCGCCCTGATCAACAATCCGGCGGTCATCATCGCCGATGAGCCGACCGCCCACCTGGATACCAGGCTCTCCGGCGAATTCCTGGAATTCATGGCGCGCCTCAAGGGGGAAGGTAAGACCATCATCATGGCGAGCCATGACCCGCTGGTCTACGAAGCCGGACTGGTCGACCGGGTCGTGGAGATGCGGGACGGCAGGATAGTGTACCCATGATCCTCCATCCGGCCATCATTGCGCTTCTCACCGGCTCCCTGCTGACCAGCGCCCTGCTCCTCTACGCCGCCTTTTTCGCGATGCGAATCCTCCGCCACTGGGACCTCACGAGCGGCAGCGAGCTGCAGGTCTCCCTCGAGCGCCGGACCTACCTGCTCACGACGGTCATGGCTTGCGCCTGCACCTTCCAAATCCTCTCCCTGTTCCTCTTCATCCACACCGCCGACAGCATCTGCACCCTCTTCTCCGGGGCGATGTGCGCGGCGGGAACCCTCAATCTGAACCGCTTCGGCTACCCGGCCCTTCTCCTCAAGCTCGCCAATTTTCTCCTCGCCGGCCTCTGGTTGATCGTCAATCATGTCGACAGCAAGGGGTATGACTATCCCCTGATCCGCGTCAAGTACCGCCTGCTGCTGGTGATTGCCCCGTTGCTCCTGGCCGAGATGGTGGTGCAGGGGGGACATTTCCTCTCCCTCCGCCCCCAGGTGATCACCTCCTGCTGCGGCAGCCTGTTCGGCGCCCGGGAGAGCGGTATTGCTTCGCACCTGGCCATCCTGCCGGAGGTCCAGGTGCTGATTGCCCTGGCCATTACCATTGCGCTCACCCTTGCCTGCGGCGGCTATTACCTGCTGCGGGGAAAGGGGGGGTATCCGTTCGCCGCCGCTGCCCTGGTGACCTTCGCCATCGGCGCAATGGCGCTGGTTTCCGCCATCCCGGTCTACATCTATGCGCTCCCCACTCACCACTGTCCGTTCTGCATGTTGCACCGGGAGTACGGCCATATCGGTTATCTTCTTTATGTGACACTGCTTGGCGCGGGGGTGGCGGGACTGGGGGCAGGGGCGCTCCAGCCGTTCCGGGGAGTGGCCAGCCTCGCGGCAGTCCTGCCGGTTATCCAGCGCCGTCTGGTGCTGACAGCCATGATTCTCTACGGGGCATTCGGAGGTGTGGCTCTCTGGCAGATCATGGTTTCCGAGCTGCGGCTCGGATAAGCCTCCGTCAATGCTTCATTCCTGAATATTTGAGTCTCCCCTTCTTCAGATCACGCTGCTTCATCAGCACGAAGATTACCGGCGTCATGATCAGGACGTGAATGGCGGAGGAGATCATTCCGCCGATCATGGGCGCGGCAATCGGCTTCATCACGTCGGCGCCGGTCCCGGTGGACCACATGATCGGGATGAGGCCGAGCAGCGCCACCGCCACGGTCATCAGTTTCGGCCGCAGTCGCAGCACCGCCCCTTCGAAGGTGGCGTCGTAGATATCCTGCTCCGTGCACGGCCCGTTGATGAGTTTTTTGTCGAGGGCCTCGTGCAGGTAGATGACCATCACCACCCCGGTCTCCACCGCCACCCCGTAGAGGGCGATGAAGCCGACCCAGACCGCCACCGACATATTGTAGTCGAGGAGCCAGACCAGATAGACCCCTCCCACCAGGGCGAAGGGGACCGAGAGCATCACCATGGCGGCCTCCAGGGCGGAGTGGAAGGTGAAATAGAGGAGGATGAAGATGATCACGATACCTGCCGGCACCAGGAGCTGGAGCCGCTTCTTGGCCCGGATCTGGTTCTCCCATTGCCCGGCCCAGGCCGTGTAGTAGCCGGCAGGGAGCTTCAGCTCTCTTTCCAGCGCCTGCTTTGCCTCCCCTACGAACCCCCCCATGTCGCGGCCGCGCACGTTCAAAAAGACGATGGAGCGGAGCAACCCTCCCTCGCTGTTGATCTCCGGCGCACCGGTGGAGACCTTCAGCTTCGTCACGAGCGACAGGGGGACCTGGACGCCGTTCTGGCCTGCAACGAGGATCCGCTGTACCGCGGGGATGCTGTCCCGGTAGTCGCGCAGGTAGCGAATCCGGATCGGGAAGCGGTCCCTTCCCTGAACAGAGGTGGAAAGCGTCTCCCCCCCCAGTGCCGTCTCGATCACCTCCTGGATGTCTCCCACCCGCGCCCCATAGCGGGCCGCCTCCTCCCGGTCGATGTCGATGTCGATGTAGTTGCCGCCTGTAACCCGCTCCGCCACCACGTCCGCCGCCCCCGGGACGGTCTTCAGGATACCCTCGGCCTGGACCGCCAGGCTCTTCAGGACGTTCAGGTCGTTGCCGAAGATCTTCACCCCCAGGTCGGTGCGGACGCCGGTGGAGAGCATGTTGATCCGGTTGATGATCGGCTGGGTCCAGCCGTTACGCACCCCGATCTGCTGGAGCTTGACGTCCAGCTCGGTGATGATGTCATCCTTGGTGAACCCCGGACGCCACTTCTCCTTCGGTTTCAGGATGATGATGCTCTCGAACATGGAGACCGGCGCCGGGTCGGTGGAGGTCTCGGCACGTCCCACCTTGCCGAGGACCTGCTCCACCTCCGGCACACTCCTGATGACCCTGTCTTGCACCTGCAGGAGCCTTTTGGCCTCGGTTAGGGAGATGTTCGGCAGGGTCACCGGCATATAGAGCAGCGACCCCTCGTCGAGAGGGGGCATGAACTCGCTCCCCAGGTGGGTGAACATCGGCGCCGCCAGCGTCAGGGCGATGATGTTGAAGGCGATGGTCGTCTTCTTCCACTTGAGTACCCAGCGGATTACCGGCGAATAGATGCCGATGAAGAAGGTGGAGACCGGGTTGGCGCTTTCGGGGGGCATCTTCCCCCGCATGAAGTAATACATGAGGACCGGCACCAGGGTGATGGCGATAACGGCCGAACCGATCATGGAGAAGGTCTTGGTGAAGGCCAGCGGGTGAAAGAGCTTCCCCTCCTGCCCTTCGAGGAGGAAAACCGGGACGAAGGAGAGGATGATGATCGCCATGGAGAAGAAGATTGCCCGTCCCACCTGCCTGGACGAGCCGATGATGATCTCGAGCCGCTTTTCTCCCCGTTCTTCCGGAGAGATTTCCGAAAGGCGCCGGTAGCAGTTCTCCACCATGATCACCCCGGCATCGACCAGGACCCCGATGGCGATGGCGATGCCGCCGAGAGACATGATATTGGAGGTGACCCCCAGGAGCTTCATGGTGATGAAGGCGACGAGCACCGCGATGGGGAGGGTGAGGATGATGACGAGGGCGCTCTGGAAGTGGAGAAGAAAGAGAAAGACGACGAGGGAAACTACGATCGACTCCTCGGCGAGCGCCCGCTTCAGGGTGTCTACGGCCCGCTCGATGAGGCTCGAGCGGTCATAGGCTGCGACGATCCGCACTCCGGGAGGGAGCCCCTTGGAGAGGGCCTCGATCTTCTCTTTCACCCGGTCGATGACGTCCTTGGCGTTTTCGCCGTAGCGCATGACGACGATGCCGCCGACCGCCTCCCCCTCGCCGTTCAGGTCGAGCATCCCGCGGCGGATGGCCCCGCCCGTCTGGACGGTGCCGAGGTTCCTTACGTAGACGGGGGTGCCGCGCTGGTCGGCGCCGACCACGATATCCTCAAGGTCCCTGGCGGACCGGATATACCCTCGGCCTCTGATCAGGTATTCGGCGTCCGCCTGCTCCAGGAGCCTTCCACCCACGTCGTTGTTGGAGCGTTTGACCGCTTCGATCACATCGCCGGTCTTGACGTTGTAGGCGAAGAGCCGGTGCGGGTCGAGGTCGATCTGGTACTCGCGGACGAAGCCGCCGACGGAGGCGACTTCGGCTACGCCGGGAACGGTGTTCAGCTGGTAGCGGACGAACCAGTCCTGGAGAGTGCGGAGCTGCTCCAGGTCGTACCCCTTCCCCTCGATGGTATACCAGTAAACGTGCCCCACTCCCGTGCCGTCCGGGCCGAGGGTGGGGCGGACGTTGGGGGGGAGGAGCGAGGCCGCATAGTTGAGCCGCTCCAGGACCCTCGTCCTTGCCCAGTAAATATCGGCCGAATCTTCGAAGATCACATAGATCATGGAGAAGCCGAACGCCGACGAGGCCCGGACAGCCCTGACCTTTGGGAGCCCCTGGAGGTTTACCGCCAGGGGATAGGTCACCTGGTCCTCCACCACCTGGGGGGAGCGGCCGGGATATTCGGTGAAGACGATCACCTGGTTGTCGGAGAGGTCCGGGATGGCGTCCACCGGCGTCTTGGAAACCGCCCAGAGACCCCAGGCAATGATCACGGCAAAGATCATCATGATGACGATGCGGTTTCGGGCGGAATATTCGATGATTTTTTCGATCAAAGGTGCTCCCGGGACCGGGGACCAGGGACCGGAAAAAACGGGAAGCCTTTACCGATCCCCGATCTCCGATCCCCGATCCCTGTTTTTTCAGTCAAAGGATTCCCGTGAATAGAGGAAGAGCCTCCCGTCGCTGTAGATCGGCGTGGTCAGCTGTAAATAGAGGAGGACACCCGTTCCCGGGGATTCGAATGAGGAAATGTATTCCATATTCTTTACCATCGAGCCGGTGGGGGGGCCGAACTGCTCCTTGCAGAAGGCCATGAGCCTCTCGTACACGAAATACCCCCTGAAATCGATGTTTACGGAAACGAGCTTCCCCCTGCGGAAGTTGTAATTGATGTTCTCCACCGCCATGCCGGCCACCGTGAGCTCGTCACTCTGCCGCCGATAGCTCTCCATGTCCGGCGCGATTCCCTTGAAGGCGGGGACCCTGACAAAGTCGGCGCTGGTCAGGGTAGCCAGCTCGGTACCCCACTTGAGACCCCTGAACCCGCGGACCTCGGCCGCGGCCACAGCCGAAAGAGTGACGATCACCATAACGGTCGCCCAGAAAACGCTCAGCCATCTCATAGTGATCTTTCTCCCTTATCAATAATCAAATGTGACGGATTGCCGTTCCACTTCATTGCCAAGCCGCCAATTCCCTAACGGTGCGGTGCGGACTTTTCCCCGCCGCCCGTCTCCATCCCGTCCTTCCGCGTCGGGGGCGCCGCCGGTTGTGCCGGCGCTTCCCCGCCGTGACTGAGCTGCGCCTCCGAGTCGATGAGATACCCGCCGGTGGCCGCCACCTTTTCTCCCGCTTTCAGCCCGGCAAGAACCTGCACGCCAGCGGCGGACCTGGCTCCCGTCTTCACCTCCCGCAGGATGAACACCCCCGGTTTCCACTCAACCCACACCACCTGCCTTTTCCCCGTATCCATGACGGCTTCCGCCGGGACGACCAGGGAGTCGGCCATGGGAACCTTGATCGTGGCGCTTACGAACATATCCGGCTTCAGTTTCAGCCCCGGATTGGGAAGGGTGACCCTGACCCTGACGGTGCGGGTCTTCGGGTCAAGAAAGGGGTAGATGAACGTGACCCGGCCGTGAAACAGCTCGGCCGGATACGACTTGGATGTGATGGCGACTTCCTGGCCTTTTCTGATAAAGGGGAAATCGCCTTCGTAGAGCTCAAGCTCAACCCATATCCGGGAGAGATCGGCTACGCTGAAGAGCGGGTCCCCCACGTTGACATACTGCCCTTCCTGGACGAGCTTTTCGGTTATCACCCCGGAGAGGGGGCTGTATATGGGAATACGCACGGTCGGCCTTCCGGACTTGTCCAACTGCTCGAATTGCTCCTCCCTGAAGCCGAGCTGCCGCAGGCGCTGCCGGGCTTCGAACAGCGACGTCTGGCTGGTTTGCGTGTATGTGGGGACGATGGAGCTCTGAAACAGCTTGAGAGCCTTGTGTGCGAGCAGATATTCTTCCTGGGCGAGAACGAACTCGTACGAATATATCTCTGCCACCGGCCTGTTTTTGATCACTTGAGCCCCCACGCTCCCGACCAGCAGCCGGTCGAGCCGGCCGGCCAGCCACGCGGAGACCTTCCCCTGTCTTTCCTGGTTGTAGGCCACGACGCCGGTGGCGGCAATCTCCCTGGAGAACGGCTTCACCGCGGCAACGGCGGTGGCGAGGTTGGCCATGACCTGCTGGCTGGGCGAAAGCGCCACGTGACTCAGAGCCTGGAGCTCTTTGTCGGAAAGCAGCGTCCCCTTGATCTTCCTGACCAGTTCCATGGCGCATATGGGGCACGTGCCGGGGCGATCGTAAATGATAAACGGATGCATGGGACAGGTGTACTGAATTTTTTGTGCGCTCTTCCCCGATGACTCGGCTGTCGTGACCGCATGCCTGCCGTAAAGATAACCGCCGGCGGTGGCCGCAATCACAACCGCTAGCACTGCTGCCGACTTCCACTGCTTGTCCATAGTCTGAGCCCTTAAAGGAAGAATGTCGCTGCTTCATCAAGTGTAGTGACGGATGCACGGTGGCAATTGTACACCCGCAACACGACATGTCAATTCAAGCCGCTCAATCGCTGCGTAACCGGCGAACCGGAATGAAGGCTGACAGATTTTTTACACTGTCGCTTTTTATTACACTCGCTGGAAATCCCGTGAATGAAGCCGTTTTAGTTCTCCTGAAGCAGTCACGTCTCAGTTATTTACTACCCTTTTCCCTGGATTACACGTCGGACAAGAGCGGTGCGGTGCAGAAATACTGCAATAAAAACAATTAATTGCATGCACTGTTTCAGACCGTAACTTGTATCTGGCATAGGTCGTGCTCTTATCACAGGTACTGGTAAACGGCAATAACTTTTTGTGTCTTTGCAATCCAGCTTAGCCGCGGTAAAATTCTGAAACAACAAACCGTTTCACACAGCCCGATTTTCCGTAAAGGGAGGACATTATGATGAGAAATTGGCAAAGGTTATTCGGTCTTCTGCCCCCGGCGGTCATGCTTGCAACATTAGGCATGGCCGACGTTTCGCTGGGGGCGGCAATCCCTCAGGTTAAAGCCGGAGAGAACCACACGGTCATGCTTCGGGCAAACGGCGCCATCTGGACGTGCGGGGACAACTTTCTGGGGCAGTTGGGCGACGGCACGACGACGGCCCGCGATGTGCCGACCCGGCTGGGGACGGCAACCGACTGGGTGGATATCTCCGCGGGGCTGTATCACACCATGGCCCTCAAGGCGGACGGCTCCCTCTGGGCCTGGGGGGACAACACTTATGGCCAGCTGGGGATCGGCACTGCCGACTTGGTCCAGCTCACGCCGGTGCAGGTCGGGACCGACAAGAACTGGAAGTCGGTCTCCGCCGGGGATTACCACACCGTGGCCATGAAGACGGACGGCACCCTCTGGGCTTGGGGGGACAGCGCCGACGGCACGCTGGGGACCGGAGAGACCTATTCGGGCATCATCGTGCCGACGCCGACGCAGATCGGCGCCGAGACCAACTGGGTCGCCGCGGCCACCGGCAATGATCATACCATGGCCGTGAAGGCGGACGGCACTCTCTGGGGATGGGGGTCGAACCAGGTCGGTCAGCTGGGTGACGAGACGAACCTGGAAGGAAGGGCCCCGATCAAGATCGGCGCCGACACCGACTGGGCCGCCGTAACCAACCGGGGGAGCCAAACCGTGGCCCGCAAGAAGAATGGCACCCTCTTCACCTGGGGGTTGAACGCCGACGGTCAGCTCGGGGACGGAACCTCCATCAACAAGGATCTCCCGACCAAGGTCAATGACGATGCCAACTGGACCGCCATCTCTTCCGGGAAAAACCATTCGGTCGCCCTGAAGGACGACGGCACCCTCCTGGCCTGGGGGGACAATGAAGATGGGCAGTGCGGCGACGGGAAAGTAGAGCTGAAAATTGCCACACCGAAGCCGATCGGCACCACCAAAGACTTCGTCGCGCTCGACGCGGGAGAGCTCCATACGGTGGTGATGAAGAAGAACGGCACCATCTGGGCCATGGGGGACAACACCCTCGGTCAGTTGTGCAACGGGACCAACGCCGCCAGCCTTACCCCCTCTCCGGGGATCTCGCCCAATTCGGGTGATATGGACGTGAACGGGGATGTGGCCTTAGCGGACGCGCTTCGGGCATTGCGGGTAACGGTCGGGCTGTCAACCCCCGTTGCCACTGAGGTGATTGCCGGCGATGTCGGGCCGCTGACGGCAGACAATGTCCCTGCCCCGGACGGCGCCGTCACCATAAATGATGCAGTGGTAATACTCAGGAAGGTCGTAGGGCTCGTCACCAGCTTCTGACAATCAATCTTACAAAGGGGATACGCGCTATGAAGATACAGACATTATTAAAATTGGCGGTTGCGGCATGCACAATGCTCGCCATTTTCGGATGCGGGGGGGGCGGAGGAGGAGGCGACTCGGCCGGTACGCCGCCGGGCACACCGGGTACACCGGGTACGCCGGGTACGCCTGGTACGCCTGGAGCACCGACGTCGGTGCTCGTGCTGAGCATTCAGGGTACGCCGCAGCCTGCGGGAGCCGTCATAGGAGGAATTGACATCGCTCTGAACGTTCCTGCCGGGGTGACGGCCGGCACGGACTCGGACGGCGCGACCTCAGCCGGCGTCTGTAACGCATCGGGAGTTGCGGCAGGAGGGACGACGGTGGCCAAATTCACCGCCGCTGCGAGCCCTGCGCCGGGTCAGCTCAGGGTGGGGGTCATCAAGGCCGACGGGTTCAGTGTCGGTGAGTTTGCCACGGCAAGACTCGACTTCGGCGCCACTACCCCGGATGCGGGCGGCTTCACCGTGGCGGCGCTGAACGTGACCGACTTAAACGGTAATCAGATAAGCGGCCTGACCGTAGCACCGGCCATCCAGGTCAGGTAAAGGCGCTTTGTCGAACTCATATCAATCTTGCGAAGGGAGTATATTATGGATAGACGAGATTTTCTCAAATTGAGCTTGACCGGCATGGCCGCCATCGCCGTCGGGAGCGTGAAGATACCCGGCGTATTCCAGAACCAGGCCCATGCGGCCGACAACATCATCAACCTGACGATGATGGAGGCGGACGTGCAGATGTTCGACGCGACCCTGGTCTACCACTGGGTGTACGCAGCCGACGTATCGCCGGTTGCCGCCCGGAATTCGGTAAGGGGGATGCAGGAGCAGGTAACACCGGTTGCGGGTCCGGCGGGGACGCAGCTCTTCCCGAGCTTTCCCGGCCCGGCCATTTTCGCCACCGCCGGTGACACCATCACCCTCAACATCACCAACAACCTGCCGGCCAATGTCCCCCACGCCTTCCAGGTCGTGGGGACGAAGATCAAGACCGGCCCCATTCCCGCAGGACAAACGAGAAGCATCACCTTCAAGGTCCCGGAGGGGGGCACCTACATGTATATCGACCCCCTGAATGCGCCGATCAACCGGGTCATGGGGCTCCACGGCGCCCTGGTTTCGCTCCCGGCCGCCCCGGCCGCAGGGCATCGGGAAACCCCCTACAGCAAGCCGACCCCCGCCGTCCAGCAGATATTCGACGACCTGGGGAACTCACCGGAGCTCCCACCCAACGCTGCAGACGTTACTCTAAATAATTATTTGAGCACGGTGCCAGCCAATAGGGGCGGCTGGTTCCTCGACCCGGCCCATAACCGCTTCCGCTTCTGGTTCCTCAACTCCACCGACCCGACCCTGAACGAGGAGATCCGGCAAGGCATCATTCCGACTCCCGCCGAGTTCAGGCGGCGCTACGTCGCCCTCTATATGATGATGAACGGCCGGGCCGGCGGGTACTGCGCTCACCACCACGATGTCACGGTCAGCGCCATGATCGGTCAGCCGCACCTGCTCCGCTTCCTGAACGCCGGGATGGTGCAGCACTCGTGCCACATCCACGGCAACCACGTCTGGGTGATGGCGATCAACAACCAGGTGCGCGACAACGTCTTTACCGTCGACGTCTGGAGCGTCCGCCCCATGGACCGCATCGACTGGATGCTCCCCTTCCGGATGCCCCCTGACATCCCGAACAAGGACTTCACAGGGGCCAAGCATTCCGATAACGCCGGCAGGGCCTTCCAGGTGCCGCCGGAAGGAAACCTGGCGACCGCCGTCAGAGATGAGCTCGAAGTTCGCCCCATCCGAAATGGAACAACTGCAAACCTTTGGCCGGCGCAGCGGCCGATCCCGTACCCGATGCACTGCCACTCGGAGCCTTCCCAGGCCGGGGCGGGGGGGAACTACCCCGGCGGTCTCGTCACCGTCTGGGAGATCACCGGCGACGTCAACGGCATCCCCTTCGAAGTTTCTATCGGACCCGACGACCCGGACCCGACCATTTACACCAATGATGCCCCGCCGGCATAGACGACAGATCATCAACGAAAGGAGACAGCCCCATGGCTTTGCCAGTTATCGCACGTCAAAAGCTTACCGCCAGAGAGAAACGGGATTTTTTCAAGCACTGGTTCCCGCCCAACAACCCGAACGCCGCGGCCCTCGACCTGGTTCCCGCGGTGGCCCCCATTGTAGACGACCCCGTAGCCCCCACGACGATCATCAATGACGGTTCTCCCAGCCTCAACGGCCTTCCCGCCGGGACCACGGTCCGCGGCATTCAGCGCGACCTCCTGAACGGCGTCACCCTGAATTTCCCGGCGGGTACCACCGGAACCAGGGTCCCGGGGGCGACCTCGACGCAGATGTGGGTCCTTGCCTCCCCGAGCGTGAGGACCTTCCCCTCCAAGACGGTCCGGGTGGTGGAGAACGACGTCGTCCAGGCCCAGATTTCGGGGAAGACCGGCACCCACACCATCCACTGGCACGGGATCGAGCCGATGGCCATGAGCGACGGGGTCGGGAAGCAGTCGTTCGAGCTCTCCGCCTTCAAGGCTCAGTTCGCCGTCAACCAGGCCGGCAACTACTTCTACCACTGCCACAAGAACACCGTCCTCCACTTCGAGATGGGGCTCTACGGCCTCCTCATCGTCGACCCGAAGGCGCCGGCATTCCCCGGCACGCCGCAACAGGTGCTCCCCCCATTCACCGACGGCGGGCGGGGGTGCTGCATGACGGCGAAGAACACGCCGGGATTCACCCCGCGAGCGATCGACTCTTTCACCGACGCCAATTTCCCGAAAGGGAGCCAGTTCGCCCCCCACGTCGTCGACTACGACGCGGAGTGCCTCTGGGTGGTCGACGACATCGATACCCTCTGGCACACATTCGGCGTCAATGAGGCCATGGCGAACGCCTTCGGGAATCCGGCCAACCCGGCCGACATCAACACCTTCGTCTTTACCCCGCCCGCGGGAGCCGGACACGGACAGCTGAACGACTTCCGGCCGGACATCTTCTGTATCACCGGCATAGTTCAGGCAAACGGCGGCGTCCCGGAAGGGACCATTCCCGCCATACCGGACGACGCCCTGACGCCGATCACCGGCCCAGGGATATCGGCAACCGTCAGGGTCGGCCAGACGGTCCTCGTCAGGCTCTTGAACGCCAGCTACTGCACCTCGCAGTTCACTTTCGGCCTCGACGCGACTTGCGTCGCCATGGACGGCCGTCCCCTGGGCGTCCGGGCGGAAGGGAAATACTCCAAGCCCTTCGTGATCCCCGCCGGCCGCCCTTTCCGGCTGACCACGGCACGCCGCAACGATTTCCTCATCAAGGCGACGAAAGCGGGGACCTTCAGGTTCAAGACGGAGTTTTTCACCATGTACCGCGGGTTCAAGGTAGGACGGGCCATTACCACCATCACCGTGGTCCCGTAAGCCTGAACGCGGCATGAAGGAGAAGGACGGAAAAGGCCGCTCTGCTGTAAAAGCGGGGCGGCCTTTCCAATTTCGTAGGGGCACCCCTCGCGGGTGCCCTTGTCGGGCGGGCGCAAGGCCCGCCCCTACATATGCAATATCTGCCCGTAATCCAGGCCTGCCTCACAAATCCACCTCAAGGAGCTTCTCATGAAACGTGCCCTGTTCGCTACGCTGACCTGTATTTGCCTCCTCCTCCCTCCCTTCCCGGCGGGAGCAGCCGACCCGCTCCCCGCAAAGCCCGGCGAGCCGCCACGGGTAGAGTCCACTGATATCGCAACGGTCACTCAGGGACTGAAGGAGGCGCTGACCGTCGCGGCCGACAGGGCCGTAAGAGCGGCGGCGAAGCCGGACGGCTACGCCGGCAACAAGTCGATCAGGATAGACGTGCCGGGCGAGCTGGAACATCTCCCCCCCTACTTCATGGATCGTGGGTACCAGGCACAGGTCAACGCCTTTATCCTGAGCCTGAACCGGGCGGCGGAGAAGGCCGCGCCCAAGGCGGCGCCCCTTTTCGCCGCCGTCATCCGGGAGTTGCCCATCGATAACGCAGAGAAAATAGTAAATGGCGGCGGCATGGCCGCCACCGACTATCTCCGGCAAAAGGCTTCCGAAAAGCTGCATGCGGCTTTCAGGCCAGCCGTTGTCACGGGCATGGGTGAGGCCGGCGTTCTAAGCGCCTACCGGGAGATGATGGCAAAGTACGATTATGAGTCGGTCGCCGCCTTCCCGGTCGACCAGTGGCAGTTCGACCTGGAGGGCTATGTGACCGGCAGAGCCCTCGACGGGCTCATCTACTTGATGGGGGAAGAGGAGAAGAAGATCAGGAAGGAGCCGGCAGCCCGGACCACCGACCTCCTCCGGAAGGTTTTCGGCCCGTCGGAGTGACATGCTTCAAAAGCGCAGTTACCCCATTTTTCTCTGGTTGACTGCCGTTACAGGTTGAGAGAGGAGTAAGCCCCATGGCCGTCGATCAACCCCGTCCCGTCCAACCCGAAGACCTGTTGGCGATTAAAACCGTTGCCGACATCCAGCTGTCTCCCGACGGCGCGCGTGTTGCCTGGGTACTGTCGGAGATCGATGCGGACAAGGACGAATACCGCACGACTATCTGGGTCGCACGCACCGATGGCGGCGAGCCGAAACAGTTCACACGCGGGCCGAGGCACGACTCCGCGCCGCGCTGGTCCCCAGATGGCTCCCGGCTGGCGTTTCTCTCCGATCGCGAGGGGGAGGCCGCGCAGTTATACGTGATGCCCGTTGACGGCGGCGAGGGGCGAAAACTGACTTCTCTTGAGCTGGGGGCCGGCCCGGCGGTCTGGTCCCCCGACGGCACCCGCATTCTCTTTGCCGCGCCGGTGTTCACCGAGACGCCGCCCCAGGACAAGGACGCGCGGGCACGCTGGAATCTGCGCCCCCGTCACGTGACCAGGGCGCACTACAAACTGGACGGCGCCGGCTATACCCTTGACCGGCGCATTCGCCTCTTCGTCGCCCCTTGTGATGGGGGAGAAGTAACGCAAATCACCGCCGGCGACGGCAACGACAACACCCCGGCCTGGTCGCCCGACGGAGGGCGGATTGCCTTTAACCGCATGCGCACAGGCAGAGCGGATTTTCTTCTTTCCGATATCTGGCTGCTGGACCTGGATAGCGGGAAAGAGCGCCGGATCACGGAAAACATCGGCCGGGCCGTCTCTCCTTCCTGGTCGCCGGATGGCACTGCCGTAGCCTGTTACGGTACGGATGAGCAGGAGCCCGGCCTGGGCGACCCGCACAACCGGGTATGGATCATTTCCCCGAACGGCGGCGAGCCGCGCCGGCTGACGGCCGAATATGACCGCAGCGTATTCCTGCTGTTGTTTCCGCAGGTCACTCCCGGCCCGGTCTGGTCTCCCACCGGGGATACCGTGACCTTCATCGCCAGCGATGCCGGCAGGACCCCTGTCGTGCGGGTATCGCTGGCGGATGGCGCGGTGCTCCCCGTGGTCACCGGGGCGCGCCAGATCATGAGCATGAGCGCACAGGCCGAAGCAGACCGCATCGCTTTCATCGCCACCCGGCCGGATGATCCGACGAATGTCTACCTGTGCAACTGGGACGGGTCGGCTGAGCGCCGCTTGACGCACATCAACGAGCCGTTGCTGGCCAGGCTGGTCCTTCCGCGCGTGGAGCGGCGCACTTTCAAGAGCCCGAACGGGGTGACGTGCGACGGCTGGCTGGTGCACCCCGTGACAGGCGATGGGCCGACCCCCCTGCTGGTGGATATCCACGGCGGGCCCCATGCGTTTTTCGCCGATGCCTTTCCGCTCTTCGCCCTCTACTGGTATGTGCTGGCGGGCCGGGGATGGACAGTGCTCGCGCTCAACCCGAGCGGTTCAGGCTCGTACGGCAAGGCATTCGCCCACAGCCTGCGCGGTCGCTGGGGTGAGTACGACTTCCCCGAGCAGCTCGCCGCGATCGATGCACTGATCGCCGGGAGGGAGGTGGATGGTGCCCGTCTGGCGGTGACGGGATACTCCTACGGCGGCTACATGACCGCGTGGGTGGTGGGCCACACCGACCGTTTCAAGGCGGCAGTGATCGGTGCCCCTGCCACGAACACCGGGTAGGCGGGGAGCCTCTCGGCTCCCGACCCCCCTCAGAACCGGACGTGACAGTTTCCCGTCATCCGGCTCAAGCACTCCAAAAAGTATTCTC
>WSYB01000056.1:0-14374 GCA_009773645.1 Geobacteraceae bacterium
CGGGATAGTGGACCTGCCGGCGGGGACCGAGATGGTGATGCCCGGCGACAACGTAGCAGTCACCGTAAACCTGATCACCCCGATCGCCATGGACGAAGGATTGCGTTTCGCCATTCGCGAGGGGGGGCGCACTGTCGGCGCCGGTGTGGTCAGCGCGATTATTGAATAATTATGATTGTAGGGGCGGGGTTACCCCGCCCCTACACCGATATGGCAAAGGAATGGACAAATGAGAGACATAATCACGCTTGCCTGCACGCAATGCAAGCAGAGAAATTATACTACCACCAAGAATAAGAAGACCACGCCTCAAAAACTGGAGTTCAGTAAGTACTGCCGTTTCTGCCGTACCCATACTCCGCATAAAGAAACTAAATAAGTTCTGACAAGGGAGCCACGGGTTTTCCGTGGCTGATTGTTGCAGGCCAGTAGCTCTAACGGCTAGAGCACCGGTCTCCAAAACCGGGTGTTGGGGGTTCGAATCCCTCCTGGCCTGCCATTTTATTCAATATGGGGTGCGACTCGTGCTGGCCAAAACCAAATATTTCCTGGAAGAAGTTAAGGTTGAACTGGGCAAGGTAACGTGGCCCACCCGCAAGGAGACCGTTGCGACTACGTGGGTCGTAGTGGTGATTATTTTCCTGATCTCCCTGTATCTGGGCGCCTGTGACGTTATTCTCGCAAAGCTGATGCGGTTCATACTGGGTTAAGGAACATTATCTTATGGCACATAGATGGTACGGCGTACATACCTATTCAGGTTTTGAAAATAAAGTAAAGCTCTCCCTGCAGGAACGCATCAAGAATATGGGTCTTGAAGAATACTTTGCCGAGATACTCATCCCTTCGGAGACGGTTGTAGAGTTGAAAAAGGGTGAGAAAAGGACTTCTTCGAGAAAGTTTTTCCCTGGGTACATACTGGTCAACATGGACTTAAACGACGAAACCTGGCATGTGGTCAAGGAGACGTCAAAAGTGACCGGTTTCGTGGGGGGAAATACCCCTGTGCCGATTCCCGATGAAGAGGTGCAGAAGATCACCCGCCGTATCGAAGAGGGGGCAGAAAAACCCAGGCCCAAGGTGCTTTTTGAAGTGGGTGAAACTGTAAGGGTTATCGATGGCCCATTTCTCAATTTTTCCGGCGTGGTTGAGGATGTAAAGCCCGACAAAGCGAAGCTGCGGGTTATGGTGAGCATCTTCGGCCGGGCAACGCCTGTCGAACTGGAATTTATGCAGGTTGAGAAGCAGTAGGGACGGTTTTAATTCCCCCCCTGGCTGATATATTTTGCAGATGTTGTTCAGGAACGGATAAAAGGAGCAGAGTCAATGGCAAAAAAAATAACAGGGTATATAAAGCTGCAGATACCGGCTGCGAAGGCTAATCCTTCTCCGCCTATCGGTCCGGCTTTGGGCCAGCACGGCGTCAATATCATGGAGTTTTGCAAGGCGTTCAATGCCAAGACCCAGGCGGATGAGGGGACCATCATCCCGGTCGTCATAACGGTTTACGCAGACAGGTCTTTCAGCTTCATAACCAAGACTCCGCCCGCGGCGATCCTCATCATGAAGGCAGCCGGCATTGAGAAGGGGTCGAGCATTCCCAACAAAAACAAGGTTGCCAAGCTGACCAAAGATCAGGTCCGGGAGATTGCCCAGAAGAAAATGCCGGATTTAAACGCGGCCAGTCTTGAAACGGCCATGAAAACCATAGAAGGTACCGCCCGCAGCATGGGTGTTGAGATTGTTTAAGACAAAGAGAGGGTGAAGAAAAATGCCTAAAACATCTAAAAAGCTTACAGGAGCCCTTGGCAAGGTCGACAGGAGTAAGAGCTACCCCTTGAAAGAGGGTGTAGAACTGGTCAAGTCCGCTTCTTATGCCAAATTTGACGAGACCGTTGACCTGGTGGTCCGGCTGGGCGTTGACCCGCGACATGCCGACCAGATGGTTCGTGGTGCGGTTGTTCTTCCCAATGGCCTTGGCAAGGACGTCAGGGTGCTGGTCTTTGCGAAGGGTGAAAAAGAGAAGGAAGCCAGAGACGCCGGCGCTGACTATGTGGGGGCCGATGACCTGGTTGCGAAAATCCAGGAGGGGTGGTTCGACTTTGATACGGCTATCGCCACGCCTGATATGATGGGGGTTGTCGGCAAGATAGGGAAACTCCTGGGCCCACGCGGCCTGATGCCTAATCCCAAGGTGGGGACCGTCACGTTTGAAGTCGGCCGGGCGGTAAAGGAAGCCAAGTCCGGTAAGGTTGAGTTCAGGGTGGAAAAAGCGGGGATTATCCATGCGCCTGTCGGCAAGGTTTCCTTTGACGGCGGCAAGCTTCAGGAAAATATCCTGGCGCTGTTTGATGCCCTGATGAAGGCGAAGCCCCCGGCTGCCAAAGGGACGTATGTGAAGAAAATCTGTATTTCATCCACCATGGGTCCCGGTGTGCGTCTTGATGCCGCCGATGTTTCGGCCCAGTTGTAATAATTTGTTTCAAGCCAAAGTCAAAGACAGCAGGTGCTTGCCACAAAGGCGTGGCGGCATAATTGATGATCTGTGAAGCCTGCCGAGACTTGAGGTTGTTGACGGAAGTCCAAAAATTTCCTGCAGCTTCCCGACTTTGGCGGGGTCCCTGACCCTCATACCAAAAGAAAGGAGGAAGGCGCTTGAATAAAGAAAGCAAAATACAGATTGTAGCGGAACTGCATGACAAACTCAAGCAGGCCAAGGCGGTATTTCTTGCCGATTTCCGCGGCATGAATGTTGAGAAAGCCACTCAGCTCAGGAATGATCTGCGCAAGGCTGAAGTTGAGTATAAAGTTGTGAAAAACACTCTGCTTGAGCTGGCGTCCCGTGAAACTGACAAGGCTGTGTTAAACCCTCACTACACGGGTCCTACTGCAGTCGCGCTCACCAGTTCCGATCCAGTGGCGGCGGCCAAAGTTTTGTCCCGCTATGCAAAAGAGCAGCAGGCTACCTTCAAGCTCAAGGCCGGCGTGCTGTCAGGCAAGGTGATGACGGTTCCTGACATCCAGGCTCTGGCCGAGCTACCCAGCCGCGAAGTGTTGCTGGCGAAACTGCTCGGTACAATACAGGCCCCGACGACGAACTTTGTCGGTGTTCTTGCTGCGGTGCCGGGAAGCTTTGTCCGTGTGCTCAATGCAATCAGAATACAAAAAGAAGGCAATTAATCAATAGTTAGAGACGCTCTCCGGGCGCCCACAATTTTACGACTATAACGAACAATGGAGGATAGACCAATGGCAGAAGTCAGCAAGGCAGATGTAATAAGCTTCATAGAGAACATGACCGTACTCGAGCTTTCCGAACTGGTAAAAGAACTAGAGGACAAATTCGGTGTATCGGCAGCCGCGCCGGTTGCCGTTGCCGCAGTTGCAGGCCCGGCTGCCGCAGAGGCAGCCGAAGAGAAGACGGAGTTTGACGTTATCCTGAAAGCCGCCGGCGCCAACAAAATCGGCGTGATCAAGGTTGTCCGCGCCCTTACCAGCTTAGGCCTCAAGGAGGCCAAAGACCTGGTCGACGGCGCACCCCAGCCGGTCAAATCCGCTGTCTCCAAGCAGGAGGCCGAAGATGCCAAGAAACAGCTTGCTGAAGCCGGCGCCGAAGTGGAAGTTAAATAATTCCCCCAAACCGATCCTTATCTTAGCCAAGGTCGCCGGGTGCGGCCTTGGCTGTTCTATTTTGTTTGTGTTGCTCTCCGAAAGATGCCGGCACATTTAGATTAAGCAAGAATTCCAAGTGGTTGAGGGCCTGCCACGGCGTTCACCAAAGGAGAAGATATGGCTTATTCAATCGCGAATAACCCCCTTTTGCGCAAGAACTTCGCCAAGATAAAAAAAATCATCGACATCCCCAACCTGATCGACATTCAGAAAAATTCCTATAAGCGTTTTCTCCAATTAGACGTCCCCGCGGAAACCAGAAAAAACAGCGGACTTGAGGCCGTATTCAAGAGTGTTTTCCCCATCAGGGATTTCAGTGAAACCTCCTCTCTCGAGTATGTTTCCTATTCCCTGGGCCAGCCCAAGTACGATGTCGATGAGTGTCATCAGAGGGGCATGACCTTTGCCGCTCCCATGAAAGTCAAAGTGAGACTGGTTGTCTGGGACCTGAACAAGGAAACGGGAGCCAAGTCGATCCGCGACATAAAGGAGCAGGAAGTCTACTTTGGTGAGATCCCGCTCATGACTGACAACGGGACCTTTATCATAAATGGGACGGAACGGGTTATCGTGAGCCAGTTGCACCGCTCTCCCGGCGTCTTTTACGACCATGACAAAGGGAAGACCCATTCCAGCGGCAAGGTTCTCTATTCAGCCCGCGTCATCCCCTACCGTGGCTCATGGCTTGACTTTGAATTCGATCACAAGGATATCCTTTATGTGCGCATCGACCGCCGCCGCAAGATGCCGGCCACGGTCCTCTTAAAGGCGTTGGGTTATTCCGCGGAAGAGCTCATCAACTATTTCTATAGGAGCGAGGAGATCTTTCTTAGCGGCGATACGATCACTAAAACCGCTGATCCGGAACTTTTGACCAATCAAAAGTCGGTCACCGACATAATTGATCCGCAGACCGGAGAAGTGCTGGTCAAGGCGAATCGGAAGTTCACCAAAGCCGCCATCAGAAAGATGGAAGAGCACGGGATCAAGAACATACCGATCACGACCGAAGACGTGCTGGGCAAATTCGCTTCCCACGATATCGTGGACCCCGCGACGGGCGAAGTGGTGGCGGAATGCAATGAAGAGATTTCCCAGGCCAAGCTGGACGAGATAAAAGCGAGAGGGATCGCTTCGTTCAACGTGTTGTTCATTGACAACCTCCATGCGACGTCTTCGTTCCGCGACACCATTCTGATCGACAAAATCACTTCTACGGACGATGCGCTGATCGAGATCTACCGGCGGCTGCGCCCCGGCGACCCGCCGACGGTGAAGAGCGCCGTGGCCCTCTTCGGCAATCTCTTTTTCAATCCCGAACGCTATGACCTCTCCGCCGTGGGCCGGCTCAAACTGAACCACAAGCTTGGGCTCGGCACCCCCCTGGACTGTTATACCCTGACCAGGGAGGATGTCCTTGAAGTAGTCCGTTACCTCATCGACCTGAAAAACGGCAAGGGGAGCATCGATGACATAGACCATCTCGGCAACCGCCGCGTGCGGGCTGTCGGGGAGCTCCTGGAAAATCAGTACCGGATAGGACTGGTCCGTATGGAGCGAGCCATCAAAGAGCGGATGAGTCTGCAGGAGGTGGAAAACCTCATGCCCCATGATCTCATCAATTCCAAGCCGGTTTCCGCGGTAGTGAAGGAGTTTTTCGGCTCCTCCCAGCTTTCCCAGTTCATGGATCAGACCAACCCCCTTTCCGAGGTCACTCACAAGCGGCGTCTTTCCGCTCTGGGACCAGGGGGGCTTACTCGTGAACGGGCCGGCTTCGAGGTGCGCGACGTGCATCCGACCCACTACGGCAGGGTTTGCCCCATTGAAACGCCGGAGGGACCGAATATCGGCCTGATCGCTTCGCTTTCCACCTATGCCCGTATCAATGAGCACGGCTTTGTGGAAACCCCCTATCGCGTCGTCAAAGAGGGGAAGGTAACCAATGAGGTGCGTTTTTTCTCGGCGCTGGAAGAGGAAGGGCACGCCATTGCCCAGGCCAATGCCGAGGTGGACAAGGATGGCCGGTTTACCAGCGAGTATATTTCTGCGCGCCGGTCGGGTGAGTTTATTCTTGTCAATAGAGACGAACTGGAGTTGATGGACGTTGCGCCGATGCAGCTCGTGTCCGTGGCTGCGTCGCTGATTCCCTTCCTGGAAAACGACGACGCCAACCGCGCGCTCATGGGATCCAACATGCAACGCCAGGCGGTGCCCCTTCTGCGGGCTGACTCTCCTTTGGTCGGCACCGGCATGGAGCGTGTGGTGGCCAGGGATTCCGGGGTGTCGGTGGTTGCCAGGCATAACGGCGTGGTTGAATCGGTGGATGCCTCCCGTATTGTCGTCAAGATCGATGAGGACGAATACGATGAAACGGGGACCGGCGTTGACATCTACAACCTGATCAAGTTTGCCCGTTCCAACCAGAATACCTGCATCAACCAGCGGCCCGTGGTGAAAGTCGGCGATCATGTGAAGCGCAGCGATGTCATTGCCGACGGTCCTTCCACCGACATGGGGGAACTGGCCCTTGGCCAGAATGTGCTGGTCGCATTCATGCCCTGGGGAGGGTACAACTTCGAGGACTCCATCCTCATTTCCGAGAAACTCGTCAAGGACGATCGTTATACTTCCATCCATATAGAAGAGTTCGAATGTGTGGCCCGTGACACCAAGCTGGGGAAGGAGGAGATAACCTCCGATATTCCCAATCTGGGCGAGGAGACGCTCAAGGACCTGGATGAGTCGGGGATCATAAGGATCGGCGCCGAGGTCAAGCCGGGCGATATCCTGGTGGGGAAAATCACCCCCAAGGGAGAAACCCAGCTTTCCCCGGAGGAAAAACTTCTGCGGGCCATTTTCGGAGAAAAAGCCGGTGATGTGCGCGACACTTCTCTGCGGGTCCCTCCCGGCGTGGAAGGGACGGTCATCGGCGCCAAGATCTTTTCGCGCAAGGGGTCCGATAAGGATGCCCGCACGGAAATCATTGAAAAAGCCGAAGAAGAGAAGCTCCGCAAAGATGAGCAGGACGAGATCCGCATTATCAGGGATTCCGCGATCGGCAAACTGAAAAAGCTGCTGGTGGGGAAAACCGCTGCGGTAAAGGTCGAGGGGAAGGACGGCAAGGTCCTTGTCGCCAAAGGGAAGCCCATTACCGAAGAAGCCCTGAAGGCCATCCCCCTGGAGCGGTGGGACGAGATCTCCGTTGCCGACGGTGAGGACGTTGATGAAAAAGTCGCTCATATCCTCTCCACCCTCCACCAGCAGATCGATATCATCAAATACGTCTTTGATGATAAAATACAGAAGCTGAAGCGGGGAGATGATCTTCCCCCGGGCGTCATCAAGATGGTGAAGGTCTATATCGCCATCAAGCGCAAACTTCAGGTGGGTGACAAAATGGCCGGCCGCCACGGTAACAAGGGTGTCGTTTCGCGCATCCTTCCCGAGGAGGACATGCCGTATATGGAGGATGGCCGTCCCGTGGAGATCGTCCTCAATCCCCTCGGCGTACCATCCCGTATGAACGTGGGCCAGATCCTGGAAACCCACCTCGGTTGGGCCGCCAAGGGGATCGGCTGGCAGATCGAAGAGATGATGGCCAAGCACTCTCCTGCTGCAGGCGTCAAGAAGTATCTGAAAGAGGTCTACGGCGACAAGGAAATGAACAAGTTCCTTGATTCCATCGGGGAAGAAGAACTCCTGAATGTGGCCAAACGCCTGCAACGAGGGGTCCCGATGGCTTCGCCGGTTTTTGAGGGGGCGTCGGAAAAGGGGATTCAGGGAATGATGGAGAAGGCGGGGTTTAATACCTCCGGCCAGGTCACCCTCTATGACGGAAAGTCCGGCGATGCATTTAAGCATAAGGTCACAGTCGGCGTGATGTACGTCCTTAAGCTTCATCACCTGGTGGATGACAAGATCCACGCCCGCTCCATCGGACCGTACAGTCTGGTTACCCAGCAACCTCTGGGCGGTAAGGCTCAGTTCGGCGGGCAGAGACTCGGCGAGATGGAGGTCTGGGCCATGGAGGCCTATGGCGCCGCCTATGCGCTCCAGGAATTTCTGACCGTAAAATCGGACGACGTGGCTGGCCGCACCAGAATGTACGAGGCCATCGTCAAGGGGAAACATACCCTGGAGCCGGGACTTCCCGAATCGTTCAACGTCCTGATCAAGGAACTCCAGTCGCTCTGTCTGGATGTGGAGCTGCTGGAGACGGAAGAGGACTGAGAACCGCATAGGTCGTCGTATAGGTCCTATAGGTCCTATACGACCTATGTTGCAAGCTAAGAATACAGAACTCCTAACAACAGGGAGGTACACGTTTTGGAAGATATCTTTAATTTCTTTGACAAACCGAAGGACCCGCTTCATTTCTCCTCCATAAGAATATCCATCTCTTCTCCGGAAAAGATAAGGGAACGCTCGTTCGGCGAGGTGAAAAAACCGGAAACCATCAACTACCGCACGTTCAAGCCGGAGCGTGACGGGCTGTTCTGCGCCAAGATTTTCGGCCCGACCAAGGACTACGAGTGCAACTGCGGCAAATACAAGAGGATGAAGCATCGCGGCATCGTCTGCGAGAAGTGCGGTGTTGAAGTTATCCCGTCCAAGGTACGCCGTGAGCGGCTTGGCCATATTGACCTGGCCACCCCGGTTGCCCATATCTGGTTTCTGAAGTCGCTTCCTTCGCGCATTGGCAATCTCCTTGACATGACCCTGAAAGATCTGGAAAGGGTCCTCTACTTCGAAGCCTATGCAGTTACCGATCCCAAAAATACCGGCATGAGCCTTTCCGAGGCGCTTTCCGAAGACCAGTACCAGAAGGCGATGGAAGAGCATGCCGGGCAATTTGAGGCAGCCATGGGCGCCGCAGCCATAAGGGACTGCATGAAGGCACTCGATCTGGACAGCCTGGCAGAGCAGCTCCGGATAGAAATGGTGGAAGCAACCAGTGAGGCAAAGCGGAAAAAGACCGCCAAGCGCCTCAAGGTGGTGGAGGCGTTCAAGGCTTCCGGTAATAAGCCGGAGTGGATGATCCTGGAGTGCATACCGGTTCTCCCCCCCGAACTCCGTCCCCTTGTGCCGCTTGATGGGGGCCGCTTCGCCACTTCAGATCTGAACGATCTCTACCGGCGGGTGATTAACCGCAATAACCGCTTGAAGCGCCTTATGGAGCTGCAGGCGCCGGAAGTGATTATCAGGAACGAGAAGCGGATGCTGCAGGAGGCGGTAGACGCGCTGTTTGACAACGGCCGCCGCGGCCGGGCCATTGCCGGTCCGAACAAGCGTCCCTTGAAATCCCTTTCCGACATGTTGAAAGGGAAATCGGGCCGCTTCCGCCAGAACCTCCTCGGCAAGCGCGTTGACTATTCCGGTCGTTCCGTCATCGTCGTCGGTCCGGAACTGCGACTTCACCAGTGCGGCCTGCCGAAAAAGATGGCTCTTGAGCTCTTCAAACCGTTTATTTACAACAAGCTGGAAGAGAAAGGGTTTGTCACCACCATAAAAAGCGCCAAGAAAATGGTGGAAAAGGAGCGTCCAGAGGTGTGGGACGTGCTCGAAGAGGTGATCAAGGAGCATCCGGTTATGCTGAACCGCGCTCCGACTCTGCACCGTCTGGGTATTCAGGCTTTTGAGCCGGTACTTATCGAAGGGAAGGCCATCCAGCTTCACCCACTGGTTTGTACGGCCTTCAACGCCGACTTCGACGGAGACCAGATGGCCGTCCACCTCCCGCTCTCCATCGAGAGCCAGGTGGAGACCCGGGTGCTTATGATGAGCACCAACAACATTCTTTCCCCCGCCAACGGCAAGCCGATTATTGTTCCTTCGCAGGATATGGTTCTTGGCATTTATTACATGACCAGGGAAAAGCACTTCGCCCAGGGGGAAGGGAAGATTTTGGCCTCGCCCGAAGAAGTGAGAATAGCCTATGACTCCGGAGAGATCGACCTCCAGGCTCGGATCAAGGTGCGGATGAAGAATCTCCCCACCGACGAAAAACCGCAGCTCGTGGAAACCACCACCGGCCGGATTATCCTGAGGGAAATTCTCCCTGCGCCCGTGCCGTTTGAAACCATCAACAGGGTGATGACCAAGAAGGAACTCACCAATCTGGTCGATGTCTGCTATCGCCTGGCCGGCAACAAGGATACCGTCATTCTGGCGGATAAGCTGAAGGAGACCGGGTTCCGTTATTCGACACTTGCCGGTATCTCCATCAGCATCAACGACATGGTCATCCCGGAGGGGAAACCGCCCATCATCGACAGCGCGTCGGAAGAGGTCAAGGAGATCCAGAACCAGTATACCGAGGGTCTCATAACTGACGGCGAACGTTACAACAAGGTCATCGACATCTGGGCCAAGGCTACGGAGGAGATTGCCCGCGAGATGCTGGACAATCTTTCCCGTGATACGGTCTTGTCTCCTGACGGCAAAGAGGTTAAGGTTCCCTCTTTCAACGCCATACACATGATGGCCGACTCCGGTTCAAGGGGTTCCGCCCAGCAGATTCGGCAGCTGGCCGGGATGAGGGGGCTCATGGCGAAGCCTTCGGGAGAGATCATCGAGACACCGATCACCGCCAACTTCCGTGAAGGGCTGACGGTTCTCCAGTACTTCATTTCCACCCACGGCGCCCGAAAGGGTCTGGCCGATACCGCGCTCAAGACCGCCAACTCCGGATATCTGACCAGAAGGCTGGTGGATGTGGCCCAGGACGCCATCATTACCGAGGATGATTGCGGTACCCTGGATGGTTTGACGGTCGCAGCTCTTACCGAAGGCGGGGAAATAATCGAGCACATGGGAGACCGCATCCTGGGCCGGGTTGCCCTGGATGACATTCTTGATCCGGTCACCGGTGAAGTGCTGGTTTCCGCCAATGCCGATATTGACGAGACACTGGTGAAGAGAATAGAAGATGCCGGTCTGGAAAAGGTGAAGATCCGCTCCGTGCTCACCTGTCAGAGCAGGCGGGGGATCTGCGCCAAGTGCTACGGCCGCGACCTGGCACGGGGACACCTGGTCAATATGGGCGAGGCTGTAGGGGTCATTGCAGCCCAATCCATCGGCGAGCCGGGTACCCAGTTGACCATGCGGACCTTCCACATAGGCGGGACCGCGTCCCGGCGTGCGGAGCAGACTTCGCTGGAGGCCCGCAATGAAGGAAGTGTCAAGTTTATCAACATCAACAGCGTTATCAATGTGGACGGGCACCATATCGTCATGAACCGCAACGGCGAACTGGCCATTGTCGATGAAACCGGCCGCGAAAGGGAGCGGTACGGCATTGTTTACGGCGCAAAGATCAAGGCGCAGCCGGATATGGTAGTGAAACCCAGTGAGACCCTCGCCGAATGGGACCCCTACACCATGCCGATACTTACGGAGGTTTCCGGCAAGGTCAAGTTTGGCGACATCATCGAAGGGGTCACCATGGAGGAGCAGGTGGATGAGGTTACCGGACTCTCCCGCAAGGTCATCATCGAGTCGAGAGATCCGGACAAGCGCCCGCGCATCACTCTCAAGGACGAAGCCGGCAAGACCGTGAAGATCAGTGAAAGCATGATGGGACGGTACTTCCTGCCGGTCGGCGCCAATATCTCGGTGCAGGATGATATGCTTGTCAATGCCGGCGATGTCATCGCCAAGATCCCCAGGGAAACCACCAAGACCAAGGATATTACCGGCGGTCTCCCGCGGGTTGCGGAACTCTTCGAGGCACGGAAGCCGAAGGATTACGCCGTTATCTCCGAAATTGACGGTGTGGTTTCCTTCGGCAAGGATGCCAAGGGGAAACGCAAGGTAATAATCAAGCCCGAGGTGGGTGAGGAGAAAGAATACCTCATTCCGAAAGGAAAGCATATCAGCGTTCACGAAGGAGATCATGTGCGGGCCGGTGAGGCGCTCATGGATGGTTCTTCCAATCCCCACGACATTCTGCGCGTGCTTGGCCTTAAAGAACTTGCCAAGTATCTTGTGGACGAAGTGCAGGAGGTCTATCGGCTTCAGGGGGTCAAGATCAACGACAAGCACATTGAAACCATCGTGCGTCAGATGCTTCGCAGGGTTCGCATCAAGGAGGTGGGTGACACCAATTTCCTCATCGACGACCAGCTTGAGCGTTACGCATTTGAGGACGAGAATGAAAGGGTACTGGCAAAGGGGGGCAAGCCCTCCATTGCCGAGCCGCTCCTCCTGGGTATCACAAAGGCTTCACTCTCGACCGAGTCGTTCATTTCCGCAGCATCCTTCCAGGAGACAACAAAGGTCTTGACACAGGCAGCCGTTGAAGGTAAGGTTGACAACCTTCGCGGCCTCAAGGAAAACGTGATCATGGGACGCCTTATCCCGGCCGGGACCGGTCTGGCGCGCTATCGGAATCTCAAGCTGATGGTTGAAGAGCCCGAGAAACCTGCTCCTGCTCCGGAAGTCACTGAAGACGAGCTTGCAGCCAGTTAATACATTGAGGGAGGTTTTACCTCCCTCATAAATGTGAAAAAATGCTTGACAAAGCGATGGCGAATTGATATTTTTGTCGCTTCCGCAGGGGGAGCCCCTCGGAATAAGAAGCTTGTGGGAGAAGAGAACGTATGCCTACCATAAATCAGTTGATCCGTATCGGCAGGGAAAGCAAGAAGGATAAGTCTACCGCTCCCGCCCTGAAATGCTGCCCGCAGAAACGGGGAGTTTGTACCAGGGTCTATACCACCACCCCGAAAAAGCCGAACTCTGCGCTCCGTAAGGTTGCCAGGGTTCGTCTTACCAATGGGATTGAGGTTACTTCCTATATCCCGGGGGTGGGGCACAATTTGCAGGAGCATTCGGTGGTTCTTATCAGGGGGGGTAGGGTCAAGGACCTTCCCGGTGTCAGGTATCATATCGTGCGCGGTACGCTCGACTCGGTCGGGGTGAAGGACAGGAAGAAGAGCCGGTCCAAGTATGGGGCAAAAAGGCCCAAGTAAAAGAATAAGGTGAGAGGTTGCCATGCCTAGAAGAAGAGAAGTGCCCAAGCGAATTATTCTGCCGGACCCCAAGTATAACGACAGGGTTGTTGCAAAATTAATTAACATAATGATGCAGGACGGCAAGAAGAGTACTGCTGAAAGAGCCTTGTACAATGCTCTTGACCTTGTTGCGCAGCGTGCCAATGAGGAGGCGGTAAAGGTCCTGAAAAAATCGCTGGACAATATAAAGCCCATGCTCGAGGTCAAGTCCAGAAGGGTTGGCGGCTCTACCTATCAGGTGCCTGTAGAGGTGAGGGCTGACAGGAGAACCTCGCTGGCGATGCGCTGGTTGATCAAGTATGCAAATGGCCGTTCTGAAAAAACCATGACCGACAAGATGGCCGGGGAAATTCTGGATGCGTTCAACAACCGGGGTGCTGCGGTTAAGAAGCGCGAAGACACCCATAAGATGGCCGAGGCCAATCGGGCTTTTGCTCACTACCGCTGGTAGTTTATATAGATATGGTTTAAGGAGTTATTTGTGGCACGTTTGGTTTCGTTGGAAAAAACCCGTAATATCGGGATAATGGCACATATAGATGCGGGAAAGACCACCACCACTGAGCGGATACTTTACTATACCGGGGTGTCCCACAAGATCGGCGAGGTGCATGATGGCACCGCAACCATGGACTGGATGGAGCAGGAGCAGGAGCGCGGCATCACCATTACCTCCGCTGCCACCACCTGCCATTGGAGTGACCACCGGATAAACATCATTGATACCCCCGGGCATGTGGATTTTACCATCGAAGTGGAGAGGTCTCTGCGCGTCCTTGATGGAGCCGTAGCCGTGTTCTGTTCGGTGGGTGGCGTTGAGCCCCAGTCGGAAACGGTCTGGCGTCAAGCTGACAAGTACCGGGTTCCGCGTATCGCATTTATTAACAAAATGGACCGGGTCGGCGCCGATTTCTTTCGCGGCGTTTCGATGATCAAGGATCGTCTCAAGGCAAACCCCGTGCCGATTCAGCTTCCCGTCGGTTCTGAGGATACGTATAAGGGTGTTATCGATCTTGTGGAAATGAAGGCGATCATTTGGGACGAAGAAGCACTTGGCGCCAAGTATCATGAAGAAGAGATTCCTGCTGATCTGGTCGAACTTGCCCGGGAATATCGTGAAAAGCTGGTCGAAGAAGTCTCCAGTCATGATGACATCCTGATGGAGAAGTATCTGGGCGGCGAGGAGCTTACCAACGAAGAGGTCAGGGCGGCAATCCGCAAGGCGACCATCGATATCCATATCTGTCCGGTGGTCTGCGGTTCTGCGTTTAAGAATAAAGGTGTCCAGAACCTCTTGGATGCTGTTGTTGATTATCTGCCGTCTCCTGTGGATATCCCGGCCATCAAGGGGATTGACGCGGATACGGACTTAGAAGTTGAGCGGAACGCCTCGGATGCCGAGCCTTTCTCGGCGTTGGCCTTCAAGATCATGACTGACCCTTTTGTAGGGCAGCTCTGCTTTTTCAGAGTGTACTCAGGCGTTCTCAACTCTGGTTCCTATGTCTATAACTCCACCAAAGGGAAAAAGGAACGCATCGGCCGAATTCTCAAGATGCACGCCAACAAGAGGGAAGAAATCAAGGAAGTCTACGCCGGGGACATTGCTGCGGCCGTAGGGCTCAAATATACGACTACCGGCGACACACTCTGTCCGGAGGACCATCCGGTCATCCTGGAGTCGATAGAGT
>WSYB01000056.1:14395-15387 GCA_009773645.1 Geobacteraceae bacterium
AGTTTCCGGAACCGGTTATCTCCATTGCCATCGAGCCGAAGACCAAGGCCGATCAGGAGAAGCTCGGGTCGAGTCTCGCAAAGCTGGCGAGCGAAGACCCGTCATTCCGGGTGAGGACCGACGAAGAAACCGGTCAGACCATCATCTCCGGGATGGGCGAACTTCATCTGGAGATTATCGTTGATCGTCTCATGCGTGAGTTCAAGGTGGAAGCGAACGTAGGCAAGCCGCAGGTCGCCTATCGTGAGACTGTCACCAAGAAGGTCAAGGTTGAAGGAAAGTTTGTCCGCCAGTCAGGGGGGCGCGGCCAGTACGGGCATGTATGGCTCGAGGTGGAACCGCAAGAACCGGGCAAGGGTTATGAGTTTGTTGACGCCATCAAGGGGGGCGTGATTCCGCGCGAATACATTCCTGCCGTAGACAAAGGGATTAAAGAGGCGATGGATACCGGGGTTCTGGCCGGTTATCCGGTCGTTGACCTTAAGGTGACGCTGATCGACGGTTCTTACCATGAGGTCGATTCTTCGGAGATGGCCTTTAAGATCGCAGGTTCCATGGGATTCAAGGAGGGGTGCTCCAAGGCTTCTCCGGTTCTGCTGGAGCCGATCATGTCGGTCGAGGTGGTGGTTCCTGAGGAGTATATGGGTGATGTGATCGGCGACCTGAACTCCAGGCGCGGTCGGATCATGGGGATGGAGAGCCGCGCCGGCGCCCAGGTGGTGAGTTCCATGGTGCCGCTGGCCCAGATGTTCGGATATGCCACCGATCTCCGTTCTGCCACCCAGGGGCGCGCAACCTATACCATGACGTTCCACCATTACGAACAGGTGCCCAAATCGGTGTCTGAAGAGATTATAGCAAAGATAAAAGGATAAACATTTCCTAGCGAGGAGGGATTCCTAAATGGCCAAGGCAAAATTTGAGAGGAAGAAACCGCACGTAAACATCGGGACGATCGGTCACGTCGACCACGGCAAGACCACCCTGACTGC
>WSYB01000057.1:0-1747 GCA_009773645.1 Geobacteraceae bacterium
ATGAACACAAAAAAACGAATCTTCATAAGCTCCGTGCAAAAGGAACTGGAACTGGAGCGGGCCGCTGTGGCTGGTCTCATCTCCACGGATCCTTTCCTTTCATCAACATTGCACCGCGGTGCTGTTCGAGAAGGAACCCCCTCCTCCGCATCCGGCCTCTCGGCCCTACCTCGACTCCCTCCGGGGCTGTGCCGTGTATGTGCTGCTCATAGCCAACGAAGGGAAAAGTGGGGTCAGGCTTGAAAGACTGTAAGATGGTCACTAGTGGAGGGTTTTCAAGTTGCAGTCTTTCAAGCCTGACCCTATTTTTATTTTCCCCTTTTCCTATTTTCAAGAACCTTGCCGAAAAGATCCAGGCTGGTACCGGCCTTACAACAAAGGATTCCGCAAATATGATAGCACTACGACATCAAATGCCGTATGGGCAAAGGCGCGGGTAGGAGGGCTGGGATGAGTAAAGCCACCGTCACTCGCCCGCAGGGAACTATCGCCGTTGTTGCTGCCGATGTTCTTGCCGATCTGCGCGAGTTAATACACTCTGCCCGTCACCGGGTAGCAACGGTTGCCAATGCCGAGCAGACCCTCCTCTACTGGCGGCTGGGCAGGCGAATTGTGTCCGAAAACCTTACTGCAGGCCGCGCTGAGTACGGCAAAAAGATTCTTGTGACACTGTCACAAGAATTGGTGGCTGAATTCGGCAATGGGTTCAGTTACTCGGCGCTCACCCGAATGGCCCGTTTCGCCGAACTGTTCGCTGAAGAGGAAATAGTTGTATCGCTGTTACAACATTTGGGTTGGGCACACTTTCTGGCGTTGCTGCCGATAAAAGACACCCTTGCCCGCGAGTTTTATGCCGAGATGTGCCGGGTTGAGCGCTGGCCGGTCCGCACTCTGCGGCAAAAGATCAACGGCATGCTCTATGAGCGCACCGCCCTGTCCAAAAACACCGCAACGGTCATCAAGGCCGAACTGGACAATCTGCGCGAAGGCCAGATCACACCGGATATGGTCTTTCGCGACCCCTACCTGCTGGATTTTCTTGGCTTGCAGGGTTCTTTCAGCGAGAAGGATCTGGAAAACGCCATCCTGCGTGAAATGGAGAGATTCCTGCTGGAACTGGGAAGCGGCTTTTCCTTTGTGGCCCGCCAAAAGCGGATGAGCGTCGGCAAGGACGATTTCTATCTTGACCTGCTCTTTTACCACCGTTTCCTGCGGCGGCTGGTGGCAATCGAGCTTAAACTGGAATCGTTTCAACCGGCCCATACCGGCCAGATGGAGCTGTATCTCCGCTGGCTGGACAAGCACGAGCGGGCGCCCGGCGAGGAATCACCCATCGGCCTTATTCTCTGCGCCGGAGCAGATACCGAACAAGTTGAACTTCTGCAACTGGACGAAAAATCGATCCGGGTTGCGGAATATCTGACGGAACTTCCACCGGTGGAACTGCTGCGTTCTCGACTGCACCTTGCCATTGAACTGGCCAGGGAACAAGAGGCACGGAGAGACGGCGATGAATAAATCCGCCGTCTTTCGCGCACCAGCTTCCTTTCGCACCAAGGAAACAAGTCGGGTCAGGAAACAAGTCGGGAAACAAGTCGGAAACAAGTCGGAAACAAGTCGGGTCAGGATTGCAAAGTTGCAAAGTTTAGAAACAAGTCGGGTCAGGATTGCAAAGTTGCAAAGTTTAGGTGAAAGAGGGGCGGGTGGGACCGGACAACGCAATTAACAGTGTTACGGTAAATACTCG
>WSYB01000057.1:1759-37115 GCA_009773645.1 Geobacteraceae bacterium
ATGAACACAAAAAAACGAATCTTCATAAGCTCCGTGCAAAAGGAACTGGAACTGGAGCGGGCCGCTGTGGCTGGTCTCATCTCCACGGATCCTTTCCTTCATCAACATTGCACCGCGGTGCTGTTCGAGAAGGAACCCCCTCCTCCGCATCCGGCCTCTCGTCCCTACCTCGAATCCCTTCGGGGCTGTGCCGTGTATGTCCTGCTCATAGCCAACGAATACGGCCACCCGGATGGCGACATCTCAGCCACGCACCATGAGTATCGCCTCGCCCAGGAATTGCAGCTCCCGACCATTGTTTTTATCAAGGGGGCCACTGACGCTGGCCGGTCAGAAGAAACCCACGAGTTGATCAAAGAGATCAAACGGGCCGGACACACCTACAAGCGCTTTCACGACCGAGAGGATTTAAAGCCTGAAATGCTCCGAGCTCTCATGCGCACACTGGCGGATGAGTTCGGGCTTCAAGCTACCGGCGCCGAGGTGGACGAGGGTGAGCACCAGATCGAGGCTGCCTCTGCGTTCGAGACTGCCGTGCTGAGCGATGTTACGGTGGCATCACTCGATCAGGACCTTATCGCGGCATTTAATCAGCGGGTCAACGCGGGCGAGACGGATCATGCCGGGCTCTCCGCTGCCGAGGCGCTCCACGCACGCGGTCTCGCCATCAGAGGCGACGCGCCCGACATCTTCCTGACCACCGCCGCTGCATTCGTGCTGTTCGGCACCCACCCGGCCCATCGTTACCCGCAGTGCGAAATCCTTGTTGATGCCTATGACGAAATCCGCATCACCGGCCGCCCCAAGGGGCAGTTCAATATCAACGCCCCTCTCCCCCATGCACTGGAACAGGTGCTAAAGTTCATCGATGACCATACCTTCCATCCCCGCCGTGTCGTGGGCCTCAACAACATCCGCCTTGACGAATACCCCGTGGCTGCCCTCCGCGAAGCCCTGCTCAACGCAGTTGCCCACCGCAGCTATGACGATGCTGCGCGCAAGGTATTCGCGCACATCTTCAGAGACCGCATCGAGATCGCCAGCCCCGGCTACCCGCTCAAGCCCCTCACCCTGGCCAAGCTCCGGAAGGGCGGGTACCGTCCCTGTTCGCGCAATCCGCTCATCGCCCAGACCCTCGCCACCCTCGACAAAATGGAGCAGCGCGGCAGCGGCATCGCCCGCATGCGCGACGCCATGCTTGACCACGGGCTCAACGAACCAAAGCTTGACCAGCAGGACGGTTTCTTTGTCGTCACGCTCCCTGGCCCGGATGGCAATTATGATCGGATAAAGACACCGACCACTGTGGCAGGCTCCATTACCCCGGCCATTGAGGCGCGACTGAACGAGCGGCAACAGAAAATGGTAACGCTGCTTGTGACAGGAGAAGCGTTGACCAGTCGGCGTTGTGAAAGTGAGTTTGGTATTACTCGCGACACAGCAGCCCGTGACTTTGCGCTGCTACTGGAACTGGGCATTGCGGAAAAACAAGGTAAAGGTCGTTCCATTCGTTACGTCCTTGCCCAGCCGTTAATCGTCAGATAATCGTCAGATGAAATTGTGTAATCGTCAGATAATTAACCGATGCTTCGCCATAATCATCCGATTTGGGGGTAATTGGCAATCTGCCGAGTGACGTGAACGAGTTCGCTAAAAGGGTCATCGCGGAATATCTTGGTAAGCACCCGGCACCGAAGGGTAACGCGTGACACCGGCTTGAACGCCGGGAAAGTAGGCTACTCAAGGGGGATTTCGACCTGATGCAGCCGGGTATGGTGCGGGTCAAGAAGGAAAAGAAGAACTAACAACGCGGCAGGGGGCGTTATAGCTTCTTTCCCATGCCAAATTTCTAGACATTCCCCCCGTGATTCCCTATAATCCCTGCCTGTCATGACTTACCAGGAGACCCTCGCATATATTTACAGCCTCGGGCGTTTCGGCATGAAGCCGGGGCTGGAGAGGATAACCGTTCTTCTGCAGGCCCTTGGGAACCCGCAAGACAGACTGCAGACGGTTCATGTGGCCGGCACCAACGGCAAAGGCTCCACTGCCGCCTTTCTCTCCTCCATTCTTGCCGCCGGGGGCCATCAAGTCGGCTTGTTCACGTCACCGCATTTGACAAACTTCACCGAGCGGATACGCATAAACGGCGCCGAGATTTCGGAGGGAGAGGTTACCGCACTGGCTGAACGGGTTATGGCAGCCGCTCCCACAGGAACCACGTTTTTCGAGATGGTCACCGCCATGGCCTTTCTCCATTTTGCCGAGAAGGGAGTTGCTCTGGCAATCATGGAAGCGGGGATGGGGGGAAGGCTCGACGCCACCAACGCCGCTTCAGGGATACTGTCGGTGATTACGCCGGTGAGCCTGGATCACTGTGACTACCTTGGTAAAAGCCTTGCCGAAATAGCCTTTGAGAAGGCCGGCGTGGTGAAGCAGGGGCGACCGGTGGTGGTCTCGGCGCAGAGCCCCGAGGCTCTTGCGGTTATTGAACGGCAATGCGCTCAGAGGGGGAGCCCGATCTTCCGTTATGGGGAAAATTTTTCCGCTTCTTGGGATGCTGACGGACTTGCCTACCGGGGGATACGTACCGCTTTAGCCGGGCTTAAACCGGGTATAGCCGGTCGTTATCAGGCGGCCAATGCGGCAACCGCCCTGTGTGCGGCGGAACTCCTCACTGCACCGGGGTTTGATCCGGATGCAGCGGCGCTTAAACGGGGCATAGAGAACGCCAAATGGCCCGGCCGGATGGAGGTCATGGGGGGTGCGCCCGGAATTTTACTGGATGGCGCCCATAACCCGGCGGGAGGCTTGGCGCTGGCGGAGTCACTGGAAGATATCCCACGTGAGCGGCTCCTCCTGGTAGCGGGTGTGATGGAGGATAAGGACGTGGACGGGATTCTCGGTCCGTTGTTGCCTCTCATCGACCATGCTTTTGCGGTTTCCCCGACACTGGCGCGGGCCCTTTCTTCCGAGCGGCTTGCCGCGTTTTTATGCAGCAGTGGGGTGAAATGTGTTGATGCCGGATCTGTAAAGGCCGGGCTTGACCTGGCGAAAAAGATGGCGAGGCCTGCCGATCTCATCCTGGTCTGCGGTTCCCTGTTTACGGTCGGCGAGGCCAGGGCTTATCTGCTGGCCAAAAGGTACGAACCCTTTCGCGGATGATGTGGTTAAAGTCCCCCTTTTGTAAAGGGGGATTCAGGGGGATTCAGCCCGGGTTGTTAAATCCCCCCCAGCCCCCCTTTACGAAAGGGGGGAACTTTTTATATGAGATATGTATTGATGAAGCACCCAATAACCGTGATTATCTTCATTTTCCTTTTGGCGGGCTTGTTTCCCCCGATCGCGTGCGGCGAAGGGCCGTCCGCAACGGGCCCGGTGCGCATCAAGGCCGACACCCTTTCCCATGACAAAGAGAGCGACACCTATCGGGCTTCCGGAAATGTGGAAATAGTATGGGACACCATTACCCTTTTCTCCGATATGGCCTCTTTGAATCAAGCGAGTAACGAGGCCGAGGCCTCCGGGAATGTCAGGCTCCTGAAAGACGGGGACCTTTTGACGGGAGACCGGCTGAGGATCAACGTCGGTACGGAGCAGGGGGAGGTGATCAACGGCGACCTCTTCGTCAAGCAGACGAATTTTCGTGTGCGGGGAAAAAGGATGGCCAAGGTGGGAAAGGATGATTACCTCCTGGAGCAGGGCACTTTCACCACCTGTGACGGTGATTCGCCGAGCTGGAAGTTCACCGCCGGCGACCTCTCCGTGACCCTTGAGGAGTACGCAAGCGGCCATAATGCCGTATTTTACGTCAAGGACATTCCCCTTTTCTACACCCCCTATATCATCTTCCCGGTCAAGCGTGAGCGCCAGTCCGGCTTTCTCTTACCCCGCATCGGCAGTTCCACCAAAAAGGGGTTCTTCCTTGACATCCCCTATTACTGGGCGATCTCACCCAGTCAGGACGTCACCTTTGATCTGGAGCTGGAGAGCAAAAGGGGAGTGGGGGTGGGTGTAGACTACCGCTACATACGGAAGCGGGGGAGTGAGGGGAGTTTCCGCGGATTCGGGATTTACGACACTCAGCAGGAGAGATTCCGGGGGGACGTGGCCGAAAAACACATGGAGGAGCTTTCCTCCTCCCTCACGTTCAAGTCGGATATCAATATGACCCTGGAGCGGGATTTCTACCGGGATTTTACCGTAACAAGCGGCATTTACAACCAGCAGATCCTCGAATCCTCGGCGTCGCTGACCAAGAACTGGGCGAGCTCATCCCTTGCCGGCGAATTCAAGTATATTGACAATCTGGATGCGCTCAACAACAGGGAGACCCAGCAGCGGTTACCGACCCTCACCTTTACCGCCATCAGACGGAGAGCGGGGAGTGTGCCGCTATATTTTGCCCTCGACTCGGATTTCACCAATTTTTACCGGGCAGAGGGGCAAAGGGGGGAGCGGCTCGATTTCCGTCCTTCCTTGACCCTTTATGAGGCATTGCCAGCCGGTCTGGGGCTCTCCGTCTGGGGTGGTTACCGCCAGAGACTCTACAACGCCTTCGGCGCGGAGTCCGGCAAGGGTTACCACGGTGACGGCCTTGCCGATGCCGGCGCTCTCATCTCCACGACCCTTGCCAGGGTCTACGATACGGAGTGGGGAGGGGTAAAGAAGGTAAAGCACACGCTGATTCCTGAGGCCGGCTATAGATACGTCCAGGAGAAAGGCCAGGATACCCTTCCCTTTTTCGATTTCAACGACCGGGTGGTGGGGGAGAGCATGACGACCTGGTCCCTGACCAGTTACCTGACGGGAAAGATCCTTCAGAACGATGAATTCCCTGCCTATCGCGATCTCCTCTCCATGAGGCTCAGCCAGGGTTACCAACTGAGCGGGTCCCGGCGCGACCTTCTTACCCTGGTCGATGAAGGACGTCCCTTTACCGATATCCGGCTGGAGGCCAGGTTCAATCCGATGAAGCGACTTTCCGTTTCCACCGACAGTCGTTTTAATCCCTACCGGTTAGATTTCTCCACTGCCGCCATTGATGCGGACGTTACCGATGACAGAGGAAACCTCGCGGGGGTGGGATACCACTTTTCCCGAGGGCAGGTGGAGTATCTGGCGGGGAAGGTGGGGGTAGCTCTTGTCAAACCGTTCATTTTCAATTACACTGGCCGTTACTCGTTCGACAGGGGGGCTTTCCTTGAGGCGTACTATGCCGTTGAGTATAAGGCGCAGTGCTGGAGCATAATCTTTTCATTCCGCGACCGCCCGGACAACCGGGAATTCCTGGTAAGCTTCGCCCTGGCCGGGGTCGGCGCAGTGGGGCCGATGAAGGCTTTTTAGATTAATCCTGAAAAAACGATTTAGAGGAGTAATGGATGCCCGATACATTCATCCCCCGCGCTGTCCTGGTGACCGGAGGCGCCGGGTTCATCGGTTCGAACTTCATAAACCACTTCATGGCGGGCAATCCCGGTTGCCGGGTGGTCAACCTGGATTGCCTCACCTATGCAGGGAACCTGGAGAACCTGAAAGGTGTCGAGAACAACCCCGCTTACCGTTTTGTCAGGGGGGACATCTGCGACGCGGCACTGGTGGCCAAGCTTCTGGCAGAGGAGAAGATCGACACGGTGGTCCACTTCGCCGCTGAGTCCCACGTGGACCGTTCCATAACGGGACCGGAGATATTCGTTCGCACCAATGTGCTGGGCACCCAGGTGCTTCTGGAGGAAAGCCGCAGGCATCGGGAGGCCGGGGCGGTTCCCGCGTTCCGGTACCTTCAGGTTTCCACCGATGAGGTCTACGGGAGCCTCGGTTCGACCGGTTATTTTACCGAAGAAACGCCGCTCGCCCCCAATTCCCCCTATTCGGCCAGCAAGGCGGGGGGGGACCTGCTGGTCAGGGCCTACCACGAGACCTATGGGTTTCCGACCCTCAACACCCGCTGTTCCAACAACTACGGTCCGTATCACTTTCCGGAAAAACTGATCCCCCTGATGATCCACAACATCATTGCCCGAAAGCCCCTTCCGGTTTACGGCGACGGCCTCAATGTCCGCGACTGGCTCCATGTAAAGGACCATTCTGCGGCCATCGAGACGGTTCTCAAACAGGGCCGGCCGGGTGCGACCTACAATATTGGCGGCAACAACGAGTGGAAAAACATCGATATCGTCAACCTGGTCTGCGACCTCCTCGACATGAAACTGGAACGTGCGCCGGGGGAAAACCGCCGGCTCATCACCTTTGTGAAAGACCGGCCCGGCCACGACCGCCGCTACGCCATTGACGCCTCCAAGATCAAGGGGGAACTGGGGTGGGAGCCGTCCTATACCTTCGAGCGGGGTATCGCCGAAACCATCGACTGGTACCTGGCCAACCAGGAATGGGTGAGAGAGGTGACCTCAGGCGCCTACCGGGACTACTATGAGAAACAGTACGGAGAGCGTTAGAAAGAGGAACGAGGAGCGAGGAATGAGGAGCGAGGAATGAGGAGCGAGGAATGAGGAGCGAGGAATGAGGAGCGAGGAATGAGGAGCGAGGAATGAGCGGCTGGAGCTTTCTGCTGTGACGTCCTTGTCAGGAAAAAGGAGAACGTAGGTATGATATTGATAGTCGGCGCAAAAGGGATGCTGGGGCGGGACCTGATGGAGGTCCTATCCAATGACGTGCGGGGAGTGGACATTGAAGAAATCGATATAACTTCTCTCGAATCCGTGCGCAGGGTGCTGCTGACCCTGAAACCGGCGGTAGTGATAAACGCCGCTGCCTATACCGATGTGGACGGCTGTGAAACCAAGCCGGAGCTCGCCATGCAGGTAAACGGCGAAGGGGTCGCCTACCTTGCCATGACCGCCCGGGAGATCGGCGCAAAACTGGTGCATATCAGTACCGATTACGTTTTTGACGGCAGCAAGGGGAGCCCCTGCCTGGAAGACGATTCCCCCAATCCCCTCAGTGTCTACGGCCAATCCAAGCTGGCAGGCGAACTCAACGCCCGCCTTGCTTCCGACCACCTGATTGTGCGCACCCAGTGGCTCTATGGTCTGCACGGCAAGAACTTCGTGGAGACCATGCTCCGTCTGGCCGGGGAGAAGAAGGAGCTGGCGGTCGTTATCGACCAGATCGGCTCACCCACCTGGACGGTCGATCTGAGTTCGGCCATCAAGGCCTTGCTCTCGAGCGATTGCCGCGGCATCTACCATGCGGCCAATTCCGGTTCCTGTTCCTGGAACGAGTTCAGCAAGGCCATCTTTGCAGAGGCTGGCGTCGATGTGCTGGTGAAACCGATGACCACGGATGAACTGGGACGTCCTGCGCCGAGGCCGCTCTATTCGGTCCTGGACTGCGGCAAGCTGGTGCAGGATACCGGATTTCAGATGCAGCCGTGGCGTGAGGCGCTGAAGAAGTATATGGGCAAAAGGGCTGAATAAGGCGCACCCTCCCCCCGCCCCTCCCGCCCCCCTCCTTCCTCCCCCCATGAAGGGGGGAGAACAGAATGCTCTCTCCCTCCCTTCCTCCCCCCATGAAGGGGGGAGAACAGAATGCTCTCTCCCTCTGGGAGAGAGATAGAGAGAGGGTGGAAGGGAGGGGAGCTTATAATTCCCTCTCCCCTGGTGGGAGAGGGAGAGGGGGAATACAATAAGGGAGACGGTTATGGAACGTGGCGAACGCCCATGGGGGACCTACACGGTTCTTGAAGAGAACAAGAATTACAAGATAAAAAGGATCGAGGTCAATCCGGGTCAGCGGTTGTCACTGCAGATGCACCATCACCGGAGCGAGCACTGGATTGTGGTCTCCGGTACCGCCAAGGTGAGTTGCAATGGTAAAGTATCAATTTTCAATATCAACGAATCGACCTTCATCCCGATGGGTGTCACCCATCGTCTGGAAAACCCCGGTTTGATCCCATTGACCATTATCGAGGTACAGAGCGGCGAGTATCTGGGGGAAGACGATATCATCCGCTTCGAGGATGATTACCGGCGCTGCGAGGATGAGGAAGAGATTCTGGCATGATATCCAAACGGCAGAGCTGAAGAAATAAGAAAGTGTGTTAATTAATTTAAGGTATTGATTCATCAACCCGAATGTATTAAAAGATACCATCACCGAAATAATCGAGTGGCGCGCTAAACACCGGGTCCGAACGTGGTAAGGGGAGCCGGGAAATTTCATGGAAGAGGGAAAAACTCAATGGCGAATCCGGAAGCCGAACAACTCTTTGCCAAAGGCTTGAGATCGATTGCGGAAGGAAGCACGCTTGCCGCCCTTGTTAATTTTGAACGGGCGCTACAATTGGAAATCAGCCCCGTCTATTGTTCCCATCTTGCCTTCTGCATTGCGAAGGAACGGGGGCAGGTGAAGAAGGGGATCACCCTCTGCCTGGAAGCGATAGAGAAAGAACCTGAAAATTCATTGCACTATCTCAACCTCGGAAAAATCCAGCTCATTGCCGGCTGCAAGGCCGATGCGATCGAGACCTTCAGGCAAGGGTTGAGCCATGAGCCGAACCAACAGATTTTAGACGAATTGTTTAAGCTCGAACCGCGGAACCCTCCGGTCATATCCTTCTTGCACCGGGACAACCCCCTCAACAAGTACCTGGGCAAAATACTGAAGCGTCTGGGTCTGAGATAACAGGTCACCCTTTCCCTTCCTCTCTCCCCTCCATTAATTTTTCATCCACGCTTAGACATCCCGCATCCGCATGTTAAAATCTATCCTGAAACCGTCATAAAAGGAGAAAGCCATGAAGCTTAAGGGGAAAGTGGCGCTCGTAACCGGAGCCGGGCGCGGTCTCGGGCGGGCATCCGCTATTGCGATGGCGCATGAGGGGGCGGATCTGGTCATCGTGAGCAGGACCCCTGCGGAACTTGAAGAGACCGCTCGGGTCATCATGGATGGGGGCGGCACGGTCGTAATTCTGGAGGCGGATGTGGGGCGGTCCGCGGAAGTGAGGCAGATGGTCGATACTGCCGTGGAAACATTCGGCAGTATTGATATCCTGATGAACAATGCGGCCATTATAGGTCCGCTCAAGCATCTTTACGAGGTGGAAGAAGGGGAGTGGGACAGGGCCTTCGCCATCAATCTCAAGGCCGCCTTTCTCCTTTCAAAAGAGGTCATTCCCCACATGATCCGGCAGGGAAGCGGCAAGATCATCAATGTCACAACGGGAATGGGTGAAATAGTCATGCCTCCGTTCGGTACTTACTCGGTCACCAAGGCAGGACTTATTCATCTGACCAGGATCATGGCTGAAGAACTCAAGGTGTACAATATCCGGGTAAACGGCCTTGATCCGGCAGTCATGGACACCGGCATGCAGGAGGAGATCCGCGGTTTCGGCCCGGCGGTGCTGGGGGAAGAGGTGTTTGAACGTTTTCTGGCCATGAAGGAGCGGGGGGAGCTTCTCTCTCCGGATCGTGTGGCGCGGCTGGCGGTATTTCTTGCAACCACGGACAGGGTGACCGGTGAGAACGGCACGGAGAACCATTACAGGAAATTCGGCTATACCGGTGGATAGGAGGGAAGCCGGGATACTGCCGGCCGGGAAACTGACGCACTGCAGGAATCAGGAACATGTGCCGGCGCTGGGGCAGCCGCGGGGAGGGATGGCAATTGGGGAAGTGATCGGGATGCTGAAAGGGTATCTTAAAGGAGAGGAGGGGCCATGATCAGTGAAGACAGGGTTGTAAAAGAGGTGAGGGCCGCCCTGGAACGGGAGCCGCGGGTAAACCTGCACCATTGCCCGGTGGGGATCGATTATGTCGAGGGGGTTGTAATACTGGAAGGGGAGACGGAGAGTATCGCGGGGAAGAAGCTGGCCCTTGAGCTGGCTGCGGCTGTGCCCGGCGTTACGGGCATCGTGGACCGGCTGCGGGTAGCTCCCGCTGAACAGATGGAAGACGGAGCCATCCGCGACCATGTCTGTGACGCCCTCATAGTGGAACCGGTGTACAACGATTACACTATCCGGGTTTTAGTCAAGGAGGCGTGGGAAACGGCCAGGGAAGTGCAGTTGGAACCCGCCGGTGCCATCGAAGTGGAGGTGACGGATGGGGTGGTGACCCTGAACGGACGGGTGGGAAGTCTCTCCCATAAGCGGCTGGCCGGGGTGCTGGCATGGTGGGTGCCGGGGAGCAGGGACGTGGTCAACGGCCTGGAGGTAGTTCCCCCCATGGGGGACAACGACGATGAAGTGCGGGATGCGGTGCGCCTCGTACTGGAAAAGGACCCTTTTGTCAACGCGTCCCAGATCCGGATCACCTGCCGCGACTGCGTGGTCACCCTCGATGGGGTTGTAACGAAGCCGAAGGAACGGGATATGGCGGAAGCCGACGCCTGGTATGTCTTCGGGGTGGACAGGGTCATCAACAACCTCGAAGTTGTGGAGTAGGAGCGGCGGCTCCTGCGTTATTTACGCATGTCGGGAGGAAGCATGACTGAGAATCAGGCAAGTGTTCACGGCAAGAAGGTGGAGCGGGGCCGAAGCGGCTGGCGCCTGGCCCTGACGGGCATAAACCTTGCCCTGCTTGCCGCCGTCGTCGCCCTGGCGGCCGGGTTCGGCAGCCGGTTCGGGCTCTGGCATTTCAGGACCGGCTTTGAAATCCTGAAATGGTCCGCTTACGGCGGCTTGGCCGCCGCCCTGGTTTCGCTGGCAGCCGCCGTTCTGTCCGGGAAAGGGCGATATTGGAAAGGGGTTCTCGTCTCCCTTATCGGGGTTCTGGGGGGTGTTCTGATCTTTGCCGTGCCTCTCTCTTGGCGGCTTACCGCCCAGCGCGTCCCTCCGATCCACGACATTACCACCGACATCGTGAATCCCCCGCAGTTTGTGTCCATACTGCCGCTGCGCAAGGATGCCCCCAATCCGGCCGAGTACGGCGGACCCGAGATCGCTGTAAAGCAGCGCGCCGCCTATCCTAATCTGAAAACCGTGGTGCTGAACGCCCCGCCGGCGCAGGCTTTTGAACGGTCTCTCGACGCCGTGCGCCGGATGGGATGGCAGATCGTTGCCGCTGAACCGAAGGATGGGCGCATCGAGGCGACGGACACTACCTTCTGGTTCGGCTTCAAGGACGACATCGTGATCCGGGTTGCCCCAGCGGGTCACCGTTCCCTCGTGGATGTCCGGTCGGTCTCGCGGGTGGGGAGGAGTGATGTCGGCACCAACGCCAAACGTATTCGTAACTACCTCCGCATGCTGACCGCCGGCGGCTAGAGACGCCCCCCCGCCCCATAATCTCCCCCTTGGAGCAAATAAACCTAGATAAAGCATTTGAACACGGATCAAATCTGATTTATACGGATTTTCACGGATTTATACGATTAAGAGCATTAACCCAATAGGTTGAGGCATTAAGCCGGTATATGTCTTTGGTTTATCTGTGTTAATCCGTGTAAATCCGTGTCCTATTGCCGTTTTTAGAATAAAACCTCTGAAAAGCGTAATCCTTGCCGTTGACCGGGTTACTGTGGTATAAAAATACATGGAAGGAGACCTGTCAGGTCTTCTCCTTCTCATCGTATGTACCGGGAGGATCTATACATGTATGTCGTCATTCTCGCCGGGGGGGCCGGCACCCGTTTCTGGCCTCTTTCCCGGAAGAAACACCCAAAACAGCTGATGTCCGTTTTTGGCGGCAAGTCCATGCTGCAAAGGACCGTGGAGAGGGTTTTACCCCTCCATCCCAAGCGGATCCTGATAATAACCAACACCGTTCAGGCGAAAGAGACCGCCGAGCAGCTGGAATACCTGAAACATGTTCCGATCGACATTATCGAAGAACCGGTCGGGCGCAATACCGCCCCGGCCATCGGGCTTGCCGCGGCCATAATCGCCCGGCACGACCCGGATGCGATCATGGCGGTCCTTCCCGCCGATCATTATATTGTGAATGAAGAGGAATTCAGGGCGACTATCCTCCGGGCGAAGGGGGCGGCGTTGAACGGCTATCTGATCACACTGGGGATCACGCCGGACAGGCCCGAAACCGGGTACGGCTATATCGAGGCGGAAATGGCCCTGCGCGGCGACGGACCCTATCCGGTGACCCGCTTTGTGGAAAAGCCTTTTTTCGAAAAGGCGCTGGAGTTCCTGACCGCCGGCAATTTTTTCTGGAACAGCGGCATGTTTGTCTGGCAGGTCCCGGTCATCCTCAATGGAATAAAAGCCCACATGCCTGAACTCCACGGGAGCCTCATGAAGCTCGATTTTTCCGCCGACGTATGGGAATTGGCCGACCTGAAGCCGCAGATAGCGGCTATTTACGGCGAAATCAAAGGTGAATCCATCGACTACGGGGTCATGGAGAAGGCGAAGAATGTAGAGGTCATCCCCGCGGACTTCGGCTGGAGCGATGTGGGGAGCTGGCGTGCGCTCCCCGAGGTCATCGCGCCGGATGGCGCCGGAAACGTCCTTATTGATGCCGGTGAAGCGGTAAATATCGATTCCCGAGGATGCCTGGCCTATGGTGGCGGCAAACTGGTCGCCCTGGTGGGAGTGGAGAACCTGATCATCGTGAATACCGGCGATGCACTGATGGTCTGCGCGGAAGAACGCGCGCAGGAGGTGAAGAAGGTGGTGGAGGAGCTGGAACGGAAGGGACTTCAGGAATACTTGTAAAACGTTTAGTAGTGAAGGGTGAAGGGTGAGGGGTGAGGGGTGAGGGGCGAGGGGCGAGGGGCGAGGGGCGAATGTGCGGATGGACTGGGAACATACTGAAGGTTGACCTGACGGGGGGTAAAATCTGGCGGGAGGAGATCCCGGCGGAGCTGCTCCATGCCTACCTGGGAGGGCGCGGGCTAGGGGTGCGGCTTTTGCGTGACCGGTTCCGGTGCGACCCGTTTGAGCCGGCGATGCCGCTCATCTTTGCCGTTGGGCCCCTGTGTGGCACTGCTGCTCCCACTGCCGCCCGTCTGACCGTGGTGTCCCGCTCCCCCCTGACCGGGACCGTTTACGACTGTTCCGCCGGGGGGCGGTTTGCCTGGCGCTTGAAGGCCGCCGGGCTGGACGCCCTCTTTATCTTTGGGGAAAGCGCGACTCCCGTGGCGCTGGCCATCAACGGCGAGAGCGCCGAACTGATTCCTGCCGGAAACCTGTGGGGAGAGACCGTGCATAATACCGTCAGCGCCCTGGCCTGCCGAGGGAGCGTGGCGGCCATCGGTCCGGCCGGGGAGAACGGGGTCCTGTTCGCCAACATCATGATGGGTGAGGGGAATTCGGTGGGGCGCGGCGGCTTGGGCACGGTGATGGGGAGAAAACGGCTCAAGGCCATCGCGGTGGATGGCGACCTGAAAACGGGCATTGCCGACCGGGAGCGGTTCGAGCATGCCCGTCAGGACGTGATGCGCCTCTTCCGGGCCTCGCCGGTCATCTATGGCGAACTGGGGATAGCCGAGTACGGGACCCCGGCGCTCGTTGACCTGATGCGCCAGCGGCGCATGGCCCCCACCGAAAATTTCAGGAAGACCGTGTTTGCAGAGTCGGACAACTATTCCGGGCCGGCAATCCGGAGAGAATGCGGCGCAAAAAAGGACGGCTGCTACGGCTGTCCCATCCAGTGCAAGAAGAGCACGCCAGCAGGGGAGCACCTTCCCGAGTACGAGACCGTTTCCCACTTCGGCGCCCTGAACGGGATCGCCGACCTTTCGGCCATCGTCAGGTCCAATACCCTCTGCAACGAGCTGGGACTGGATACCATCTCCGCCGCCGCCACGCTTTCGGCCTGGGGGGAGGCAAGGGGACGGTTCCCCGACGGGGCGGAAGTTACCTCACTCCTTGCCGATATCGCCCATCTCCGCGGGGAAGGAGAGCTGCTCTCCCTCGGATCGCGAAGGGTGGCGGAGGCCCTCGGTAAACCGGGTCTTTCCATGAGCGTCAAGTCCCAGGAACTTCCCGCCTACGACCCCCGCGGTGCTTACGGTATGGCCCTTGCCTACTGCACCAGCAACCGGGGCGGGTGCCACCTGCGCGCCTACCCCATCTCCCACGAGATACTGAGGAAGCCGGTGGCCACCGACCGCTTTTCCTTTTCCGGCAAGGCCCGCATCATCAAGATCGCCGAAGACACCAACGCCGCGGTAGATTCCCTGGTGGCCTGCAAGTTCTCCTTCTTCGGCGCGACCCTGGAGGAGTATGGCGAGCTCCTCTCTGCCACGACCGGGATGGAGTATTCGCCTCAGTGGCTGAAGGAGATCGGCGAGCGCATCTACCTCACCGAGCGGTTCTACAACTGCGCCAACGGCTTTACCGCGAAAGACGACTTCCTGCCGGAGCGGTTTTACACGGAGCCGGGCTCCAGCGGCGAGGGAATAGAAATTTCCCCTATCGACAAGGCGCGTTTCACGGAAGAGCTGGACAAGTACTACCGGATCCGCGGCCTCACCCCGGAGGGGACCTTTGCCGATCCTGATTTCCTGGAGCGGCAGCCGTGACGGCACATTGCCCCTCCACGGGTTAGTCAGTCCCGTCCGGTACGCTCCCGTTAGTGGTCCGACCCCAGAGAGCCTGTTTCCAAGCAGGGCTATCTGATAAGCCGGCCCCCGATGGGGGTAAATCTCATCAGAAAAAAACGTAACGAACCGGCGGGCGGCTCCCAGGCAATTTCCAGACCGTTGATCCTCTCTCTCATCCGGTACAGTTCGATGATTTTTTCCGCCACGTAATCCATGTGCGATTGGGTATAAACCCGGCGCGGGATGGTGAGCCTGACCAGCTCCAGTTCGGGGAAATGCTGTGAGCCGCTATCCTTGTCGCGTCCGGCGGAAACGATCCCCCGTTCCATGGTCCGAACGCCGCTGTGGAGGTAGACGGCACTGGCCAGGGCCTGGGCCGGGAACTGCTCCTGGGGGAGATGGGGCAGGAACTTCTTGGCATCGATGAAAACCGCGTGTCCCCCTACCGGAAGGACGATAGGCACGCCGCCATCCTGCAGGAGCTCCCCCAGATAGCGGGTCTGCCCGATACGATAGGCGATCCAGTTGTCATCGATACATTCACGGATCCCCTGCGTCAGCGCTTCCATGCTGTAGCCCGCCATGCCGCCATAGGTAGGAAACCCTTCGAAGTCCACCAGCATTTCGCGCGCCTTGGCGGCCTTGTCCCGGTCGTTGAGCGCCAGGAAGCCGCCGATATTGACCAGATGATCCTTCTTGGAGCTCATGGTGCAGCCGTCGGTCAAGCTCCCCATTTCGCGGACAATGGCGGCGACGCTCATTTCCCGGTAACCCTCCTCGCGTTGCTGGATGAAATAGGCGTTTTCCACCAGGCGAGTGGCGTCCAGCAGGAGCGGGATACCATGCCTTTGGGTCACTGCCCGCAGCGCCTTCAGGTTTTCCATGGAAAAGGGCTGTCCACCGGCCATGTTCACGCATCCTTCGAGATGCAGATAGGCGATGTGCCGCGGTCCGTGAACTTTGCCCCAGCGGGCGATACAGTCGTCGATCAGTTTCTGGAGCTTGTCGAGATCGATATTTCCCTTGAACGGATGCCAAGCCGTTGAATCGTGGGCCTGATCGATGATGATATCCCTGAAAACTCCGCCGGCCCGCAGGATATGGACCTTGGTGGTGGTAAAGTACATGTTTTTCGGCACATAGATCGGATCGCCCGGGTACTGCTCCAGCAGCGGCTTGATGAAGATCGTCGAGACGATATGCTCCGCTCCCCTCCCTTGGTGAGTGGGGACGACTTCCTGCCAGCCGTACACTTCCTGAATCGCCTTTTCCAGAGGATAATAGCTGCGGGAACCGGCATAATCCTCGTTCCCTTTCAGCATCGCCGACCACTGCAGGTCGCTCATGGCGGAAGTGCCGCTGTCGGTGAGAAGGTCGATGTGGATGACAACCCTTTTGTCCTCTTTCAGCAGGAACGTGTTGTAGCCGGCCTCTTCGATCGCCTCCAGGCGTACGTCGCCGGGAGGGCAGCCATGGCCGCGCAGTTCAACGCTCTTGACGCGGTACGGCTCAGGAGGATGAACCGGCCAGGGTGCAAGGAGCCCTTCCGGCGTGCCACCGCCGCGCAGTGCCAGGATTTTTTCCAGATCCCCCAGGGGGTCGCCCGGCCGCAGCACCCGCTGACAGCCGGCAATCCGTCCGGCCGCAATCTCCATCTGCCGAGCAGCGGAAAGGTTGCCGTCCCCTTGTCTGAAGCTGATTTTTTCGACATCCAGTTTTACTTTCATGGGCAATCCTCCCGCTTGTTTTTACAACTCATAAATTAATCCCTTTTGGGGAACCGTTGCTGCGCTTTGACCGGGGCCTTATAAGGGTTGGACATTTAAGTTGTTTTCAGTGGGTACTTTGATATTTGGAGACGCGAGCCTGTTATTTTCCTTCGGCACGGTAACGGTGCGGACCCGCATGCCGGGTGGTTATCCCAAGTCACTCAAGCCGCTTTCAGCATAAAATCCACATGCACGGCATCATAGGGAAAGACGATCTGCCCTTTGGCGGTTTTTTCCAATATCCCGGCATTCAGAAGAGCTTTTACGTCGCCATGTACGGCTTTCACATCCCTCTGCATTCGACGTGCTGCCTCTCGAATCGTCATTGGTCCTGCGCCGGTCATGACCTTGAGCAATTCCCAGCGCTTGCCGGAAATAACCTTGAAAAGGAGTTCCGGAGATTCGAAGCTGATAAATGCTCCTTGTGGTTCTCCCTCGAACGCACGCAGGAACCGTCGGTTGATTTTTTCGCGGGAAGAAACTTCCAATGTTACGGTATGCATATTAGGGCCTCCAATTGTCTACTTCGTCCCAGAAATCGTTGAGCAGGACTTGGGGGGAGATGAAATGGTATGGTATTTCTTCTTCGCCTTTATTCTTGTGATCGCCTTTGCCTGCCTCGTTGTCATAGCGAAGGACACAATTGCCATTCACCACAAGTGCAAGTCGATACTTGAAACCGTGACTGCTTCCAGGAAGGGGCGTTGGTAAGCGCCATACCACCATTTCTACGAAAGTGCCCTCGGAAAGTGTGTGACGCTCGCTAAGCATTAGCTTGGCATTCATGTTGGAAAGAATAACAACAGCGGCACATGTTGTCAAGTACTACAACAGTTGCCGCTTTTTTGTTTTTTGGTGGGAGGGGAATGTGGGGTCATGGGAATGGGGACCTGTCCTCTTTTCACTTCCCTGTTGTTTACAATTCATGGGGGACAGATAAGAGACATGGCAGTTGGAAGCACGTTCTAAGCAGTTGTTACAGTTATATCTATTCCAGCACAACAGGCAGACGCCGGGTAAGGCGAATCTCCTCCGGCGTGACGTGCGCCTGGTAGGCTAGGGCTTCGACGCCGCTTGCTGCCGCCCTCTCGCTGCTATCCAGCTCCACATCGACGAGGAACCGCTGGTAGCGCCGGATGAGCCGGCCAGGGGAGAGGGGATGGTGAATGCGCATCGTTATTTTGTAGCAAAAAGAGAGGATGGATGAAAGGAGAAAATGTTTCGTTCTCCAACCAGCGGATTCATATTGACATTCCGCAGCCCGATGGGATATTTTCCGATTGAACCTGTTGCATTAATATACCTTTACCCTCCCAAAGACACGTTAGGAACGGTTCATTGCCCACATCCCCCGCCAAAATTGCACCTCCGCGACTGTCGGAAGTATTTCCCCGCGAGAGACTCTTCCATCTGTTGGATCAAGCCTCTGCAAGGCCGCTCATATGGATTGCCGCGCCACCCGGTGCCGGCAAGACCACCCTGGTATCCAGTTACCTCCGTGTCCGCAACCTCCCCAGTCTCTGGTACCAAGTGGATGAGGGCGACGGAGATATCGCCACCTTTTTCTATTACCTGGGGATGGCGGCAATTAAGGCCGCCCCCCGGTACCGTCAGCCGCTCCCCCTGTTCACTCCCGAATATCTCCACGGTGCCTCCACCTTTGCCAGCCGGTTTTTTGAAAAGCTTTTCAGCCGCTTGAAGCCCCCCTGCGCGATTGTTTTCGACAACTACCAGGAGGCGCCTGTTGATTCGCCGTTTCAAGAGGTGATCTGCCAGGGATTACGGGTAATCCCGCCGGGGGTAAGCGTCATCATCATCAGCCGCGGCGCACCGCCCGCAAGCCTGGCCCGCCTGAAAGCGAGCCGCCAGATGGCGATCCTGGGGTGGCGGGAACTCAGGCTGACCATGGAGGAGACGGCGGGAATCGTGGCCCTTCAGAGCCGATGTGATGTTCCGGCGGGAACCGTGCAACGCATGCAGGAGATGACACAGGGATGGGCCACCGGCGTGGTGCTTATGGTGGAAAGCGGGAATTCGGGAGAAGCACGGCTGAACCTGGCGGAAAAGACCGATCCGGCGGAGGTCTTCGACTACTTCGCCGGAGAAATACTGGCCAAGACCGATCGGGAAACGCGAGACTTCCTTCTCAAAACATCGTTGCTCCACGATATCGTCCCGCGGGCAGCCGCAGAACTGACCGGCAGTGGGGCGGTGGAGCGGATACTCGACCGCCTTGACCGGAACAACTATTTCACTCACCGCCTTGCGGGTCCTGAGCCGGTCTACCGGTACCACCCCCTGTTTCGCGCATTTCTCCTTTCACGGGCAAACGACGCATTCGGGAAAGCGGAGATTGCCGCGCTTAAGCGGAAGGCCGCGGCCCTACTGGAAGAATCGGGACGGATCGAGGACGCCGCGGTTCTTCTGCGCGACACGGGGGATTGGAAGGCGCTGGCTGGGTTGGTCCTGGGTAACGCACAGATCCTCATGGCCCAGGGAAGGAGCAAAACCCTCCTGGAATGGCTAGAGAGCATTCCAATGGAAATCGTGGAGCATACCCCCTGGCTCCTTTTATGGCTGGCTGTCTCGCAGCTCCCCTTTGCGCCGGCCGAGAGCCGTGAGCTTTCCGAGCGGGCGTTTTCATTGTTCGACTCTTCGGATGACGCCGCCGGCCTCTTTCTCTCATGGTCGGCGGTCGTAGACACCTTCCTCTTCGAGTGGAACGACTTCAGCCGGCTGGATCGCTGGATAGACTGGCTGGACGAACGCCTGCGCGAGAACCCCTCATTCCCGTCACCGGAAATCGCTGCGCGCGTCGCTTCCGGCATGGCGGGCGCCCTGGTCCTGAGCAGGCCCCATCATTCGGACATCGGCACGTGGGCGGAGCGGGCGGTGTCCCTGACCCGGCAAAGCCCGGACATGCAACTCCGCATGCAGGCCTTGGTCAACTGCTTCAACTACCATCTCTGGAAGGGGGATATCGCCCGGAGCGGAACGGTGCTCCGGGAAATGGGAGTGGTTGCCCGTTTTCCGGACGCCTCACCATTAGCGGTTATCACCTGGAAGTTGACGGAAGCGTTGATGTGCAACTGGTCGGAGGCCGATTCCGACACGTCCCGGCGGCTGACGGCTGAGGCGCTGGAAATTGCCGGATCAAGCGGCGTGCACGTCTGGGACCACTTTCTTTTCGCCCAGGGAGTTTACGCTGCGCTGACCAGTGGGGATACGGCGGCTGCCAATGAGTTCCTTCAGATGATGGGGGCCACCCGGCAGAGTTCCCGGGGCTTTGGCTTTTGTCTTCATAACCTTCTCCTTGCCTGGTATGATCTCCAGACGGGGAATGTCCTCCGTGCCGTCGTCCATGGGGAAACAGCCTTATCGTCTGCCGTGTCGGCGGGGGGGCCTTCTTCTGAAATGCTCTGCCGCTACGTGATGGCGCAGGTGCTCCATGGAGCCGGGGAGTTCAACAGGGCGGAGGAGGAGCTTGCACTTGCGGCTAAGGCTGCCGGCCGCATGAACAGCTTAAGTATCCAGTTCATGTGCCTTCTGGCGTCAGCACAGTTCGCCCTGGATCGGGGGGATGAAGCTGCCGGCCTGGAGTTCCTGGGAAGAGGCATGGCGCTGGGGCGACGGCAAAGGTATGTGAACATGTTCTGGTGGTGGCAGGCGGGCGTCATGACGCGTCTCTGCCTGAAGGCACTGGAAGTCGGAATAGAGGTCGATTATGTGTGCGAGCTTGTCCGGAAGCGCAATCTGACGCCCGATGCGCCGCCGGTGCATGTTGAAGGCTGGCCATGGCCGTTGAAGATTTACACCCTGGGCCGGTTTGAGATAGTAAAGGATGGAAAGCCGGTGGAATTCTCAGGTAAGGTGCAGCAGAAACCCCTTGCCATGCTGAAGGCGCTCATCGCCCTTGGGGGGCGGAAGGTGAGCGAAGAACGGCTGTCCGATCTCCTCTGGCCCAACGCCGATGGCACCACGGCGTGCACTGCTTTCAATACCACCCTGCACCGCCTGCGCCGCCTGCTGGGAAACGACAGGGTCGTTCAGATGAGTGACGGGAAAATTACGCTCAATCCCCGTTATTGCTGGGTGGATGCGTGGGCGTTCCAGAGGGTGTGCAGAGAGGTTGAAGCGCTTCGAAAAGAAGGGGCGACGGGCAAGAATCCATCAGACCTCATTCGGCTTGCCGAAAAGGCGCTGGCCCTCTATCTCGCTCATTTCCTGGCAGGAGATGCCGAATGCCATTGGGCTATCTCTCTGCGGGAACGTTTGCGAAGCAGGTTCATCCACCTCGTCGGCAGGGTGGGGCATTACTGGGAAGGAACCGGCAAGTGGCTCAAGGCCGCGGAGTGTTATCAAAAGGGACTGGAGACGGACGACCTTACTGAAGAATTCTACCAGCGCCTCATGGTCTGCTATCAACACATGGGGAAGCGCGCCGAGGCGCTGGCGGTCTACAATCGCTGCTGTACCACCCTTTCCGCCGCGTGCGGCATTCCCCCCTCCCCCAAAACCAGGGCCATCCATAAATCGATAACAGCCTCTCAATAACCTTTTGTCATAACGGGAAGGGTGGTGCGTCACCGCCTTACCACGTGCACGGCGCAGGAAATACACGGGTCGCAGGCGCGAACGAGGATCTCCAGCTCCCGTTTCATTTCCCACTCATCCGCTCCTTCCAGCGACCGGGCGAGGTCCAGAAGGTTGCGCTCCATGGGGAGATGATTGATGGCGGTGGGGGTAATGACGTCGGCGGCAGTGCAGAGGCCGCGACCATCGAAGCTGTAGCTGTGGATGAGGACAGATTTTTTCAGGCTTTTCCCGCTCGAAACCCCTGTCGAGGAGGATATCGATGATCTCCAGGGAACGTTCCACTGCGTGGATGAGCTCCACCGACTGGGCGAGGTTGTTGGCGCGGATATCGGCGCCGACGATCCTGTCGCGGCATCTTTCGAAGGCCGCCGCTGCCCTGGGGGCGAGCTCCATGCCGAGGTTGAGCCTTGCCAGCGCCCCTACGGTCACCGACTTCCCGTTGACGAGGCTCTTCTTGGCATGGGTGTCCGGTGACACCTCTTCCCGGAACGCACTCCGGTAATCGTCAACGGAGAAACCTTCCCCGTCACCGGTTATCAGTCGCTCTCCGAAGAGGGGAGGGGCGGAACCGGGCTCGACAGCCATGAAAGAGGAGGGCGAGAGGGCAGAACAGGGTGAGGTAAAGGTGGAGAAGAGTTCAAGAGCATTTGCCGCATCGGGGAGGATCGCCTCAAGAGCCTCCTTGAGTTTCAGAAGCCCTTCACGGCCGACCGGCTTACCCATGCCGCCGGGGATTAAGGTGACCGGGTGGATGAGTCGCCCGCCGACGGTCTCCTGGATCAGGTTCCCCGCCGCCTTGATCCGGAGCCCCCGCTTCAGCTCTTCCGGAGCCTTTTCCGCCAGGTCTGTGAAGCCGCAGACGCCGAAGAGATCGGGGAGGACGAGGCAGAAGAGGTGGAGGGCGTGGCTCTGGATGTGGCCGCCGTTGAGGATGAGTTCCCGATGGAGCTGCGCCTGTTCGGTTACCCCAATGCCGAGGGCCTTCTCGACGGCCATGAGCGATGTAATCCGGTGGACCGAAGAGCAGAGGGAGCAGATGCGGCAGATGATGGCAGGAACTTCCTCAAAGCCTTTTCCCACAAGGAGGGCCTCGAAAAGCCGGGGCGATTCCGTGAGAGTGAGCCGCACCCCCTCGACCCTCTTCCCGTCCAGGAAAACGGAGACCCGACCGTGCCCCTCGACACGGGTCAGCGGCCGTATGTCAATGACGCTGCTCATAATTCCACTCCGGGCAGAAACGACGCATCCGGCTGATAATCTCCTCGCGCGGGAACCCCTTCTGCATGAGGAGCTCCATTTCAGAAGCGACGTTGGCCTCTGCCACCGGGCCGCGGCACCCCTCGCAGACAATGCCGGCCGCAGGACATCGTGCGCCGCACCCGGCCTGGATGAGGGGCCCGAGGCAGAGTTCGTTGTCCTCGACGAGGAGACAGCGGTTTTCCCGGTTCCGGCACTCGGTGCAGACCGGATAGATGGGGAATACCGGGAAGGATCCCCTCAGAAGGGAGGAGAGGAGAGCCAGGAGCTCATCTTTCTCCGGCGGACAGCCGGGGATGGCAAAGTCGACCGTAACGAAGAAATGAAACGGTTCCGGGTTGAAGGTCAGCACCTCTCCGGCGACGTCGTGGTAGACGATCTTCGTGAGTTCAGTCCGTGATTCATGGTTCTTCATGGCGGCGACACCACCCCAGAGGGCGCAGGTGCCGAAAGCGACTAGGAAGCGGCTCCTGCTCCTCAAATGGAGCAGCGTCTCCAGGTCATCGGGGGTAGAGACGGCCCCCTCCACGATTGCCACATCGACCGACGCGCACTCATCACCCCCGGAGATCCCCATGGGGAAGAAGATGAGATCAAAGCAACCGGCCACTTCCGGCAGTTCCGCCTCGCAGTTGAGGAGGGTGAGCTGGCACCCGGAGCAGGCGGTGAGCCCCGCTATGGCCATGGTCGGCTTCTTCATATCACCCCCGGTATCTCCTTGATCCTGTCGTAGCTGAAGACCGGGCCGTCGGTGCAGCAGAAAAAGTCGCCGACTGCGCAGTGGCAACAGAGCCCGATGCCGCACTTCATGCGCCGCTCCAGGGAGAGGAATATCCGGTTTTCCGGGAAATCCAGCCCGAGAAGTTCGGTGATCAGGCAGCGGTAAAGTGCCGGGGGGCCGCAGACGGCGGCGTAGGTTTGATCGAGACGGAGCTTGATCCCCATGAGCAGGCCGGGGAGGAGTCCGACCCTGCAGACGGGTCCTCCGGCCGGCTCTTCGGTGAGGAAGTCGACGGTCAGCATAAGGCGGATGTCCCTGCGGCAGGCAAGCTCCGCCAGTTCGTCGCGGAAGAGGATCGCCGACGGTTCCCGGGCGCCGTACATGAGGGTGATGGCGCCGTACTCCTCCCGATGTTCCAGGAAATAGTGGAAGAGAGAGCGAAGCGGAGCGATGCCGAGCCCGCCGGCGAGGAGAATGACGTCGTTCCCCCTCATCCTCTCCACGGGGAAGCCTGTGCCGAAGGGACCGCGGACCGCGACCGGGTCCCCCGGCCGCAGATTGTGGAGGACGGCGGTCACATGCCCCGCCTTCCTGACACAGAGTTCCAACTCCCTTCCATGCCCAGGGGAACCCGCCAGGGAAATCGGGAATTCCCCCGCGGCGGGGACGGAGAGCTGGACGAACTGGCCGGGGGTGAAGGTGAACCCCTGCGCTTCCCCTTCTTTCAGGCCGAGCCGAAAGAAGGATGTGTCACCGGAGAGGGGGTGAACCTCGGTGATGGTTGCCATGGCAGGTATTGTTGTCATGTCGGTCATTTTAAAACCTTTTTGGGGCCACGAATAGACACGAATGTTCACGAATAATATCAAAGCTCATTCGTGCAATTCGTGGCTAAGCGGTTTTTAAGGTTAGAGAATATTCGCTTTCTCCCGAAATAGTTCCATAAGGTCTATCTTCACCGGGCACACGTCACGGCAGCGGCCGCAGCCGACGCACGAAACGATGCCGCGCATGGGGCCGAACCCTAGGTATTTGTGCTGAAAACGGTAACGGAATCGCTCTTCCCGTGTTTTACGGAAGTTGTGTCCCCCGGCCACCTCGCCATGGGACTTGAAAAGACAGTTGTCCCATTCGCGGAGGCGTTCGGCGGTTTCCCCGTCGAGTCTGCCACGTTCCTGCACGTCGAAGCAGTAGCAGGTGGGGCAACAGAGGGAACATGCGCCGCAGGAAAGGCAGCGGCCGGCAAAATCTTCCCAGAGGCGGCTTTCGGAAAATGTTTCACCGCGGGTTGCGGCCTGTAAGATGGTTTCTTCGATTTTGCATTCGCAGGGGACCGGGGAGGGGGGCTCCCGCGCCTCAAGGAGCACGGAAAGGCGGCGGATAATCTTTTTTCCCCGGGAACTGCCGGCTGAGAGGTAAAACCCCGCCTCTGTCCGGTGCATGAATATATCGAAGTTTTGCGGTTCAGCGGTGCCCATAGTGCCGCAGAAGCAGTATTCGTCGGGTTCGCAGGAAAGCCCTATCAGGGTAACGGCTTTGCGTCTTTTGACGAAAAGGGGGTCAGGCTGAGATTCCAGGAAAACCCTGTCCAGATAGGCAATCCCTGCCAGGTCGCAGGGATGAAGGCCGAAAAGAATGACCTTTTTGCCCGCTGCCTTGGTAAGCTGGTACCCCTTGACGGGCGAGTAGGTGAGGATTGCCTCTTTCGGGGGGAAGAAGTATTTTTTGGGGGGAATGAGGGTGCGGATACAGTCAAGCTGGATATCTGCCGGAGAGCAGATCGGCCGGAAGGCCATGACTCCGTCGTCGGTCAATACGGGGCCGTGAAGGTCGCCTGATGCGGCGAGCCCTTGCAGGAAGAGGGGGAAGGACTCATTTGACAGGAAGTTCTTTTGCACGGCTTCTTCCCGGTGAACATGCCTTAATTAGTTTTCATCCGGAAACGGTCTTTTTCCGCCCTGGCGGTGTCAATCTGCGGGATTGCTTGTGCGGCGTACCGATGTACGCCTCCGCGCAATCCCTTGATTTCCTTGCCAGGACAGAAAAATCCTCGTTTCCTATCTGGAAACCAATAGTTTCTCATCCGGACTTTCCGGGTAGGTACTAATTATAGCACGGACCGGCTTGACGGCAAGGGGGGAAGGAAGGCTGAAATCTTCAGCAGGGCTCGTGAATGGGTCGGCTTCATCATAAAATTACATTGACACATCCGTTGTTTGTTTTCTATTATGGAAATTTTAAATGAATGATAATTAAGCTTACAGGGTTGCGGGGTTAAGAGATGAGGCGGCGCAGACGGACAAATAAAAATCGGTATAAAGAATTAATAATCTCCACGCTCGCTCTGTTCCTCACGGTTCTAATTTTGCTGCTGGTCAGCAAAAAGGCATCAACCGTAATAGTCAAGAATGAAAAACGGGTTCCGGTTGTTAGTGAGGAGCCTTATGATGCCAGCAGCGAGGTTTCCGGGAAGTGGTACGGGCTCTGCGGGAAGAAAAGCATACATACCGTGGATGATTTTTACCGGACGGTTCAGAGCGATGCGCGTCTTGCACTGCATTACTCCGAATTTGATTGGGCAAACGCGAGGACGGGTAATCTGGAAAAACCGCTGGCGGCGTTCGTCTCTTTCAGGAAAGATGGAGACGGAGCGATCCTGAACCCCACAAAAAAGATTATATTACCCATGGGGGACAGATATATTACGGACGGGAAGAAATGGGTACGGACCTATTGCTGTAATGATTTTGTAGCTGACCCCCCTTCTCCCCCTACCGATCTTGAGGACAATTCCCTGCGGGAAAGAGTTGATCCACCTGCCCGCCGGGAAGAAATTGTAGCCGGTCCCGCGCTTCAACTTTCGGCAGTCCCTGCGATCCAGGATTCGGAAAGCTCTCTGCCTAGCTCATTGGAAGCTTACCCGATCCCTCACGAAGTTCCTTCCTTGCCCAATTATTCCAACTATTCGAGCGGCCACCCCCACGATCGTAATATCCCCACCCCCGAACCAGGCACTCTGGTTCTTTTGGGAACCGGCCTTGCCGGTCTGGGTTTGGTGCAATGGCTTCGCCGCAAGCGGAAATGATATTTCCCGTCCAGTAAAGACCGGCATGGGACAGAGGAGAGGGTATGATGAATCGATTGGTTTTCACCCGGTCAGTTGTTTTGGCGTGTATTCTGCTTTTATCCGTTACCGTCGAGAGGGCGCTTTCCGCCCCGGAAAAGCCGGTAAAAGAGGTTAGCAAGCCTGAGCAGGAAGAGCCGGTGCCCGGCGACTGTCTTACCGACGACGAAGCCGAACTTGCCCGGCTGGTCAACAAGTTGCGAAATGACAACGGGCTTCCCGCTATCCGGGTCACCGGGTCGCTCTACAAGGTAGCAAAGTGGCATGTCATAGACCTTGTGACTGCTCCCCATAAGGATAAGACTGACGGCAGAGGCCTACCCTGCGATCTCCACAGATGGTCGGAAAAGGGTGAAGGGCGGGGGGGGTGGAAACCGGTCTGTTATACGGCCGACCATAAATATGCCAAAGCCATGTGGGATAAACCGAGGGAAATTACCGATTACATGGGAGACGGCTACGAAATCGTATACTGGACTTCTGCCCCGCTTTCCCCTTCAATGGTCATAAGTTTCTGGGAAAATCGAAAATTTGAGAAGGATTTGATTCTCGAGCATAATGCCTGGAAGAACAGCAAGTGGAACGTTATGGGAGTCGGCATATATGGAAACTATGCCGCCGTATGGTTTGGCGGCAAGCCTGATCATGAAGGTGTAGTCGGCAGATGTGAAAAACATTGATTGACCATCGGCCCCACGGCCTTTAAAAACGCTTCCACAATTCACGGACACGTTGCCGGAAGCCACGTCACTTCTGTGAGCAGAAAAACATAAAGGCCACATCTAGTTTGAGATGCGGCCTTTTCCTATAAGAAAACCGGATACTTTTATTTCAGGTGATGAATGCTCCCGTTTCAGTTGGATTTGGCGGGCGGCATGGGATTCGAACCCACGACCCCAGGCTTCGGAGGCCTGTACTCTATCCATCTGAGCTAACCGCCCGCGCCTTTATATCTACTATATTTTTGTTATTTACTCAAGGTCTAATATTTAACTGACGATTATCATAATCTGGTGAAGTGCAACAGATGGCGGAATACTGTTATTTCCCGGCCGATTCTGCTAATATAAATCAACATTCAACGGAGATCGCATATGAAGAGACTGTTACCCCTTGTTTTCCTGCTGACATTCTGCATTTCCCCCGTAACACGGGCTTTTGCCGCCAATTATGAGATAAAGAAGGTTGCCGATTCAGTCTATGCCGCCATCGCCCTTCCCGCCGGGAAGGTCGCCAGTAACGCCATGATCATCGTTGCCAGCGACCACGTTATTCTTGCCGGCGCCCATTTTGTGCCTGATGGGATTCTTGAGCTGATTGCGGGGATAGCTAAAATTACCCCTCATCCGTTACGGCACGTGATTCTCACCCATCACCACCGGGGATACAATTACATTGATTTCGATTTCCCGACCGATGTGGATATCATCGCCTCCTGGCAGACCTGGCAGGCCTTGAAGAGCGAATACCGGGAGTTTAAAAATCCTGTTACTTTTTTCGACCGGGGACTCACCATACAGAGGGGGAAGCAGACGATTGTCTTAAGCAACACCGGACCGGGGCATAGTGACGGGGATGTTATTGTTTACCTGCCAGATGAGGAGGTGCTCTTTACCTCCGACCTTGTTTTCAATAACGAGGTCGGTTTTATGGGTGACGGTCATATGTGGGAGTGGGTGATGAATCTGGAGATGCTGGAGAACATCGGCGCCATTACCGTCATCCCGGGAGTGGGGCAGGTAACCGACATAGATGGAATAATGCGGTTTCACATCTTTATCAAAGATTTTCTTACTGAAGTGTTGCAGCATCAGGAGAGGGGTGCAAGCATCGCCCAGACCAAAAAGGAATTCAAGCTTCCCCAGTACCAGCACCTGCCCGGATACAAAAATTATATCGATGGCAACATTGAGCGTGCCTATGGTGAGTTAAAGGGAAGGTAGAGTCCCTCTTAAAGCGGATGCTTCTTTGGGATGGCCGTGCACGCCTACCTTGTCAGAGAACCGTAAATGGGGACCGTGATCTCAGGTTTAGTTGGGTTGTCGGTCGTCAAGGAGAGATAGCCGCTCAGGAAACGGTCCTCGGCACGGGGTGTGACGGAAACGAGGATTGTGGCCGATTCCCCCTGCTTTATGAGGCTTTTGTCCGTTTTAACGACAACCTGAGGCATGGGCGATTTAATCGAGGTCAGCTTCAGCGGCTTGATTCCCCTGTTTTCCACCGTCAGTGTCACCGTTTTGCCGGTCTCGACCTTGATCTGCCCGAGATTCAGCTGTTTCGGGGTTATTTGAATCTCGCTGGCGACCGTCCCCTTCAGGGTAAGTGTATATGTGGGGGCTTTGGGGTCATTGGTATCCAGGGAGATGGTTTTGGTGATGCTGCCGGTGAAATTGGCGGAATTGAACGAGGTTTTTATTTCCCCCGTTTTCCCCGGCTGGATAATGGGCGATGATGCGTTTGCCGCGGTACAGCCGCATGAGGGCCTGACGCGCAGGATTTGGAGCGGCGCGTCGCCGTTATTTTTTATGTTGAACGTATGGTCAACCTTTGTCCCTTCCGTTATGGAGCCGAAGTTGAAGGTTGACTGTTCAACGACTATTTCCGGGGCCGCAATGGCAAGCGTTGCCCCGAAAACGGAAAATGCAAGGGTTAATAGGACAGGAATGCGTTTCATGGTGCGCTCCGTATATGAAGACTGTCGGGTGCCAATAGATATGTGGCCGAGTATAACATAAAGACAGGTTTTGAGCTATAATGATTTGACACTCTTCCCCCTTTCTGTTATAGAAAAAACGGGGAAACACAAGCTTGAAGCGGATTTACGAAAAAAACAGAAGTGTAGAACTGCGTCTGTTGTACACGGGGAAGCGGATCGCTGCCGAGGTGGGGAGACTGGCCCATGAAATTTCCTCTGATTATGCGGGCCGGGAACTGCTGCTGGTCGTTGTTTTGAAGGGAGCGTTCATTTTTGCCGCCGACCTCGCCCGGCGGATAAGACTTCCTCTGACGGTGGATTTTGTAAAACTTGCCAGCTACAACGGCATGGAGAGCACCGGTAAGGTAGTGATAACGAAAGATATAGAAACAGCAGCCGCGGGAAAACATGTACTCGTTGTTGAAGACATTGTTGATACCGGGCTTTCTCTTGCTTTTTTACTGGAGAGTCTGCGGAGCAGGGGACCCAAGAGCCTGAAAGTGTGCACGCTGATCGACAAGCGAGAGCGGCGTCGGGTGGATGTGTCGGCGGATTATGTGGGGATTGTCTGTGACCGCGGTTTTCTTGTTGGCTACGGCCTGGATTTGGACGAAAGCAGGAGAGAGCTGCCGGCAATATATGAAGTTGTAAATTCCCCAAGCGGAGGTCTGAATGATAGTCCGATGTGACCAGTGCAGCACCAAATTCAGGCTTGATGATTCAAAGGTCAGGGATAACGGGGTTAAGGTCCGTTGTTCCAAGTGCCGGCATATTTTTATCGTGTATAAAGAGGTTCCCCATGAGGAATCCGAGTTCGATGCGATTTTGGGCGGGCTAGGTTCTTCCCTGTCCGAAAAGCGTGATGATCAGGGTGGAGAAATGCCTTTTCCCCTAAGTAAAGAAGGGGATGAGGGGCCATCTTCGGAGGATGTCTCAGGAGAAGCACAGAAAGAGAACGATATATCTGCAGCGACTGGAGAAGAGCCTTCAGTAGAAAGGGAATTTGCTGAGGATACCTTTGCCGGCAAGGAACAACCGGCGGCTTTCGAAGCGGGCTTTGATTCGGGGGGTGAGACTTTCCGGGAGGGGTCTTCTCCTGCGCCGTTTTTCTCTGATCTGCAGACGGAGACCGAAACAGAAAGGGAGGAAGCCCCGCTCTTTACTAACGGCGCCGTTTCAGAGCAAAGGGAAGAAGATATCCCCGATGCCGGACCGGCGTTCTCTTCCGCAGGCCCCTTTGAGATTCCTTCAACACCGGAAGCTGACGCAATAAATGGAGCCTCAACCGTATCTACGGAAGAGCCGGGGGGTGGCGTTGCGGCAACCTTCACCGATGCCCAGGCTGCCGGGACGGAAACCGTTGACGAGGAATTGCCCCCCCTTTCAATTTCAGCACGGCGCAAAGGCAGTTCTCTCTTCCCTGTAGTAGTAACTGCAATTTCCGTTCTGTTTATCATTGCCCTTGCTGGAACCGGCTTCTATTTTCTTAACGAAGGGCCTGCGGCCATCAACAAGATCGGTCTGGGTTTTCTGGCCAGGTGGGTTGGGCTGGAGGCGGCTTCAGAGGCTGGGGGTATCGGGGTAAGGAACCTTGTCGGTACGTTTTTGACAAATAAAGAGGCAGGGGAAATCTTTATCATAAATGGTGAGGCGGTCAATAATTTCAGGAAGCCGCGAGCTTCGATCCAGATAAAAGCCACCTTGTTCGGTGCAAAGGGGGAGTCCGTCCTGCAAAAAACCGCCTACTGCGGCAATGCATTATCTAAAGAACAGTTGGCTACTCTGCCTATGGTAAAAATAGAGGCGGCCATGAATAACCAGTTTGGAGATTCCCTTTCCAACCTTGGAGTGCAGCCCGACAAGGGGATTCCATTCGTGATTGTTTTCGCCAAGGTGCCGAAGGATGCGGTAGAGTTCGGGGTGGAGGTTGCTGGATCAACTGTTGCCGGCCCGTAGAGAGGATCGCTTTCCCGCCAGCAAAAAAGAAAGGCCGGCATTATTATGCCGGCCTTTCTTTTTTCCCTTTTAACAGGACTAGGCTGCTGCAATAGCGTTCACGGGGCAGGTATCTACACATGCGCCGCAATCAATGCAGGTATCAGTGTCGATTTTTCTTTTTTCCCCTACTTCACTGATGGCATTCACGGGACAGGAATCGTCACATGCGCCGCAGTTGATGCACTCATCGGAAATAACGTGGGCCAAGGTTTTCACCTCCTTTTTTTGAGTTAGATAAGGTGTTTGATTCTTGGACGTTAGCATACGCAACTGAAAAAGTCCAGCATAAAGGTTCAACTGCACAAATGTTAACAAATGCACAAAACATCTTGAATTGATACCAACTCTGCTGTAATATAAAAAACAGTTTTATTTGTGATAAAGTTTCGATGAACATTTTTAACATGACGGAAAAAATAGTCGTTTAATCCGGTTCTTTTGCTCGACAAGCTTTTTATTAATCAGGAGGAAATTAATGGATATTCTAGCCCTCAACTGCGGCAGCTCATCGGTCAAATATCAGTTGTTCGATTGGGATAAAAAAGAGGTTATTGCAAAGGGGATGGTGGAGAGGGTCATCATCGGCGATTCCTTCATTATCCACGAGGTGCCGGGACGCGAAACCTACCGGGAAGAGTCGGATTGCCCGGACCATCAGGTGGCGATCAATCTCATCACCAAGACCCTGACCGACCCGGTCCACGGTGTGCTCAAGGACATCAATCAGATCTCTGCCGTTGGCCACAGGGTTGTGCACGGCGGAGAAAAGTTTACCCGTTCGGTCCTGATCGACGAGCAGGTGTTGGACGCCGTAAAGGAAGTGCAACATCTGGCGCCACTTCACAACCCGCCGAACATCGCAGGTATTGAGGCTGCCCAGGCGTTGCTCCCCAATGTTCCGCAGGTGGCCATCTTCGATACCGCCTTCCACCAGACCATGCCCGAACATGCGTATCTTTATCCTCTGCCGTACGATTGGTATGAAAAATACGGAGTGCGCCGCTATGGTTTTCACGGCACTTCCCACCTCTATGTTTCGAAAAGGGCGGCGGCCTTGCTCGGAAAGCCTCCCAGGGAGTGCAGTATAATCACCATGCATATCGGCAACGGCGTGTCGCATTGTGCTATCAAAAACGGTGTTTCGGTAGATACCAGCATGGGGCTTACCCCGCTGGAAGGTGCAGTGATGGGGACCCGGTGCGGAGACATAGACCCTGCAATCCCCGCTTTCATGATGCAGAAAGAGAACCTTTCAGCCAAGGAGATTGACAGCATCCTCAACAAAAAGAGCGGGGTGTTGGGGCTCACCGGCCGTTTCACCGATCGTCGTGACGTGATAGAACATGCCGCCAACGGCGACAAGCTGTGCAAGCTCGCCCTTGATATCGAGGCATACCGCTTGAGAAAGTATATCGGCTCCTATATGGCCGCCGTGGGCAGACTTGATGCTGTAGTCTTTACCGCAGGAGTAGGGGAGATGGGGTGGCCGATCCGGGAGAAGACCGTCGAGGGGCTGGAGCATCTGGGGATCATCCTGGACCGGGATAGGAACAAGGGGGCCATGACCAGGAAACGGGAAAGCCTCATCACTACGGACGATTCGCCGGTAAAGGTCTATGTTATCCCCACCGACGAGGAACTGGTCTTTACTGAGGATGTGGCGGCTATCCTGGCGGGGACCTATACCGATCACATGCAGTTCGAGTATTCGTTCGCACGCCCTGAGTTTGAACGCAAGTGAAAAGTGAAAAGTGAAAAGGCCGGCGGGAATTTCCCGTCGGCCTTTTTGTTTATCAGGGATGCATTATCAACGGCACAGTAAAAAGCTCCAGCTGCAAGGCGCGCAAATCCTGAGGAGTGAGGCGTACATCAGTACGCCGCAATGACGAAGGATGCAGCGCAACGCCGCAGATGGACTTTTTACGAAGCCGTTTATCGTTGGGCCTGGACGGCGGTGATGGCCGCGACATTTACTATATCATCCACCGAACACCCCCGGGAGAGGTCGTTTACCGGCTTGGCAAGCCCTTGAATGATCGGTCCGACCGCTTCTGCTCCTGCCACACGTTCCACCAGCTTGTAGGCGATGTTGCCTGCATCCAGATCGGGGAAGATCAGCACGTTGGCCTTTCCTGCCACCGGGCTTCCCGGAGCCTTCTTTTCCCCCACCTTGGGGAGGAGCGCCGCATCCGCCTGCAGTTCGCCATCGATCTGAAGGTTTGGGTCGATTCCCTTCGCAATCTCCATCGCCTTGAGTACCTTGTCCACGTCGTCATGGGAAGCGCTTCCCTTGGTGGAGAAGGAAAGCATGGCGACACGAGCCGGAACATCCAGGAATGATGTGCAGTTGCGTGCGGTTGCGACGGCAATCTCTGCCAGGGCCTGGGCGTCGGGGTTGGGATTGACCGCGCAATCGGCAAAGAGGATGATGCCGTTTTCACCGAACTCCGGGGTCTTGGTGATCATCAGGAAAAAAGAGGAAACCGTCTTGATTCCCGGTGCGGTGCCGACGGTCTGAAAGGCAGCCTTGAGCACGTTGCCGGTTGTGCCGGTGGCGCCGGCTACCTCTCCGCCGGCGTCTCCCATGCGAACCATCATCCCGGCAAAGTAGAGGTTGTCCTTGGCGGTCAGGAGCTTTTCCGCGTCTTCCCTGGTGAGGCCTTTGCTCTTGCGCAGCTCCACCAGTGCGTCCACATAGGCGCCCAGTTTTGGAGAATTTGCCGGCTCAATAATCTCGACCCCGGCAAGATTTGCCCCCTTGGCGGCTGCAGCTCCTTTAACCTCATCGGGATTTCCCAGGATAACGATTTTTGCCAAACCCTGTTCCACGATTTTCTGGGCCGCAAAGAGCATTCGCTCGTCATAGCTCTCAGGCAGAACAACAGTTTGTAAATTTCTCTTTGCCTTAGCCTTGATTTGTTCAACCAGGTGCATATCACTCCTCCTTTTTTAAAATTAGAACAAGATTATATTTTTATAGCGCAAGAGGAGAATCGGGTCAATAAAAAAACCGTATCCCCCGTTCTTTCCTTTCAGGAAAAGCTACAGGCCGGTCTCGCTGGGCTCCATTCCGTGCTCCAGCATATAGAACCATGCCAGAAGCTCCGCCACTGCCCGGTAGAGTTCCGGCGGGATATGCCGGTCCAGATCGACCTGCATCAGCAGGTTTACCAGTTCCGAGGATTCGTGCACGTAGACCCCCGCCTCTTTGGCGTGGGCAATGATCGCTTCGGCGATTTGCCCATGCCCTTTGGCTATTACCCGTGGTGCGTAGTCCCCCTCTTTATAGGCCAGTGCCGCAGCTTTCCTGGTCTTTCCGTTCCGGTTTTTCATGCTTTATCACCATGCCCGCCAGGGTCACTCCTGTTCCGCTCAACCCTTTTACCAACTTGTGCTCCGTCTGCCGCATAAAGGTTGCAGCATTCTCCTTGTCCGTTTCAAGCATCACCGAAAGCTCGTGATTTTTCATGTGCAACGTTGCGCATACACTCCCCAGGCGAGGCAGGTCCAGCCGCAGAGTGGTCTGCCAGCTTTTCCCCTCCGCTTCGTCGGGGTTTGCCTCCCGTTCTTCAACACTCCACTCCATTTGTTGCTGAGGCCATACCTCTCCCTCCCAAATGAACCTGCCGGTGTTCAGTATTGCCAGTTGCTGCTTTATGATGGGAACAGTTTGCGTATCGGCGAAATCGGCGGCAAGGGGTGAAGGGGGGGAGGCAGAAGGTTTGTCGGCGCCGGTATTTCCGATATTTTGGCTTGAAGCGTGGGGAGAGGGCTCTCCCGGCTTTTCCGGAGCCGTTCCATGGGCCGACGCATACTTGAAAGAGAGCCGCCCCTGCGGTTCGCGTAAAAGGCCGTCCAGTCCACCCTTGCCGTTCACCCATTCCGCAAGATGGGATTCGTAGAACACGCCGCTTCGGGTCACTGCTTCGCGCAGCCTTTCTGCCAGGGCCGGTGTGTCGGTTGGCCCAGCTTCAAGGAGTGGGGGAGAGCCGGGAAGAGGGGATGACGGCAGTCGGCTTTCTCCCGCAATGCTGCGAGCCAGCAGCCCCAGCCAGCGCCCGGCCTCGCTCAGTTTGGCCGGAACGGCCTGGTTTCCCGATTGAGTCAGTGCAAAGGTTGGACGGGGCTGGTTGGTGACGAAGGTCATCTGGAGGGTTTCACCGGGGCGGGCGCCGCCGGGGAGGTTCATGTTCAGCAGCTCACCGGCAATCCGCACCAGAAACCGGCCATTGGGGAGATTGGTCAGCACTTCCCCGCGGACTTCCTGGCCGGGGCTCAGTCGCAAGGAGGCGGGTGTCGTCGTGCTGTCCGCCTCGATAAGGGAAAAGGTTGCGTCTTTCATGGACGCCAGCACTACCTTTATGATATCGCTCTCAACAGTCATGGTGTTTCCGGTTTCTCCTGTTTAATCACCGGAGCTATAACGCGTTGCGTCTGCAACCCCCTGCTGGGCCAATGGGATAATCACGCGGAACAATGCTCCCTTGCTGGGTTCGCTCTCCACCTCGATCCGTCCGCCAGAAGAGGAAGAGAGTAGAGGGACGGAGAGTAGAGGGACGCTGTTATTTATTTTTCTATTGAGCCTATAATTTCATTCTTCTTCACCGGATCGGCCTTCAACACCTTCTCGCCACGCCTTGAAGCCAGACTGACTCCAGTCGGCCCCAGATGTAGAAACTTTCCAACCTCACTGCCGGTATAACCAAGTTCAAATATCGCTAGATGGCAGA
>WSYB01000058.1 GCA_009773645.1 Geobacteraceae bacterium
CCTTGCCGGTCGGCTGAATAACCTTGCCGTCCGGGAGAACCATCGGCTTCGTGAAGGTACCCTCGAGCCAGCCGGTCACGGCCGTCCACTTGCCGTCCGTTATTGTTTCTTTTTCTTATAACAAAGTTTGCCATTTTATGTTATCCTAGGGACCTAAGGAGGAGACAAAAAATGAACATTTCGCTTACCCCTCAACTCGAAGCTCTTGTGAAAAGCAAGGTTGACAGTGGGCTATATGGCTCCGCAAGCGAAGTAATGCGTGATGCCTTGCGCCTTCTTGAAGAGCGGGATCGTAGACAATCCTTGCGCATAGAAGAACTCCGGGCCGAAATCAGGAAAGGCCTTGATAGCGGTGAACCGACTCCCTTAGATGTTGGAACAATCAAGACTCGGGGCCGTAACCGGCTTGAAACGCAGCAACGCAAGGCAAACGGCTGATGCTGAAAATCCTCACGAGCCCCGAGGCTGAAAACGACCTTGACGAAATCTGGTGGTATATCGCCCAGGACAACCCCGACAGTGCTGACAAGCTTCTTGATGAAATAGAGGAAACGAGCCGAAAACTTGCTCGGTTCATCAATATGGGTAGAAGCCGGGACGAACTCCATCCCGGTTTGAAGAGTTTCCCGGTCGGCATGTACTTGATTTTTTATATGCCGATTTGCGGCGGCATTGAGATTGTCAGGGTTCTGCATGGCATGATGGATATCGACTCGTTCTTTTAATATCCCCGGCTCACCTGTGCTTGGGACCTGCCTTTTGTACTCCACCCGCAGCAGTAGTTATTTCTTTGAATTTTTCTTCTGAAAGATATTTTCCAAACTGATACCCCGTAATTCCGAAGGCACCGACAGGGACTGCCTTTTCAAAAAGTGCTGACTCCTTAACCACGTAGACCCGTCTACCTCGTGGATATTCTTTTTTGTCTTTTTCGGTAGGCTCGTCAAGTGCTGCAATGACAAAGAATCCATGGGCAAAGCCGTCGCGAGTCAAAATGATGATATCTGCATCTTTTCTTTGGCTGTATCTTGCCACTCCCTTGATCATCAGAACCCGCTGAAAAGCGGCCCGGCCTCGAACCTGCGTTTCCAGTCATCGTACCCGATGACGTAATTATAGCCGCAGACGGTGGTGAGCTTCCGGCCGTCGAGGATCTCGCGGATCCGGTGGCCTCCCGCAACGGTCCGGCCGGCGGGGCCGAAGGGATTGTACTTCATGCCGTCGCCATCGAGAAAGACATAGTCGCAGATGAAGAGAATCTCCTCGAAGATGTAGAAGGTAAAGCCGGGTGTGTGGCCATCGACATGGAATGCCTCGATACCTTGATGGACAAAGTTTTCTTTAAATGTACGGTCGAAGGTGAAGGGGCGACAGATCTCGTGGACCATGTCGTCATGGTGGATGCGCACTTCGGCGGCAAAGAGTTCCCCGTAAAGGTTGGAGGCGCCCAGGAAGTGGTGATGGGTGAAGAAAATCGTGTCTGCCCGTTGCAGGGACGTGTCGAAGCATGAGGGGCAGTCTACCCAGCAGGCGCCACGGCCGGTCTCGATGCGGTAGGCGGCGTGCTCGATGCCGAGCGGCGGGTGGGAATTTAACCTCGTCACCTTCTCGTTCACCGGCGTGGCCACCACCCTGTAGCGGGCCGAACACTCCTCCGCGGTGATGAAATGTTCCTTCGCCGCACCGCAGAAGGGGCAGTCGTCGGGATGAAAGCCGATCATGTTGAAGCCACAGACCAGGCATACGTACTGCTCGCGTTTCATGTCCAGCCTCCCCAACGCCTTCAGTTTAACCCCAAATCACTCGACCAAAGATCACCTGCCCTTCGTCCCGGTCCTTCAAATTTATGCTTTTCTTTTCTTATTGGATCCTTCCCAATTCTGATCCATCCCTCCGACCTGCAGAAAGCTACGATTTCATGCCTTTCGATTAAGTAGTCGAGCACTGAAGGCGTTACAGTGCCGGCACTACCGTCAAGATATATGACTTTTATCTGTTTCTCCATAATTCCCCCTGATGATATCGATGCATTCCTTCATTTTATAAGTATACCAGGATATTTTGAGCGAAGAATCAGAGGTCGTGAAACGAATCAAAAATTGAAAGACCCTTCTCGGACAAGCGCAAGCCACCTCCTTCTCCCACCTGATCTCGGCCATGGCAAATCTCCTTTCGTTTAACCGCTTTGTTCGAGGCAAGTTTCATCCTTTCCTGCGGTAGAAACCATCGCACCCCGACCACGGGTCGAAAAACGCTGAAGCCCCACCGGGGAGCCGCTCTTTTTTCCCCACCATGAGAATCCCCCCTGGCCTGAGGGTCTCCCACAGGCGGACCGTCGCGGCATGAAGCCGTTCGCCCCGATAGTAGGTGAATGCCAGGTAGCGGCAGAGGACAAGGTCCATTCCGGCCGGAAGCGGGTCGCTCATCACGTTCCGTCGTTCGAGGCGCACAAGTCCCTTCACTTCGCCGGCAAGGCTCCAGTGCCCCTTTTCTCGCGTCAAATAGTGCGCAAGAGTGTCGGGCGGGACTTCCCGGAGGGAACCCATGTCGTAACTGGCGGCGCAGGCCCGCTCAAGGCTTGCCTCGTCGATATCGCTGGCGAGTATCTCGATAGCGCTCCCCGGATGGAAGGGGGCGATGGATTCCAGCCAGACAATCGCCAGAGTGTATGGTTCCTCCCCGCCGCAGCAGCCGGCGCTCCAGGCCCGGATGACGTCCACACCTATATTCTCTGCAATGAGTTCGGGAAGGACCTTGTCCGCAAGGATCCGCCACTGTTCCCTCTCGCGGAAGAAACGGCTCACCGTGACCCGCATCAGGTCGGCAAGCCCTGACGTCTCCTTCGGGTCGGAGCGCAGAAGCTCGAGGTAGGCATCAAAACCGTCGAGGCCGAGCTCCATCAGGCGGTGTTCCACCCTGCGGCGAGCAGAACGGCGCCGGTACTTGCGCCAGGCAAGCCCTTCAAGGAGAGCAGCCTCCTGGAGGAAGCGGTCAAAGTTCACAGGCTCTTCTCCTCGTTACCCGCATCCCTCTTCTCGCACATATCCCGGAACCGGTCAGATCGATGCCGAGCCCTCGCGAGAATTTTCCGCCCATTCCGGACAGCAACTTTTCGATGACTCCCTTGCCCATGGCTGACATTATATCCTTTTACAAAAACTTTTCAGCAGCCTCCTTTCCCGGCTGTATTTATTGGCTATAATTCAGTGGGAAAGACATCTGCGTTCTTTTCGAGATGGGGTTGGGAAAATGGTCCAGTAATTCACGGTCAGGCGCCATCTACGCCAAAACGTGGTTCAAGTTTTGCCGGGGTCGCCCGGAAAGGATTGCCCATGGTCTTTGCAGACAGAAAGCAAGCGGGACCTATTAATGAATCGGGTCAACCAAAATTGATATGGTTATATTTCCCCATCACGATGATGCTTCTGTCCCTCCACGGAACGGGTTATGCCCAGGCCTCCTCCGAGGAAGAGACGGTCTGCGGCTTTTTGAAGGAGCGCTTTTACTTCAACATTTGGCGTAAAGCGGCTGGGAAGCCCGACATCCGGAGAGTTTCGGGCATCCCCGCTATCGAGGCCATATCATTTACAACCCGTGACGGCCGTAAGCTGCACGGCTACAAACTCCGCAACTCGGCCGTTCTCCCCTCCCCCAAGGGATACATCCTGGTAGCCCAGGGCAACGCCATGCTCGCCGACCAGATTGCCGGCTCCCTGCAGTTTCTCGCCCGATATGGATACGACGTGTATATCTATGATTACCGGGGCTACGGCAATTCGCAGGGAAACCCGCGCCTGAAGGCGATCCTCGGAGATTACCGCGAGATCGCCAGCAGATTGAACGCTGCCGGCTACCCGAAAAAACTGCTGTATGGCATATCATTCGGCGGAATGGTGCTCCTGAATTGCATTGGGTCGGGGGTGACCTTCGACGCGGCGGTCATCGACTCGGCACCGAGCAGGCTATCGGTATATGGATGTCCGGAGCAATACGATTCCGTCACAATCCTCCCCAAGGAATGCTCTAATCTGAAGATAATTGTGGGGGAACTGGACAGTGTGCTGGCAATGAACGAAATGGAGGAACTGCTTATAACGGCACAGAAAAGAGGGGCGGAAGTGTTGAGAGGAAGCGATTACGCCCATCCGTTCATGGATAGCCCTCCAGTCCATGAACGCAGGATGCAAGAGGTGGCTCGATTTCTGTTCGAGCGGGCAGAATAAAGAACAGCAGGGGCATTTACGTATAAACGGCAAAGCCGTTTAGCAGTGGCGTGTCACTAAATTGCCCCTTCGACGTTGTTACGTGGGTCAGTTTTAGCGCCCGAAGGGAGTACTCCAGTGTGGACTTAAACAACACAAAACACATTATACTGACGGGTGACCGTCCTACTGCCCCTCTACATCTGGGTCACTATGTCGGTTCGCTACGGGAACGGGTAAAGCTGCAGCATGAGCAGAAGCAGTACATAATTATCGCTGATGCGCAGGCGCTTACCGACAACGCGAACAATCCCGAGAAAGTTCGCAAGAACATTCTCGAAGTCGCGCTCGATTACCTGGCTGTCGGTCTCGACCCAAAGATCACTACTATCTTCATTCAGTCACTCGTTCCGGAGCTTTCCGAACTCACGATGTACTACCTTAATCTCGTAACGGTGGCACGCCTACAGCGCAACCCCACCGTAAAAGACGAGATCAAACAGCGAGGATTCGGGGGAAACATTCCCGCAGGGTTCCTCTGTTATCCCGTTAGTCAGGCTGCCGACATCACCGCATTCAAAGCCGACCTGGTACCGGTTGGCGAGGATCAACTCCCGATGATCGAGCAGACCGCTGCAATTGCGCGCAGCTTTAATCGCATCTATGACTGCTCCGTGCTCGTCGAGCCCAAGGCGCTTCTCTCCAGCGTCCCGCGCCTCCCCGGGACGGACGGTAAAGGGAAGATGAGCAAGTCGCTCGGAAATGCAATTTTTCTCGGTGAGAGTGCTGATACGGTGAGTGACAAAGTGAAGAAGATGTACACGGACCCAAACCATCTGCGGGTGGAAGATCCCGGCACGGTAGAAGGAAACCCGGTGTTCGCGTATCTGGATGCCTTTGATTCAGACAAGCAGAATCTTGAAGCAATGAAAGATCACTACCGTCGCGGTGGGCTCGGCGATACCGCCGTGAAGCGGCGCCTGCTAGATGTTCTCCTTCCCGAACTGGAGATTATCCGGGCGCGCCGCAAGGAATTCGCCAAGGACCCGGCGTACGTCATGGGCATCCTTCGCGAGGGTACCGCAAAAGCCCGGGCGGTTGCCGCACGGACTCTCGAAGAGGTGCGCAGAGCGATGCAGATCGACTACTTTTCAAGGTAGCTTTTACCACGAATTCTCAATCCGGATGAAAGCAACGTCAACTGATCTTCGACACATTCTGAACGACCTCCAGCACTTTTGCCGGATGAAAAGGTTTGTGGATGAAGTCTATTGCACCTATGGTAAAGGCTGCCTGAATAAGCGGAATATCGTCTAACACGCTGATAATGATGATCTTAGCGCGTCTGTCCATTGAAAGAATCTCGTCAGCGGCATCAATGCCGTTTTTATTGGGAAGTACGATGTCCATGATTACCAAGTCCGGCATCAATTCATTGTACTTTGTAACGGCTTCCTCTCCGCTTGAAGCCTCGGCAATGACCTTGTGTCCCCCTGACTCCAGGATGTCACGGAGTATTAATCGCGCTACGAGACTGTCATCGACAATCAGAATCCTTTTGCCCATGGTTTCCCCTTTATCCAAGAATGCATAGAAAACTAATCAGGCCTTCACTGTACAGATTGCTGTCCCAAACCAGATAAGAGGGCGCGGCCCTAGGGAATCCAGACAAACCGCAATTAATGCGCCCTAAAATAAACCTGAACCGTTGGCAAGTCAAGTAACTTAAGGAGGGATGTGGGGAAGGGGTAAAGGGGGGTGCCAATAAAAAAAGCCCCGGATTTCTCCGGGGCTTTTTGGTATCGACTGGAGTACTGGACCTAGACTCTTGTCACGTTCGCGGCCTGAAGCCCTTTCGGACCCTTGGTAACTTCAAACGTTACTCTATCGCCTTCAACAAGGGATTTAAATCCGTCGCCCGCGATTGCGGAGAAATGACAAAATACATCTTCGCCATCTTCCTGCTCTAGAAAACCAAACCCCTTGCTGTCGTTAAACCATTTTACCGTTCCGTTTACCATGTGCTTACTTTCTCCTGATTCTTCTTGTTGGTTTCATCCGGTATTTTTCCCGGACGTGTGTCACCGTAACAGCTTTACGGGAACAAAGTCAAGCTATTAATTCAGGAGCGGGAGACGAAACAGAGATGAAAGTGGAGAGAAAAACCCTTCGACTTTATCTTATCTGTTCAACGCATGCATAGCCTTGGCAAGCTTATTGGAATCGAGCGGTTTATTGATATACGCCTTGACGCCCAAATTGCGACACCTGTCTACATCCTTTTGCTGCTGAGAAGAGCTGAGAATAACGACCGGAATATCCCTGGTCCGTTCGTCGGCACGAACCGCTTCCAGAAACTCAAACCCGTCCATTTTGGGAAGTCTCAGGTCAAGAAGTATGAGCCCGGGCATGAAGCTTTCATGGTGCCCGCCATAGTTTACGGCCATTACAAGATAATTGAGGGCTTCCTTCGCTTCACGCGTGACGACAACGTTCTCTATCCGGTTTTTTTTCAGGGTATGCAAAGTCAGAAATTCATCGTCAGGATGGTCTTCAACAAGCAGGATGGGTTTGCCGTTCATGCCACGTCCTCTCTTGCAGTCATTATTTTAACGCCAGAGAACCAAAGACTTCGAAGACACGACCAATTGGTGGAAGCTTTCACTTATTAAATGCGTATACACAATACAAACATATCCTATACATTAGGATAACTTCAATTAACATATTTTCAATCAAAACACAAACTATTTTGATTCTCCTATAAAAAGCATGCCTATGACGATACGGTATGACTCTGACTGCTCACATGACAGAATGAGACGGAAGAATTCGAGCCTTGGGGGAATGATGAAGAGGGCGTTCACAGATAAACGGAGAGAGAATCAACTCTTTTCAGTTAACGGTGAAGTAGAAGGTTGCTCCTTTTTCCACTTCGCCTTCAACCCAGATACGCCCTCCGTGCCGCTGGATAATCCGCTGCACGGATGCCAATCCGAGGCCGGTGCCGGAGAATTCATCAGAACTGTGAATCCGCTGGAAAGGTTTAAACAACTTGTTCGCGTATTTCATATCGAAGCCGGCTCCGTCGTCACGGACAAAATATACGGATTTGTTGTCGGTTCTGGCAACGCCGAACTCTATTCTCGCCCTCTGGTGTTTTGAGGTAAACTTCCAGGCGTTGCCGAGGAGATTTTCCAGCACTACTTTGAGAAGACCGCTATCACCCTTGACGACAACATCAGGCGCTATGACAAAATCCACGCATCTTTCCGGCTGCGATTTTATCAACCCATCGGCAACAGCATGCGCGATACCGCTCAGATCAACATTCTGATGCGCCATCCCCCTTCGTGTCAGCTGACTCAATTTGAGTAGGGCGTCGATTATGCGTTTAAGATCCCGACTGGTCTGGTTGATGCGCTCAACGTAGAGCTTCCCCTGTACGTCAAGACGCTCGGCGCATTCCTCAAGAAGCACATGGCTGAAACCTTGCAGCCGGGAAAGGGGCCCGCGAAGATCATGGGAGACTGCGTCACAAAAATCATCCAGCTCCTTGTTTGATGCCTCAAGGAGGGCATTGCGCTGGATTACCCTGTATTCGAGCTCTGAATTCAGTTTTCGGATCTCATCTTCCGTCCGCTTGCGTCCGGTTACGTCTTCGGCAACCTTGATGAACTTGATAACCGTGCCTGCCAGGTTCCGCAGGGGCGATATCTTCAATTCCTCCCAATAATACTTGCCATCCTTATTCTTGTTCTGAATTTCCCCTTCCCATTCCCTGCCGGCGGTTATGGTGCCCCACATATTACTGTACACTTCGGGAGGGGTTTTTCCCGATTTAAGGATCCTCACATTTTGCCCGATGACTTCGTCAGGCCAATACCCGGTCAGTTCGGTAAATTTAGGGTTAACATACTCAATATTGCCGGACGTATCAGTGATGGCAATCGCGCTGGGGCTTTGCTCCAATGCAGAAGAGAGCAGCGCAGTACGCTCGGTCAGTTCCTGCAGCTCTCTTTCCGCCTTGACGTTTTCCATGCATTTGTCCAGTGCTGCAAAAAGACTGTCAGTATCCACGGGTTTCAAGAGATAGGCAGTAATGCCTATGTTGATGGCATCGAGAAAATGATCGGTGTCCCTGTGCGCTGTCGTTAAGATAATCTGCGCCTTGGCGTTCAGTGCCCTGATTTGCGTAGCCATTTCCAGACCGTTCATAAACGGCAAGCCGATCTCGGTTATTACGATATCCGGTGTTACATCCTTGTAGATTCTGAGCCCCACCTGCCCGTTTTCCGCAACATACAGTATATAGCCTCTTTTGCTCAGCAACTTGGCAATCTGAGTAAACGAACCCGGATCACTCTCCACAAAAAGCACCGAATATTTATGTTTCCGCTCACCGGGTTTCATCTTGCGCCTCGGTCACTCATTCCGCACCGACCTGGATTTTTAACCGTGTGCTACAAAAATAGCATTATACATACCAAGTACGCAATGACTCCATGGAACCGGGCACAACAAGGCAAACAGAGGGTTCAAGCCGATAAAAACGGCAAACGGTGTCACAGGTCAGCCTGAATAATTTGTTCAGTGTCCGGCACACGGTGTTCAAATCTCGGCTAGCCCGGCGCGTCACAGCAAAAAAAGGCCGGGAAAAGTTCCCAGGCCTGTCGGATACGATATATCTTTCCCTTATCTCCTCCTGCAGTTTTCTGGCACAACGCCTAGTCTGCGGCTTTCATCCCCTGCTGAAGTGTCCGCCTGATGGCCAGTGAAAGAAAGCAAACAAGTAAGCCTGGTGCATTCGCAAAAAGCCTTTTCCCCCTCCCTTGACGGGAGGGGGTCAGGGGGTGGGTGAAGCTGCAACCTGCTTAAATCGTGGCAATTCCCCCCCCACCCTGACCCTCCCCCGCCAGGGGGGAGGGGACTATTTTTGAGAATTTGCGAGAGCATCAAGCCTGGGTTCTCTACTTTTTCTGAAGATCATTATCAAGACTCAAACATAAAGGGACTCCATGCGGAGTCCCTTTATCATCACTACATGTGCAGAGAGTTTCCCGTTACCACCCCAGCAGGGTACCGGTGGCGGTATGAGCGTTGCAACCGCCCGATGTCTGGCAGTTGGTCTCTCCCATGGTACCCGAAGCCGGCCTGCTGCCGCCGTTCAGATAGGTTGTGCCGCCGGCATTGCCGTTTGGCTTGTAGCGGGCCGGGGCATTGGGGCCGGTCAGCAAGCGCAGGGCCTTGCCGCCGTGGGGCACCCGGATGTGGCAGCCGACGCAGGTGACGGCATGATCTGATCGGCCGGTGTGCGCCTGGCCGCCGCCGCTCCAGACATGGCAGCTGAAGCAGAAGTTGGCGACGGGAACCGTAGCGGTGCCGGTGCCGGTGACCAGGGTGCCGGTCGACTGGCCGTTACCGGCCGCCGTAGTGTACGGCCAGTTGTAGTACTTGGTGGCGGTGGTATTGGGATTTAGCATCCACTTCACATTTGAGCCGTGCGGCCCCTTGGAGGTTGCCGAATCGGTGCCGTGGCAGTCGGAGCAGTTCATCACCTGCCCCGGCGTCCAGCCGCCGGTAAGTGCCGTGGAGGCAAGCCGGCGGTTGCCGGTTGACGGCAGCGCCTGAATGACCGGGTGGTAAGACTGGTTGTTCGGGTTGAATTCGAGGCCCATATCGGTCCAGGCCCCTGCGCCGGTCCCCCCCCAGGTGGCGTAGTTGGCGTTGGCGGCGGAGTGGCACTTGAAGCAGATCTGCCATTCGGCGGTCACCGTGATCAACGCCCCGGTCGTGGTGGAAGGATTGTAGGTCGTTACCCCTGCCCAGTTGGCACCCCAGGTCGTCACTCCCACCCCTGCGGCGCCGGTCAGGACGTTGGCCAGGGTCCCGCTCCCCTTGGTGTGAGTTCCCTGCTTGGCCTGGTGCGGGTCGTGGCAGTCTGCGCATTCCACGTGCTTGTTAGCCGCTATGTCGGCCCGCGTTTCGCCGATCTTGTGTTTGGCGCTGTACTTGTTCACGTTGTGACGGTAGACGCGGGTGTTGGTGGTGAATGCCTGGAAGATGTTCTCGGAAGCCGCGGTCATTGCGGTTGATCCAAAATAATCCTTGTTGTTCACCGCTTTCTTCGTGCCGCCGATGTTGTCGGTCGTCACGCTGTGACATCTGAAGCAGAACCTCTCCTCCTGCGGATCGGTGACCGTGGCGCCCAGCGGGTTCAGCAGGCTTCTGGGTGCCGAGTAGTGGGTGCCGAACTTGCTTACGGAGGTCTGCTTGTCCTTTGCCTGCTCGTCGGTATGGCACTTGGAGCAGTTGGCATCGAACTTCGATGCGCCGAAGAGGGAGGATGAGGTGTAGTTGTGCATCGAGGCGGCATAAGTGGTGCCGTTTATGGCCGGAGTTACAGTCGTTCCGTCGCTCTTCTGGTTGGTCGTGTCCTTGGTCTGGCTTGCGCTGTGGCAGGAGACACAGATGCCGTTTGGCGCGGTGGCGGAGAAGTCGGATGCCGCGGTGGATGAGCCTGCCGCAGCTATACCCGAACGGAGGTTGGCACCCTTGCTGGCGTTGAAGTAGTTATGGTCGGTGTGGCAGGAGACGCAGTAGACGTCGGTCGTGCTGGTCGGGTAGGTGCCTGCGTTGGGTGCGATATCACCGTCGCCTGATGCGCCGCCCAGGACGTGGTGGTAGTAGCTGGCGCGGGTGGCCCCGGTCTTGGTGCCGGCACCGTCTTCCATGGCGGTTTGATATGCACCGTGGCAACCGTAGCAGGCCTGACCGCCGCCGGAGATGCCGCCGTCGAGGGCGCCGTTGATGTGCTTGGTGACGTCGTTGAAGGTGCGGTTGTTGTTGACGTGGGGGTGGCAGGCGTTGCACTGGTCGGCCGCGACACCCGTGTGGCCGGCTGTGGCGGGCGGGTTGCCGTGACAGGAGCCGCAGTCGGCCGAGGTGCCGTTGAGATAGGCGACGTTCCAGGTCGGGGTCTTGTTGGTGCCGCCGGTTATGGTGGCGCCGTGGCAGTAAGTGTTGCTGCACTGCCGGCTGGTGGTATTGAACGCGGGGATGAGTCCGCCGGTCTTCGCCAGGGTACCGAAGGTCAGCTCGGCCGGCAGGGCGGTGTCCATATGGCCGGCCGCGTTGACCGAGGCCGGTACCGTGTGGCACTCTGCGCAGGCAATGTCGCTGCTGTACTTGTGGCCGCCGCTGGTGACCTGGTTGGCCCGCAGGTGGTTGTTGTGCGCACCCACCTTGGTGTCGGTGGCGACCGTCACCTGCGTGGGGTAAGAGGTGGAGTAGAAAGGCCCGATGGCGGCTGAGCCGTGGCACTTCTCGCACTGGACCGCCGAATACAGGGTCCCGCCCCACTTGGGTATCCCGCTGCCGTGACAGGTGGTGGCGGAGCAGGTCTTGTTGTTCAGGGTGCCGTCATAGTTGGCGGTGGCGCCGTTGGTGTCGTAAGCTGCCCCCAGGGAGACGGTCAGGGCCCCGTCCAGGTGGCCCGCGCCGGTGATGTCGGTGCCGGTGGTGGAGGTGGTGGCGTGGCACTTGCCGCAGTCGGCCGCCACGCTGACATGCGTGGCATGGCTGTTGGCCAGGGCCGCCCCGGCCCCGCCGTTGGCATAGTCGGGCTGGCCGTATGTGCTCGTGGTGCCGTGGCACCCCTTGCAGCCGATGGCCGCGCCGCTTACCCATGCGGTCGCAAGGGTCTGGTTGATGTAGGTCCCCTTGCCGTTTGAGTGGCAGTAGAGGCTGTTGCAGGTCCCGGCGGTGCCGGCGGGGTTCAGGGTGTCATAGGCCACGTTCTTGGTAAGGTTCACGTGGTTGGCCCCGCCGGTGACCGAGCGGTCGTTGCCGGTGGTGACCGTTGCCGAGTGGCAGCGACCACAGGCGAAGGTGGCAAGCTCCGGATCGGCGTTGGCGATGTGGGCCGTGTGTTTGCCGGCGGTGATTGCACCAAGGCCCGTCGTGGCGGTGGCGGTCTTGTTGCCGCCGTGGCACGAGTCGCACTCGGCCGTGTCGGCTATGGTCCCCCCCCACTTCAGGCCGGTCGCCGCACCGTGACAGTAAGTGGCGGTGCAGGTCTTGTTGTTCAGGGTCCCGTCATAGTTGGCGGTGGCGCCGTTGGTATCATATGAAGCGCCCAACGATACGGTCAGTGCCCCGTCCAGGTGGGCCGCGCCGGTGATGTCGGTGCCGGTGGTGGAGGTGGTGGCGTGGCACTTGCCGCAGTCGGCCGCAACAGTTACGTGCTTGGCGTGGCTGTTGGCCAGGGCCGCCCCGGCCCCGCC
>WSYB01000009.1 GCA_009773645.1 Geobacteraceae bacterium
TTTGCTGTCCAGTCAGAACCGGATTGCCTGTCCAGTTAATTCCGGATTCGGTGTCCAGTTGAAACCGGATGGAGTGTCCAGTATAAGCCGGATTTCGCATAAATCTAATAAACTGATAAGCGGCCACTCAATAAATAACAAGGTGAGCTTGAATTATCGCGAGTGCAGGTGCCAGGGTAATAACGTAAATTGCATGTATTGTTATGGTACTGGCTTGCTCAAGCCTTCTGTACCCTCAGGAAAAAATACTAACAAAAAGCGTAAAGGAGTGATTGCCACATCTGACGCGGCTATGTTGCCGCTTTTCTCAGCGTCCAGCACTACAAAGCCTACTAATGTCGAAAACAAATCAAAGAAGGCATCTGTCGAGTCTAAGCCAAAAAAATCTAAACCGTTATTACTGAAATCAAAAACCGTTATGGTTAAATGCTCCGTGTGTAGGGTGCTTGTCTCGGAGCACAATTATGAGCGACATCTCAAGAAAGCACATTCAAGCCCCGTAAAGAGAAAAACTGACGACGACTGCAAGAACACTAAGCATGCCAGTAAAACGAAAAAAATAAGGAACGGTTTTGTCAGATGTGTCCATTGCAACTTATTGATCCTGAAGGCCAGACTTGCAGATCATTTGGAAAGAATACATCGGCCAAACAGAGTCGAATCAATTAAAGCTCAGTCGAGTCAACCAGCCCCACAAGCTGGTAGGGCTAAAGGAATTATTAATGAAAAATTGGTTTCGCCAACAAAAAACATAGATGGAAGTTATGGGTATCACATTCTGAGAGACCATGGCCAATTCGGTTCACACCCTTCTTTCGACAGCTGTGATGACGATTAGATGGAATATGAGTGAGATAGGATAGAAAAGGAAACCGTAGGAAACGGGGATTTATTTATCGATCTATTTCTTGTTCATGAGAGAAAAAAAGATCTGTTAAGATATAACTTTCGCGGATTTGGTGTTTACACCGTATTTTGCATCAAAGGGGTGCGAATTGTCGATTTCGTTTTTCAAAAGTTGGGAGAAAAGGCGATGCAGGGTAACTGCATCGCCTCATATATGTTCTAGGTTTTAGGATAATCTGCTGAACGAGGCGAGGTCAACGTTTATCAGTTAGGAAGTAATCCATTTCGGGTCTTCGTCAAAAAATAAAACCTTGCACTGATAACTGTCCAAGTTACATGTACGGACAACCTCTGCAAATAGAAGCAGCCCATTTTCTAATGGTATCTGCATAACATTTTCAGACAGCATTTCGATACCTTCGACACTGCTTACTTTTTGTGAGAGGGTTTCTACAAAATTATTCCATTTCTCTATTTCAGCTCTTTTTTCTGTGATTGGTTTCACTATTACAATTAATGCAAATTTCATATTTTTACCTCGATGGTTAATTAGGTGATACAAGGGGATGGATACCCCCATTGGTTTGTATTCTAGCTTGTCTTTTTTGAATAGCAAAGCTGTAATGCGAAAAATGTCTTATGTCTTATCCTTTCATATGACATACCTCCTTGTTGATAATATAATGCATAACACATCAAGCATGTTATAGCAAGACGGGTTAAATGCATCTATTCAGTTGTAAGTAGATGAATTGTTACTGATAAGAGGGATGCGGAGTTGTCTGCCAGTGGGAAGCTGCTAAAGAACTTCAGTCTACTGTTGGTGCGAACAATCAGTACATTTCACCAAAAAATTAAGCGCATTATAACATTCTTGAAGAGATGTGTCAATAATAAATTTTAATTAGTTATGAACAACGTGTCGCTGACAGGGTAATCCCAGGGACAAAATTGAATTAACAAATTTCACCTCTCCGGAAACGCCGTGATTTTTCTTCTTGACAGATGACACATTTGTTACGACAATTGTCATAAAGCAGAGAGTGCAAAAGGGAGGATGCCATGGGAACGCAGGCGCTGGCTGAGATGCTTGGAATTAAAGAGTTTGGCGGGTCTCCGTTGAAGCTTATCGAGTCAACTCGCGCCGGGATCGCAAAAAAAGCGGTGTTTGAGCTGGCCCGGGAAATGGGGCTGGTAATTTCGGATATTTCCCGGTGCCTTCACGTGTCGGTGCGGACCCTGCAGCGGTTTAAGGCCGACGAACGATTGAGCCCCGACCTGTCCGACCACCTTTTGCAGCTCGCCCGGGTCCACGCCCGGACGATTGAGGTGTTCGGCAGCCGGGAGCGGGCGGGAGCGTGGCTCAAGCAGCCGAGCGTCGCTCTCGGCAACATTTCCCCCCTGGAGCTTCTTGACACCTTCACCGGTATCGAGATGGTCCTGGACGAACTGACCCGTATCGAGTACGGCGTTGTTTCCTGATGCGCCTCTTTCGCATCGCCAGAAGCTGCCATGCCGGCGACCTGACCGGCGAGGGGGCGCGTCGAGCCGGGGGGCGCTGGAACCGGAAGGGGACCGCGCTCCTCTACACGGCTGATTCAGCGGCCCTTGCCACCCTGGAGTTGCTGGTCCATCTCCCCCTGAATCTTCTGCCCCTTGATTATGGGCTGGCGGTCTTCGAACTGCCGGATGAGCTTCCCGTCACGACCTTTCGCAAGGAGGCGCTTCCCGCTGAGTGGGCGAGCTACCCCGCACCGCCCGAACTGGCCGATTTGGGAACAGCATGGGTGGAAAAATGTGAAACTGTCGCCCTTAAGGTTCCTTCTGCCGTTACCCCTGACGGAGAGGGCTGGAATCTCCTTCTCAACCCCCGCCACCCGGATTTCTCACAGGTTCGCCCCGTGGAGATTGCTCCCTACCGCTTCGATGAACGGCTGTTCCGGCACGAAATGAGTGCCGCGCCGAGCCGGCTCGTGAGAAATTCCCTCGTCAGGGGAGCGCCGTTCGCCTCTTCTAGGAGTTCCGGTCTTTGCAGGTCCTCGAATGTATCCACGTCATACCACCGGGGAAGGAGGGAGACCCTGATGCCGGCTTCCGCCGCCTTCTCAAGGCTTTTCTCCAGCACTGCGCCGCTCGACCAGGGGATACCCTTGAACAATTCCCCCTGCAGCCGTTTCATGGCGATCAGGTAATAGCCGCCGTCCTCACTCGGGCCGAATACAGCGTCGATATCCCTGCTTTCCAGCATGGCAAAGGCCTCTTCGATGAAGGAGGAGGGGAGGTCCGGGGAATCCGTGCCGATGATGACGGCAGCCTCGTATCCCATTTCCAATGTCCGTTTAAAGGCGTTTTCCATCCGTTTTCCCAGGTCGTTTCCCTCCTGGGGACATGTTTCCATTCCTGCTGCGATTCCCTTGAAATAGGCGGCTGCGCCGGCTGCCGGCTCGTAGAAAACGAGTTTGTCCGGACCGGCCAGCTCTTTAGCCTTGGCCAGCGTGTCAAAGAGCATGCAGCGGTAAAGCTCCGCCGCATCTTCCGCTGAAAGGGTGGCGGCCAGGCGGGTCTTGACCCGGCCGGGGGTCGGCCTTTTCGCGAATATTATCAGCACGTTCTTCAAAAACCCATACCCGATCGTCCGCTTTCTTCAATAATTTGACAAAATCCGGGAAAAAATCCATAAAACTGCTGCTGGCGCGGCGTTGAAGAGAAGTGGCGCAAAATAAAAAACTTAGTTTTTTCCACAATTTAGCGATTTGTTCACAGAGTTATCAACAGGTGTGTCGAAATTTGACTGTCAGCTAAATGACGACATTTAATGAATGTGTCGCACAGATTTAGCCAATACTTTGACTCGCAGCGGAAGGTCATCATCTCTTGTCACGTTCGATGGCCGCATAGGCGGAGTGTTTATGGATCGACTCGAAGTTTTCCGCTTCCACGGCAAACCAGGTAATGTTTTCCATGGCGAGGAGTTTCTGGGTGGCCTCACGGACGATGTCTTCAACAAACTTGGGATTCTCGAAGGCCTGCTCGGTGACGAACTTCTCATCCTCCCTTTTCAGGAGTGAAAAGACCGGGCTTGAGCCGCACCCTTCGATGATCTCAATCAGGTCCTCGATCCAGATGAATTCCCGGTAACGGACCCTGACCGTGATGATGCTTCTCTGGTTATGGGCGCCGTAGCGGGAGAGCTCCTTGCTGCAGGGGCAGAGGGACGTGACCGGAATTTTTATGCCCAGGACGAAATCGAATGCGGTGGAGAGGGTGGCGATGAATTCGCAGGTATACTCCATGAGGCTTTTAGCGTGTGAGACCGGCGCACTCTTTTCGATGAAGTAGGGGAACTCGATCTCCAGGTGGGCGCTTCCCGCCCCCAGTTTCTCTTTCATCCGCTCCAGGATGGTCTCCATCTTGTCGAGGGCAATCTCTTCCCGGTAGGAGTTGAGGATCTCGATGAAGCGGCTCATGTGGGTCCCCTTGAAATGATGGGGAAGGTCCACATACATGTTCACCCGCGCCACGGTATGCTGGATCGACTTGTTCTTGTCCATGACCACGATGGGGTAGGAGATGTCCTTCACTCCCACCTTGCTGATGGGGATTTTCCGGGTGTCGCGCGTGGTTTGCATGTCGGGCATGCAAACCCGTGAGGCGTGAGGGGTGAGGCGTGAGGGTGTGAGTGTTTTTTTTTCCATCGGTTGTTTCTCCTCACTCCTCACTCTTCACTCCTTACGTCGTACCTGACGGGGTCAGGTACGCCCGCCTCGGCGAATCCCTTCAGGCGCAGGCGGCAGGAATCGCACAGGCCGCAGGCGAGCCCTTCCGGGGAGGGGTCATAACAGGAATGGGTGCAGGAATAATCCACTCCCAGGGAGAGTCCCCTGGCTATGATCTCCCCCTTGGTCAGATGAATGAGGGGGGTGTGGATCTTGAACCGGCCGGTCCCTTCCACCCCCGCCTTGGTGGCCAGGTTGGCCATTGTCTCATAGGCGGCGATGTATGCCGGGCGGCAGTCGGGATAGCCGGAATAGTCCAGGGCGTTCACGCCGATGAAGATGTCGAAGGCGCCGAGCACCTCGGCCCACCCGAGGGCAAAGGAGAGGAAGATGGTGTTTCTGGCCGGTACGTAGGTCACCGGGATGTCGCTCCCCACCCCTTCCTTCGGCACTGCAATCTCTGCCGTCAGGGCGCTCCCCCCCATTTTGCGCAGGTCGAACTCCACCACCAGATGTTCCGCCGCCCCCATCGGCAGGGCGTTGGCCTTGGCGAATTCCAGTTCGGCCTTGTGGCGCTGACCATAGGCGAAGCTGATGGCGTACGGCTCGAACCCCTCTGCTCTGGCGATCGACAGGCAGGTGGTGGAGTCGAGACCGCCGCTGTAAAGGACGACGACTTTTTTAGACATGGCTTCAGGTTCCTTTTTCGATGAACGGCTGGAAGGGATCACCGGAACAATAACATCGGGGATGAGGAATTTACAACGTGAAATTAAAAGAGCGAAAACTTCACGTACCGCTTCGGGTTTTCCTTGATGTCCCTGACCAGGGCGTCCAGGTCGCCGACCATCCGGTCGAGTTTTTCGTAGATATCCTTTTCGGTCACGAGCTTGCCGACGGTCCCCTCTCCCCGGTTGACCCGGTCGGTGATCTCCTCGAAGGACTTGACCGAGCGGTCGGCCCGGTCGATGAGTGCCATTCCCCTGTCGTAGAACTCCCGGTCGGTAAGAAACTTGCCGATGGTGCTCTCGCCGGAGGTAAGTTTCCTGTTCAGCTCGCGCACGTCGTCGGCTGCCAGGGAGCTCTTGTCGGCCAGGGCCACCAGCTTGTCGTAGAGTTGCCGGTCGTAGATCAGTTTGCTCATGGTCCCCTGGGAGTCCTGGATGTCTTTCAGGGTCTCGTCGGCGCGGGTGAGAATGCTCATCAGCCGGTCATAGGGCTCGCCGCTCCTGGCCAGCTTGCCGAGGGTACCTTCTCCCCGGTTCGCCGTATCGACTAGCGACCGCAGTTCGACGGTAAGCCGGACCATGTTGTCATAGAGCTTGGGGTCCTCGGTGAACCTGCCGAAGGTCCCTTCCCCCCGGTTTACTTTCGCTATGATCCGGTTCAGTTGATCAAAGGCGGTCCCTGCCTTGGCCACGACATCGTCCAGCTTCGCCACCGGCGTCCCGTAGAGTCGCTTCGCGGGAACCTCGGAATAGACCTTGCTCGGGGTGATGTCGACGTATTTTTCCCCCATGAGGCCGCGGGTCTTGACGGTGATGACCGAATCGGGACCGATCTTCCTGAGCGCTTCCCGGTCTACTTCGAGGTCGACATCCACCTCATTGCTCTCACGGGGCCGCACGAAGCGGATTCGGCTCACCGCCCCCACGTCTACCCCCGCCAGCCAGACGGGGGCACCTTCCTTGAGGCCGGCAACGTCGGTCATGATGACCGTAAGCTCTCCCTTGGGGATAAAAAGCTTGGTCTTCTTCCCCATGAGGAGGATTCCCCCCGCCAGGAAGATAAGGGCGCAGATGATGAAGATCCCGACCTTCACCTGCGACCAGACAATGTTATCGCTTCGCTTCATGGGAATCCCCTCCAGGAGGCGTTTTTGGCACTGCAAAGAGCGATGCGTCGCTCGGTTCGAGGAACTCGCGGATTCCAGGCAACTGGGAGCGCAGCATCTCTTCCCTGGTTCCGTCGAAGATCAGGAGCGCATGGTGGATAAATGAGAAACGTTCCGAGACCGCGAAGGCGGTGGCCAGATCGTGGGTCACCATGAGGGTCGTTTTCCCATCCCGCTGGAGGAGTTTCATCAGGTGACAGATGTTGTAGACCCCCACCGGATCCAGGCCGGTGGTCGGCTCGTCGAAGAAGATATAGTCCGGCTCCGAGACGAGCGCCCGCGCAATGGCGACCCGCTTCTTCATCCCCCCCGACAGCTGGGAGGGGTAATAGTCGATGGTGTCTTCGAGCCCTACGAAACTGAGCTTCTCCAGGACGATCCGCTCAATTTCGCTCTCTTCGAGCTCGCCGTCCTGGAAGAGGCGGTATCCCACGTTCTCCCCCACGGTCATGGAGTCGAAGAGCGCTCCCCCCTGGAAGACGATGGCTATTTTTCGCCGGAGCCGGATCAGCTCGTTCACGGATAGGCCGGCGAGCGGTACCCCGTCGATGAGGACCTCTCCGGCGTCGGGCTTGAGCAGACCGAGCATCAGCTTGAGAATGGTGGTTTTGCCGGCACCGCTGGCGCCGAGGATGGTCCGGTTGGCCTCTCTTTCCACAAAAAGGGAAACCTTGTGGAGGATTTGTCTCCCCTCCACCGAGTAACTTAGGTCCCTGACCCTGATTCCCCGCTCCTCCGTCACGTCCGTCCTTTCCGTTGGCTGCGTCTATCTGAATGTTACGAAAATCTTTGCGATAAAGAAGTCGGTTACGAGGATTATGACCGATGACAGTACCACGGTCCGCTTGGCGGCTTCGCCGACCCCTGCCGCTCCGCCGCTTGTGTTGAGGCCGTTATAGCACCCCATCATGGCAATGATAAAGCCGAAAATGAGGGGCTTCACGAGCCCCTCGGCGTAGTCGATGAAGTACATGAACTTGGTGAGGGAGTTGATGTACATGATCGGTTTGATGTCGGATCCCGCCGCCATTGCATACCCTCCGATGAGGGAGACGGTGTCGGTCACTATTGTAAGTAGCGGCATGGAGATAAGAATTGCCTTGAGGCGCGGCGTTACGAGGCGCTTGACGATGTCGGTCCCCTCCACCTGCATGGCGTCCACCTGCTCGGTGACCACCATGGTGCCGAGCTCGGCGGTGATGGCCGACCCGACCCGACCTGCCACCATAAGGGAGGAGAGGACCGGTCCCAGCTCCTTCACCATGGTTACCGCCACCATCCCCCCCACATAACTCGTGGCGGCAAACGGCTTGAGCTGGGCGAGGAACTGGAGCGCCATGACCATGCCGGTGAACGTTCCGGTCAGGACGATGATGAAGAGGGAGCCGACCCCGATCTTGTCCATCTGGATGGCGAACTCCCGGTAGTAGAAGGGGCGTGAGAAAATCTTGCGCACGGCGCTCCACGAGAGGCGCGAGTACTCCTGCACTTCGCCGAAGACCGACTTGAGCATCCCTGACAAAGCCCGCCCGGTCATCACCAGTTGATCGCCCCGGCGGTCACGCCCTGTCTTCCCCGGAAGAGAGGAGCGCTTCTCCCACCGCCTCGTGCACATCTTCGATAAACACAAATTCCAGTTCGTGCAGGACATCCTGCGGGATGTCCTCCATATCCTGCCGGTTCCTGCCGGGAATAACCACTTTTTTCACACCGGCGCGGCGGGCGGCAAGGACCTTCTCTTTGAGGCCGCCGATGGCGAGGACCCGTCCGGTGAGGCTTATTTCGCCGGTCATGGCCACATCGCGGCGGGCGGGGCGGCTGGTCATCAGAGAGACGATGGAGGTGGCCATGGTGATTCCCGCCGACGGGCCGTCCTTGGGGATGCTCCCTGCCGGCACATGGATATGGATGTTCACCTCGTTGAATGCATCGGCCGGAATCGCCCATTCGCTGCTGTTGGCCTGTACGTAGGAGAGGGCGGCGCGCGCCGATTCTTTCATGACATCACCCAGTGAGCCGGTAAGGATCAGGTCTCCCTTCCCTTTCATCCTCGTCGCTTCCACAAAGATGATGTCACCTCCCGTTTCGGTCCAGGCGAGGCCGGTCACTACCCCGACCCGGTCCTTTTCCGCCGCCACCTCGTTGAAAAACTTCCGCGGGCCCAGGAACGTCTCCACCAGCTCGGGGGTTATGGTTTCCCGCGGCGGCTTGTTCTGGGTTATCTCCTTGGCCACCTTGCGGCAGACGGAGCCGATGCTGCGCTGCAGGTTGCGCACTCCGGCCTCCCGCGTATAGTCGCTGATGATCTTATGGATCGAGGCTTTCTCAAAGGCGGGGGGATGCGCCGTCAACCCGTTTTCCTCGATTTCCTTGGGGATGAGGTACCTGGTGGCAATATTCTCCTTCTCCTCGCTGGTATAACCGGACAGGCCGATCACCTCCATCCGGTCCTTCAGGGCAGGCGGGACGGGATCGAGGAGGTTGGCGGTGGTGATGAACATCACGTTGGAAAGGTCGAAGGGTACGTCGAGATAGTGGTCGGTGAACGAAAAGTTCTGTTCCGGGTCGAGCACTTCCAGAAGGGCACTGGCCGGGTCTCCCCGGAAATCCAGGCCGATCTTGTCCACCTCATCGAGCATAAAGACCGGGTTGTTGGAGCCTGCGCGGTATATTTCCTGGATGATCCGCCCCGGCAGGGCGCCGATATAAGTCCGGCGGTGGCCGCGAATCTCCGCCTCATCCCGCATCCCGCCCAATGATACCCGGATGAATTTCCTCCCGAGCGCACGGGCAATTGACTTGCCGAGGCTGGTCTTTCCCACGCCCGGCGGGCCCACAAAACAGAGGATCGGCCCTTTCATCTTCTCCTTCAGGGAGCGGACCGCCAGATACTCCAGAATCCGCTCCTTTACCTTTTCCAGGTCGTAGTGATCCTCATTGAGAACGTCCTCGGCCTGGTTGATGTCCCGGTTGTCTGTGGTTGAGGCCTTCCAGGGCATGCCGGTCAGATAGTCCAGATAGGTGCGCGATACGGTGTATTCGGGCGATGCCGAGTTGATCCGCTCCAGCCGCTTCAGTTCCTTGTCGGCTATCTTCCTGACCTCGTCGGGCATTCCGGCGGTTTCGATCTTCTTTTTCAGTTCGACCATCTCGGCGCTGCGCGAGTCTTCTTCCCCCAGCTCTTCCTGGATCTGCTTCATCTGTTCCCGGAGCAGGTACTCCTTCTGGGTTTTACCCACCCTTTTCGTGACCTCGGACTGGACCTCGGCCTTTACCTGAAGCCGCTGCACCTCGGCGGTCAGGTACATGTAGACCTTTTTCAGGCGCTCCAGGGGGTCAACGGTTTCCAGAAGCAGCTGCAGCTCTTCCACCGGCAGGCTGACGTAAAGCGCCACCAGGTCCGAAAGGCGGGCTGGGTTGTCGATGTAATCGATCATCTTTAACACATCATCCGGAAGCGGCTTGCCGTAGGAGAGGGCGATCTTCAGCAGGGCATTCAGGCTGCTGACCAGAGCTTCGGAAACTATCGATTTTTCGACAAATTCACGAACCAGTTCCACCCTGGCGAGAATGACGGGGGTTTCCTGAACGATTTCCAGCACCCTGACCCTGGCGATCCCTTCTACAACCGCTTTGCCGCCCCCTTCGGGGAGTTTGTAGTGCTGGTTTACCTTGCAGATGGTCCCGACTTCATGGAGCGCAGGCAACAGACCGCTTTCTGGCTCCCCCTTCAATTTGATCAGGGCCACCAGATTGTTATAGAGAACGGCTTCTTCAAAGGTGGGAAGCTCCTCGTTCGTCAGAAAAAGCGGGAAGATCATGGATGGGAAGGCCACCATGTCCCGGAGCGGATAGAGCGGAACTATTTCAGGGATCGTTATTGTGATATTTTCAGACATCGAGTAGTCCTTACGGTCAAAAGGGATTGGTAAATCCGGATAATTTCTCTCAAGAGTAACCAGTTAAAGCCGTCATGTCAAGGAAAGACAGGAACAGGGGACCGGGGACCGGGGACCGGTAAAACCGTGATCGAAATCCTGACCTTTGATGTCTGACCCCATGGCCCTCTTTTCTACTGCAGCGCTTCCCATTCCTCGTAGAGTCCGGCGATTCTGGCGGAGAGGCACGCGTGCTCCTCTCCTACCCGTCGGGCCGTTTCATGGTCCTTGAAAAAGTCGGGATCGGACATCCGCACGTCCAGGGCAGCCAAAAGCCCCTCCAGTGCTTCAATTTCCCCTTCCAGCTCGGCGAGCCGCTTGAGCCTCTGCCGTTCTTCCTTCTGACGCTGTTTTTCATCTTCCCGCAGCCTTTGCCGCTCCTCTTTTGAGGCAGGGATCGGGAACCGGGGATCGGGAACCGGGATCCGGGAACCGGGATCCGGGAAGCGGGATTCGGAACAGGGAAGCATCGTCGCTTTCTTGGCCAGATAATATTCGTAGTCCCCCGGATAGGAGGTTATCATTCCACCTTCCACCTCTACGACGCGGGTAGCCAGGCCGTCGATAAAATGGCGGTCGTGGGAGACAAATACCACTGTACCGGCGAAAGCCCTCAGGGCATCCAGCAGCACTTCCTTGCTGAACAGGTCCAGGTGGTTGGTCGGTTCATCCATGAGGAGAAGGTTGGCGGGACGCAGCAGCATCTTGGCCAGGGCGAGGCGGTTGCGCTCCCCGCCGGAAAGGACCGCGACCTTTTTTTGGATGTCGTCGCCGGAGAAGAGGAAAGCTCCGAGAATATCGCGTAACTGGGGCACCATGTCGTAAGGGGCGTCGGCCAGGATTTCCTCATAAACGGTCCGTTCAGAGGAGAAGACCTGAGCCTGGTCCTGGGCAAAGTAGTCGAGCGCCACGTTGTTGCCGGGAATCCTCTCTCCGCTCTGGAATGCCTCCCCTGCCAGCACCCGCATCAGGGTCGATTTGCCCGCACCGTTGTGTCCTACGAGGGAGAGCCGCTCACCCTTTTCAATGGTGAGATCGATGTTGTCCAGGACCACCCTGTCTCCGTAAGATTTAGTAAGGCCGTGCATTTCCATGACGACCCGCCCGCTCTTGGGAGGCTCTGGGAAGCGGAACCGGATCTTTTTCCGCTCCGGCGGGAGGGATATCCTCTCGATCTTCTCCAGCTGTTTAATGCGGGACTGGACCAGCGCCGCCTTGTCCGCCTTGTAACGGAAGCGGGCAATGAAATCCTCGATCTTCTGCACCTCCTCGTCCTGGCGGCGTTTCGCCTCCCTGAGGGCGAAGACCCTTTCTTCCCGCTCCGAGAGGTACTTGCTGTAATTGCAGTGATAGTCGGTGAGGGTATGGTTCCACACCTCCACGATGCGGCTGCAGACCTGGTCCAGGAAAAACCGGTCGTGGGAAACGAGCATGACCGAGTACGGGTATTCCTGCAGGTATCCTTCCAGCCAGTTGCGCGCCTCGATGTCCAGGTGATTGGTCGGCTCGTCCAGGAGGAGGACGTTGGGTTTGCGGAGCAGGAGCTTGGCAAGGGCGATCCGCATCTGCCAGCCACCGGAGAATTCCCCGCACTCCCTTTCCCAGTCGGAGGGGGAGAAGCCGAGTCCGCGCAGCACGTTTCCCACGACCGCCTCCATGGCGTATCCCCCCTTCAGCCTAAACTCCTCCTGCAGGGTTCCCAAGCGCTCCAGGAGTCCGGCATGGTCGGGTGCGTCGTGGGGGATCGTCTCCAGCCGTTCGGTCAGCTCTTTCTGTTCCTTCTCGATCCCTTGCAGCTCGGCAAGGGCGGACATCACCTCGGCAAAGAGGGGCCTCCCCCTGGTGACGATGCCGTCCTGCGGCAGGTAGCCTGTCGTAGCTCCTTTGGCAAGCAGTATAGATCCGGAAGAGTGTTCCACCTCCCCGGCGATGATCCGCATCAGGGTCGATTTTCCCGCCCCGTTTTCACCGACCAGCCCAACCCGCTCCCCCTTCTTGAGGTGCCAGTCGATATTTTCAAAAAGCGGTTTCCCCGCAAAATCCTTGGTGAGGTTTTTCAGTTGCAGCATGGTATTCCTTGTCGGTATTGCCACGGAGGCACAGAGACACGGAGAAAACTAGAAGAGAATAAGGTTTTTCTGTGTGACTGGTTTGTTGTTGTGAGATTTTTCAAGTAGAGTAAAGTGCCATTTTAGGGGGATTATTGCAGTTTTGTCAATTATTTGCATCCGCCTGTTACGGTTTTTTCATGTTCAACGGCCCAAAACTCTGCTATAGTTTCAAGGTTTTGATAAATGAATACCCGGCATGGGTTCGTATAAATAGTTTCCATCCGGAAAGTCCGGATGAGAAACTATTGGTTTCCAGATAGGAAACGAGGATTTTTTTGTCCTGGCAAGGAAATCAAGGGATTGCGCGGAGGAGGGAGAGGGATGAACTGTATACCCTCCCCTTCTGGGGGAGGGATAGGGAGAGGGGGTACGCCGCACAAGCAAGCCAGGCAGATTGACACAGCCAGGGCGAAAAAAGACCGCTTCCGGATGGAAACTAAACAAAATTTCGCCGCGCAGAACGTTCCTGCAGCAGGCTGAAAAAATACCACAGGGTTGACGGATTCACGGATATGGGCTCGGAAAAAGTTTTGCCGGGTTCATCGGATCTGCCCCCGCAAAGGATTGATAAATGTCGAAAAAGATGCTGATTAATGTGATGCATCCGGAAGAGGCGCGGGTGGCCATCGTGGAAGACGGCCGCCTGGTCGAAATGGATATCGAGATCGCCGGGAGCGAGCAGACCCGCAGTAATGTTTACAAAGGGGTTGTGGTGCGGGTGGAGCCGGGGTTGCAGGCCGCCTTTGTGGACATCGGCCTCAAAAAACTCGGCTTTCTGCAGATGGGGGAGATTCATCCGGATAACTGGCAGTGGCGGGACGATATCCCGGAAGAGCAAAGAAAACGCCGTCCCCGCATCCAGGAAATACTGCGCCGCGGCCAGGAGCTCATCGTCCAGGTGGAGAAGGGGGAGCGCGACAACAAAGGGGCGGCGCTTACCACTTACATTTCCCTGCCGGGACGCTACATGGTCATCATGCCGGGGAGCGACTCCGCCGGCATCTCCCGCAAGGTCGAGAGCGACAGCGACAGGAAAAAGCTGAAGGAGATGGCGGCCGAGCTCGATATCCCGGAAGGGATCGGCTATATCCTCAGGACCGAGGCGCTCGGCAAGAAAAAAGGCGAACTTGCCAAGGACCTGGACTATCTCCTGAAACTGCACGACACCATCAAGGCAAAGGGGGCGCAGCTCAAGGCGCCGACGCTCATCTACCAGGAATCGGATCTGGTTATCCGCACCATCCGGGACTATTTTACCGCCGAGATCGACGAAGTGCTGGTGGACAGCCAGGAAGTCTACAAACAGGCCAAGGCGTTCTTTAAGGCGACCATGCCGAAATATGAACCTCTCGTGAAACTGCACCAGGAAAAACGCCCCATTTTTTCCAAATACCAGCTGGAAGAGCAGATCGACCTCATCTACGAGAAGAAGGTGCCGCTCAAGTCGGGTGGCTCCATCGTTATCGATCCTACCGAGGCGCTGGTGAGCATCGACGTCAATTCCGGGAAGAGCACCGGCGAGAGAGGTGTGGAGGATACCGCCTTCAAGACCAATCTGGAGGCCGCCGAAGAGGCAGCCCGGCAATTGCGCCTGCGCGACCTTGGAGGGCTCATTGTCATTGACTTCATCGACATGCGCGACCGCAAGCATAATGCGGAGGTGGAAAAAACCCTGAAAAACGCCCTCAAAGCGGATAAGGCGCGGGTCACCGTGGGTAAAATCTCTCAGTTCGGCCTGCTGGAGATGTCCCGGCAGCGGATCAAGCCGACCCTCGAGCAGGCCATCTACCTGGAGTGCCCGCACTGCTATGGCCGGGGCAAGGTCAAATCGGTGGAAAGCATGGCGCTGTCGTTTCTGCGCAAGGTCCACGGTGCAGCCGCCAAGGGAACTGTCGCCGAAGTGCGCGGCGCGCTTCCCCTTGAGGTGGCCTACTATCTGTTGAACCGCAAAAAACAGGACCTGGCGCGGATTGAGACCGATTACGACATAGAGGTAACCGTCAAGGGTAAACCCTCCTTCCTCATGAACCAGATGGAAGCGGAACTGATCAAGCGGGAAAAACCGCCCCATGTTGAGGTAACGCCGGAAATGGCAGGAGAGGCGGAGGCGGCCGCGGAAGAGAAACCTGAAGAGGCAAAGGGAGAGGTGTTAGCCGTCCCGGCAGAAGGGGGAGAGGCCAAGAAGAAGAAACGGCGCAGGGGGAGGAAGAAGCCGAAGGCGGAAGGAGAAGCTCCTTTGGAGGGAATGCCGGAAGAGGCCGCGGCTGAAGGGGAGCTGCCTGCAGTAGAAGCCCAATGGGAAGCAACCGCTTCGGCTGAACCGGTCACGGCAGAGGGAGAGTTTTCAGGTGAAGCATATCCGGAAGAGGGGAAAAAGAAGCGGCGGCGGAGAAAACGGCGTGGTGCAAAACCTGCCGCTCCCGAGGGGGTGACGGCGGAAGCAGTTGGCGAACCGTTGCCGGTTGCGGAAGTTCAGAAAGCGGAAGAAGCGCCGGTCGCGGCCGGTGAAGTAGAGGCCCATCCGGAAGAGGCCAAGAAAAAGCGGCGCCGGAGGAGACGGCGCGGCGCGAAACACCATGTTGAAGAAGCGGTGACTCCGGAAGCGGTGGAACAGCCGCCGGCCCCGGCAGTTCCGATGCCGGAAGTAACCCCGGTGTCTGCTGCGCCGGTCCCGGCGCCTTCCGCTGAGGCGCCGGAGGTCAAGCCGAAGAAACCGGCAAGGCCCCGTAAGAAAAAAGCGGCCGAGGCGGGGGAGGCTGTAGAGGCTCCTGTTTTTGCCGAAGGGGCCGGGACACAAACTCTACCCCCTGAAAAACCCAAGAGAAAGGCCGGTGGGAAGAAGGCCATCGTCGGGGAAGCTCCTGTGACGCCTGAACTACCGGAAACCGGAGAGGAAGAAAAACCGAAAAGAAAACGGGCTCCGCGCAAAAAAAAGGAAGCACCCGCGGAATAGTTGCTGATGTCGATTTTTTTCCGGTCATGGAGGGGAGATTTATGAAGCATATCATCAAGATAATGGCGGTGTTGGGCCTTTTTGCGGCTTCGCCGGCCTTTGCCGCCGGCCTGGAGGAACTTGCCGTTTATCCTACTTTTCAGTATTTCACCTGGGAGGAGTTCAAGGACGACGGGAGTCGGATTCTCAAGGAGAGCGGCCCGCTCTTCGGCGCCGGAGCGGCGGGAAGGGTGGACCTGTACGAAAAAACCCTCATGTTGAAGTTCAAGGGGGAGCTCTTCGGCGGCCAGGTGGACTATGACGGACAGACCCAGCAGGACCCGGACCCGACAGTCAGCGAGCTTCCCGTCAAAACCGACGCATGGTATTTCGGGGCAAAGGCGGAAGCGGACCTGGGGTGGCGGTTCCTTGTGGAAAAAGTGTCCATCGAACCCTTTGCCGGACTCGGTTACCGGTGGTGGCTGAGGGATATCCAAGGTTCTACCGCCTTAGACAACACCCCTCAACAGAACCTCGTTCAAGTGGGCGGGGCTAAGGAAATATGGCAGACGCTCTACACGAGGTTCGGCGCCCGCGTGGATTATCTCATTTCAGATGACTGGAAGGTCTTCTGGGAGGCCGGGGCGAAATATCCGGTCCTCAACCGGAACACCGCCGAAGTATCAGGGTCTGGCGATGTGACCGTGAGGCCTGAGCTCGAATGGTCCGCTTTCGCAGAGGCGGGCTTCAAGTATAAGCAGTTCCGGCCCAGCTTCTTTTATGAAGGCTTCAGGTTCTCCAGGTCTCCATCGGTTCCGATCGGAGGCGGTGCCGCGGTTTTTCAGCCCAAGTCGGAATCGGACATTTTCGGGGTCAGCCTCGGGTGGGCTTTCAGATAAGAGGGGACAGATTGGGCGGGCGCAAGGCCCGCCCCTACAATGACAGGTTGATTTCATGCAGATGGTTTTCTATATCGCTCTGTTCGGCGCGCTCGGGTGCCTGACCCGTTACTACCTCTCCGGGTGGGTCTACACGCTGTTCGGCAGAGTCTTCCCCATAGGGACCTTTGCGGTGAATATCGTGGGGGCTTTCTGCATCGGCCTCATCATGGAATTCGGAATAAAGAGCACCCTCATCTCCCCCACCCTCCGCACCGGGCTCGCCATCGGTTTTCTGGGGGGGCTCACCACATTTTCCACCTTCAGCTACGAAACCTTCCGGCTTCTCGAGGACGGGGAACTCCTCATCGCGTCGGCAAACGTCCTGTTGAGCGTGCTGGTTTGTCTGATATTCACCTGGCTGGGGATCGTCGCAGCGCGGGCCTTGTAGGGGCGCGGTTGCCGCGCGCTGGGCGGGGAGATCCCGCCCCTACATGTCAATAAAATGCAATCTTCATGGAGATATTACATGACCAAATTCATCGGGGAACGGGTGCTGATGCGGATATTCATCGGTGAAAGCGACAAGCACGGCCATATCCCCCTCTATGAGGCGCTGGTGGAGCTATTGCGAAAAGAGGGGTTTGCGGGGGCAACGGTGCTCCGGGGAGTTGCCGGGTTCGGTGCCCACAGTGTCTATCATACCGACAAGCTGCTGAGGCTCTCCACAGACCTCCCCGTTATCGTGGAAGCAGTGGAAGAACAGGCCAAAATCGATGCCGTTATGCCGAAAATCGACGAGATGATGAGCGGCGGCATGATCACCCTGGAGAAGGCTACCGTTGTCAGGTACAGCCATCACCAGGAAAAATAAAAAAAAATTAACGTTTCTCCTTGAACTCCCCACGGACGGTGCTACATTTTTTTCATGCGCTGGTCACATGTGGATCCGACACTATCGGTGGAGGCTTTGATGGAGAAGCGGTGTGAGATTTCCTGGACAGAGCTGCCGTGGTATCCGCACATCGATGCGGAAAAATGCAGAGGGTGCAAGACCTGCTTCAAATTCTGCAAATACGGCGCCCTGGCATTCAACATAACCGCACGAAAAGTGCGGGTAAAGTATCCCTCGAGATGTCAGGCCGGATGCCGGATATGCGCCGGCTTCTGCCCGATACGCGCCATTGCCTTTCCCGATGAAAGCGAGTTCGTCGATTGCTTCATGAAGCGCCTGTCAAACTAGTACGTTGTAACTCTTTTTATTTCGCCTGGTCCCCCCTCCCTTGACGGGAGGGGGTCAGGGGGTGGGTGAGGCTGCAACCTTGCGTCTTTGTGGCAACTTCCCCCCCACCCTAACCCTCCCCCGTTGTATCAAGTGTTACAGGGTACTAGGAATACATTGAAACTTCCCGCCTCTCTGCTATACTTCCCACGTGTCCTTGCCGTATCAGGTATTCAAATGCCTTCTTCACCCCTTACTTTTCACGCTTCACGGTGTTCATATGGGCTTTTTAGACAATGTCAGCCCCCAGTGGCTTGAGGAACAGTACCTCGTCTGGCGGGAGTTTCCGGAACGGGTGACTCCTTCGTTCCGTGCATTTTTCAGCGGCTTTGAACTGGGAGGGGAAGCTGCTGCCCGCCTCCCCGGCGAAGAATGCCCGGCGCCTGAACTGGCGCTCAAACAGTCCGGCGTCCAGTCCCTTATCTACCGCTACCGGGACATCGGGCATCTCCTTGCCTGCACCGACCCCCTTTCCCCCTGTAAAACAGACCATCCGCTCCTCAATCTGCGGGCGTTCAACCTGGGCGAACCGGACCTGGACAGGATCTTCCATACCCGACGCTTTATGAAGGAAGCCGCCACGCTCCGGGAAATCCTTGAGGTCATGCGCGAGACCTACTGCCGCTCCATCGGTGTGGAGTTCATGCATATCCAGGAACCGTCGGAGCGTCAGTGGCTCATCGACCGGATGGAGCCGATCCGGAACAGGACTGAATTCAGCGGAGAGGAGAAGCTGACCATCCTCAGGAAGCTCCAGGAGGCGGCGCTGTTCGAGGGATTTCTTCACCGGAAATTTCCCGGTCAGACCCGTTTCTCCCTGGAAGGGGGTGAGACGCTCATCGCCGTGCTCGATAGTGCCGTCTCCCATGCGGCGCATCTCGGCATGACCGACCTGATCCTGGGGATGTCCCACCGGGGGAGACTGAACGTCCTGGCCAACGTCTTTGGAAAGCCGCTGGAAAATATCTTTGCCGAGTTTGCGGATAACGTGGAGCATGGGATTGTGGGTGAGGGGGATGTGAAGTACCACAAGAGTTTTTCCTTCGATGTGGCGCTCCGGGATGGCGGGCGCATTCACCTCACCATGGCCGCAAATCCGAGCCACCTGGAGGCGATCGATCCGGTGGTGGAGGGAAAGTCGCGGGCGCGGCAGGACCGGTACGGCTCCGGCGGGGAGAAGAGGGTGCTCCCCGTCCTCATCCACGGCGACGCAGCCTTTGCCGGACAGGGGGTGGTGGCGGAAACCTTCAATCTCTCCCAGCTTGGGGGTTACAGGACCGGCGGGACCGTCCACCTTGTCCTCAACAACCAGATCGGTTTTACCACGCTTCCCGCCGATGCACGCTCCTCCCGCTATGCCACGGATGTGGCGAAGATGGTTATGGCGCCCATCTTCCACGTCCACGGGGAAGACCCCGAGGCGGCGGTTCACGTGACGAGGCTTGCTCTCCAATACCGGCAAACCTTCGCCCGAGACGTGGTGGTGGAGGTGATCTGCTACCGCCGTTACGGTCACAACGAGGGGGATGAACCCTATTTCACCCAGCCGCACATGTATGAAAAGATCAAGGAACGCCCGCAGGTGGCAGATATCTATGCCCGCATGCTCATGGAACAGGGGGTGGCGGAAGAGCGGATTCGGGAGATGGCCAGGGAGATTACCGCTCGTCTGGAGAAGGCGTTCGGCAGGGAGGCCGCTGTTGCGGACGCCGGATTCAGGGGTGAGTGGAGCAGGTTTCAGCGGGAATACACCCCCATGAAGGTCGAAACCGGGGTGGATAAAAAGACGCTCCTGGGGCTGGCCGATATGCTGGCACAGGTGCCGGACGGCTTTACCCCCCACCCCAAGGTTGCTGCCCTGCTTGAGAAGAGGCGGGATGCGGTGGTTAAGGGGGAGGGAATCGACTGGGGCAATGGGGAGGCCCTTGCCTTTGCGACTCTCCTCAGGGAAGGCTCCTCCATCCGCCTTTCGGGACAGGATGTCCGCCGCGGCACTTTCAGCCAGCGGCACTGCACCCTGTTCGACCTCGCTACGGAGGAGACCTGTCGTCCGCTCGACACAGCGGCATCGAACGGGGCCGTCTTTCATGTCTATGACAGCATGCTCTCGGAAAACACGGTGCTGGGTTTTGAGTACGGCTATTCCGTTGAGTCGCCCGACAGCCTCACCATCTGGGAGGCCCAGTATGGGGATTTTGCCAACGGCGCCCAGGTCGTTATCGACCAGTTTGTGGCGTCAGGCGAAACCAAATGGGATCGGGTGAGCGGTCTGGTCATGCTCCTTCCCCACGGCTACGAGGGTCAGGGGGCAGAGCATTCCAGCGCCAGAATCGAACGTTTTCTGGAACTCTGCGGCGACAACAACATGCAGGTGGCGTATCCTTCCACGCCGGCCCAGTACTTCCACCTTCTGCGGCGGCAAATAAGGCAGCCGTTCAGAAAACCGCTCGTGGTCTTCACTCCCAAGAGCCTGCTGCGCCACCCCCTGTGCGTTTCCAGTCTGGAAGAGATGGCAGCCGGCTGGTTCCGGGAAATCCTCACTTCCGACGAAAATCCTGAAAAGGTCCAAGCGGTTCTCATCTGTTCTGGTAAAATATTTTATGAGCTCCTGGAGCGAAAGGAGAGGTCCGGTCGGGACGATACTGCGCTCATAAGGGTAGAGCAGCTCTATCCTCTGCGCACCGACCTCCTCCGGGATACGCTTAGCCGGTATAACAGGGGGGGTAGTTTTACGTGGGTGCAGGAAGAACCCCGCAACATGGGGGCCTGGAGCTTCATTCGCCCTTATCTGAGCGAAATCCTGGGTAAAGAGCCGCGCTACGTGGGGCGGCGGGAGAGCGCCGCCCCGGCGGTCGGCTCCCACCGGGTGCATAAGCAGGAGCAGGAGAGGATTATCGAGGAAGCCTTTGCATGAATTAGGCAGCTTTTTTAAGTCCCCCTTTTTGTAAAGGGGGATTGAGGGGGATTTAGCACCGGTGATCAAATCCCCCCTTGCCCCCCTTTACGAAAGGGGGGATGAAAATCTTTGAAAGGCATAATTATGGAAATTAAAGTTCCCGAAGTGGGCGAATCGGTATTTGAGGCGCTCGTGGCCAGGTGGTACAAAAAGGATGGCGAGCGGGTGGCTAAAGACGAGCCTCTCTGTGAGGTGGAGACCGACAAGATCACCTTCGAGATCAGCGCCGAAGCTGCCGGCATCCTTTCCATCGGTGTGCCGGAGGGGACGACGGTCAAGATCGGCAGCGTTATCGGAGCTATAGAGGAGAAAGCCCCGCTGGAAACGACTCCGCGGGAAGAAAAGAAGGAGACCGTTCTCCCGGCCGTCTCTCCAGCGGAGCCGGCGCGGCGCGTTCCTCCCTCGGAGCGAAAGGCTGCCCGTGAAAAGGAAATAGAGGCGGAAAAGCCGGGAAGCGGGAAGCGGGAAGCGGGAAGCGGGGAACAACAAGCGGGGACCGGGGACCGGGGACCGGGGATCGGCAAAGCGAAGGAGCAAATCTTAAGCCTCGAACCTCGAACTTCGGACCTCAAGGCCGAAGGCCGCGAAACCCGCAAGCCGATGACGCCCATTCGGCGGCGGATCGCGGAACGGTTGCTTTCGGCGCGCCAGCAGACTGCCATGCTCACCTCCTTCAACGAGGCGGATATGAGCGGGGTGGCCGCCCTGCGGCAGAAACACAGGGAGGATTTCAAGAAGAAGCACGGCGTTTCCCTGGGGCTCATGCCGTTTTTCGTCAAGGCCTGCGTTGAGGCGCTCCAGGAGTTTCCCCAGGTCAACGCCCGGATCGACGGGGACGACATCGTTTATCATCATTTCTACGACATCGGCATTGCCGTCAGCGGGGAAAAGGGGCTGGTGGTGCCGGTGCTGCGGGACGCCGACCGGCTCCATTTTGCCGGGATCGAGAAGACCATCGAGGACTTCGTGGAACGGATCAGGACCAATAAATTGAACATTTCCGACCTGGAGGGAGGAACCTTCACCATCACCAACGGCGGCGTGTTCGGCTCGCTCCTCAGCACCCCCATCATCAATCCCCCGCAGAGCGCGGTTCTGGGGATGCACGCCATTCAGGACCGTCCGGTGGCGCGAGACGGCAAGGTGGTGATCCAGCCGATGATGTACCTGGCCCTTTCCTATGACCATCGGATCATCGACGGCCGTGAGGCGGTGCAGTTCCTGAAAAAGGTCAAGGATTATATCGAAGAGCCGGTGGAGATGCTGCTGGAGGGGTGAAAACCAACGATAAGCAAAGAGGGCAAAGAAAATGTTTACTAAACGCCATGCAATCCTATGCAGCGTTTTTGCAGTGTGCATGTTTACAGGATGTGTCACAACTCCATTTCCGCAGTTAGTAGAAGCTGAAAAAAAGCAGGCGGCCGCGATGAATATCGCTTCATACGAGCAAATTCGGCCTGCGATTGAGAAAATTCAGGCAGGAGACACTCGAGACAAAGTACTGGGTATTGTAAAACCAAAAAAAGATGAGGGAAATTATATTTCTATAACTCAACGGGGAGTAGTCACAGGTATTTACATTTACCATAATTGGCCCGGTGTACTGACTACTTTTGATAGAGCGGGTTACTTCGAACCCGAAAAGCTCAGGGAGATACATTTGGGTTACCTGGAAGGACAGATGCTGAGACCGAGAAAGATCATAATCTTCGAGAAAGACAAGGTATCGCAAATTCTAGACGTGCCCGATCCTTTGGCTCTGGCACTGGAGCCAGGTGTGACAATCAAGAAACTGGATTGGTTGTCCTTTATGCGCAAGGAAGCCTATACAGGATTGTTCTTGCCCAAAAAAGACCGTATCGTCCGTGGAATGCACAGGTGGGAACTCTTTATCCTTCTGGGGGCAAATTACATGATGAGTACTGACTGGCAATCCTTCACGATCATGTGTCCCGGTTTTTTGAACTACAGTCGTAGCGAATTTTCTAAGGAAACCCAGGAGGGCATCCGCACGGTTTATCCCTTTGGGTACCTGGATGGAGATAGAGAGGTCATAGAGTGGGAAGTGGAACTGCTAAACTTCCGTGTCACAGATGTGAGGCCATACCGGGATGAAACAAAGAATAAATTCCACTAGGTAATCCCCCGGCTCTGCCGGGGGATGTCTTACTAGAATGATGAAAAGAATTTAGGAGGCCATACTGCATGCCCGAAGAAATCTACGACCTGATCGTTATCGGCGCCGGTCCCGGCGGTTACGTGGCCGCCATCCGCGCTGTCCAGCTGGGGATGAAAGTCGCTGTGGTGGAGCGGAACGAGTGGCTTGGCGGGGTCTGCCTCAACGAGGGGTGCATCCCGAGCAAGGCGCTCCTCGACTCCAGCGAGATGTTTGCCTTGGCGCGGGACAAGTTCGCCAGCCACGGTATCGACATCAGTCCTCCTTCCCTTAACCTGGCGCGGATGATGGCGCGCAAGGACGATGTGGTGAAAAAGCTCACCGATGGTATTGCCTTTCTTTTCAAGAAGAACAGGATCACCCGTTTCCAGGGGACTGCCAAGCTCGGCGGAGCTCGCAAGGACGGCATGCAGGTGGTAGAGGTGCTGACCCCCGCAATGCCGGCCATTCCTCAACTTGTGAACGGCAGGCGGGTGCTGCTGGCAACGGGGAGCCAGGCGGTGGAGGTCCCGGCGTTTCCCTTTGACGGCGATACCGTGGTCAGTGCCCGAGAGGCCCTTGCCTTCAGCGTCGTGCCGGTACATCTGCTCGTCGTCGGCGGCGGCTACATCGGCCTGGAGCTCGGTTCGGTCTGGTTGCGCCTCGGCAGCAAGGTCACCGTGGCGGAGATGCTCCCCGGCATCCTCCCCAACACAGACCGGCAGGTGGCGGAAACGCTGCTGCGCTCCCTGAAAAAGCAGGGGATGACCTTTCACCTTGAAACAAAGGTTTCTTCAATCGAGAAACGGGACGGCAAGGCTTATGTGCAGCTGGTCAGCGGCGATAAAATTGATGAAATAATCTGCGACAAGGTTCTCGTGGCGGTCGGCCGTAAGCCGCTGACAGCCGGACTCGGTCTCGAACAGTTGGGGGTCGCCCCGGACGCAAACGGCCGGATAACGGTAAACGATAATTACGAGACCGCCGTTTCGGGCATCTACGCCATCGGTGATCTGATCCAGGGGCCGATGCTGGCCCACAAGGCGATGGAAGAGGGGGTGGTGTTTGCGGAGCGGCTTGCAGGGCAGGCCTCCGTGGTCGAATACGACTACGTTCCCGGTATCGTCTATACCTGGCCGGAGGCGGCGTCTGTGGGAAAAACTGAAGAGCAGTTGACGGATGAGGGCATCCCGTACGCCGCCGGGAGGTTCAACTTCATGGGCAACGGCCGGGCCAGATGCCTGGACGAGACCGAGGGGTTTGTGAAAATCCTTGCCCACCGGGAGACCGGCCGGGTCCTCGGCATCCATGTCATCGGCCCGCGGGCCTCGGATATGATCGCCGAGGCGGTGACGGTCATGACTTACGGAGGGAGCGCCCAGGACATCGCCATGACCTTCCATGCCCATCCGACCCTGTCGGAGGCGGTAAAGGAGGCGGCGCTGGACGTGGAAAAGAGAGCGATTCATTCTTGATCTTTGCCACAGAGACACAGAGCCACGGAGATAAATGCAGAAAAAACCGGTTTTTTGCTTTTCGATTACCCCAAGATTACCTCAGATTTTAAACCTTATGTAAGGTGGTATTGGAATTACGAAGTAATCGTGAAGTAATCGTGAAGTAATCGTGAGGTAATCGTGAGGTAATCGTGAGGTCGAAGAAAGTTTTTAAAATTTTTTTCCTTCTCTGTGCCTCTGTGTCTCTGTGGCAGAAGTTAGGTAAGGAGGTATGTCATGGGTAAGAACCTTGCAACAAAAATTCTTGAAGCCCACCTCGTCGAAGGGGAACTGATTCCCGGCAAAGAGATCGCCATCAAGATCGACCACACCCTCCTCCAGGACGCCACCGGCACCATGGCGATGCTGGAGTTCATGGCCATGGGGGCGCCGCGGGCAAAGGTGGAACTGGCGGCCCAGTACATCGACCATAATCTCCTCCAGACCGACAGCAAGAATGCCGACGACCACGTCTTCCTGATGACGGCGGCGCAGAAGTTCGGCATTCACCTATCCAAGCCTGGAAACGGCGTCTCCCACCAGGTGCACCTGGAGCGCTTCGGCGCGCCGGGCAAGGTAATGCTCGGCGCAGACTCCCATACCCCGACGGCGGCGGGCCTTGCCATGCTCGCCATCGGCGCCGGCGGGCTCGATGTGGCCATGGCCATGGCCGGTCATCCGTTCCATCTCCCCTGTCCGCGGATTTGGGGGGTGAAGCTCACGGGAAAGCTCCCCGACTGGGTTTCCGGCAAGGATGTGATCCTGGAGATGCTGCGCCGTCATACGGTCAAGGGGGGGGTCGGGAAGATCATCGAATACTACGGGCCGGGGGTGGAGACCCTGTCGGCAACCGACCGGGGGACCATCGGCAACATGGGAGCAGAGCTTGGAGCGACCACCTCCGTCTTCCCTTCGGACCACCGCACCAGGGAATTTCTCGAAGCCCAGGGGAGGGGGGAATGCTGGCAGCCTCTGACAGCCGATCCGGATGCCGCGTACGACGAATACGACGAGATCGACCTTTCCGCTCTGGAGCCGCTCATCGCTTGTCCTTCTTCGCCCGATAACGTGGTGAAGGTCAAGGATGTGGAGGGGGTAAAGGTGGACCAGGTCATAGTGGGGAGTTCGGTAAACTCATCGTTCCGCGACCTGATGGTCGTCTGCAGGATATTGGACGGGAAGCGGGTCGCCCCCCACGTCTCCTTCAACATCAATCCGGGGAGCCGCCAGGTACTGGAAAACGTCGCAGCCCAGAGCGGCTTCATGTCGCTGCTACTGGCCGGAGCGCAGGTCCACCAGCCCGGCTGCCTGGGGTGCATCGGCATGGGGCAGGCGCCCGGAACCAACCAGGTGTCCCTTCGCACCTTCCCGCGCAATTTCCCCGGCCGAAGCGGCGTGAAGAACGACCGGGTCTACCTCTGCTCTCCGGAAACCGCGGCGGCGGCCGGCATCTACGGGGTCATCACCGATCCGCGCAAGCTCGGGGAATTCGGTCCTTGTCCGCGGGTGGAAAACCCGCAGAAATACCTGCTGGACGACTCCAGTATCATCCCCCCGCTGGAGGATACCAGCGGGGTGGAGATCGTCACCGGTCCGAATATCGTTCCCTTCCCGGAATTCGAGGAGCTGCCCGGGGAACTCACCGCGGAGGTCATCATCAAGGTAGAAGACAACATCTCCACCGATACCATCATGCCGGCAGGCAACCGGGTCCTCCCGTTCCGGAGCAACATCCCGGCCATAAGCCAGTTTGTCTTCGAGCAGATCGACCCGGACTTCCACAAGCGGGCAAAAGAAAAGGGGAACGGTGTTGTTGTAGGCGGCGAGAATTACGGCCAGGGGTCATCCCGCGAGCATGCGGCCCTGGCGCCCCGCTATCTGGGTATCCGCGCCAAGATCGCCAAGAGTTTCGCCCGCATCCACAAGGCGAACCTGATCAACTTCGGCATCCTCCCGCTCACCTTCGAGAACCCGGCCGATTATGGCCTGGTGAAACAGGGGGACAAGGTCACCTTCAAAAACCTCCGGGACCTCATCGCTTCCGGCGCGAAGGAGATACCGGTGCAGGTGGACGGGAGGGAGATCGTCACCATCCTGGAAGTTTCCGAGCGAGAGCGACAGGACCTGCTTGCGGGTGGGACGCTTAATTATGTGAAAAAGGGGAATTTGTAGGGGCGGCCCTGTGTGGCCGCCCGAGGCAGGGCACCCACACGGGGGTGCCCCTACATTCCCCAACCAGATGAGGTTTTTATGGAATCCAAATTACGCGCCATCCTGCCCGACCACGACCTGTTAAAGATGTACGAACAGATGGTGCTATGCCGCGAGTTTGAGGAGTCGTGCGCGGAACAGTACACCAAGGGGCACATCACGGGCTTCCTCCATCTATACAGCGGCCAGGAGGCGGTGGCGGTGGGGGCGACCCACGCCCTCCACAAGGACGACTACGTGGTCTCCGCCTACCGCGAGCACGCCCAGGCCATCGTCCGGGGGGCGGACCCGAAAAGGGTCATGGCCGAGCTGTTCGGGAAGGCGACCGGCATCTGCAAGGGGAAAGGGGGCTCCATGCACCTCTTTGACCCGGACCTTTCCTTCATGGGGGGCTATGCCATCGTCGGCGGGCAGTTCCCCATCGCCTGCGGGCTGGCCTTCGCCTCCAAGTTCCGCCAGGAGGGGCGGGTCACCGCCTGCTTTTTCGGCGATGGGGCGGTGAATCAGGGGAATTTCCACGAGGGGCTCAACTGGGCACGCCTCTGGGAGTTGCCGGTCCTCTATGTCTGCGAGAACAACTTCTACGGGATCGGCACCGAGGTGCACCGCGCATCGGCCCTTCCCGACATCCACAAGCGGACCTGCGGCTACGATATCCCCTCGGAGCAGGTGGACGGCATGGATGCGCCGGCCGTTTACCAGGCGGTAAAGCATGCGGCGGAGTGGGTGCGGGAGCACAGCTCCCCCTATCTGATCGAGGCGATAACCTACCGCTTCCGCGGCCACTCCATGGCCGATCCGGGGAAATACCGTAGCGCGGCGGAGGTGGAGCTCTGGAAGGAGCGGGACCCGATCCCGAACTTCGGGAAGCGCCTCATTGAGGAAGGGATTGTAGCCGCCGGGAGGCTCAAGGAGATGCAGGTGGAGACGCAGGCGGTAGTCAAGGAGGCGGTGCGGTTCGCCGAGGAGTCGCCGTGGCCGGAGGATGCGGAAGTCTTTAACGACATTTTTGTTTGAAAGAACGTAGGGTGCGTTCCACGCACCAATGACAACCATTTGGTGCGGAAGCCGCACCCTACGAGCTGTAAATCCAGTTTTAAGAGGTTTAAAAATGCCCGAAATGACGTATAGAGACGCCCTCAACCTCGCCCTGAAGGAGGAAATGCGCCGCGACCCGTCCGTGGTCATGTGGGGGGAGGACGTGGCGCTGTACGAGGGGTCGTTCAAGGTGACGCGCGGCCTTCTGGCCGAGTTCGGCGAGATGCGGGTGAAGGACACGCCCATTTCCGAGAACACAATCGTCGTGCGGCCCATTGCGGAGCTGATGACGGTCAACTTCGCGCTGCTGGCTATGGACCAGATCGTGAACCACATGACCAAGATCCGCTACATGTTCGGCGGCCAGGTCAATCTTCCCATGGTGATCCGGGCGCCGGGAGGAGGGGGGAGCCAGCTTGCCGCCCAGCATTCCCAGAGCCTGGAGACTTTTTTCATGCATGCTCCCGGCATGTACGTGGCCGTGCCGGCCACTCCGGCCGACGCCAAGGGACTATTAAAGACCGCCATCCGCGACAACAATCCGGTCATGTTCCTGGAGCACGAGCTTCTCTACAACAGCAAGGGGGAGGTGCCGGCGGACCCGGAATTCACGTTGCCGTTAGGGAAGTGCGATGTCAAGCGGGAGGGGAAGGACGTCACCATCGTCGCCTATTCGCGCATGACGGTCCTGTCGCTCATGGCGGCGGCGGAGCTTGAAAAGGAGGGGATTTCCTGCGAGGTGGTGGACCTCCGGACCCTGAGCCCCCTTGATACGGAGACCTTCACGGCTTCGGCGAAAAAGTGCGGTCGCGCCGTGGTCGTTGAAGAGTGCTGGCACACCTGCGGGCTGGGGGCCGAAATCGCCTCGCGCATTTACGAGAACTGTTTCGACAGCCTCCACGCGCCGGTGCAGCGGGTTTCCGGCCTCGATGTGCCGATGCCCTATTCGAGAAAGCTCGAAAAGCTCTGCATCCCGCAGGTGGAGGATATCGTCAAGGCGGTGAAGGAGACATTGGCTGCAAAATATTAACATCTGCCACAGAGCCACGGAGACGCAGAGAAATCTGAAAAACCTAAAACATGAAACAGTTCACGCAAAGGCGCAAAGGCGCAAAGAAAGACAAAAACCTTAAGAAATTTTGGTTTTAAACCCAAAAGACTGAATCTTTGATTTTCCTTTGCGTCTTGGCGTCTTTGCGTGAAAAAGGTTTGCTTTCTCCGTGTCTCTGTGGCTCTGTGGCAAGAAAGGTTTTAAAATGGCGACAGAAATAACGATGCCGAAGCTCTCCGACACCATGACGGAGGGGAGGCTCGTCTCCTGGAAAAAGAGCGTGGGCGAGCGGGTCGAGCGGGGGGATATCATCGCCGAGGTGGAGACCGACAAGGCGAACATGGAACTGGAGGCTTTCGCCTCAGGCGTGCTGCTGGAGACCAGGGTAAAGGCGGGGGATCTGGTCCCTGTTGGGACCGTCATCGGGATCATCGGCGAGGCGGGGGAGGCCGTGGCGGTCCCGCCGGCCGGGGCGGCGGTTCGTGAAGCGGAAGCCGCAAAGGAGAAACCGATAAAGGAAATCCCCGCCGAAAAGGAGAAACTACCCCCGGAAGAGCCGAAGGAGGCGGTTTCCCCCCCCGTTCAGCCGGTCGAAGCCGCCGAAGCGGTGGAGATCGAGAAGGCGTCTCCCCTGGTGCGCCGTCTTGCCCGCGAACAGGGGATCGACCTTAAACTGGTCAAGGGGAGCGGACCGGAAGGGAGAATCCTCCAGGAGGACCTGGAAAGGTTCATAAAGGAGCGGGAGTCGGGAACCGGGACGCGGGAACAGGAAAAGGCCAAGGTCCAACAGCCGCCGGTTGGGGGCACGCAGCCCCTTTCCCGGATGCGGGCGGCCATTGCCAGGACCGTATCCGAGGCATGGCGGACCATTCCCCATTTTGCCGTGACCGATGCAATTGAGATGGGGGAGGCGGAGAGGATGCGCCGTGAACTCAAGGAGGCCGGTACTCCCCTCACCATCAACGATCTGATCGTCAAGGCCGCGGCCATGGCCCTGGCGAAGTTTCCCCTGGTGAACGCCTCCTTTGCCGGGGACGGAATACTCCTCCATGGGGAGGTCAACATCGGTATTGCCGTCGGTCTCGAAGAGGGACTTCTGGTGCCGGTCATCAAAGGATGCCAGAATCTTTCACTCCGGGAGACAGCGGAAAAAAGCCGGGCATTGATCGCTCTGGCCCAGAGCGGCAGGATCAGTGAAACGGATATCGCCGGTGGAACTTTCTCAATCTCCAACCTTGGCATGTTCGGGGTGGAAGAGTTCATGGCGGTGATTCTCCCTCCCCAGGGGGCCATTCTGGCGGTGGGGGCGATCATCGACCAGCCGGCGGTAAAGGATGGCCGCATAGTTCCGATACGTATGATGAAGGCGACCCTTTCAGCCGACCACCGGCTGCTGGACGGCCTTTATGCGGCGCGGTTCATGGCCGAGCTGAAGAGGGTGCTGGAAAATCCTGTTGTGATGCTGGTATGAACCTGAAAGGCATAACCTTGCCACAGAGAACACAGAGGGCACAGAGAAAAACTGCATGCATAAAATCCGTTAGTAATCTGCGAAGAACAGAAATGACACAAAGTTAAATCCTTGAAAAAAAGAATTAACTCAAGGGTTTTTCAACTAATAAAGATTTTCCGGTTTTGCTTTTCTTCGTGTTCCTTCGTGGATAAAGAAGTTTTCTAACAGAAGATTTATCTCTGTGACCTCTGTGGTCTCTGTGGCTGAGAGCTTTTGGCGTGATTTTTATGAATGTCATCGACCTCGATCTGATCGATTTTGCGGAGGCCTACGCCATCCAGGAACGTCTGGCCGCGGATGTTTTTGCCGGGCAGGCCCCGGAAACGCTCCTTCTCCTGGAACATCCCCCGGTTTATACAATCGGCAGCGGCGGCAGGGAGGAGAACATCCTGGACCACGGGGTTTCGGCCGTGCGCATCAACCGGGGGGGAGATGTCACCTTTCACGGGCCGGGGCAACTGGTGGGGTATCCGATCATCGATCTGGGCAGGCGCAGCCGGGATCTGCACCGCTACCTCCGCTTTCTGGAGGAGATGCTCATTCTGGCAGCGGCAGACTACGGGGTTAATGCATGCCGGGTGGCGGGACGCACCGGAGTCTGGACCGGACGGGGTAAGATCGCTTCCATTGGGGTGGGGGTGCGGCGCTGGATAACCATGCACGGCTTTGCGCTCAATGTGGCGCCCGACCTGGCCGGGTTTGCCCGGATCAATCCCTGTGGCATGGCCAATTGCCCGATAACTTCGCTGTCACTTGAGAACGGTGCTTTCGTGCCGATAAGTGATGTTAAGGCCCGGATCGGCGCGCGGTTTGAAACGATGCTGAATGCATGGCTTCCTCTCAGAAGAGACCGTGACGCAGGGGCGTATGGCCGGCAATATTGATATGATAATACAAAAGGAGGCTAAGGTGTCGAACGACAATTTCAAGGTACCGGTGGAACAGCTCAGATGGGAGTGCGACACGAACCAGTTTGATTTCAACACCACCGATGAATTGCATGAACTGGAAGGGACAATCGGTCAGCAGCGCGCGCTCAAATCCATAGAATTCGGCCTTGATATCAAGGATAACGGCTTCAACCTGTATGTTTCCGGCGAAACCGGAACGGGCCGAAACTCCAGCATCAGGAATCTCTTAAAGAAGCGCGCCAAAGGGGAACCTCATCCCCACGACTGGTGTTACGTCTACAATTTCAAGGACCCTGATAATCCCGTCTCCCTGGTCCTTTCCGCCGGTCGGGGAAGTGAACTTGCCAAGGACATGAAGGAACTTCTGGACGCAGTGCGGGCGGACATTCCCAAGGCACTCGACAGCAAGGAGTACGAGACCAACAAGTCGCACATCATCGAAGGGTATCAGGAGAAAAACGGCGAGCTTTTCGCCGTCCTGGAGAAGGAGGCGACTGAAAAGGAATTTGCCCTGCAAAGAACGGTTTCCGGTCTGGTCATGGTGCCCCAGAAGGAGGGGCGCAATTACACCCAGGAGGAGTACGAAGCCCTTTCCAAAGAGGAGCAGAAAAAGCTCGACGAGGTAGGACAGGAATTGACCGATAAGCTCAACGATGTCCTGCGGCAGGTGCGGGAAAACGAGAAGGCGACCAAGGATGCCCTGGCCCAGCTTGACCGGGACCTGGGACTGTCCGCCGTGGGGCATCACATTGATCCCCTGCAGGAGAAATACGCTGAGTCCGACAAGGTCGTCAAGTATCTGGAATCGGTAAAGGAGGATATCCTGCTGAACCTGGAGGACTTCAAACCTCAGCCGCCGGCGCCCCAGATCCCGGGCTTAAGGCTTCCCAAGCAGGAGCCGTCCTTTGAGCGCTACGAGGTGAATGTCCTTGTGGACAACAAGGAGACTGCCGGTGCGCCGGTGGTGTTCGAGGCCAATCCCACCTACAACAACCTCTTCGGCCGCATCGAGCATGTCATGCAGATGGGGGGAGCCGCCATAACCAGCTTTACCATGATCAAACCGGGGGCTCTCCACCGGGCCAACGGCGGCTATCTCATCCTCGACGCCCGGGAGGTACTGACCAACCCCTTTTCCTGGGACGCCTTGAAGCGCTGCATAAGGAACGGCGAGATCAAGGTCGAGGATGTGCTGGAACAGTATCGTTTCATGACCGTTGTGTCGCTAAAACCCGAGCCGGTGCCGCTCCAGGCGAAGATCATCATGATCGGCTCCCCCTGGATATATTACCTCCTCTACTACCTGGAGCCGGACTACCGGAAATTCTTCAAGGTCAAGGCCGATTTCGACAGCCGTATCTCCCGTAATCCGGAGATCATGAAGGATTACGCGCTGTTCGTGGCGACCCACTGCAAGAACGAAAAGCTCATCCCCTTTGACCGGAGCGCTGTAGGCGGGCTCCTGGAGTATTCGTCGCGCCTGGTGGAGGACCAGGAGAAGCTTTCGTCCCAATTCATGGAGATCGCCGACCTGATCCGGGAGGCGAGCTACTGGGCCGGCAAGGAGCAGAGCCCGATCGTGACCAGGGATTTCGTCAAGCGCGCCATCGAGGAAAAGATTTACCGGAGTAACCGGATCGAAGAGCGGATGCAGGAGATGTTCGAAGAAGGGACCATCCTGGTGGACACCGCCGGGACCGAAGTGGGGCAGATCAACGGTCTGTCGGTCCTTACCCTGGGCGATTACATGTTCGGCAGACCGTCGCGGGTCACGGCCCGGGTCTATATGGGGCGCGCCGGGATGGTCAATATCGAACGGGAGGTGAAACTCTCCGGCCCGATCCATGACAAGGGGATGATGATCCTCTCCGGCTACCTGGGGGGGAAATTCGCCCACGACAAGCCGCTCTCATTCTCGGCGTCCATCTGCTTCGAACAGTCATACGAAGGGGTGGAAGGTGACAGCGCTTCTTCCACCGAGCTGTACGCGCTCCTCTCGGCCCTTTCCGGCATGCCGCTCAGGCAGGGGATAGCGGTAACCGGCAGCGTGAACCAGTTGGGGAAGGTCCAGCCCATAGGCGGGGTCAATTATAAGATCGAGGGGTTCTATGCCGTTTGCAAGGCCAAGGGGCTCGATGGCTCCCAGGGAGTGATGATCCCTAAAACCAATGAGCGGCACCTGATGCTGAAGGACGAGGTGGTGGAAGCGGTGAGGGATGGAAAATTCCACATCTGGAGCGTGGAAACCATCGACCAGGGGATCGAGATATTGACCTCCGTTCCGGCGGGTGAGCGGCAGGAGGACGGGAGTTACCCGGAGGGGACCATCAACCACCTGGTAAACAAGCGACTCCGTGAGATGGGGGAGAGCATGAAGAAATTCTCCGCACCGGAGAAGGAGGAGAAGAAGGAGTCTGAGGGCGCAAAGGCCATCGAGGAAAAGTAAATAGAAAAGTTTGCGTTAATTGTGGAGAGGGGAAGATGAAAAGGGGACTTGCGGTGGTGCTGGTTGTAACGGCGTGCTTTGCGTCCATTCAAGTGCTTCATGGGGCGGAGAAGTCGGGCGAGGCGCTCTTCAATGAGTACTGCTCCGCCTGTCACGCCCAGGGCGGGAACATCATCAACCCCCAGAAGACCCTTTACAGGATCGACCGCATGGCGAGCGGCATCGGGAAACCGCAGGACATCGTGAAGAAGATGAGGAGTCCCGGCCCGAGGATGCCGCGCTTTAACAGGAACATGATCTCCGATGGGGACGCGCTGAAGATCGGAGAGTATATCGTCAAGACGTTCAACTAAAGTATCTTCAAGTCTTCACCGGAGGAGTGCATTGGCGGATTTCTGCGCCCTTATCATAAACCCCGTATCGGGTCACTATTCGGAACGGAAGATTCGGGAGATCGCGGCGATGCTCGTGTCGCACGGCCTTAATCCCGAACTTCTTCTTACCCGGGGACCGGACGATGCGACCCGCTTTTCCCGGCGGATCTGCGAGGAGCATGGGGAGCCGCTGATTATCGCCGGCGGAGGCGATGGAACCGTCAACGGGGTGGTCAACGGCCTTGTGCCCGGCAAGGCGACCATAGCGGTGCTCCCCCTCGGCACCGCCAATGTGCTGGCCAAGGAGCTGGGTATCCGTTCCATTGACGATGCGGTGCGGAGGATCGTCCGGGGTGAAACGCGTCCCCTTTCGGCGGGCCTTCTGAAGGCAGGCGGGCTGAAGAGGTATTTTCTCCTGATGGCGGGAATAGGCTTTGACGGCTTCGTTGTGGAAGGGGTGCGGGGGAATGAAAAGAAGCTCCTGAAAGAGGGGGCATATATCCTTTCCGCCTTAAGGCGTCTCCGTAACTGGGAAAAGGGGCAATTGGAGGTCCTTGCCGATGGGCGGAGAATGGAGTGCCATTCCTTGATCATCTGTAATGCGGCAAAATACGGCGGTAAATTCCTCCTGGCGCCCCGGGCGGATATTTTTTCCCCGGAGTTTCAGGTGGTCTGCATCAAGAGCGATGCCAGAACGGCATTATTGAAACTGGTGCTCAGCACGCTCCTGGGAAAAACGGGCGAAACCGGGGATGTCCTCAGATTCACCACCAGCGAACTGGCCATTTCCGGCGCCAAAGCGGTGCAGGTGGACGGGGACTTCTGCTGTTACTCCCCGGTAAAGATACGGGCAGTGGCGGGTTTTGCGCGCCTGGTAATCTAAATCAAGCTATAAGATATTCCTTCATCCGGGATGGTAGGATGGGGCTCCAATGATGGAGAGACGAAACAATAAAACACTGGACTGGTGGATTATCTTGGTTTATATAGATGATTAATCCAGGTCGAAAGTTCAACAAAGCAAGGAAAAGGAGGCAGAAAAATGAAAAGATTTGCAGTTGCTCTTCTGACGGTTGTGACTATGGGGGTTGCCGGTTTGGCTGTTGCCGAGGAAATGGGCAAATCGGCACTCAAGGCCGGTGATGAGATTTATGTCTGCAATTGCGGTGAAGGATGCCAATGCGGCTCTGTGGCACGAAAGGCCAGCAATTGTGCGTGCAACAAGGAGATGGCGAAGGTCAAGGTGACCAAAGTCGAAGAGGCCAAGGCGTATTACATGGCGAATGGCAAGGAAAGGTCTGTTGCGACAACAGGGAAGTATGCCTGTGCCTGCGGCAGCAGGTGCGACTGCGGCTATATCAGCCAAAAGCCGGGCAAGTGCGCATGCGGTAAAGAGTTGAAAAAAGTGGAATGATCTTTCAGCAATGACTTTCGTGCTGTCGGGAAACAGGCGACGCCCTTTGCGTCGCCTGTTTCTGTTTGCGGGCGCGCAGTCTGTGCTAATACCCCTTCCCTTTGACAACCGTATAGAGACGGGTAACCCGAAACCAGAGCCAGGTGAGACAAGCCGCGGCCAGCCGGCCGGGAGGATGGTCGGTGAGGAGGTCGAGGTAGCGGTCATAAAAGGCCAGGATGGGGGTGTTCCCTTCACCCGGCGGGAGGCCGCGCCGGAAATTGCGCCGCACATCAAAGAAAAACGCCAGTTGCCAGGCGTTACGCCGCACATAGGCGCCCGTGGTATGCCAGAGGGAGAACCGCTCCCGGAGGGGCAAGGCATGTATTAGCCTGCTGATTTCAAGGAGCAGAGGAAAGAGCTGCAGCCGCCTTGTGCGGTCCTGAACCTGGTAAAGTCGAGGTATTTCCCGGAAAAACGGCTCCCATCCCATGGCGGCGAAGTTCATCAGGATGGCGTTCAGGGTCTGGCGCTCCCAGAGTCCTTCCGTTTCCAGTCTGCGGGCTGAAGTGTTTATCTCGGCCGGGAGCAGCAGCCACTTCCCCCGGAGGCGAATCGCCTCGGCGAGGCGCGTCTCTGCCACCATGGGGAGCGATTCATCAAAAGGTCCCACACACTGAAAAAACCCGCGCCGCATTAAAAACCCTTGGTCGCCGTGGGTGCATTCCCGAAGGTCAAGGCGGGCTTTGCATTCGTAATAGTAATATCCCAGGGAAGGCGTGCCGGTGCTGCGATTGAAACGAAGGGCAAAGTGTCCCGCCACCCCCTCGGACCCCTGTGCCGCTACCGCCGCGTCAAGGGCATCCAGCCCCTTGCGCAGGGCAAAGCTGTCGGTGAAGGTGGAGTCGGCATGGAGGAACAGAAGGGTCGGTCCGCGGCTGACGGCGGCGCCGGCATTCATCTGTCGTCCGCGCCCTTGCCCTCCTGAAACCACAGTCACCGACAGCCGGTGCTCTTCGGCCAGCCGGCGCGCCAGTTCCGGTGTTCCGTCCGTCGATCCTCCGTCACTTATGGCGACTTCCAGGGTCACGTCCTTCTGGCCTGCCAGGGTGCGGAAAAGTTCAGGCAGGAGTTGCGCCTCGTTCAGGACGGGGACAATGACCGAGATGTGCGGGTTGCTATCGAATGGTGTCATGGGCGCCGATGGAAGATTTGGGCTAAATTTTTTCCCTGCCGGACCGAATAGTAATGCAGAACGCAGACGATATAAAGCAAATTTGCAGGGATTTCCCGTAGAGCAGGTGGAATCCCCGGACGCTGCTGGTGGAGGGATTATATGAGTAAGCCGAAAATTCTTCTGGTGGATGACGTAAATCTGATACTGGAGCTGGAGAAGAGTTTCCTGAGATATTCGCCGGTGCGCATCTTTACCGCCCGTGACGGGGAGGAAGCCCTGGCGGCTGTAAAGCGTGAACGTCCCAATCTGATCTTCATGGACCTGAATATGCCGAAGATGGACGGCCCTACGTGCTGTGCAACCCTTAAAGCGGATCCGGAATTCCGTTCCATACCGGTCATCATGGTCACGACCGCCGGAAAAGAAGAGGACGAGGCCCTTTGCAGGCAGGCCGGCTGTGATGATTACCTGACCAAGCCGATAGATCGGCGGATTTTTCTGGAGAAGGGGCGCAGGTTCCTCCCCTATATTGACCGGCGCGAGTTGAGAGCCCCCTGCAGGACACAGGTCAGTTTCCAGCGGGGCGATGAGGCACGGGTCGGGATAAGCGAGGATATCAGCGTCGGGGGCATTTACGTGGTCGCTGACGGAACCCCCGAGGCGGAAAGCCGGCTCTTTCTTTCATTTGTCCTGCCTGACGCCATCGGGACGCCGATCGAGGCGAAAGGCCGCGTTGCCTGGGAGAACGGCAGTGACAAGCGGAAAAAGCCCCAGCTGCCGTCCGGCTTCGGTGTGGAGTTTACCGATATCGAGGAGGATGCGGTCGGTTTCATCAGGGCTTTCGTGGAAGGGACGAAGTTCAAGCCCTGATCGAAAAACACCGCTCACAACAGTAACAACACCAAAAAGGCCGCCGGAAGAATCCGGCGGCCTTTTTGCTTGCCCGGTACGGCGGTTCCTGTTATAAATTCCCCATGAAACAGCAGGTGCGGGTATCCCTCTGGGAAATATTCAAGGCGTTCTTTTTCATCGGCGCCACCGGTTTTGGCGGCGGGATGGCGATAGTTTCCCTTACCGAGCGCTACTGCGTGCATGAAAAGAAATGGATCGGCCTGGATGAATTCATGCACGGCCTCGCATTCGGGCAGATACTCGGCCCCTTTTCCCTCAACACCTCCACCTTCGTCGGCTGCTATCTTCGCGGCGGGGTTGGCGGCATAACCGCGGCAGTCGGTTTCATACTCCCGTCCTTCTGTCTCATCTCCCTCCTCTCCTGGCTCTATTTCAGGTTCCATGAAGTGCCGGAGCTCCAATCAGCGCTGCGGGGGACAAATCCGGTAATCATCGGCCTTATTCTGGTGGCTGCAGCGGGCATGACAAAGGCCAAGGTGAAGGGGGCCGGCGGCTGGTCCATGGCGCTCATCGCCTTTGCTGCCGCGGCTTTCTTCAAGATCAGCGCCCTGACCATTCTGGTGCTGGCCGGCCTCTGGTCCCTGATAAAAGCGTACTACCTGCGGGAGCACGCCTGATGGCCGGAATAGTGAAGCTGGCGTGGGTCTTCCTGAAGATCGGTCTGATCTTCTTCGGCGGCGGTTATGTCCTCATTCCGCTCCTGCACCGCATCATGGTCGATCAGTTCCATTGGCTGACGCTGAAGGAGTTCCTGGACGGCCTGGCCCTGTCTCAGCTTACCCCCGGCCCCCTCGCCATGCTTGCGACCTTTACCGGTTACAAAGCCGGCGGCCTTGCCGGGGCGCTGGTTGCCACGGTGTTCATCTTCCTTCCCTGCACGGTTCTGATGCTCGCCATTTCAAACAGGTATGAGAAATTTCGCAATATCGACCTGATTAAAAACACCCTGGACGGCATCCTGCCGGCAATCGTCGGTCTGGTGGCGGCTGCTGCCTACAGCCTGGGGAAGACATCGCTTTTTACCGCGCGGGATTTTGTCCTGCTGGTGGCCGGTTTCCTTATTCTCCAATTCACCAGGGTAAGCCCGATGTTTGTGATCCTGGGCGCGGGTGCGGTGGGACTGGTTTTTCATTTCTAGCCCCGCTTTTCTCCCGAGGCGCATTCCGCCGGCTATTCCTGCCCGATGTACCACCCTCTTTGGCCTGCCTGTACAGTTGTTTCCGCAGATATGAGACATTATTAAAACGTTGCATAAAAAATTTGAAAATATGTTAAAATGTGTAAGTTCAGTAAAGGGAAAACGGGTATTATCCGATACGATATTAAAAACCATAAAAATGAAATTGGAGAAGATATGACGAGCCCAAAGAGTTCAAAACCCAATCAAAGGAATTCCGCACTCAACCATCACCTGACCGCCGTCAAGGAAGGGAGCCGGCGCTTTGAAAACGCTTTCCAGGGGGTGGCCCGGATGATCCTGGATGACGAGATCGAAAAGGTCGTCGTGAACGGCAAGACCACGTACGACTTCAAGATATTCCGTACCGGGAAAAAGCACACCATCGGCATGTACGACGAAATCAACAGCTTCGTTTCCTTCGCCAAGGATTCAGCCGAGGGGGGATCATCCAAGGAAATGGCCTTTGTCCTCGTCGGCGAACCGGGAAACGGCAAGACCTTCTTTGTGGAGCTGCTCTGTGCCAAGTATCGCGCGTTCATTTCCCGTGATGAAAACCGCAGGTACACCTTCAGGTTCATCAATATGGATAAGCTTGGTCATTACGGGAGAATCACCACCATCGAATCCCAGACCTATGAAGATCCCATGATCCTTGCCATGAACCTCTTTGAGGAGCGGGACCGGAATACGGCCTATCTTGCCGAACATGGCGGTTTTACGGACGGGGAAATCGAGAAGCTCTACGAGAACTACCGCCCCATGGGGGCCTGCAGCGGCTACATCTGGAACGATATCCGCACCTTCACCGATGGCGACATCAACGAGATGCTCTCGTTCATCGAGATCATCCCGGTACCCCTGAGCGAGAGCCTGGGGACCGTAACCGGAAAATATCCGGCGAAGGACAAGATCACCTCCTCCGCCGTGGACCTCCTCGGGGAAGAGTCGATCCAGCGCCTTTTGCACATCACCGACACCAACAACCCGTACCGCTTCGATCTGCGACGTGGCGCCCTGGCACGGGTAGCAGGCGGAGGGATTCATTTCAGCGACGAGATATTCAAGAACAAGAAGGACCTGGTCCAGGTCTACCTTGGGGTGATCCAGAACCGCGCCATTGAAATCGACGGTTACAAATGGCCCATCGATACCCTGATCATAGCCACCAGCAACAACTCCGAGTTCAACCGGTTCCTGGCCGAAAAGGAAGAAGCGCCGATCGTGGACCGGTGCCGGATCTGCTATGTGTCCCACAACACCAACTACCGGATGCAGGAAGGTTTGACCGCCTATGCCATCGGGAGCGAAGCCAAGACCACCTTGACCAAGGAAGCGCTCCACCAGGACCCCAACCTGAATTACGCGGCGTCGGTGGCGGTGGTCCTGACCCGTCTTCCCCGCTCCGAAAAGCTCACCCCCATCGAGACCATGAAGCTGGCCGCCGGTGAAGTGGCCGGGGAAAAGAGCATCAAGACACTGGCCGAGGTCATCGACACCCTGAGCCAGGACCCGGATATCACGAAACGTTTCGGGCAGAAGGGGATGGGACACCGGAACCTCGGTCGGGCCATCCAGCTGCTGGGCGAAAGCTCCGAGACCAACGAGGGGCGGTGCATGGTCGCCTATGATGTCTTCAAGACCGTCGAACGGGTGGTCCTGGATTATGTGGTGGATGCCAATGAGCGGGCCAAGTACCTGGATGACCTCAAGATAGCGAAGGGGATGTATCGCGAACGGATCATGACCGAGATGTTCAACGCGTATATGGATGAGCCGTTTGCCATTCGCAAGGATGTCATGAACTATGTGAACATGATCATCGGCATTGACGCGGAAAACCTGGGGCCGGACAAGATGTGGAAATACAAAGACCCCCAGAGCGGAGAGCTGAAAGCGCTCAAAATCGACGAACGTTACGTGAAGAGCGTCGAAGAGCGGATCGGGCTCAAGACCGAGGAGCAGCGCGAGTCGTTCCGGACGTCCATCCGGAAAATTTACGGGCAGCGGATATCCGTCGATCCCAACTATGATTTCATGGACAACCTGGAGCTGGTCAAGGCGGTCACCGATGTCCGGCTCAAATCGGACATCGCCGGGGCAGGGAGCCTCATCGGCGCGCTGGCCAACCGCACCAACGAGGAAAACCAGAAGCTGTACGACCGGATGATCACTACCATGCTGAACAAGCTGGGCTATTGTCGGACCTGCGCGCAGAAGACCATAGAATACTTCTGCACGCAAGAAGACGAAGCTTAAAAAGATAGGCTTAATCAACCAAAAGCTAAATCCCCCCCCGGCCCCCCTTTCCAAAAGGGGGGGTATTTAGCTTTCCCCTTTACAAAAAGGGGATTACTTTAACTTCCCCCTTTCGTAAAGGGGGATTGAGGGGGATTTAAAATAGGCGCAATAATCACTATGAACCCGAAACTCATTGAATTATTTAACAAAATAAAAGAAAAAGGCCTTACCCCCGAGCGGGAAGAACGGCTTCTGGCGGAGCTCCATTTCGAAGGGGCTCACGGAATTCCGGGGAAACCGGCCGGCGGGGGGATCGTTCCCAGTATATATGAGCAGAACGATCTGTCCGTGCTGCAAGAGATGCCGGCGCCCCATGCCGCTTACACGACCTGTCTCCACTCCCTGGATGAGCTGCTGGAGCGGGATCTGCGGCGTGAAGAAGACGGATTCCCGCGGAAAATAAGGGTGGGACGTTTGATCAAGCCCGGCAGGGGGGGGAAGGACAAGGTTGTGGTCGTCCCCACCACGGTGGAGGAAAAATTTATCCACGATAACGTCATTGCCCCTTCTGAAGAAGGCGGCGCCTCGGGCGGGACGGGAGAAGGCGAAGAGGGAGAAATCATAGGCGAGCAGCCGGTGCGTCCCACAGAGGAGCCCGGCGCGGGCGGTGCCGGACAAGGGGAAGGGGAGTCGCATGAGATGGAGTCCAGCGCCTATGAGCTGGGGAGGATCCTCACGGAAAAATTCCAGCTCCCCAACCTCAAGGAGAAGGGGAAAAAGCGTTCCTTCACCCGTTATACCTACGACCTGACCGACAGGAACCGCGGATTCGGCCAGGTTCTCGATAAAAAGGCGACGCTGCGCAAGATTCTGGAAACCAACATCAATCTGGGGAATATCCCCGATGTGGGGGATGTCGATACGACCCGTTTCCTGGTCTCCCCCCGCGACAGGATTTATCGCATCCTCTCCCGTGAAAAGGATTACGAGTCCCAGGCCATGGTCTTTTTCCTGAGGGACTACTCCGGCTCCATGATGGGCAAGGTCACCGAACTGGTGGCGACCCAGCACGTGATGATCTACAGCTGGCTTCTCTATCAGTATGCCCGGCAGGTGGAATCGCGCTTCATCCTCCATGATACCGAGGCCAAGGAAGTGCCGGACTTCTACACCTATTACAACTCGAAAGTGGCCGGCGGAACGCAGGTGTCCTCTGCCTACCGTCTGGTGAACGAAATCGTGGCGAAGGAAAACCTGGCAAGGGACTACAATGTCTACGTTTTCCACGGCACCGACGGCGATGACTGGGACAGCGGAGGGGAAGAGGCCATTCCTGAGCTGAAAAAGATGCTCACCTATACGAGCAGGGTCGGCGTTACCATCGCGGAGCACGGTTACAGCCATAACACCGAAGTGGAGAATTATCTGAAGGGTTCGGGGCTTCTGAACGAGAAGCCGGACCTCCTCCGGCTCGATGTCATGGGGGAAGACTCGGATGAGCCGAGGCTTATCGAGGGAATAAAGAAGCTTATTTCTTAGGAGCGAGGAATGAGGAACGAGGAGCCAGGAATAAGGAACAAGGAACAAGAAAAGCCTTTAACCTCGATCCTTTTGCCTCGAACCTGATCTTAATTATGGAACTGATCAATCAGCATACGAAAAATATCATGGAAGGGTGCAAGGAGAGGGCGCGCAAGGCGGGCCTTTCCTTTCAGGACGAAACCCTGGAATATATCGTGACCAACCGCGACCTCCTGGAGCTCTCGCCCAAGGTGATGATCCCGACCCTTTACGACTACTGGGTGCACGACGTTGACGTCCTGAAAGAAAAGGGGAAGTACGAGCTGTATCCCCACAATCCCTATGAAACCGTCATCAACACCCGGCCCCCCATCTCCTTTTACAATGACAACAACCCGGACTGGCTGAACGTGATGATCTTTTACCACGTCCTGGCCCATATCGATTTTTTCCAGAACAATCTCTATTTCCGCCATACCTGGGACTACGATTTTAACGGCCAGGCACTTTCGGACAAACGGACCATCGCCAAGCTCAGGGCGGAAAAGGGGCGGTGGGTGGACTACGTGATCGAATTTGCGCGCGGCATTGATAATCTCGTGGGGTATCACAGCGAGTTGTCGCGGCTCCACCGTCCCCCCGCGACCAACCGGTCAAAACGTCTCGATTTTTACTTCGACGTCTTCCTGCAGTCCGTGAAAAAAGTGTCTGTCACCGAATATGTCAAGGAAATAGAGAGGTACAACGACAGTATCAAGAACTTCGGAAAGCAGGGGGAGAAGACGTTCTTCGCCGACGCGGAGCGGAAATACCCTGAACTGGAGGCGCTTTTCACCAGGAGCCTGGGTGAAAAAGCGAACCACCGAAGGGATCTGATGCAGTTCATGATGGACCATTCCGAGTTCCTGAAGAAGGATGCGAATACGTGGATGAAATCGGTAATGGAGGTGGTGCGCAAGACCTCCATCTTTTTCCAGCCGCAGATCCGGACGAAGATCATGAATGAAGGGTGGGCCAGTTACTGGCATGACCGGCTCTTCATGCAGGATGACCGTATCCGGGGGCATGAGGTGGATTATGCCCGGATCAATGCCGGGGTCACCGCCATGCCGCGCGTGGGACTGAACCCCTATGCGCTCGGGATGCGCCTCTTTTCCCATATTGAAGAAACAGCCGATAAGGGGAGATACACCTTTGACTTCCTGCGACTCTCTGACGCGGAAGCGCGGGAAGAGTTCGATACCGTCACCGGCGAGGGACAAAAGTATATCTTCAGTGTCCGGGAAAATCTGTGCGACTTCACGTTTATAAAGACCTTTGTGGAGCAGGATTTCATCAACGAGCACAAACTGTTTGTGGCCGGGAAGAGGTTGAACCAGGGGAGGATGGTGTGGGAGTATTATGTCAAGAGCCGCAAAGCGGATGTGTATCGCCGGATGGTTCTCGATTCACTCTATCATCCCCCATTCATTGAGGTGGACCCGAAAAAAACCGCCGGCAACACCCTCTATCTCGTCCATCACTTCGAGGGGAAACCGCTGGTAAAGGAATACATCGCCAATACCATGATGGGGATCGAATATCTCTGGGGCGGCCCGGTCCAGTTGGAGACGAGCGTGGTAGAGGCCGAATTGCCGGCGCAGGAGTCGGCTGCGATGGTGGAAGAGACGGAACCCCGCATAAAATGGTGCCGGGTCCTGTATACCATGAAGGAGCGGCAGCTTTCGCAACAACAAATAGAAACGTGAAGAATGAAGGGTGAAGTTTCACCATTCACGAGGATTACATAGATATGTCAAACATTGAAAAAGCCCTGCAGAGTCTGAACCGCACCATAAGCGAACGGGACCACGCGACGTCCATCTCTTTTGAAGAGTTTCTCAATTTGATGGCCGCCAAACCCGCCGTCGTGATACGCAACGTTTTCCAGGTGTTTCACGACATGATCAAGACCTACGTGGGGGAAGGGGTCGATGAGTATCCCGACGATCCCGAAACCATCAACTACGTAAACTACGACTGCAGCCGGCTCTTTGTGGAAAACTCGGACCACCCGTTCTTCGCCGACAGGCTTTTCGCCAACCGGTTGATCAACCATGTGGAAGCGATGAAGCGCGGGAAACAGCAGAACAAGATTTACATCTTCGAGGGGCCTCCCGGAAGCGGCAAGAGCACATTCCTCAATAATCTCCTCTTGAAATTCGAAGAGTACGCCAATACTGAGGCGGGGGCCAGATATGAAACGGTCTGGAGGCTGGATCGGAAAATACTGGGGAGGTTTGCGGAACACGAGGTCACCCATTTCCTGGACAAATTATCCAACCTGCTCGATGAATACGAATTCGACCAGCAGGAAGTGGCGGAAGCGAAGAGCTCGCTGCACTTGGCCGAAGAGTTCATCGAGGTCCCCTGTCCCAGCCATGACAACCCTATTCTGATGATCCCCAAGCATTACCGCCGCCCTTTTTTCGACGACCTGTTCAAAAACGACGAATTCAAGTGGAAACTGTTCACGGACAAGGAGTACGACTGGGTGTTCAGGGAGAATTCCTGCACCATCTGCAGCTCCCTCTATCAGGCCCTCCTTTCCAGGATGAACAGCCCCCAGGACGTTTTCCGCATGGTCTTCGCGCGCCCTTACCGGTTCAACAGGCGGCTGGGGGAGGGGATCAGCGTCTTCAACCCCGGCGATAAACCGATGAAACAGAACATCCTGACCAATGACATGCTGCAAAAACGGATCAACGATCTGCTCAAGGACAGCAACCAGGTTAAATACGTCTATTCACAATACGCAAAGACCAACAACGGCATCTATGCCCTCATGGACATCAAGTCCCACAATGCGGAGCGGCTCCTTGAGCTCCATAATGTCATCAGCGAGGGGCTCCACAAGGTGGAAGACATCGAGGAGAACGTCAATTCCCTCTTAATCGCCCTCATGAACCCTGAAGACGAAAAAGCCATTCAAGGTTTTCCATCGTTTTCCGACCGCATCGAATTTATCCATATCCCCTACGTCATGGACCTCAATACGGAAGTGGAAATCTACCGCAACATCTTCGGCAGGCATATCGACGAAAGCTTCCTCCCGCGGGTTCTGCACAATTTTGCCAGGATCATCATCTCCACCCGGATGGACACCAAGTCCGACGCCCTGCTGGAATGGATCGGCAATCCCGAAAAATACCGCCTCTATTGCGACGAGAACCTCCAGATACTCAAGATGGAAATCTACACGGGGCATATTCCCACTTGGCTGTTGGAGGAGGACCGGAAACGGCTCACGGCGAAAAGAAGGCGGAAAATCATCGCGGAATCCGAGACGGAAGGTGAACAAGGCTTTTCCGGACGCGACTCCATCAAAATTTTCAATGACTTTTATTCCGCCTACGCCGGGAGAGACAAACTCATCACCATGTCGATCCTGTGCAATTTCTTCGTCAAATGGCGCAAAGACCTGAACATGTCGATACCCAGGGGGTTTCTCGACTCACTGCTGTGCAATTACGACTACACGGTCCTGCAGGAAGTGAAGGAGTCTCTCTACTATTACAACGAGGAACAGATTGCCAAGGATCTGATGAATTACATGTTCGCCGTCAACTTTGAGCCGGGGAGGGTCGAGATCTGTAAATTTACCGGGGAAAAGCTTGAAATTTCCGAAGATTTCCTGACGGGGATCGAGAACCACCTGCTGGGAAGTAAGGTTGATGGCGACAAGCGGCTCGCCTTCAGAAAAGAGACCCAGAAGGAATACACATCCAAGACACTGACTCAGGAAATTATGGTTGAAGGAAAGCTTGTTACCGAAACAAAGCTTTATCACTCCCTCCATGAACGCTACGTGTACAACCTGAAGGAAAAGGTGCTCGACCCCTTCCTGGAGAACGTCAACTTCCGCCGCGCCATCAAGGACTTCGACACGGAGGGCTTCAAAACCTACGACAAGCGGATCAAGGCCGACGTGACCTTCCTGATAAACAATCTCTGCGCCAAATACCGCTATACCAAGCAGGGAGCGAAGGAAGTCTGCATCTACGTCATCGACAACGACCTGGCAAAGAAGTTTGTCGAACCCGAACCTGTGGAAACGCAAGACCTCCGTTCCGATTGAGCAAAATGCGGCTAATTCCCTCCCGTTATGGTAATGACCTGCACCTGAAGCCCCCGGCCCGGATGTGAGATGTAGACGAAGAGGAGCTCCACGTCCCCTTTTCCCCACGGCGTACGATTGTAATCCCTGCTGAACCTTCCGGCGAAGGTCCTCACCCGACTCCCGACCTCTATTCCGAGTTGCTGGACGACCGCGCTGACATCCATCTTTTCATGTCTTCCCGTTCCCCGGTACCCTTCGAAAAAGCCCGGAAACCTCCCCCCCGCCGGATATTCGGCGCGGCAGTAATCATAACGGAGCGCATCGCGAACCTTTTCCGCTTCATTTTCGTGGACGGAGCATTCGACAAAGGTCCACAAAACCTCGAAGAGCCTTGTCTGGGAAAGATGGGAGGTTATTTCTTCCTCCTCCCAATAGCGGCCGAGCATGGCAAAAAACCGGGAGAGCGGGATCGCTTCCGCCAGAGTCGTGAGGGTTGCGGCGAACCTGCCGCTGTTATAATAGAGGTCGAGAAGGCGGGCGATGGTGTCGATCTTCCCGATTTCCATAAATGATAGCCAGGGTGTTTGCAGGATCTTGTAGGGCGGGGCATCGGAGAATGCGTAACCCTCGTCGGCGGCAATCCTTCGCATGGGGGAACCCTTGAGCACTTTGAGCGGCTCCACCTGAATATGATGCGGATTCACTTCCAGCACCCTCTGCAGCGACCCGAGAAAGCCGTCAAAATCCTCGTGGGGGAGGCCGGCCACCAGGTCCAGGTGGAGGGTCACCCCGGTTTCCTCCTTAAGCCGTGCGACATTGGCAAAGAGCCTTGCCAGATCAGACTTGCGGCCGACCTTTGCCAGGGTTGCCTCCCCTTCCGACTGCACCCCGATCTCGAAGCGGAACATACCGGCCGGCACTTCACGCAACAGCCGGATGTTTTCCTCCGTCAAAAGGTCCGCGGCGATTTCGAAATGGAAGCGGCTCTCCCCGTTCTGCCGGAGGATGAACTCCCATATCCTGTTGGCGCGGGGGGCGTCGTAGTTGAAGGTCCGGTCCACCAGCTTGACGGTCTGTACCTTCTGCGACATGAGAATCTTCAGGTCATCCTCTATCCGCGCCATGGAGAACGACCGCACCCCCTGTTCCAGCGACGACATGCAGAAGGCGCAGGAGAAGGGGCAGCCGCGGGAGGTCTCGTAGTACACGAGAGGTTTTGTCAGGTCCGCCATCCCGGCGGAGAAGGGGGAGGAGGTGGTGTCCAGATCGGAAATCAGCGCCTGCGGAGGCAGAGCGATGATCTCATCGTTGTCCCGATAGGTGATCCCCTGCAGCCCGTCAAGGCGGCCTTCGGCCTGCGCAAGGGCTGCCACGAGTTCTTTGAACGCCTCTTCACCTTCACCCCTGACCACGCAATCGATGGCCGGGTGCCGTTCCATGAGCTCGAACACGCCGAAGCCGGCTTCCGGCCCTCCCAGCACGATGAACGTCTGCGGCCGGACCTTTTTCAGGTCGGAGGCCAGGCGAAGGGTCTGTTCGATATTCCAGATGTAGCAGGAAAAGGCCACCATGTCCGCCTCTTCCGCGACGATGGAGCGGAGCACCCGGTCGGCCGGTTCGTTGATCGTGAATTCACGGATGACCGTTCCGATTCCGTCGAGATCCTTACAGGCTGCGGAAAGGTAGGGGAGGGCGAGTGATGCGTGGACATATTTGGCGTGGAGGGTGGCGAGGAGTATCTTCATGGAAAAAATTGTAGCTAATCGAAGGGAATTAGGCCAGAGAAACTTGCAAAGAAGATGTGTTTTTTCCGACCGGTTTCGCCGGCCGGCGGCGAGCTTCAAATTCTTTCCGGTTACTTCGGAATGTCAAAGGTAAAGGTCTTTTTGCCGGTTCCCCCGGCACCGAGGCGTCCCGTCCCCTTACGTCCCCCTCTGCCCTACGGTGACGCCTCTAGGGGCTGCGCCGGAAACCGCAGAGCAGTGCCGCGATCCGATCCTGTACCTCCCGGGCCTGCCGCCCGGAACCGGCATAATTCTGGATGATGATGGAAAAGGCGAACGGTTCCCCGTCGGCGCTGCTGGCGTACCCCGATAGGGCGGAGACGCCCCTCATGTTCCCGGTTTTTCCGCGCAGGTTCCCTTCGGCGCAGCTCCCCTTCATGCGGCCCTTCAGCGTGCCGTCTTTACCGGCAATGGGAAGGGATTCCTGGAAGATGCGGTACAGCTCCGGGTCCCGGTGGATGGCTCGCAGCGTCTGGGTCATGGTTTCCGCGCTGGAGAGGTTGTAACGCGAGAGGCCGGAGCCGTCTGCCAGGACCAGGTTTTCGGTCGCAATGCCCTGCCTTCCCAGGTATCCGCGCATCGCGACGCTCCCGGCCTCCCCCGATCCCGGCTGCCCGCTGGCGTGCAGGCCCAGCAGTTTCAGCAGGCTCTCGGCTGTCAGGTTGTCGCTGGTCTTCAGCGCGAACCGGACCAACTCCTCCAGGCGGCGGGGGGCGCGCGCCACCACGGTTGCTCCCGCCGGAGTGGGTGCCGTGGTCATGGTGGTGACCTTCACCCCCTGCGCCCGGAGCGCATCCCGGAACAGGGTGAGCGCCATGAGTTCCGGCCGCCAGACGCTGGCCTGTTTTACCAGGGGAGCGCTCCCCAACGCTATCACCCCGGTCACCGTGACCACGTTGTCCTGCTCGCCGGGGCGCCTGGAGGCCTGGATGCTGCTTGGCTCCTTGGCGGTACCGGTCCTGGCCAGGTTTTCTAGAGTGTAGTAGGAGGTGCGCGGCTCCGCCGTGACAACTGCCGGTGCCCCCTCCCTGGGGCCAGGCTGCACCAGCACCGAGACGGCATTCTGGTTGACCGACAAGGGGGAGATGAGCATCTCGTCGTCGTCCCACATCCACCCCGTGCCCCGGTAGAGGTCGTCAAAGCAGGAGAGGTCGGCGGCCAGGCTGTACTCCCTGCCCCTGTCCATCTTTGGGCCCACAGCCGCGGCCAGGGCCGCCAAGTCCGCCCCGGACAGCAGGCTGTCGCCGCATCCTTTGAGGTAGACCCTCGCCCCGGCCGCATCGAGCGCAACAGTGGTGGCTACCTCCCGGTCCGGTCCTAGGAGGGACAAGGCAGCGGCCGCGGTGAAGAGCTTCTGGGTGGACGCGGGAACCAGCAGAAGCCGCGGGTTGAACTCGTAGATGGTGTCGCCTTCCTTGAGCGACATCACCTTGATGCCTGCGTTGGTGAAGGGGAGAAACTCCCGGGCCAGGATGGCGTCGATCTCCCTCTTTAGGCGAGCGGTGGAATTGCTGGTGACGCCCAGTTCGGCTCGTGCAGGGGGAGCAGCTTGTCCGGCAAAGGTGGTGACAGGCGAACCGGTGGCGATAATGAGGAATGAAAGCACAGCCCCTATGACCTTGCGAAGATGCGGCATCCTATTTACCGTCCCCTTTCACATCAGAAAAAGCAGTCGGGCCCCTAGACTTCCTGTTCATGGATATACATAACCATGGAGTGATACACCGGTTCCAAATTGCTACCAAACCAACGGTCACCTGATATCTTAACCAGTCGAAATGTATAGTACTTAATGGCGCTTGTCAAAGGAGATGTTTATGCTTCTCATCCCGAATGCTGAGTTTATCTGAACGCTTGGGGTTCGTGGGTAGCCAGGAGGAGAAACCCGCTCGATTTCTGAAAGAATCAGCAGCCCTTGGCAGCCGCTGGCGGTTTGTGGTAAGGTACGAGACATGAAACGTAAATCCCTACCCAAACTCCTCTACGCGGACAGCAAGGGGAACATCTTCGACCATCCCCGGCTCGACATGGCGGGGATGAACGGCACCGAGGCGGTCCTCCCCGAGGGGGTGGAACTGATTCCCTTGCCCTCCGACAGCCGTCTCTTCACCATCCCCGATACCCCGCCGGTGGCCTGGGATGCGAAGCTGCGGAAATTCGTCACCGTCGATACGGTCCGGGAGGGGCGAAAAGAGATAAAGGTCCAGGCAGTCTCCGCCTTCATGGCCCCCGGCTATGTGCGTACCCTGCTCCCCGCCTGCGACTACACGCGGAAGAAGGTCCACCTTCCCTTGTGGTCCTATACCGCCGTGGGATGGGACGAAGAGCAGGAATGCTTCGTGGTTGCCGCAAGCCGGGTTGATGCAAACGAGAACTGGCTTCCCCGCAACTACGACGACCGGAAGCTCGATCCCCTGGTACGGCAGCGGGTCAAGGAATTTCCCGACAACCGGCTCCTCGTGCAGTTGGCCCGCTGTGCCGTGGATTACCACTGCTTTGCCGCCAAAAACCTCTTCTTCCGCCGCTGGGAAGCGCCGATTCCCACGTCCCCTTCCTGCAATTCCCGCTGTCTCGGCTGCATCAGCCTGCAACCGTCCGACTGCTGCCCTTCGAATCAAGAACGGATCGGCTTCGTCCCCACCCCGCAAGAGATCGTGGAACTCATGCTTCCCCACCTCCTGGAAGCGCCTGAGCCGATTGTCTCATACGGCCAGGGGTGCGAAGGGGACCCGATCATGCAGGCAGATACCATTGCAGAGGCGACACGAAGGCTGAAAAGCGCCACCAGCCGTGGCACCGTCAACTTCAACTCCAACGGTTCGTTCCCCGACCGTATCCGGATGCTGTGCGATGCCGGGATGGACTCGTTCCGCTTCTCCATGAATTCGGTGCGCGAAGAGATCTACAACAGCTATTACAGGCCCGTGAATTACAGTTTCTCGGCGGTGGAGGAGTCGCTGAAGATGGCGAAGGATGCCGGGTGTTTCACAATGATCAACTACCTGGTTTCACCCGGGGTCTCCGATCACCCCGACGAGGTCACAGAGTTGTTGAAATTCATCGAGCGGACCGGAGTGGACATGATCCAGATGCGGAATCTGTCCATAGACCCCGACTTCTACAACAAGCGGATGGGGATAAAAGGAAAAGGAATCGGCATGTACCGGCTGCTGGAGACCATAAAGAGGGAGTTTCCGCGGGTCCAGTTCGGTTACTTCAACCGGACCAGGGAGAAGTTCTATCCGGAGGGGTATGAGAGAGGGTGGCCGATTTCCAGATGATGGTTTTATTACAAAAAAATCCCCCGGTTGTGCCGGGGGATTTTTTTTAGGAGATATTAATACCCACCCGAATGGCACTCCCAGCAGACATAATCAATGCCGTTCCATGCCTGATAGCCGCGGTAGGTCTTGCCCCACTTTACCGTTGTCTGCCCAAGGTGGCAGGAAACCGAATTACAGCTCTTAGTCTCTTTATCATACGTGGCACCGGTGAGACTGAAATCTGTACGCGTGATATTTCCCCACCAGTCAGCGCGCTCCATCGTAAATGGTTTGGTCTTCTCAAAGGCAACATCTTTTTTACCATTGACATGCTTGGAGAAACCGGCAATCGGCACACTGCTGAAATTGGTGTAGAAAGGTGGATTTGAGCGCCACCATTTGCTGTCTGCCTTAACAGTATCATTATGGCAATAGTTGCAGGTAATGGGGTTCATGTTAAACCATTCCTTGTTGAAATGCCCCTGTTCATAATCCCATGGGTTCCCCCATGCATGGCTGTCGCCAGTCATGCCGTCGTTGGTAGTGTAATCGGTTCTTGGCGCATTGGCATGACAACCACTGCAACCGTCCGGCAGTGATGAGTTCCAGGTAACATCACGGTAGACACGGGTGACCTGGAGATTGGCCTGGGCATAACCGTCACAGTAGCGCGATCCGGATTCGTTCGTGAAGGTGCAGTCTGTCGGCGTGGTAAATGAATTGTAGCTGTGGCAGTAGATGTTGCTGCAGGTGCCGTTGGTATAGGCGAATCCCCTGCTGTCGGTGTGACTGCTGGTGCCGTTGGTATAGGCGGCTGTTGCCGGGTTCATGGCCTTCAAAGAGCCTGCCGCAGATTGAGAGTTGTAAAGTTCCACATCGATGACCCCGTTGCCGTGCCTTGCCCGATCGATGGGGTGACAGTTGCCGCAGTTCATGATGTAGCCGGTGGCATCGGGCGTGAAGTCCTGGGCGATCCTGACATCGCCATAGGCTGCCTGGACCACGGTTCCGGAGAAATGCTTCCGGTGTGCCACGGTATCCGGCGGGGCATCGTGACATTCGTCGCAGGGGAGGGTGGTCCCCCAGGTTGCGTTTCTGCCGCCATGACAGCTGATATTGCTGCATACCCCACCTGGAGCCGCATAGGAGTAAGCAAAGGTAACCCCACTGCCTGCAGTGACATCATAAGCCTTGTTGACGTGGAGGGTGATGCTGGAGATGGCCGAGCCGGAGGTGGTCGTGCCGAAGTGGCAGCGGTTGCAGCCGGCCCCGCTGTGCTGGATATGGCTGTTGGCCTTGGATGAACCGGTGCCGTATCCCGGCGGATAGCCGTGACAGGAGCTGCAGGCAACTGCACCGCTCCCCCAGTTGGTGGTGGCGCTGGAGGGGATGGTGCCTGTCGATATCGAGGTGCCGTTACTGTGGCAATAGGTGTTGGTGCAGTTGGCATAGCCGTTGCCCGGCTCCGGGCTCCCCAGGTAGGCACTCATGTTGCCGAAGGTGGGGTCGAGCCTGACATCAATCTTGCCGTTGGCATGCTTTACGGAGGTGCCTGAGGCATGGCAGATGATGTTGCCGTAGGGGTTGCCGAAGCAGCTGGTGACGAACGGGTAGTCGGTGTATTTGTGGCAGATCATGCACTTGACGGTATTGGTCGTAGTGGTGAAGCTGTAGGAAAGATGCTTGATATGGCTTCCTGTGGCCATTTGGGATGTGGAGCCATGACCATGACCGCCGGTGGCATGGCAGCCGCCGCAGCCGATCGAGTTGGCGGCCCCCCAGGTGGGGTTGTCATAAGATGTCGGTCCGCCGATCCCGCCATCGGGCTGAACATCGGAGTGGCAGTAGACGTTGGCGCATTGTCCCACTGTTCCGCCGGGATCATGACCGCTGACTGTGTAACTTCCGCCAAAGATCGGACTCAGCGCTACGTCGATTTTTGTGTTGACATGGTTGGCAGGATTTACAACCGTTATGTTACCGGTAGCAGTCGTATAGTGGCAGGTACCGCATGGGTAGACGTACTGGCCATAGTAGTCACGGCCGGTATGCATGGTGTGGGAACCGCTGGTGATCTCAGTGGCTGTGCCGTGGCCGTTGCCATGGCACCCCGTGCAGTCTGGCGGAAGTGGTGTCCCCCAAACAGGAACAATATTTGAAACGAAGGTACTTTTGCTGTCCCCCTTGCTGTGGCAGTAGACATTGCTGCAGTTGCCGAACTGGTTGGTCTGGCTTTTGGGGAGATAATCGTCCAGAGCTCCGGAATACGAGCCGTTTGCGGAGGAAAACGGGTTCTGGACGGCTAGGATGAGGTTCCGTCCGGCGCTTGTCGCGTGACCAAAGGGGGGGCTGTCGGTACGGTGATCGGTATGGCACTTCGCGCAGCCGGCCGTACCGGAATAGTACAGATCATGCTTTGCGTGACTCCCGGCCGCGCCGCTGTCACCACCCCCCGGCGGCGAACCGTGGCATTGCGCACAGCTGTCCGGTACCGTAAATGCCGGTCCGCCCCAGGTCGGGGTCTCACGTTCGAAGTGGCAGTTCACGTTGCTGCAACTTCCCAGTCTTGGAGTGGTCCGCTGCGGGAAGGCGGTTGAGCCGTTCCTGTAAACGGCTGTCAGGGGGGAATTGTTGATGTTCAGGGAGATTTCTATCAGTGAGTTGCGGTGACCGGGGCCGTATTCCGCCGTTTCCTGATGGCACTTGGAGCATGAAGAGGCACCGGCTGCCGGAACCATGTGAGTCCGGTGGTTCCCCTGGAATCCGCCGCTGGAGATGTTGCGGTAGGGAGAATCAACGGGCCGGTAATCCGGCGGGTTGGTAACCCCGTGGCACTGGTAACATTCCATGGCGAGAACCGGAATGGGTGATAATAGGAAAAAAAACGTAGCAATGCAGGCAAATCGCGGAACCGGCTTCAATCGTAACATGGGTATGCACCCCCTGAAATGCCATCAAAGCGCGCTCTTGACCAAGCGGCAAACAAATTATATAAAAGTGTTTAATAATGGTGTTTAATAAACAGGCAATTTTTGTGCCCTCCCAGGCTGAATATGCCAAAAAAAGCCCCTGAAAAATCAGAGGCTTGACTCATTAATAACAGTATTACAATGTTGTTATGAATTAAACAGTTTAATGAAGTAATGGGAACCGGGGAGGGTGAAGCAGGGGTGGTCCATCATTTGATACGAGTCCGTCGGTGTTTTTTACACTTATTGTCGGATTTATTTACAATTAAAGGACCCTAATGACGGTTGCCGATGTACTACCTGTGAGCTCCTATTTTCTGCAGCCGGGCATATGCCCTCTTTCCGTAAGTATTCATCAGTATGTCCATGGTGCCGAAAACGATCACCCCGGCAAGGCAGCTGACGGTAAGGGCCAAATCCTCCCACAGGTAGCGCTCCAGCAGTTTCATAAAGGGAAGAGCGCTTTGCAGCGAAATGGCCACCAAAACCGCGTAAATCAGTACGTATTTCGTAATATGTGTGACATTCTTCATGGCGGCACCCCACTTTCTTTACATCTTTTCGGCATCGGCGGCGGTATTGTTCCCGGTGTAGCCATCCGGGAGCCGCTCGCCTGTTTATTCTAATGAAAGCATAAACCGCGCCAACTTTGCATGGTCATCTGCGCATCTCTGATCCCCTGTAACGATGCGATCTCACGTATGGTTATATATGACTCTCTGGTGGTGTGGGAGACGAAATGTAAAATCTTCGTACATGTCTGTCGGAATTTTTTACAGACCAGAAACAGGAACTCCTGCAAGTGCTTCCTTTTTTTCCATCCGCTTGCCGCTTAAGAACCTATTAGCACGTTTCCGGATGCTGTCAAGAAAATGGCCTGAACGGTAACGTTAACGAGTTGGAGGTGCAGTGTCGTCGCTGAGCAAAAAATACCTGTCGATATATACCTGCATCATCTCTTTGAGCACCCTTTCTTCCGCCATGTTCAGTTCATCATAGAGCTGCCGCGCTATCCCCTGGAACACCTGTACCAGCAAGGGATCGAAGAGTGAACCCTTGTGGGATTCCAGGTACTCCATGCTTTCCCGGAAGGAGAAAGGTTCCTTGTAGGGACGCTTCGAGGTAAGGGCGTCAAAGACGTCACTGATGGCGAAGATACGGGCGTTCAAGGGGATCGCTTCCCCCTTGAGCCCCTGCATGTAACCACTCCCGTCGTATCGTTCATGATGGCAGCGCACCACATCCACGGCATCCTGGAGCCACTGGTAATTCTTGATGATATCAACGCCGTGGATAACATGGCTTTTCATCACCGTACGATCTTTCTCGGTAAGTTTTGCCGCTTTGAGGAGGATGGTGTCGCTGATGCCGATCTTCCCCACGTCGTGGAGGAAAGAGCCCTTTATCAGTCCCTGTGTGGCTTCTTTCCCAAGCCCTACGGTCTCCGCCAGCTTAATGGAATAAAGGGTGACCCGGTAGTTATGGAGATTGGTATCGCTGTCCCTTTTGGCGACAGCGTTGCCGAGAACCTCGAGCATGCCGATGTTCGCATGGGAGAGATCGAGGGAGAATTTTATGAGGTCCTTGTTGAGGGCGATGATGGTCGGATAGAGGGTTACGGTGGTGATAAGCGCCACGAGAAGCGCCACGACGATGGAGCGGCCGACCCTTCTCTCTATAAGTTCCATGGTATGCGCGTCCACCTGGTAGACCCCTTCAAAATAGCCTATGGTTGGGCCGCCATTGGCCTTCAGGGGCACCAGTATCTGCAGGTAGATATTGCCGGAATTGTAATATTTACGGTATGACGCGGCGTCCTTATGGGGGAAGCCGTGGCCGGTCCGGTTAAGCAGGTCTTCAATCTGCTCCGTTCCCGCCTTTGTTACCTCGACTATCTGCTGCTTGTTCCGGTCGTACAGTTCAACAACGATAAAATGTCCCTTTTCGATATGCTTTTCGCTTTGCCGGAAGAGATAAGCCCGGTCTGCCGGATTTGCACTGTTCAGATGATCCCTCTCCGTGCTCAGGAACGTCTTTGACTCCTCTGTTGCGAGCTTTACCACCAGGTCGTCCACCGTCTCCATTTCAATAAAATAGACGACAGTGCCGATGACGAGAGAGAGGAGGCAGTAGGTCAGCAGCAGTCTTTTTATCAGCCGCCGGTGGATGTGTGGGTGTATCTGTGCCATGCCGTCGCCTTTATGCACAACGTCATATTTGAGCGCTCACTTCGTTGGCTCGCAATATGTCGCAGTTGTATAAGCTGGATAGATATAGCCTGCAGGCGGTGAAAGGGTGTTATTGCAGAAATTGTTCATCAAAAGGAGGGATTGTCAATAGGCAGAAAGGTGCCGGGGGCAATAAACCTGCCCCCCGGCCCTTGACACGTTTCGTCTTATTGGATAACGATTTCCGTCTTTTCCATAATCACCTCGTATTTGTACCCGCCGCCGAAGTCCTTGTCTTTATAGAGGGTGCCGCTGGCGGTCACAATGTCCCCCACCGACGGGAGGGCCTTGGAGGTCACCACCAGATTGTTCGTCGCTTTTTTCGGGTCCCCGCTGCCGTCCTGGATGTGGATCCAGTTTCTGTCCATGATGCCGGCGGAAACCTTGACGACTTTTCCCCTGACGGCAACTTTTTTCTTGTCGAGCTTCGCCTTGAGCTTGTAGATGTCTGCAACCCTGTAGGCATTGGGGCCCGAAGCTTTCTCCACCTTTATCTTCTCACCGGCGGCGATTACTGCGCCTTTGCTTCCAGGGGATTTTTTCTCCCCCTTTTTTTCTCCCTTGGTTCCCTTTTGCTCAAGGGGCCCCTGGGAGAAGATGATCTTGTCGAAGGTGCGGTTAAGGCTCTTGCTCTGGAAATTGATCATTTCCATCCCGCCGCCGAAGGTCATCTGTTCCCCGACGACCACCTGGGTCTGCGGTATGGCCAGCCATATTTTTTCTTCCCCCTTCTGCTTGACGAGAACATAGCTGTACCCGCCGCTGTTCATGGTTTGCACCACCCGGCCGGAGATGGGTGCCGCTTCCTGGGGAGGTTTTGCTTCATGGGGGGGGATGGCCGCGGGGCGCGCCGAGGAAACCGGGGGGTGCACCGGCTTCACGGCGTCGTCAGCACAGCGACCGGCGGCCGGAAGGATGAGCATGAGGCCGGCGGCGAAAAGCGTTAATAATCGTGTCATGGCAGTGCTCCTTATGTTGATGCATGAATGGTGAAAAGTGAAGGGTGAAAGAGGCGTTTTTGACCTGCAAATGCATGGCCGTATCTACTTTTATAGAGAATAGCGTTTCCGTTGTCAAATGTAACTTTGATGGTAAACTGAGGAAAACAACACCGATTCGAGGCAACCGTCATGACACCCCAGTTCCATCCAACTCTCATAAACGGCCCCTTTGACGATCCGGGGGTTTATATAGATTTTCTTTTTGAGAGAAGGGCGCTCCTCTTCGATCTGGGGGAGATCGGCTCGCTCACACCCCGGAAGATACTGCGGACGAGCCATATCTTCATCTCCCACACCCACGTGGATCATTTCATCGGCTTCGATCACCTGGTGCGGATCTGCCTGGGGCGGGAGAAGAAGCTCCACCTTTTCGGGCCGCCGGGATTCGTCGACCAGGTATGGCACCGGCTTGCCTCTTATACGTGGAACCTGGTGCAGAACTATCCGACCGACTTTACCATCGTTGCTTCAGAGGTGCATCCGGATGGGAAGGCGCTCGCGGCGGAGTTCCACTGCCTGAAGGGCTTCCCGCCGGAGGGGGTCACCTCATATCCCGTCGCGGATGGAGTTATTCTCGACGAAGAGACCTTCCGGATTCGCACCGTCTTTCTCGACCACAAGACCCCCTGTCTCGCCTTTTCCCTGGAGGAGAAGAACCACGTGAACATCATGAAGAACCGGTTGGACGAGCTGGGACTTCCGGTCGGACCGTGGCTTGCGGAGCTGAAACGGGCCGTGCTGCGCGGAGAACCGGATGATGCGCCGTTCAGGGCCTGGTGGCACGAAAAGGGGATGTCCCGCGAGCGGCAGATGCCGCTTCGGGAGTTGAAGGAGACCGTACTCCGCATCGTTCCCGGCCAGAAGATCACCTATGTGACCGACACGGTCTACACCCCGGAGAATGCGGCACGGATTGTGGAGCTTGCGCGAGGGTCCGATTACCTCTTCATCGAGGCGACCTTCCTCCATGAAGAGGCGGACCGGGCGGCGGAAAAATACCACCTGACGGCGCACCAGGCGGGACTCCTTGCCCGCGAGGCGGAGGTCGGACGGGTGACCCCTTTCCACTTCTCGCCGAAATACAAGGGGATGGAGGAATTGCTCAGGAGGGAGATGGAGGAGGCGTTTGCCGGCTAGAATATATCCGTAAATACGCCACTGTTGCTAAATCCCCCCTCGCCCCCCTTTACGAAAGGGGGGTAAAGCTCCTCCCTTTTGTAAAGGGAGGTTGGGAGGGATTTAGCTCGGATGCAAGAATGGAAAAGTCAGAAATTTGTATGCAGCGTTATTTACGGATCGTTTTTCCCGCATTCGGCGTCGGCGATCGACTCCAGCCGCGAATTAATCGGGATATCCTCCCATGCGGTTTTTTCCGCCAGATTGAATTCTTTTATGCGGTTTCCTTTGTTGTCGTAATGGACTATCTGTTTGAGGTGACTCTTCATCCCCTTGCAGTCGATGTCGTACAAATACAGGCTGTAGGCGAGGTTCTCATAGGCCTTTGCCTTCAAAATCCGCAGGGTGTCGGCTTTCCCCTCCTCCGTATATGCCACCTTCGCCCATACGCTGGTTATCCCCTCCGGCGACCGGGAGATTGAGGATTTGTTGTAGTAAAAATCCGAATGGTCGGGTTCGGAGTCCAGCAGTTCCCAGTTTGCCTCCTCTCCCCGGGAGAGGCTATGGCTCCCCAGAATGCCGATCGCAACCAGCACCAGTAATGTCTTTCGCACTGCGTTTCCAGTCATGGCCATTCTTTTCCTCCTCTGTGGATCAGTTCTCCGCATGTCTTCCAGTATAGCCCCCTTTTCCGGACTCGCAACGGGAGGACCGTGAAACTTTAGTACAATCCGGTTTGACACACCGATATCAGATGTTATGATTTGCTAATGCAGTCGCAAGCAATCCCTCCCCCTTGACGGGGGAGGGTTAGGGTGGGGGTGAAAGTGCCATGCTTTAAGCCGTTGCAGCTTCACCCTCCCCCTGACCCCCTCCCGTCAAGGGAGGGGGAAAAGGCTTTTTCGAATGCTTCTATTTTTACTCTTCACGATGTTCCCATGGCTTCATGTTTCTTGCGAGGTGTGAAAATTATCGATTGGAGGAGAGAAGATCATGCGCAGAATGATTATGGTTGTTGTTGCAACGGTAGGGTTGCTGGTCCCCGTGGTGGCATTATCGGTAATGGAAGATGTCAAGGCCCATCAGAGCTGCACGTATTGCGGCATGGACCGGGAGAAGTTCGCCCACAGCAGGGTGCTAATTGAATATGAAGACGGAACCTCAACAGGGCTGTGCAGTATCCGCTGTGCTGCGGTGGAGCTTGCCAATGCGCTCGACAAGACCCCGAAATCCATCAAGGTGGGCGATTTCGGGAGCAAGGATCTGATAGAGGCCGAAAAAGCATCCTGGGTCATAGGCGGCACCAAGCAGGGGGTAATGACCCGCCAGGCCAAATGGGCATTTGCGCAGAAGGCCGATGCCGAGCGCTTCATGAAGGAAAACGGCGGTCGTCTCGCATCGTTCGATGAGGTGATGAAAGCCGCTTACGAGGACCTCTCCCAGGATACGAAGATGATCCGCGAAAAACGGAAGATGAAGCGCATGCAGATGGAGAAAAAATAGAATCGGGGGGCGGCCTGTCATATGAATATCCGGGAAAAGCTCAGCACCATATTCCCCACGGCAGACGGGATACCCGCGGAATTCCTGATGCCGGCAACCGTCGAGCAGACAACCTGTCTGGTCAACGGCGAACTCCTTGAGTGGCGCGGCCCCATGGAGGAGGTCCTGTCGCCCGTCTGCACGGCGGGGCCTTCCGGCCCTTCCCGTCAGTTGATCGGGAGGTTTCCTCTCCTTTCGGAGAAGGAGGCGCTATCCGCCCTCGATGCAGCATGTGAAGCCTACGACTCCGGCAGGGGAAAGTGGCCGACCATGACCGTGGGGGAGAGGATCGCTTGCGTGCAGGAGTTTGCCTGGCGGATGAAGGCAAAGAGGAGCGAGGTGGTGAGGCTCCTCATGTGGGAGATCGGCAAATCGCTCAAGGACTCCGAAAAGGAGTTCGACCGGACGGTGGAATACATCGGGGACACCGTCGATGCGCTGAAGGAGCTGGACCGGGTTTCGTCCCGCTTTGTCATCGAACAGGGAATCATCGGGCAGATCCGCCGTGCCCCGCTCGGGGTTGCCCTCTGCATGGGGCCTTACAACTATCCACTGAACGAAACGTTTGCCACGCTGATCCCGGCGCTCATCATGGGGAATACGGTCATCCTGAAGCCGCCGCGCCACGGAGTCCTTCTCTTTACCCCCCTCATCGAGGCGTTCCGTGACTCCTTCCCTCCCGGGGTGGTCAACACGGTCTACGGCGCAGGGCGAACGGTCATTCCCCCCCTCATGGCGTCAGGCCGTGTGGATGTCCTCGCCTTCATCGGCACGAGCAAGGCCGCGGACTTACTCCAGACGGCGCATCCCAAGCCGCACCGGCTCCGGTCGGTGCTGGGGCTGGAGGCGAAGAACCCCGCCATCGTCCTGCCGGACGCCGATCTTAACCTGGCGGTCGAGGAATGCATCGCGGGGAGCCTGTCGTTTAACGGCCAGCGCTGCACCGCCATCAAGATCATCTTTGTCCATGCACGGGTTGCCGACGAATTCCTCGCGCTCTTTTCCCGGGCGATTTCCGCGCTCGGCTGCGGCATGCCGTGGGAGCCGGGGGTCGTGATTACCCCCCTGCCCGAACCGGGGAAGCAGGAGTACTTGGCGGGGCTCTTGGAGGACGCTGCAAAATTCGGCGGCCGGGTGGTCAACGAGGCGGGGGGAACGGTCAACTCCACGTTTTTCTTTCCCGCGCTGGTCTATCCGGTCAATGACCGGATGCGGCTCTACAGGGAAGAGCAGTTCGGCCCGGTTGTGCCGGTCCTCCCCTTCGAGGAGATCGAGACGCCGATAAACTATATTGTCGCATCCGACTACGGGCAGCAGGTGAGCGTCTTCGGCCGGGACCCGCTCCTTTTGGCCGGGCTCATCGATCCCCTGGTCAACCAGGTGAGCCGCGTGAACATCAACAGCCAGTGCCAGCGCGGCCCCGACATCTTTCCGTTCACCGGCCGGAAGGATTCGGCGGTCGGGACACTGTCGGTCTCCGACGCCCTGCGCGCCTTTTCCATCCGGACCCTGGTGGCGGCCAAGGAGACGGGCCTCAACAAGGAGATCATCACGCGCATCGTCCGGGAACGGAAGTCGAACTTCCTCTCCACCGACTTTATCCTCTGAATTCCCTTCATAACAAAAAAGACAGGGCCGTTGCCGGCCCTGCCTTTGAACACCATCGGGTGAATCACTCAAACCTTCTGGAATTTTCTCCTGAAGCCGTACAGCCCGGCCAGCCCCGCCCCGAGAAGCAGGAAGGTGCCGGGCTCGGGGACGACTTCCACCCTGCCACTGGCGGCGACATCTACTAAGCCGGTGGCAGGGTCAAGGTCAAGCACCGTGCCCGTCAGATCGAGGGGGCTGATGCCGACGCCGATGCCGGTAAAGGAGAGGGTGGCAAGGGTGAACGCCCCATTTGTCAGCGCGGTGCCCAGGTCTAATGCGCCGTCGAAGGTCACCTGATCAGGGGTGTCCGCTGTCGGTGGATCGAAGCCGGTGATATAATTGGACAAAACCGGGTTGAACAGCAGGTCGTTAAAACCCAGAATCGCCGGGGCAAAAGTGAGGGCAAAGTTAAACCCGAAAAGCGATTCAGTAGAGCCAACCGCCAGGTTCACGTCCACCTGGGCGCTATCCCCGACCAGAATCGTCTGTGAAGCGGGAGTGAGAGAGACGCTGTACGCCATGGCCTGGCCGGCGAGGGCAAGGGAGCAGAGCAGGCTGAGCAGATAGACAAATTTCTTCATGTTGATCCTCCTTATTTCATTTGTTGAACGGAATTCATCCTTCGCACTTTCTACTCGGAAACGGCGGGCGCCCCGGTGTGAGGCGCCCGCCAGGCACGGCCGTTAAAGCGTATTTCTAACATTGAAAAAGAACCTGGCGTCGAGCAGGTCGACCTTTCCGTCATCGTTGAGATCGAAGCCGGGGTTACGGGGAGCCGGCTTGCGGATCTCTTTCAGGAGAATGATGTAATCCGCGTCGTTCACGGCCCCGTCCAGGTTGAAGTCGGGGAACGCGGGATTAACCCGGACTACGTAGGGCCTCATCATCTCGTTGTCCTCATGCTCGACGATATGGCAGTGCCAGACGTAGAGACCGGGGATGTCGAACTTGGCCTTGATCCGGGTGACCTCGCCCGGCAGAGAAACGACGGTGTCCTTGAATCCCGTCTCCCAGGGTTGCGGAGGCGCCGCTGGGGAGTTGGCATCGGCCTGGGGCAAGAAGGTAGCACCGGTGGGGTCCGTGGGGTCCAGTGCAAGGGGCTGGCGGCTGACCACCTGGAAGCGCACCAGGTGCAGATGGATCGGGTGTGCGTCCGCCGTCAGGTTGAAGAGCTCCCACTCCTCCGTGTCTCCCAGAATCGGTTTCTCCGTGACGGGGTCCATGAATTGCAGCGCGGTTGCCGCCCCTGCCGAAACCGTACCCAGGAGGGCCGCCCTGGGACCCATCGGCTCGCCGCCGGCCGCCGCGCAGTCGGCAGCGAAGTTCGGACCGGACGCGACGCCGGTGACCTGGGTGATGCTGAGCAGGGTGGTGCCTGCGGCATCGAAGTTGAAGCTGACGCAGACCGTATGCGACCCGTCTTCGTTGAGGGAGAGCTGCCGCGTTTTTGGAGGGTTATTAGGATCTACAATGTTGCCTTCAAAGGCGGTCGAGAGATCAAGGTTCCTTGGGAGAGTGGTGTTGGCGTCAGAGGGTTTCAGCAGCGCGCCGTTGACCACGAACTCCATCACCTGGCCGGTAGTGTCGGGGTCGGCCGGGACGTCCGGGAAACCGCCGAAGGGGGTGTCAGGCGCGGTGTTGAGCATCCTCACTCTGACCGTGCCGGCCGGGAGGTTCGAGAAATCGACGATGACGTCGGCCCTCTCCGCAAGCCCCATCAACAGGGCCGGGGCCGTGCCTGGCGCCGGGAATGTCGTGGGCAGTGCCGGTTCGGCAGCACCCGGTGTAAGCTGGACCTGCTCGCCGGACACGATCCGGACGACCTGCGGCAGGAAGCCCTGCTCGGCGCCGATCTGATAGAAGGGGACCTCGCCCAGCGAACCGCCGTTGGCGCTAAAGGCCACCAGGCTCAGGTTGAGGAACCGGGAGTTGCAGCCGTTCAACAGCCGGAGCCGGTAACGGGCTGGGGCCACTTCAAGCTTCGGCCAGGTGGTGCCGTTGACCACCATGGTATTGAAGAAGGCCTCCGGGTTCCAGATGGGGGAAATATCGCTGAGAACGGTCGATGACACGCCAAAGTCGGCCAACTGGGGAATGAGCGGAATCTGGAGATCGGCCGGGGCCAGCCCCTCGAAGAAGGCCCGGTTGTCCGGGTAGAAGAGCGAGCCGTCGGCTTTGAAGGAGCGGTCCTGGATCGCGATCGGAATCTCGCGGATCGTGGTCCGGACGGCGGAATTGAAGTTGGGATCACCCCCACCTGCCTTTGGAGCGGGGCCGGGAAGCATGGCGGTGTTCCCGGTATTGTCCTTCACGTTGGCATCGCCGTTCGCCCCGCCCCGAACGAGCCAGAAGCCGGCCGGTCCGGCATAGACGTTGGAGCGCGTCATGCCCATGGCGTGGTCGTGATACCAGAGAGTGGTCGCGGGCTGTTTGTTTTCATAGCCGTAAAACGCGGACCCGGGGACGTTGTTGTTACGGTTGAACTGGTCGAACTTCGGACCCCGCTTGGCGAAGCCGGTCAGGTTGTTCGCGGCGGGGAGCCACCATGCCTCGGGGTAGCCGTCGCTCTCCGGGTTCACATGGGCGCCGTGCACATGGGTGACGATGGGGACCGGACCGGTGTAAGGCTTCTGGCATTCGACCGTGTTGTTCACGTTTGTGCAGTCGAGGTTCCCAGGGTTCGCCCAGTGGAGGGTCTGGTCCACGGGTAGCAGGTGGGGCAGGAAGTTACCGGTCACCGGGTCCTTCAGGTCGTTGATCCACCTTACCTTGGTCAACAATCCCGAGGTGGCCTCCACGGTGAATGCCGGGTAGTTGAAGGATGTGTTCGGAGCCGGAGCAATTGCCGGCGCCTGGTCCTGCGCCCGGCCGTAACTCCAGATGGTGGTCGCCCCGAACGGGTCAGTCCGGCCGTTTAACGTATTCCATATCCCGCCGGGCAGGATCTGCTGCTTGAACTGCCGGACCGCGATGTTGTAGTCGGCCGGGAGAGTGGGCTGGGGCTGGACGGTGCTCTTCGGCATCGGCGGCGGAATGACCAGCGGGGTCACGTACTTCGGGATAATGAGCGGGTCGAGCCCGTTAACCGGGTCGCCCGGCACAGGTGCAGCGGACGCGCCCTGCAAGTTCCCCTGCGCAAGCAGGAACAGTGCCGCTCCAACTGTGACGACTGCTTTTCTTAGCATGTTTCTTTCTGCCATGGCTTTTTTTCCTCCTTTCGAAAGTTTTCCGCAATCATCCATGATATGTTTTTTCATTACCTGCCTGTAAATCCTGATTGATCTTTTTTTCTGTCTCTCTGTCTCCTTTCCTTTGGTTTTATAGTCCTGTTAAAAACAAAGTGGCCGGACATGCCATCAGGAAAAATCCTTCGGCAGCCCGGCCATCTTCCATTGCGAAGACCCGCGGCATTCCGCCTCCGCCTCACGACGGGTTCGGCCTTTCGGGATAATAAAGAGAAACCGACTTAATTTGTCTGATCCAGATAAAACCGACTCAAGACACTTCAACCCTATATTTCTTCTACTTGTGATGCTCTCGCAAATTCTCAAAAATAGTCCCCTCCCCCCTGGCGGGGGAGGGTCAGGGTGGGGGGAAAATTGCCACGATTTCAGCAGGTTGCAGCTTCACCCACCCCCTGACCCCCTCCCGTCGAGGGAGGGGGAAAAGGCTTTTTGCGAATGCATCACTTGTGGCCCCGGCCGTGAAAAAGAGAATAGGATACGTGCCGGAACAGAGGACAGCATATCCATAATAGGCAATTAACGTACCATTTTGTAACATGTTGAATTAATGGGGATTATTTGTTATTGGGGGGAAGATGTGTAAATATATCCGACAGGTAAGAAGCAAAAGGTGTCGCATTTTTTTACAATTAAATGATTTTTATCAACCCTTTATAAATATTATAATTTTCAACTTGGTTACCCATTTTGCTCAAGTAAATATCCCCCCTCCCTTGACGGGAGGGGGTTAGGGGGAGGGTGAAGTTGCAAACGGCATAAAATGTGGCATTTGCTCCCCCACCCTAGCCCTCCCCCGTCAAGGGGGAGGGGATGCTTTAGTGTCAGAAGTGCTTTATCTGTTCAGGCTTCCATACTGGCAACCTCATCTTTACCATGTGCGCTGCCGCTAACGCTTGATTTCAAATCCGTCGAACTCCCCCCGGAACTCCTCCCGTTCCACGACCACCTCGTCCACCCTGGCCCAGCTGGGGCCGGTGCGGCACCAGTCGATGAGGGCGTTCACGTCTCGCTCCTCCCCCTCGAAGCACCCCTGGACGCTTCCGTCGGGGAGGTTCCGGACCCAGCCGCTGACATTGTGATGGAGTGCGGTCTGCTGCGTGTAGTGGCGGAAGTTGACTCCCTGGACGAGGCCTTTAACGATAACCGTGGCGCGGATTTTCATGGGATTTCCTTTCATGCAATAAAGGTTTTTCAAGATTCCAGCATCTCCAGGAACTCCTCTTCCGTGATCACCCGCACCCCCAACTCCCGCGCCTTGTCCAGCTTCGACCCCGCCTCGGCTCCGGCCACCACGAAGTCGGTCTTTTTCGACACCGAGCCGGCCGCATGCCCCCCTTCATTTTCCACGAGCCGTTTCGCTTCGTCCCTGGTGAAGCGGGTGAGCGCCCCGGTAAAAACGAAGGTCTTGCCGGTAAACCTGCCGCCGACTTTTTTCTCTTCCACGGACGGCGTTACTCCGGCCCGGAGCATCCGTTCGATCACTTCGATGTTTTGCCGGTTATGGAAGAAGGTGCGGATGCTCTGCGCCACCTGCGGCCCGATCTCCCGGATGGAGAGGAGTTCCTCTTCGGTGGCCTTTTCCAGGTTTTCGATGCTGCCGAAGGCGCTTGCCAGAAGCTTTGCGGTGTGCTCCCCCACGTGGCGGATGCCTAAGGCGTAGATGAAACGGGAGAGCTCCTTGTGCTTGCTCCGTTCGATGGCGGAAAGGAGGTTTTCCGCGAGCTTGTCCCCCATGCGCTCAAACCGCATGAAGTCGCTCCTTTCGAGATAGTAGAGGTCGGCCACGTTCTTTACGAGGCCGAGCCGCAGCAGCTGCTCGATGTACTTCTCCCCCAGACCTTCGATGTCCATGGCGTCTCTGGAGGCGAAGTGGATGATCGTCTCGCGGATCTGGGCCGGGCAGGAGAGCCCCATGCAGCGTACCGCCACCTCGCCGGGAATCTTCACCACCTCGGAGCCGCACTCGGGGCATTTTCCGGGGATCGGGAGCGGTTTTTCTCCCCCGGTCCGCTTTTCGGTCACCACCTTTACCACCGCGGGAATGACGTCGCCTGCCCGCTCCACCACCACCGTGTCGCCGATGCGGATGTCCTTCCTCTCCATCTCCTCCCAGTTGTGGAGGGTGGCGCGAGCGACCATGACGCCGGAGACTTCCACTGGCCTCAGATGGGCGGTGGGGGTGATGACGCCGGTCCGTCCCACTGACGGCACGATATCCTCGATGATGGTTATCGCCTGGCGGGGAGGGAACTTGTACGCAATGGCCCAGCGGGGGGAACGGCTCTTTTCCCCCAGCTCCCGCTGCAGGGCGAAGGAATCGACCTTCACCACCACACCGTCGATCTCATAGGGGAGGGTTTCACGGGCTTCGGTCATCTCCCGGTAGTAGGCGAGCACTCCACCGATTCCGCTGACCTTCCTGATGTGGGGGTTGGTCGGGAGCCCCCAGCGGGGGATGGTGTCGAGGAAGTCCGACTGCGATGTGAATCCGTACCCATCAACCTCTCCGGGGGCGTAGCAGAAGATGGAGAGGGGGCGCCGGGCGGTGATCCGGGAGTCGAGCTGGCGTAAGGAGCCGGCCGCGGCGTTCCGCGGGTTGGCGAAGGGGGGCTCCCCCGCTTCCTCCCGTTCACTGTTCAGCCGCTGGAAGGGCGCAAGGGGGAGGTAGACCTCACCCCGCACCTCTAAAAGCCGCGGCGGGTTGTCGGTGGTGAGACGAAGCGGGATGGCGCGCACCGTCTTCAGGTTCTGGGTCACATCCTCCCCCACAAAGCCGTCCCCGCGGGTGGAGCCGACGGCAAGCTTGCCCCCCTCGTAGACCAGTTCCACTGCCACCCCGTCCATCTTCGGTTCGCAGACGTATTCGATCTCCTGTGCCGCGGCAATGCCGAGGAAGCGCTTTACCCGCTCGTCGAAGTCGCGCATATCCCCGTCGGTGAAGGCGTTTTCCAGGGAGAGCATGGGGATCCGGTGGGTCACCTGAGCGAACTTCTCCAGCGGGGCGGCGCCGATCCGCTGCGTGGGGGAGTCGGGGGTGACGAGATCGGGAAACTCCTTTTCCAGCCTGGCGAGTTCCAGAAAGAGAAGGTCGTATTCGGCATCGGTGATCTCCGGCCTGTCGAGCACATAGTAGAGGTGGTTGTGGCGGTTTATCTCTTCGCGAAGGTTTTTGATGCGTTGCTCGGCGGCCTGTTTATCCATTGTGGGCGATGCTCCTTTGCGTGGATATTCTGCTTATAGCACAGCAGGAGGAGGTTTGCAATCTGGCACGGATATAGCCTTCTTGATTTCCGTCGTCCCCTCTGGTATCTGTAGTCAGCCGGAATAAGCCCCGGCTCTTTTGCGTTTTGAATCAACAAGAATCTGCCACAGAGCCACGGAGACACGGAGAAAAGCATAAAACCAAATTAACAGGGATGGACAGGATATGTTCAAAAGCAGAAATATCCTGAACACCCTGTATCTCCATGTTAGGTTTTCTCTGTGTCTCTGTGTCTCTGTGTCTCTGTGTCTCTGTGTCTCTGTGGCAAAACCGATGAAAAGGTTTTAAAATGCTCGATTTACATACATTGAACCCCCAGCAGCTTCAGGCGGTGAAGCATACCGAAGGGCCGCTCCTGGTCCTGGCCGGGGCCGGATCGGGGAAGACCCGGGTCATCACCTGCCGGATCGGTTATCTCCTCCTGAACAGGCAGGTGCCGCCGGAAAACATCCTGGCGGTCACCTTTACCAACAAGGCGGCCCGGGAGATGAAGGAGCGGATGGAGGAACTGGTCGGCCGGGAGCGCTGCAAGGGGGTGATCCTCTCCACCTTCCATTCCCTGGGGGTGCGCATCCTGCGCCGGGAGATCCCCCTTCTCGGGTACCGGAAAAACTTTTCCATCTATTCCACCTCCGACCAGGCGGGACTCGTCAGGCAGGTCATGCGGGAGGTGAACATCGACGGGAAAAAGTTCAACGCCGAAACCATCCTCTGGCGGATCTCCGCGGCGAAAAACGCCCTGATCCCGCCGGACCGGTTTCAGCCGCGTTTCGCCGACGATTACGAGACCCTTGCCGCGACCGTCTATCCCCGCTACCAGGAGGCGCTTAAGGCCTGCAATGCCGTGGACTTCGACGACATCATCATGCTGACCGTGGAGCTTTTCCGCAAACACCCGGAGGCTCTGGCACGCTGGCAGGAGCGGTTCCGTTACATCATGGTCGATGAATACCAGGACACCAATCCCTCCCAGTATCTCCTGATCCACATGCTGGCGGAAGGACACAAAAACCTCTGCGTGGTGGGGGATGACGACCAGTCCATTTACGGCTGGCGGGGGGCGGACGTGGAGAAGATTCTCGCCTTTGAGAAGGACTACAAGGGGTGCCGGGTCATCAAGCTGGAGCAGAACTACCGTTCCACCGGCAACATCCTCGACGCGGCCAACAGCGTCATAAAGAACAACCCGAAGCGGAAGGAGAAGACCCTCTGGACCGCTGCCGGTCCCGGCCGCCCCATCGACCTGACCGTCACCCGGGACGATGAGGAGGAGGCCGCCACGGTGGTGGAGAGGATTCAGGTGGAGTGTTTCAAGCACAATCTTTCCTACGGCGACTTCGCCATCCTCTACCGCACCAATGCCCAGAGCAGGGCCTTCGAGGAGCAGCTCCGGTTCGAGGGGATTCCCTATGTCCTGATCGGCGGGATGCAGTTCTTCGAGCGGAAGGAGGTTAAGGACGCCATCTCCTATCTGAAGGTGATGGATAACCCTGCGGATGATCAGGCCCTGCTGCGCATCGTCAACTTCCCGCGGCGCGGGATCGGTGACGGCACGGTGATCAAGATCGGCCAGTGGTCCATGGAGCAGAACTGCTCACTCTTCGAGGCGTTCGGAAGAGTGAGGGAGATCGATGGCCTTGCCGAGGGGCCGGGGGAAAAGGCGCGAACCTTCCATGCCCTGCTCAAGGGAGAGATGGAGAGCTTTCAGAGGGGGGGCAATCTGGCGGAGAAGGCGCGGGGGATGTTCAAGAGGCTCTCCATCGAGGAGGAGCTCTTCCGGACCATCGATGATCCGGCTACGGCCCGGCGCAAGGTGGAGAACGTGGAACAGATCGTCAACTCCCTGGCCGGATATGAGGAAAAGAGCCGGAGTCCCTCCCTGTCGGGATTCCTCGAAAAGGTCTCCCTCATGGACGAGGACCGATACGGGGGAAAGGAGAAGAAGGAGCTCGGCCGGGATGCAGTGACCCTCATGTCGCTCCACTCCAGCAAGGGGCTGGAGTTCCCCTGTGTTTTTCTGGTGGGGGTGGAGGAGGAGATCCTCCCCCACAAAAAATCGATCTATGAGGATTTCTCCATCGACGAGGAACGGAGGCTCTGTTATGTGGGGATAACCCGCGCCCGCAAGCATCTCACCATCACCCGCTGCCTCTACCGCAAGAAATACGGCAAGTTGGAAGAGCGGCACCCTTCACGCTTTCTCGAAGAGATACCGCCGCATCTCTTAAATCATCAGAAAGGGGAGATGGCGGGGGCGGAGACCGCAGAGGAGGCGGAGCGGATGGCCGACGATTTCTTCGCCCGGATGCGGGCGATGATGGGGAGCTGATTCATCAAACTGCCTCTTTCCAGCCTACCCCTCCTGCGGCTTTTCCCCCGCAGGTTTCCTCCGCCGCGGCCCCCGGCGGCGCTTCTTCTGTTCCCCTTCTCCCTCTTTGCTTGCCACTACCGCGGCCTCTTTTGCAGCTGGTACAGGCGCGGCCCCGCGTCTTTCCTGCTTTCGGCCGCTATCGCTCCCGCTCCGCCTGGCGGGCTTTCCTGCCGGGGCCGCCGTCCTCGGCCTCGGCTTGGTCCGTTTGTAGTCGTGGACGAACAAGTCGTCCTCGGCCCATTCCACCGGAATCCTCTCCTTGATGAACTCGTGAATGTCCTCCAGGTATAACGCGCCGTCCTCGTCGGCCAGGGAGATCGCCTTCCCTTCGGCCCCGGCCCGGGCGGTGCGGCCGATGCGGTGAACATAGTCCTCGGCGTCCTGGGGGAGGTCGTAGTTGATGACGTGGGAGACCCCTTCGATATGGAGGCCGCGGGATGCGACGTCGGTGCCGATCATGATGGGGAGCTTGCCGCTCTTGAAGTCTTCCAGGATGCGCAGCCGCTTTCTCTGCTCGACGTCGCCGGAAATGACCCGTGCGGGGAAGTCGTTGGCGTTGAGCCGGTCATAGAGGAATTCCGCTTCCCGCTTGGTGTTGACGAAGATCATGGTCCGTTCCATCCCCTCCCTTCTGAGGAGGCCTAAGAGGAGCGGGAATTTTTCCTTCTTTGATACATGGTAGATCACCTGCTCGACCCGCTCGGCGGTCATCTGCTCCGGGGTGACGGCGACCTTTTCCGGCACGTTCATGAATTCGTAAGCCAACTCCATGACCCGGGTGTTGAGGGTGGCGGAGAACATCATGTTCTGGCGCGCATCGAAGGGGGGAAGGCGGCGCAGGATAAAGCGTAGATCGGCGATGAACCCCATGTCGAACATCCGGTCCGCTTCGTCGATCACCAGCGCCTCGATGTTCTTCAGTGAGTAGACCTTCTGCTTCAGGTAGTCGATGAGCCGCCCGGGGGTGCCGATGACCACGTCCACCCCCTCCTTGAGGGCGTTCTTCTGCAGCATGTAGTCTACGCCGCCGTAAATGGCCTGAATGTTGAACCCGGCGTATTTGCCCAGCTGTTGGGCATCCTTCTCGATCTGCACCACCAGTTCCCTGGTAGGCGCCAGGATCAGCGCCCGGGGGTGACGCTCCTTGGAGGCGGTTTCGCGCTTCAGGAGCCGGGTGAAAAGGGCGATAAGAAAGGCAGCGGTTTTGCCGGTGCCTGTCTGGGCCTGGCCGGCAACATCTTTGCCACCCAGTGCAAGGGGGAGGGTCTTTTCCTGGATCGGGGTGCAATCGGTAAAGCCGGTGTCGGCGATGGCCTGGAGCACTTGTTCCGGCAGGTTCAAGTCGGTAAATTTCATTGATGGCAATCCTTTTTTCGCGTTATTTCAATTAGATAGCTATAGCATACCCGGCAGAAAATGGCAACGGAAACGTAGCGGCGCATGGCGTGCGCCCTTTTGGGCGAGCACCGTTCCCCACTGCAATAAAATTGCCCTTCTCCCGCAGCTTTTCCTGTGCTATCCTAACCATTAATACGTTCAGAGGAATTCCGATGCAATCATTCATTCACATAGATTCACCAAATTATCTGAAGGGGGAGAACCTGCCTGTACCTGCCGACTGGCGCGGCATATTCGGGAACGACAACCCGCTCGCCCTGGAGATCGGCTGCGGAATCGGCGATTTTATTGTCAAGACCGCCGTCGAGCGGCCCGATATGAACTTTATCGCCATAGACTTTTATAACAAGGGGTGTTACAAGACCTGCCGCCGCATCGACACACACGGCATCAGGAACGTAAGGGTGCTGCGGGAAGAGGCACGCAAGTTCATCGCCGAGCGGCTTCCGAAGGGGGCACTTGCGGCGGTCTACATAAACTGTCCCGACCCCTGGCCCAAAAAACGGCACAGGAAAAGACGGCTGGTGAACCGCCAGTTCATGGCGTTCCTTCGGGACTACCTGGCGCCGGGTGCGGATTTCCACTTTGCCACCGACTTCGATGATTACGGCTTAGACGTGGCCGGGATGCTGCCGGGTGTGGAGGGGTTCGAAAATTGCCTGGCTTCCGCTCTCTATCGCCATGAGCTGCCGGGCTATCACCTCTCCAAATACATGTTGAAGTTCATGGCGGAGGGGAAGAAAATTTATTTCATTCATTACCGCAAGAGTGAGGAGTGAGGAGTGAGGAGTGAGGAGTGAGGAGTGAGGAGCAACTTCATCTGTATCTGACCGCCGATATCCCCGGCACCGGCGGGGTGATCAAGGAGACGCCTGAAGATTTCCTGGTTGCCGAGATCCCTCTCTATCAACCATGTGGCGAGGGAGAGCACACTTATGCCACGATCGAGAAGCGAGGGGTCACCACCCTGGAAGCGGTGAGGAGAATTGCCCGGGCGGTGAACGTTTCAGACCGTGATATCGGCTACGCCGGGATGAAGGACGCCAAGGGGGTTACCAGGCAGACCGTTTCCATTCCCCGTGTTGCGCCGGAGCGTTTACTCCCCCTCGAATTGCCGGGGGTCGTGGTGCTGTCGGCGATACCCCACAGGAACAAGCTGAAGCTGGGACACCTGGCGGGAAACCGTTTCCGGATCAGGGTACGCGGTGCTGCAGAGGATGCCCTGGAGCGGGCGGAGGCAGTGCTGGCAGTCTTAAGGGTTCGCGGGGTCCCCAACTGTTTCGGCGCGCAGCGCTACGGAGCGCAGGGAAATTCCCATCTGATCGGTCGGGCGCTCCTCATCATGGATTACAAGTCTGCGGTCGATGCTATTATCGGGGACCCTGCGAAGGTCAACGACGAACGGTGGCGGTCCGCCATCGAGGCTTATCTGCACGGAGACCTGGAGGAAAGCCTTCGTCTCTTCCCTGCTCACTGCCGCCCCGAGCGGGATATGCTGCAGCGCCTCGTGAAGCAGCCGGGTTCCTTTGAAAAGGCTCTCCATGCCATCCATCCCCGGTTGAAGAAGCTTTACCTGTCCGCCTTTCAGTCGTTCCTCTTCGACCAGGTGCTGGAGAAAAGGTTTGACGCCTTTGATCGGGTCATGGCCGGTGACCTGGCCTGGAAACACGACAACGGCGCCTGTTTCCTGGTGGAGGATGAAGGGGCCGAGGCGTTGCGAGCCGAACAGATTCAGATTTCCCCCACCGGCCCCATGTTCGGCTACCGGATGAAACTCCCGCAGGGCAAGCAGCTGGAGCTGGAAGAGGAGCTGTTGCGGGGAGAGGGGCTTACCCCGGAGAGCTTTAACCTTTCCGGGGGCATGAAGCTGGAGGGGGAACGCCGCCCGCTCCGGGTGCCGCTTGAAGAACCTCGTGTCACGCAGGATGGAGCGGGGCTGGTGCTGGAGTTCTCCCTTCCAAAAGGTTCCTATGCGACGTCGGTGCTGCGGGAGATCATGAAGGTGAATTAGCGTGGACACCATGAGTTTTAATGGTAGAATTTGTAGCGATTCGGATGGATTGTTCCGTTTGCGCCAGCGCTCATGCGGGGTTCACGAGCAGGTGACCGGGGAGGTTATCCATGAAAGAGAAGCCTGATTTTCACGACGTCAACCTTTTCAGGCCCAAAAAGGGGTATATGAAGGGAGAAGTCGGCATCATCCTTGTCATCCTGCAGGCATGGGGACTATTGACCTTCGGGTCCCAGTTCCTCGTCTGGTATCTTGCCGAATCTTCCCATGGAGAAGGCTTCCTGACACGGTTCACGTTTTTCAATCTCCCTTTCCACTTCTGGTTCACCGGGCAATTTCTTCCCTTCTGGTTCATCATCCTCTGCGTTATTTTCAATATTTACATCGACAAGCTCACCGAATGCCACAGCCGCCGCCGGGACAAATCCTATGAGTGATTGAGTATCGGAAATTACGGCGGTCTGATTATCGCTTTCAATAGGCTTGGGGAGACGGAAAATGGGGAAGAAGAAGATCCTTGCTGTGGATGACGAGCCCAACATTTTGATGTCCATCGAGTTCATCCTGGAGATGGAGGGGTATGAGGTCCACACTGCGCGGGATGGGGAGGATGCCCTGGAAGTGGCCGAGCGCGTGCGGCCGGATTTGATCCTCCTGGACGTCAACATGCCCCGGAAAGATGGCTACGAGGTGTGCCGGCTGCTCCGGGAGCGGGCGGATATGGCCGGAACGAAGGTGATCATGCTCACGGCCAAGGGGCAGACCCTGGAAAAAAAGAAGGGGCTTGAGGTGGGGGCGGACGAATACGTGACAAAGCCGTTCAGTGCCGAGGATCTGCTGGAGAAGATCCGAGCGATGATCGAGCCATGACCGCTGACCAGGAGGCACGGCCTCCCCGCCGGAAAAAAAGCCTGCGCCACCGTTTGATCGTTTCTCTCACCGGCCTGGCGGTGCTCCCCCTGATAGTTGCAATGGCGGCCCTGTTCTTCGTGGTACGCGACGACGTGGGTGGTATCCATGGGAGTCAGCTCGCCCAGGAAGCGGGGCAGTTTGCAGACCGTCTGCGGGGGGAACTGCAGCGCTACCACCAGACCGCGGCCGCTCTGGCTGCGTTGCCGGAGGTAAGAGGTTACCTGTCCGGCTCGGCTCCCTTTCCGAAAGAGCTCCTTTCCTCGGCGCGACAATCCATCCCCATGATAACGGGGATCGATCTGGTTCCGGCGGGCCGTCCGGCGGGCCAGGGATCTTCCACCCCGCTGGTTTCCGGAAAAAACCTGGAGTACCGGCTGGCGGTCACGGACCCCAACGGTAAACCTCTGGGCGTGCTGGTGATCTCCTATGCACTGGAAGGCCTGCAACAGCTCTTCGCGCCGTCTCAGAAGGGGAAACCGGGAGGCGCAGTGCTGTTCACCGACGGGGGGCAACGCCTGGCGGGAGATCCAGGGATTCCCCTCCCCCCGCTTGCGGAAAGCGAAACCGGCTGGGTGACTTTCGGCTCCGGCGGTGAGAGCTATCTTGCCGGTGTGACGGCAGTTCGGGCGCCTGGGGGGACCGTCCCTCGCGACTGGTTCCTCGCCGTGGTCCAGCCGGCGTCCCAGGCATTCGGCCATTTATATTCGGTAAGCCGCCAGGTAGCCTTCTTCGTGATCCTGTTCGTCATTCTGGTCGCCGCCCTGGCGTGGTGGATGGCCGACCAATACATGCGCCCCATCCTGGAGATCAGGCGTGGCGCCGAGATCATCTCCCGCATCAACCTGGATCACCGGATCAAGGTCGACGCGGGGGACGAGATCGAGGAATTGGCCATCGAGTTCAACCTGATGGCCGAGAACCTGGCCAGGGCCTACGGCGAACTCGAAGGGCGCGTGCGGGAAGCGACCCGGACGTTGCAGGAAGAGCGTAATCGTCTGGCTACCGTGCTGCGCACCATGGTCGATGGTGTGGTAGTGGCCAACGAGGCCGAAGAGACCATCCTGATGAACCCCCGTGCACGGATCATCCTGGGGCGCGGATACACGTCGGGCATAGGATCGGCCCTGTCACGCATCTTCCCCGGCGAGCGGCTCGGTTTTCACCTGAAGCGGCTTCGCCGGGGGTGGGACCCGGGCCGGGAAGCCGCGGAAGAGGTGGTTTTCCCCCTCCGGGACGGAAAGCTTTTGAAAGGCTCCCTGTCGGTTGTTCCCGGAACCGCGGGTGAGCAGGCCGGTTTTCTCCTGGTGTTTCGGGACCTGAGCACCCCCACCGAAGAGGGTGCCCGGTTCGAGGAGACCTTGCGGGAGATGCCCCAGCTCCTGAGGGGACCGGTGGCCACCTCCCGTTCTCTGGTCGAAACGCTCCAACGACACAGAGAGATGTCCGCGGAAAAACAGCAGGCTTTTCTGACGGCGCTGGCGGAGGAGATGGATCGTTTGAGCGGACGGGTGACGGCAATGGAAGAGGCTGCCAGAACTGCCCGGGAGTCGCGCTGGCCGGCCATTCCTTCCAATCCGCGGGAACTTCTGGATGAGGCGGTGGTTTCGGTTGCCGGGCTCGCAGTTGAGATCGAGGAGAGCGGCGATCCGATCCCTCCTGTCCTGGTGGAGCCTTTCTCCTGGGTGGCCTCTATGGAGTGCGTCCTGGAGTGGCTCGGGCAAAGGGGGGCCGGCGGGCTGCCGATCGGTGCAAACCTCCGGGTGGAGGACGGGACCGTGGTTACCACTTTTCGGGTCAAGTGCCCCTTCGCCGGCGACCCTGCGGAACTGGAAACCCTGGAGCTCTCTCCTGAAGGCGAGGAGCCGCTACCCCTGGGAGAAACGGTGCGGAAAAACCGGGGTGAGCTTTGGACCCGCTCTTGCGGCGATTCATTTGAGGTGCGACTGGCTCTGATGCAGGCAGGCGCCGTGAGCGAAGGGCGCCGGGCAGACGGGCTGATCGAGGGGGAACCGGAGTTCTACAACTTCGATCTGTTCCTGCCGCGGCCGGTATTCGAGCGGGAAGAGCTGCTCAATGCCAATCTGGCCGATCTCGACTACGTGGTGGTCGATACCGAGACTACGGGGCTACAGCTTTCCCAGGGGGACAAGGTCATCAGCATCAGCGGCATCCGCATCCGCCGGGGGCGCGTCCAGAACGCCGGCATCTTTAACACACTGGTCAACCCGGGCCGGCTGATCCCTCCCGAGTCCGTGGAGATCCACCACATCGAGGATTACATGGTGACGGGCGCTCCCTCCATGAGCGAGGTGTATCCGCAGTTCGTCGAGTACGTGGGAGACGCAGTGCTGGTGGCCCACAACGCGGCATTCGACAAGAAGTGCCTCGACATGGCTGCGGCCGAAGCCGGCCTCCCCCAGATCGACAACCCGATCCTCGATACCCTGTTCCTCTCCTACGCCCTGCACCAGGAGATCGAAGGGCACAGCCTCGAAGCCATCGCTGCGCGCATGGGGGTCACCATCGAGGGGCGGCACACCTCCCTGGGAGATGCCCGTGCCACCGCCCATATCTTCCTGGATCTCCTCACGCTGCTGCCGGCGCGGGGCGTGAGAACCCTTGCAGAAGCCAAGGCCTTCTGCGACAGGCACCTGCTACTGCGTTGGCAGACGTCCAGATTCTGACATAAGGGGGGGTCTCTATATGGATGTAATCTCATGCCGGCTTGCCGCACTGTTTGCCGTGGGAATCGTGGCCCTCTACCCCCCCCTGCTGGGGGCATTTAACCACCCCGGCAGCGTTTTTGGCATCCCGTTGCTCCCCCTCTACCTGTTCACGGTCTGGGGCGCACTGGTGCTGATCAGCTGGCTGCTGACCCGAGGAGATGAACCGTGAACCATACCTTCTGGGTCGCCTCCCTGGGGGTCGGCTATCTCCTCGGCCTGTTTGCCATCGCTTACGCCACGGACAAGGCGAGGGAGAGGGGGCGCAGCCCGGTCGACAACCCATGGGTCTACAGCTTTTCCCTGGCCGTCTACTGCACTTCCTGGACATATTACGGCAGTGTGGGGCAGGCCGCGACCACGGGGCTGGGGTTTCTGCCGATTTACCTGGGGCCCACCCTCGTCTTTCTTCTGGCTCCCTCCCTTTTGCGACGTCTCGTCTCCTTCTGCCGGGCGGAAGGGGTCACGAGCCTGCCGGACCTGCTCGAGGTCCGGTACGGAAGGGGATGGACCCTGGGTGCTCTTGCCACTACGCTGATGGTGATCGGCATTACCCCCTATATCGGACTCCAGCTCAAAGCGGTGGGGTATACCTTCGATCTCCTTACCGGCAGGGGGGTGGCCACCGGGATTCTGGACGATGCCTCCTTCTGGGCGGCCCTGGGTCTCTCGATCTTCGCCGGCCTCTTCGGGGCGAGGAGCCTGGTCGCCACCGAGCGGCACGAAGGGATGGTCGCTGCGGTGGCCTTTGAGAGCGCGGTGAAGCTCGGGGCCTTCCTGGTGATCGGATTCTACATCACCTTCGCCATCGGCGGCGGGTTCACGGAAGTCTTTCAGAGGGCGCTTGCCGACGCCGACCTTTCGCGTCTGTTCCTGCTCGGAGAGGGGTCAGGGACCTCATTGCCCTCCTGGGTCGCACTGAGCGTACTCTCTGCGTCGGCCGTCATTCTGCTTCCTCGCCAGTTTCACATGCTGGCCGTCGAGAACGTGCGGGAGCGCCACCTGCGGACGACTTCCTGGGCATTTCCTGCCTACCTGCTGCTCATCAACGTGCTCGTGCTTCCCGTGGCACTGGTCGGGCGTCTGGACGGGGAGGGGCTGAGTCCCGATTTCTTCATGATTTCCCTGCCGCTGTCGCGCGGCCATACCGGCCTGGCATTTCTCGCCTATCTGGGGGGGTTTTCGGCTGCGACGGGGATGGTCATCGTCGAGGCGGTCGCTCTGGCCACGATGATTCTCCACCATTCAGGGGTTGCGGTCCTCAGCGGCGTTTACTCCACCTTTCGCGGCAAAGGGGTGGACCTCTCCCGCCCCCTGTTGTACACCAAGCGGGCCGTCATCTTCGGCGTGGTGCTGCTGGGTTACGGATTCAAAAGGTGGATCGGCGAGTCACACACCCTGGTCGCCACGGGGCTGTTGTCTTTTTCCGCGGTGATCCAGTTTGCTCCCGCCGTACTGTTCGGTCTGTACTGGAAAAGGGGCACCCGGACCGGGGCACTCGCCGGTCTTGCCGCCGGTTTTGGCGTATGGATCTATACCCTGCTCATTCCCAGCTTCGTTGATTCGGGCTGGATGAGCGAATCGCTCCTTACGCAAGGACCGTGGGGAATGGAGCTTTTGCGGCCTCGCGCGCTGTTCGGGTTGCATGGATTCGACACCTGGACCCATGCCCTGATCTGGAGCCTGGTATTCAACATGGGGGCCTATTTCACGTTCAGTCTCCTGACCCCGCAGCCTGCTGAGGAGGCGCCACGCGTCGAGCTGCCGGCCGCATGGGCTACGCGGGCCGACCTGGAAGGGCTTCTGGCGCGGTTTGTGGGCGCCAAGACGGCCCGCGATGTGCTGGGCTCCCTGCCGGAACGCTCTTCCCCCCAGGCGCTCCTCGAAGCAACGGAGCGTTGTCTGGCCAGTGCGCTGGGAGCACCGTCGGCACGCATGATCATCAACAGTACCCTTGCGTGGCCCCGGGACCGGGCCGTGGAGATCCTGGACGTCTTCGGCGGCGTTTCCCAGACCCTGGCAGAGAGCAGGGAAGCACTGGAGAGGCGCCTGCGGGAGTTGGTGGTCCTTCATGAGGCCTCCCATGCCCTTTCGAGGAGCCTGGACATCGAAACGCTTTTGCAGGAGGTGCTCCTTCTGATCAAGCGGGAGTTCGGGTTCGAGCACCTGGCGGTCCGGCTCCTGGACGAGGACGGTATCCTGCGGATTCGCAGCTACGTGGGACTCATGGCGGATTACGTGACGGCGTCCGCCATGGTTCCATCCCGGGATACCTACTTCGGCCTCTGTTTCCTGGACGCCCGGCCGGTCGTGGTGGGGGACACCAGGGAGATCGACAAGCCGCTCCTCTTCTCCAAGCTGGTCAAGGACGTGCCGGTGAGCGCGTTCATCCATGCACCGATGACCTACGAAGGGAGGGTGATCGGAGTCCTCACCGCCTATGCCACCCGCGGCCCGATGCACTTCACCGACGAGTTCGTCGAGCTGTTCGCGGCCTTGGCCAACCAGCTCGCCATGGCAGCGGTCAACGCCCAGCTCTACGCGGAGGTTCAGGCTTACAGCCATGCCATGGAGGAGAAGGTGGCCCGGCGTACGGCCGAACTGGAGAAGGCCAATGCCCGGCTTCTGGAACTGGACCGTCTCAAGAGCGATTTTCTCTCAACGGTGAGCCACGAATTGCGGACGCCACTGACTTCTATCCAGTCCTTCTCCGAGATTTTGCTCCGTTACGACGTAGACGATGCGGAAAAAAGGAAGAAGTTCGTGGGGGTCATCCATACCGAGGCGGAGCGGCTTACCCGCATGATCAACGATCTGCTCGATCTCTCCAAGATCGAGGCGGGGCGACTGGAACTGTATCCCAGGCCGCTGGAACTGGAGCCGGTCTTTGCCAAGGCGCTCAACTCCACCCACCCGCTGTTCGCCGAAAAGGAGATCAAAGTGGTAAGTGAAGTCGAGGCAGGCATTCCCCCGGTCTATGCCGACGCGGATTGTCTCCACCAGGTGCTTACCAACCTTCTTTCCAATGCAGTGAAGTTTTCCCCGACCGGCGGGGAGGTCCGGCTCAGCGGCCGGCAGAAAGACGGCTTCGCCCTGATAGTCGTGGCGGACGAAGGTCCGGGTATCCCGTCGGACCGGCTGGAGCAGGTTTTCGATCGCTTTCACCAGCTGCGTGATCCCCAGAAATCCCATCCCCTCGGCACCGGCCTCGGGCTGACGATCTCACGGGAGATCGTGGAGAGGATGGGCGGGAAGATCTGGGTTGAAAGCGAGCTGGGAGCCGGCGCGGTGTTCTCCTTCACCGTTCCCCTCTCCGAGGCCCCTCATGGCCTCGAGTAAAGCCGTTCCTAGGATAAATCTAAATTTACCAGGACACTGCACAAGCGGTTAATCGTGAGCAGTGAATCCGGTTCGAACTGGACACCGAATGGTTTCTACTGGAGTTGCACAGGTTGCTGTGCTATATTCAAGCCGCGAGGGGGCCATGCAGAACAGCGCGATCTGCGAAGAGAGTTTCTTTTTCGTCCGCATCGAAGCAGTGTGCACGGGTCCGGCTCTCACCTGTGCGCCGGACGCTGATGTAGTCGAAGTCGCCCGGCTCATGCAAGGCAACGACAGTACAGCTATCGTGGTCGTCGAAGACGGGACCCCGGTGGGCATCTTCTCAATCCGTGACTTGCGAAAGCTCATTGCCGATTCCGGCGGTGCGATCGCCGGCTGTAAAGTTCGGGAAAACATGGGGCACGGGCTCATCACCATCCGACGGCAGGACTATGTGTTCGATGCCGTCTTCAAAATGGCCCGGCACAACATCCACAACCTCGGCGTTGTTGATGACGAGGGAAAGCTGGTCGGCGTCATCTCCGACACCGACCTGCTGAAAATCCAGACTTGCACCCCCCTATGCCTCCATCAGGAGATTGAGGCAGCCCATTCCATCGACCAACTGCAGGCGCTCGGCGTAAGATTGCTCGACATGGTGAGATTCACCATAAGTACGGGCATCGACACAAAAAGCGTTGTGCAACTCATCTCCCGGTTCAACGACGCCATCACCCTGCGCCTGATTGCCCTGTTGGAAAGCACCGAGGGTATTCGCCTCCCCGAAGGGGCCACCTACCTCGTCCTTGGCAGCGGAGGTCGGAGCGAACAGACCCTGTGCACCGATCAGGACAATGCCATCGTCTGCATCGACGACCTTTCGCCGGAGAAACTTCGCGACGTCGAACGCTTCGCCGCCAGGCTCGTCGACGCCCTCGAAGAAATCGGCATCCCCCGTTGCCCCGGCAACATCATGGCCAGCACCCCCCAGTGGCGCCATAGCCTCACCGAATGGAAGCAGCTTCTCGACCAGTGGATCACCGTTCCCACCCCCGAGCACATGCTCAACTTCGGCATGTTTCAGGACCTTCGGTCCCTGCATGGCGACGAGACCCTGGGCATACAATTGCGCGACCATATCCGCGACGCCGTCCAGCGCCACGCCTTCTTCTTTCCCAACATGGCGGGCCATGTTGTGCGCTTCCCGCCGCCGTTCACCATGTTCGGACGCATCCGGGTCGAGCCCGGCGGAGAGCATAAGGGCAAGGTTGACCTCAAAAAAACCGGCATCTTCGCCATTACCGGAGGCGCGAGCCTCCTGGCCCTCGAAGCCGGCATCATCGGCGGGAGCACATGGGAAAAACTCGAACTCCTCGGAAAACGGGGAGTTCTTGAAAGCGGCGACCTTGAAACCATCGTAGAAGCCTTCACCTTCCTGACCCGGCTTCGTCTACAGTGGCAACTGCGGGAACTGTCCGCAAACGGCAAACCCACAAACCATGTCGACCCGCTGGTTATGACCGACAAAGAACGGGACCAATTCCGGCAAGCTCTCAACGGGGTCAATACCTTTCTGTGGATATTCCGCGACCACTACCTGCTCGACTTCTTCTCCACCTGATTTGTCGGATTAGCGAAAATTCTGCGCCATGCTGCAAACAGCAACCGAGGTCTAGCAACTTGAACGTGCGGATTAACGTAATGTCCACTAAACCGGGGCAACTTCATGTGTATCATTTTCAATGTTTACATCGACAGGCTGGCCGAACGCCACAGCCGCAGGAGAGACAGAACCTATGAGTAACGACATGGTCAATCCCTGGCCCCTCATCATCGTCGCAGGGGTGCTTGCCCTGTTTATTCTGGCAGGTCTCCGCTCCAAATCCCGTGACATGTTCGATTACGGAGTCGCGGGGCGATATACGGGCCGTATTGGCGGCGGAGCGGCCATTGCCAGCAACTGGATGAGCGCCGCCAGTTTTCTGGGAATGGCCGGCCTTCTCTACCTGCAGGGCTATTTTGCCCTGGCCTACGTCATAGGGTGGACCGGCGGATATGTTCTCCTTCTGGTGCTCATGGCGGGGCAGATCCGGCGATTCGGCAAATACACCGCCCCCGATTTCGTCGGCGCCAGATACGCATCTCCCACTGCCGGCCTGATTTCTGCCGTTATATCCATAACCATCTCGATCATTTACTGCGTGGCCCAGTTCAAGGGAATCGGGATGGTCTTCGGCTGGCTTTTCGGCATTGAGTATTCGAGGGGAGTAGTGCTGGGCGGTGCGGTGGTGATTTCCTACGTGGCGATCTGTGGTGTGCTGGGGGTGGCAAGGAACCAGCAGATGCAGTATTTTGTCATTATTGTTTCGTACATCCTTCCCCTCATGTTTCTGGCTCACAACCTCGGTTGTTTCTGGCTGATCCCCCAGTTCGGCTACGGAACGGCCATGAAGGAGCTGGCACAGGAATTCAACTTCAACTTTGCCGCCCCTTTTGCCGGGACTACGCTATTCCAGTGGGCTGCTCTCTGTTTTACGCTGATGGTCGGCACTGCCGGCCTTCCCCATGTGATGTCCCGCTTCTACACTCAGCCGAACATTCGCGATGCCCGCTGGAGCGTGGTCTGGGGGCTGTTTTTCATTGCCCTCATATACTGGTCTGCGCCGGCCTACGCGGTCTTCGCGCGGCTTCTTGAGGCCCGTGGGGGGGTCATCCCGGAACCCGCGGCGGCACGGAAGATGGCCGATATTATGGTGTTAAAAGCGGCGGTCATGGGCGGTCTCCCGAGCTGGCTTACGGGCATTCTGGCAGCCGGCGCGGTAACCGCCGCTTTCTCAACGGTAACCGGTCTTCTCATGACCGGGGCATCGTCCATGTCCCACGATATTTACTACCGGCTCATCAATCCGCAGGCATCGGAGGAGCGCAAGATGTTCATTGCCAAAAGTTCCACCCTGGTGCTGGCCGCCCTGGTGCTCTTAATCGCCCTCAAACCGCCCGGACTCATTGCCGAGATAACGGCAGTGGCCTTTGCCCTGGCCGGAAACACCATTTTTCCCGTCTTCCTTTTGGGTATCTGGTGGGGGCGGACTAACCGTTACGGGGCCATTGCCGGGATGCTGTCGGGGATAGTGATAACCTTTGCCACGCCTCTCTTCGGCGGCTACATCCCCATTGTCGCAGTAATTTTTCCGGTGACTTCGTCGGCTTTATGCGGAGCGCCGCTGGTAATTGCGGTGATGGTTCTGGTTTCCCTTTTCACTCCGCCACCTCCCGAGGAGATGAGGCGTTTTCTGGCCGAAGAGGTGCACGGACATCTGGATTAGGCAAATGGCTAAAGGCTAAGGGCTAAGGGTTTTCCCTTTTGCCGTTTGCCCTTAGCCTATAGCCGGTGTTGGAGGATTATCATGGCCATTTTTCTTGGGGCGAGGGGGGGGGACATCCTCACCTGGCGCAATGTTTCCGAGCTTGCCAGCAGTCTGAAGGGGCGAATGGCGGAGAGAATGTCGTATCTCCTTGCGGGCGAAGATATGGAGCTGATGGAGGGGTGGAAGGAACGGCTGGATGAGGAAATCGCCTTTGAGAAGGAGTTCGCAGCCGATTTCGCAAAGGCCCTCGACGACCTCGAACGCGCCTCTGACGGACTCATGCAACTCCGCGAGCGGCTCAACCGGATGGCGGCAGGCTATTTTGAGCGTCGCAGGTCTGTGGTGGCACTTCATGCCCTTTGTACAGCCTTCCAGGACCGCCTGATCTGCCGCGTCCTCCGGACCACGGAGGAGTGGATGGAGCAGAACGGGTTCGGCAATCCTCCGGCACCGTACTGCTGGTTGGTTTCAGGGAGCCTGGGGCGGCTGGAGGGGAGTCTCTCCGGTAATTTTGACAGCCTTATGGTCTTTGGCGAGACCGAATCGGGTGGGGCCTCTTATTTCGAGGATTTTTCCCGCAGGGCCGCGGCCGCTCTGGAGAGCCTGGGGATGAAAAGCCGCACCGACATAATCCCGGCGCATCCTTCCTGGCGGGGAAGCATGGCCGACTGGCGACTACGGTTGAACGAAGGATTAAGCGGCGAGAGGAGGAATGAGGCGATAGCCTGCCTGGTAACTCTTGCCGATCTTCGCCATCTTTACGGGGATGAGGGAACGGCCGCAGAGATGACAAACCTTGTGCGGGGCCTGCTGGATTATCATCGTCATGGCGCGCTCCGGGATATTTCCAAGAGCGCCTCGGAGATGCCGATAGGCCTGGATTTCTTCGGCAGGCTTCGGGTGGATAAATCCGGGAATCACCGGGGCGAGTTCAACCTGGAGCAGTTTGCCCTGACCCCTCTGATCATGAATATCTGTGTCATGGCCATCAGACACGAAGTAGCCGCAACCGGCACTGTTGACAGGATAAAGGGGGTGCTGGAGAGGGGCCGTCTCGGTGTCGAATTGGCGGAAAGGCTTCTTATGGCCTACCATGACTTTGCCAGCCTGAAGGTTTTTCAGGAAATCAGAGGGGGAGCCGCGGAGGCGGAAGGGGTGTTCCTCAACCCGGATGACATGTCGGAAGCAGAGGAGCGCAATTTGAAAAACGGAATGGAGGCGGTAGTTAACCTGCAAAGGATTGTGTATCAGACTTTCGCGGAGCAGTGATGAAGAAGGGAGCTTGTAGCCTTGTTATCTGAAGGAATTGTATGCTGATCTCCATTTCTACAGGAACGCTGTTCATATTTCCGCTCCGGAAGGCTTTCCAGACCGCCTTCGATGTGGGTTTTGACGGCGTTGAACTGATCATCAATCAGGACTTTCAGGAAGTAAATACACGTAGAGTCCTGATGGAGATGTCCGAGATACTGCCGATTCTCTCCATCCATGCGCCGTTCATGCCCTTGGACGGCTGGGGAAGTCCGATCGATTCCCTCAAGCGATGCGTGGAGCTTGCCGCCAACTGCAATATCCCGCTGGTGAATTTTCATCCGCCATCCTGGATGGGGGTGGAACTGAGGTTCTGGCGCTGGATGCACCGGATTATAGATTTTCAGAAAGAGATCGGGCAGGGAGAGGTCACACTGACCCTGGAAAACATGCCGTGGGTCGGCCGGTTCAAGATAAATCCCCATATCCTGGCAAGTACCGACAAGATGATCCACTTTCTCCAGGAACGGAACCTGTACCTCACCTTTGACTGTACCCATATGGGGTCGGGGAAGACCAACTTTATCAACGATTTTTATCTGTTTTACAACACCGGGCGGATTAAGAACATCCATTTCTCCGACTACGGCCATGGCCGCGAACATCTTCTTCCCGGTCACGGCATCCTGCCGCTCACCCGTTTTTTGAATCACCTGCGTACTACCGATTACAGCCAGAACCTGACGTTGGAGCTCTCACCCCATGAGTTTCCCAACGATATAGAGATCATCGCCAGAAGTCTGAAGGAAATCCTCGAGTACCTGCGGCGGGAGACGAAAAAACTTACCCCTTGACGATGTAGACCGAACATTTGGCCTGTTTCGCCACCTTCTGAGAAACACTCCCCAGCAGCTTCCTTTTTATGAAACCTTTGCCCGAACTCCCAATGACGATGACATCGATATTTTCTTTATCCGCAAAACTGATGAGCTCCTCAGCCGGGTCTCCGTAGACGATCTTTATTTCCAGCGGTATGTCGGCTTCCCTGGCGTCTTTTTCGATGACATAGAAGATGCGTTTGCGGAGTTCTTCCCACTCTTCCGACTCTGTTATGGGTGGGGCGGGAACAAAATCGGTGAACGTGTTCCTGGGCGCATTGGGGAGGACCAGCATCGCGTAAATCCTGCTTTTGAATTGACTGGGGTTGCCCGCCGCCATGCGGACGGCTTCTTCCGCAGCCTTGTCGGACAGGGGGGAACCGTCAATCGCAACCAGGATTTGTTTGCGTAGATTCAGCATAATGAATCCCTTTCGTTTTCTTTCTTGACTATTATAAAACATTATTCTATAGTTTAAAACATATATCTTTTCAACTTATTGAAGTTCGATCCGGGTGGGGCGTCTTGAAATTAATTTTCAGCTAACCCATCCGTCGCGGCATAATAAAACAAAAATTATGACGTTTGCCATGCAAGTTCGGGAAAAGTTTACGCGGAGTTAAATTATTACGCAATAGACAAAATTCCTTGACATATTTTTCTAAAAGACTTATCAAAATCGATTGGAATCTAATTAATACAGGTGTAAACCATGGCAAAAAAAGAAAAGTCAGAGTATATAATTCAGGCCGTTGACCACGCCCTCGACCTTCTGGAGCAGTTCCATGACGATGTTGACGAGCTCGGCGTAACCGAACTCTCCAAACGTCTGAAGCTTCACAAGAACAACGTGTTCAGGCTGCTGGCAACCCTTGAATCGCGGGCGTATATCGAACAAAATAGAGTCACGGAAAATTACCGGCTGGGTCTCAAGACCCTGGAACTGGGACAGACCTTTATCAGGCAGATGGGCCTGCTTCGCCAGTCAAGACCGGTGCTGGAGTCGCTGGTCAGGGAGTGTAACGAAACCACCTATGTGGCCATTCTGAAAGAGTTCCATATCGTTTACCTGGACGTGGTTGAGACCGACCTGACCGTGCGCGTCGTTCCCCGTGTCGGTGCGAGGCTTCCCGCCTATTGCACTGCGGCCGGCAAGGTGCAGCTGGCCTACATGACCGATGAGGAACTGGAACACTATCTCCCGTCCAAGGAGTTGAAACGTTACACCCCCAACACGGTCACCGACAAGGAAGAGTTGAAGAGGCATCTGAAGGTGATTGCCGAACAGGGGTATGCTCTCGACAATGAAGAACTGGATATCGGGGTCAAATGCGTTGGCGCGCCCATCCGCGACTATACAAGACGGATCGTCGGTGCGGTAAGCATATCCGGACCTTCCATGCGGTTTCCCGACGAGCGGATGGACAATGAGCTTATTCCGATGGTAAAGAGGGCGGCGGAGGAGATATCCACCAAGCTCGGCTACCATAAGTAGAAACCGGGAACCGGGAACCGGGAACGGTAAAAACTGACAAAGCTCCGGATGGCGGAGCTTTGTGGTGGAGGTATTTGGGGTTGAGGAGCTTTTAAGGTTGTCCCGATCCCCGATCCCCGATCCCTGTTCCCCGTTCACGATGTTTCCGCTTCCCGCTTCCCGCTTCCCGCTTCCCGCTTCCCGCTTCCCGCTTCCCGCTTCCCGCTTCCCGCTTCCCGCTTCCCGATTTCCCTCTCCCACACTTCCTGCACCTGTTTCTCCGTATCCGCTTCCGTTTTCCGGTTATCGATGACCACTCTGCCTTGTTTTCTCTTTTCATCCATCGGCATCTGCGCGGCGATTTTCCGCAACGCCTCTTCACGACTGATCCCGTCGCGCAGCATAAGCCTTTCCACCTGGGTTTCCCTGTCCACGTAGACCACCCATACCTCATCCACGCGCGACGTGATACCCGCTTCGATCAGCAGGGGGGCCATGTAGAAAACCACGGCGGCTCCGCCACACCTGAGCTCGGCCAGTTTTTCGGAAGCTCTTTGGCCGATGGCGGGGTGGGTGATCTTCTCCAACCGCCGTCGGGCTTCGGGGTCGGCGAAGACGATCCTTCCCAGGGCTCCCCGGTTGATGGTCCGGTCCGGGTTCAGTATGCCTTCGCCAAACTCGGCAACAACGGCGCTGTAGGCCGGCTCTCCGGGCGCAACCACTTCCCTGGCGATCAGGTCGGCGTCGATCACCACCGCACCTCGTCGTTTCAGCATTCCGGCGACCGTGCTTTTCCCCGACGCAATCCCGCCGGTCAAACCGATAATACGCACAGTAATACCTCCCCGGGACAACATTCCATAAACGCAACGTTCTGTCAACAGTGCGACGTCAATTTTCGGGATGAATTTGCCGGTCCGGCGATACGGTCTGTGGGATGGGCATGGCCTCATTGACAGGTCAGCGGATGTTGTGCTAAAGGAGGCTCTCGTAAAAGTCAGGTAAAGGCGTTAATAGACAATAGCGCCTTCTTCCAATCTGAAGGTGACGTTTTCCAGGTCATCGTCAACAAGCAGGGTCTTGTCGCCGATGGCGATTTGGACGCCGTAATAAATATTTTTTTCGACCTTGATCCTGGCGGTATCGACATTTTCCAGCTTCTTTTGCAGCCTCTTTTTCTGCCCCGTCAACTCCGTGACTTCGGTTTGCAGCCAGTTGGATGACCGCTCTTTCTGTTTTATTGTCTCGGGAGCAAATCTCGTGGGGTTTTCCTGGATATAGGCAAGCGTCTTACCGACCTCTTCCAGTTCTTTCTGCTTCTCATCCAGTTGTTTCTTGACCAAAGCGAGTTTTTCCTGGGCGTAAGGATCAACCCCCACCTCAATCCTGGTTGGCACACTGGCATGGGAGCCGATGACGATGGCATGGACCAGGTTGGTTGCCCGGCATAATCCGCCAATGATGTGCCCCTTGCGCATACCCTCTTCGCCGACCACTACCCGCCCGCCGGCGGTAAGCTCGCTTTGCATGGCCAGTTCCTTGACGGCGATATCGGCTCCCGCAATCACGAGGGCTTTTTCCATGAAGAGCGCAGTTACAGACCCCTTGGCCTGGACATGGGCAATTGCAGGATTCAGATCGCCATTGCCGTTTCTGACCTGGCTATGGCCGATGATTCCTCCCTTGACTTCCACATCGCCGCCCGCCTCCAGCTTTGCGGCCTCCACCGTGCCGCCGATGCTGATATCCCCGGCTGCCGTTACCTCCATTCCCGCGTTTACATCGCCGGAAATGATGATGCTCCCCTCGAAATGAAGATTGCCGGTTGATAAATCCACATTCTGCAACTTGATGGTCGGTTCCACGACAACGCCGAAACTCACCAGGACGGGCTGCCCTGCAATCGCCGCAACCAGCAGATCGCTGTCGTCGGGAGAAATGGCTGATCCGCTCAACTCAGGGGCAAACTGCATATCATTGCCGGGGGTGGCGGGGACGGTACCCCCCAGAATATTTTCACCGGGCTCACCCGCCGTGGGAGGGATCCGCCGCATCAGCGGGTCGCCAGGTCTGACGCTGATGATATCGCCGAGGTCGCGGAAATTTACGATGTCACTTTCATCTTCCATCTGGGGGCGCCGTTCTTTCATTTCCGGAATAAGGCTCACGAGCTGAGCATTTTCTCCCGGCACAGGTTTGCGCCCGCTGGCTATCAGCTTGTTATCGGCCCGTCCCGTGGCTGCCGCAGCTTCAAGTGATTCTTTCATGATGCCGCGTACGACCTTTTTTTCTTCCAGTGCCCGATAGATCTGTTCGCCGTTGACGGCTTGGCCTCCACCAACCGGAGGGGTAATCGTCAGATGCGCCTCCATCTGATCGGCGGCAATATTTATCGCGAACGTTCCGTCAATGCGTTTCTCGCTTTCAAGATTGTCCATAGTGATCCTTCCTCTGGGGTGGCTTGCGCAACAGCGTCCTTATCCAAGGGGTCGAAGATGCCGAAATGGATTACTTTCTTTATCGGAAGATGCAGAAGAAGACTTTAATATCAGTGCACGGTTGTCGGATGAAAAATAAAAGGGAACGGCCGGATGACCGTCCCGGTCGGCTCAGATGGAGAGCTTTCCTTTGTACAGGGGAGTCTTATGCGTGCCGGTCGGCATCGGAGACGGAAGGGATTTCGTCCGGCCGGACGGTATCGCTGAATACCACGACCCGCTCTCCCGCTTTTATTCCCATGTTCACTTCAAAGAGCGAGGCAAAGGCTTTATCGAGAGTCGACATATGGGTTCCTTTCCTTTTGCGCGCAACGTACTGCGTTCAACGTGCTGCGCAAATCCGGACTGTTTTACGTTTCCGCCGCATGCAGTACCTGAAAGAGAGAGCAACAAAAACATTTATAGCAGAGCCGCGGGCCAGTGGCAATCTTAAATAAATTCCAATTATTAATTTTTTCACTTGATTTATAAAGGAATGATGTGGTAAGTACTTGCATACTGTATACAATTGCATTGGAATGATTTAACCAATAATTGCAGTCGCTTAATTGCGTTATACGGGACAATATAAAGGTTGAACGCGGAGGCTTAAGTGGCACAGGTGGTTTTTTCCAGCTGGGGTGGGAGCATAATCGACAACCGCAAGGGTGGTGAGCCGAAAGAGGCGCAGTTCCGGCTGCCGACCACTTACGACGGAGAGCGTCCGCTGGCCGCCTTCATGGGGTGGGACGGCATCATTCTTTTCAACAAGGATGTGGACGTTCCTGCCATGGCGGCCGAATATATGAAGAGGGTACAAACCCTTTACTGCTGCGGGAAATGTACCCCCGGCAAGAAGGGGACCCGCGTCCTGATGGATGCACTGGCCGAAATTGTCGGCGGGAGAGGGTCGGAGGCCCATCTGGCTACCATCGAGGACCTTTACGAGCTTTTGAAGGGGTGCAAATGCACCTTATGCCAGAGTTCGACGGTGCCGATCCTGGATGCCGTGAACTATTTCCGTGACGATTTCCTGGCTTACATCAACGGCAGTGCCAAGCCGGCAGCCGGCAATTTCCGGTTGATCGAGAAGCTGACCGCCCCCTGCACCGACAAGTGCCCCGCCCATATCGATATCCCGGCCTACATAGAGGCGGTCAAGGAGTACGAGTTCGGCCTGTCTCTGGCCGCCGTCCGTGCCTCCATGCCGCTCCCTTCGGTGTGCGGCCGCGTCTGTCCCCATCCCTGCGAAACCGCCTGCCGCCGCAAGAACGTGGATGAGCCGATCAGCATCATGGTGCTGAAGCGCTCGGCTTCCGACTATGAATGGCAGCATAAAGTCACTCCTCCCATGATACCGGGCGCACATGCCGAGGCGGTCCCGGCCGATTTTGACTTTGCCTATTATCGCAAGCACCTCCCGACCAAGCCGAAAGCACGCAAGGGGAAGACGGTTGCAGTGGTCGGCGCCGGCCCGGCGGGCCTGGCAGCCGCCTACTACCTGGCCCTGGAAGGTTATCCGGTAACCATTTACGAAGCGCTTCCCGAAGGATACGGCGGCGGCATGATCGCGGTGGGCATTCCTCCCTACCGGCAGCCGCGCCACATCCTGCAGCGGGACATCGATATCATCGCCGCCCTCGGGGTGGAAATGATCTACAGCACCAGGATCGGCAAGGATATTTCTCTGGCCGATCTGAAGGCGAAGTACGATGCGGTCTTCCTTGCTCCCGGCGCCCATCGTTCCAAGCCCATGGGGGTCGAGAACGAAGACAAGGGTTATAAGGGCTTTCTCAAGGGGGGGATCGATTTTCTCCGTGAAGCTTACATGGGTATGGACACCGGCATGGGTAAGAAGGTCGTGGTGGTCGGCGGCGGCAACACCGCCATCGACTGCGTCCGGGTTGCCCTGCGCGAGGGTGCCGAAGATTCATACCTGGTCTACCGCCGTTCCCGCAAGGAGATGCCCGCTGACGTCTGGGAAGTGGACGGCGCCGATGAAGAAGGGGTGAAGTTCGAATTCCAGGTCCTGCCGACCAGGGTCATCGCCGATGAAAACAACCAGGTGACCGGCGTCGAATGCGTCAGGATGGCGCTGGGCGAGCCTGATGCCTCGGGCCGCCGCCGCCCGGAACCCATGGCCGGCAGCGAATTCGTCATCGAGTGCGATACGGTCATCCCGGCCATCGGCCAGGATCCCGACCTCTCCTTTATTCCGCCCGATTTCGGCATCGATATCACAAAGTGGAATACGGTCGTCACCAAGTATATCCCCTATAAGGATGCGGCCGGCAAGGATCTGAAAGACGGCATGGGCAATTTCCAGTCGCGGACGCTGATCACCGATGCGGAAGGGGTTTTTGCCGGCGGCGATGCCGAAATCGGTCCCCTGACGGTTGTGGCCTGCGTCGGCAGCGGCCACCGGGCCGCCAAGGTCATTCAGCGCTGGCTGGAAGAAGGAAAGGCCTGTCTCACCGACGACGAATACATGGAAGACATCCTCAATTACATGGGGGTCTATAACAAGGAAGAGAAGGTCCAATGGCTCGACTCGGCCGCCCGGGCGCATCAGGCCGAAGTCCATGGCAAGGAGCGGGCCAGCTACAAGAATTACTGCGAAGTGGAACTGGGTTTTAACAACAGCCAGGCGGTGCAGGAAGCGGAACGGTGTCTGCGCTGTTACCGGGTCGCCATGGTGGCAGTCGGTTAGTTCACGCTGTATAATTCTTTGAATTATCGGTGACGAGTCACTAAAAAATGCCCATCTGCGGTGTTGCCTTCGTCGCTCCGCTGCTCACATACTGAAGTATGCTCCGCTGCTCGCTCCTTGACGCCTTGCATCTGGGCGTTTTTGAGCGTGAACTAAGTGCAGCATATGAATACTTGAAGTTCTGAAAATCTAGAGGTGAAAAGATATGGTCAGTCTCACAATCGACGGCAAAAATACAACGGTAGCCAGGGGGACCACCATCCTCGATGCGGCCTCCACGGTCGGCATCAAGATCCCGACCCTCTGCTGGCTGCAGAAGGTTTCTCCCACCGGCGCCTGCCGGGTTTGCGCGGTGGAGATCGAAGGTGTCGAACGTCCCATGACCGCTTGTAACACGCCGGTCAAAGAGGGGATCAAGGTCACCACCCAGTCGGAAAGGCTCTCCGCCATCCGCCGCAAAGTGACCGAGCTCCTCCTGGTGAACCATCCCCTCGACTGCCCGGTCTGTGACGCCGGTGGTGAATGCGATCTGCAGGACGCCTGCTACGGCCTGGATGTGGCGAAGCAGGAATATTCCGCCCTCCTGGAGCGGAGAAAGATCCGCTACGACTGGCCCCTGATCGAGAGCGACCCGAACCGCTGCATCCTCTGCGAGAAGTGCGTCAAGGTCGATCATGAAATCGTCGGGGCGGACGCCATTGCGGTGACCAATTGCGGCGAGGCGACCGTCATCGAGACCGCGGACGGCAAACCCCTCAACTGCGAGTTCTGCGGCAACTGCGTCGCCGCCTGCCCGACCGGCACCCTGATCAGCAAACCGTTCAAGTTCAAGGGGCGCCCCTGGACCTATACGGTGACGAAGAGTGTCTGTGCCTTCTGCTCGGCCGGCTGCCAGATCGAATACCACACCAAAGAGGGGCGTGTGGACAGGGTGACCAGTGACGACGGCACCTTCAACAGCGGCAACCTCTGCATCAACGGCCGCTTCGGCTACAGCTACCTCAATTCTCCGGAGAGGCTGACCGTTCCCCTGGTGAGAGAGGAGGGTGGACAGGTGAAGGCCGACTGGGAAAGGGCCATGTCTGTCGCTTCCCGGAAACTTCAGGAGATCGTCAAAAACTCCGGCCCTGACGCCGTTGCCGGTATCAGCTCCCCACGGGTCACCAATGAGGATAACTTCCTTTTCCAGAAGCTTTTACGGGTCGCCGTCGGCACCAACAATATAGATTCCGAGGCGAGACTCGGCTATGCCGTCGCCCAGAAGGCCCTGATGGAAAGTCTCGGGCTCACTGGCGCCAGCGCCACCATCGACAGGATCGACTCCGCGGCAGCCGTTCTCGTGTTCGGCGCCGATCTGAACGCCGAGTCAGCCGGCGTGGAATACCGGGTCATCAAGGCCGCCACGAAAAACGACGCAAAGCTGGTGCTGGCCAACATGCGCGGCGTGAAGCTGAAGAAATTCGCCAACAGTCACCTTCAGTACCGTCCCGGTGGTGAGCTTGCCCTGATCAACGGGCTCATGAAAGTGATCCTGGAAGAAGGGCTGGAGGACAAGGAGTCAGTTCAGAAGGTGAACGGCCTGGATGGGCTGAAGAAGGGGGTTGGTGCCCTTTCCCTGAGTGATCTGGCTGCCGCATCCGGTGTTGCTGAGGCTGATCTGCGCGAAGCGGCGCGCCTCATCGGCGGGAAAAAGAGCATTGCCGTCCTGTTCGGCGCAGACCTCATGAGGAGCGCCGGGGCCTTTGAAAAGGTCACGGCCCTCGCCAATCTGGCCCTTCTGACCGGCGCGGTCGGCAAAGAGGCCGGCGGGCTTTTCCCGGTGGATGAAAAGAACAATACCCAGGGGCTCCTGGATATGGGGGCCGCCCCCGATCACCTCCCCGGCTATCAGAGCTTCGATGCCGCTGCGCCAGCATTTGCCAAGGCCTGGGGCAAGGAGCTCCCGACCGGTAAAGGGAAGGACCTCTGGCAGATCATCGAGGGGATCGAACAGGGGAGCATCAAGGCGCTCTACCTTCTGGGAAGCGATCCGCTCGTTTCGTTCCCCGACAACGGGCGGATAGGGAAGGCCCTGGCTAAGCTTGAGCTCCTCATCGTGCAGGATATCTTCCCCAGCGAGAGCGTAAAACATGCCCATGTAGTCTTTCCCGCCGCTGCGGCGGCGGAAAAAACCGGCACGTTCACCACTTCCGACGGCCGGGTCCAGTGTCTGGGAAAAGCCGTCAATCCCCCGGGGGCTGCCAGGGAAGACCTGGATATCATCGCCGAGCTTTTCAACCGTCTTGCTTCCCAAAAGCTGAGCGGTTCCCCGGTCGATGTGCTGGATGAAATCAAGCGCCTTGTCCCGCTCTACGCCGGAGAGTGCCGGATGGTGGACGGCCGCTGTACGGGAACGATCATACAGCAGCCTGCGCTCAAAGGCGCTGCCCTTTCGTTCGCTCCGGTCGCATCGGCTGCGGCAGGCGCTTCTGCCGGTCCTGCTCTCCTGGCCGGTCCGATTCTCTTCCACAGCGGCACCGTGTCGACCCGGTCGGAAAACAACCTGACTGTGGCGCGGGAAGGTTATATCGAAATCTCCGTTGAGGATGCCGCCAAACTCGGTGTCAGCGACGGTGGCTCGATCAAAGTTACTTCTCCCGTCGGGAGCGTTACCGGCAAAGCCAGAGTGAGCGCAAAGGTCCAGCCTGGGCTCCTTTTCGCCCCGTATCATTTCCGGGGGCTAAATGTGAACGCCCTGTTGGAAAAGGGATCGAACTTGGCCGGCGTGAAGGTGGAGAAGGCGTAATCAGTTTCCTTTGCAATGAAGTAAATGACGCCCCGGGGTGCAGATCCCGGGGTATTTTTTTGTTCTGCTGCCATGCCGCATGCTTCCGACAGAGATACCCCCCAAACCAGGATACCTCCTTGACACGACTAAGCACAACATTTATTATGTTATTGTAGTGTGTAATCAGGGGGTGTAGATATGGTGAGGATCAATGCGGTCTTGAGCGAAGAAATCGTCGAAGAGCTCGACACCCTGGCGAGGGAAGAACACAAAAGCCGGAGCGAGCTCTTGCGCGAGGCAGCGGAAAATCTGATCACGGAACACCGCCGCAGGCAGGAAGAGGAACGCCGGCGGGCACGCCTGGAACGGGCCGTGGCGGCCCAGGACAGGCTCAGAAATAAATCCGGTGCATGGGATGGGGTGGCCGAGGTGAGAAAATGGCGGGAAAGCTCGAAGTGACCGGCTACGTGCTCGATACGTCGGTGATCATCAAGTGGTTCAGCGCGCACGGCGAGGACGACCTCGACAGCGCTCTTCTCCTTCGCGACGGGCTTGTGTCGGGGAACTGCACCGCTACCGTCCCGGACCTCATCCTGTACGAACTCGCCAACGCCCTGCGCCACAATCCGAATTTCACCAGCGATGACGTGAAGGACGCGGTTGCAGCCGTGGACGACATGGGTTTTGCCGTGCGCTGCGCCGATGCCGCGGTCATGGCCCGTGCCGTGGAGACGGCGTTCGCGTACAACGTCACCGTCTACGACGCATATTTTCTGGCGCTGGCGGAGTCCGAGGGCACGGCCTTCGTCACGGCGGATTACCGTTTTTTCGAAAGGGTGAAGAAGGCGGGGAATATCGTCAGGCTCGACAGGTTGTACCGGTAGGGAATGTGCAGAATTTCAGCCCCTGCCTCTTTTTGCTCTGCTCTGTCTCTTTCTCTCAATGCCCGTTCCCCGTTCCCTGATCCCTGATCTTACGTTGCGATGCCTTCCGTTTTATGGTACTAGTGTTTAATTGCATAAGTTAGCTATTGTATTTCTAAGTTGAGTACCTCTTACTTCTCGTTTGCGCCAAACAAAGGGAGAAGCAGATTCGTTATAGCTGGCAATAAAGGCTTCAATTGCTTTTGTCAGCTGCTCAGTGCTTGAGAAACTGGCTCCTGATAGGGTTTTACGGCTAAGGATTCCAAACCATATTTCTACCTGATTAAGCCAACTGGCCGAGGTCGGTGTAAAGTGAAAGTGGACATTGGGATGTAAGGCCAGCCACTCCTCGTTTTTCTTATGAGTGCAGTAATTGTCGAGAATCACATGAATATCTTTATCGCCTGGAACGGTTGACACTATATCGTCCAGAAACGCCTGAAAGTCTGGCCGCTTTTTAGTCACAGTCGTTTTCGACTGGATAGTTCCGGCGGCCACATCGAGTGCTGCAAATAGGTTGATGACGCCATGTCGCTTATAGGTACTCTTGAGGCCGCGAACAATTTTACCGCTGCTTGTTTGCACATAGCCGGTTGATCGCTCCAACGCTTGTATAGATGGTTTCTCGTCAACACAAAGGACCAATGCTTTCTGAGGTGGCGCCAAGTACAAGCCGATTATGTCGGCTGATTTTGCTGAAAATTCAGGATCAGTGCTGACGCACCACGAACGGTGCCGCCGCAGCTGAATGCCTTCTTTGCGCAGTATGCGCCAAACAGCATCATCTGAGACCGCCAATGCTTTAGCCAGTGTACCGCCATCCCATACCGCCAGGCCTGCTGGCGGCGACTCTTCCAGTTTGGCAAGTATACGCTGTCTCAACTCTGTTGCTGGATATTTAGCCGGCTTGCCTGAACGGGGCTTGTCATATAAACCCGAAATACCTTGAGCAGCAAAGCGTCTACGCCAAATGCCCACGGTCATGGATTGAGTGTCAAGCTCAGCGGCGACCTCATCGTTGCGCTTGCCGGACAGGCAGCTGAGTATGATTTTGGCACGTTCTACAAGACGTATTTCTTCGGTCCGGCTTCTGCTTATGCGCTCTAGTTCTTGCAAGACCATGGGTTCACAGGTTAGCGATATGGCAACTCTGGGCATATGACACCTCCATCTTTTTTAGCGGGATGGAGATATTATAATACTTATATTAACTATTGCAACTAAACACTAGATACCCATGGGCAAACAGGCCGTGGAGTCGTCAATTTCCGGTCTATGGGGATATCATGAGAGACGGGGCACTGGTGGCGTGAGCGGGGATCTGATCATCCAGGGGAAAGCATTTAACCGCGGGTGCACACAGATGAATACAGATGTTACTACTGAAAGAAACACGTGAAACGTCATGAATGAGGATATCACCGAAAGGATTATCGGTTGCGCCTACAAGGTCGCCAATACACTCGGTGCGGGGTTCCTGGAGAAGGTATATGAAAACGCCATGGCCCATGAGTTGCGCAAGGAACGACTGGAGGTCGGGCAGCAGTCTCCGGTAACTGTTTATTACGACGGGATCGTGGCCGGCGAGTATGTTGCGGACCTGATTGTGGAGAGTGTCATCTTGGTCGAGTTGAAGGCAGTCAAGACGCTGGACAGCATTCACTTGGCACAATGCATGAACTACCTCAAGGCAACAGGGTTGAGCGTTTGCCTCCTGATCAATTTCGGCTCTCCACGTATCGAAGTGAAGAGAATCATCAACGGATTTTGAAGGCATTTGTAACTCGGATGCACACAGATGAACGCAGATGTTACACCCTGTTATGATTGGTTTCATCCGTGTTCATCCCATTCATCTGTGGTTACAAGAAGTCTTGATGACGTTCGAGAATGATGATGTCCGGGAAATTCTGGAGCAGAGCCGGGCTTTTCTCCAGGAGATGGAGCGTCTGGTTTATGGAGCTGATGAGGCCAGTGGAGAAGAGTGAAGAGGGTTGTGTCAAGTTCTGTAATTGAAAAATGTAGACCCACATCCTTGAAACCGAAAAGGCCTTGAACGGGTTGATTCGAGCATTGCGGGATGCTTAGAAAACTTCAGTCTTCAGCCTTCAGCCTCAACTCCCGAGTAATTTCGCGTCTAACGTCTCACTCTACCGCCTTGCGTCTCACTTCTCACTTCTCTCAATCCCCCTTCACCATTCATCCTTCATAATTCATAATTTTCTGTTCCAAGTCCCTGTATACAATGTTCTTGACACCAAAATGTATGGGTGTATTAAGAAAGCGTTCATTTGGCTGCATTAAAACCTTGGAGGGAGAGAATGGTTTCCCGCTGGTGGGGCCATTTTGGGGTTTGGCAAAGGCCGCTCGGGTCAGTTTTGGGTTGATGGGGCGGCTTTTTTCGTTTTGAGAAAAAAATGAACCGAAGGACCTTAACCGCTGGATTTCCACGACTGGATAAGCTATTCTGAATTCTTGAACAGAACAACGCGCGGAGCGGGCGCGGTTTGCAGATGTGTTGAATGCCGATATCGGAGATTGCCTTGTATAGGGGTGCGGCACCAATGGTGTGTGCTGAGAAGGAAGGAGTGAGGTCAACATGGGGATAGCGCTTCCTCTTGAAAAGATGAGCCGGAAAGAAAAGATTCAGGCAATGGAATCCCTCTGGGACGATCTTTGCCGCCATGCCGAGAAGGTCCAATCACCGGCATGGCATGGCGCCATGCTTGAGCAACGCGAAGAGAACCTTCGGGTGGGCGAAGCGGAATTCAGCGATTGGGATGCGGCCAAGAAACGCATCAGGAAAGAATGCGAGTGAAGATCAGGATTCTTGACGCCGCCGCGCAAGACCTGATTGACGGCTTCCGCTTCTACGAGATGCAGGAAACCGGACTGGGGCAATACTTCTTGGACTCGCTTTTTGCCGATGTGGATTCGCTGCTGCTCTACGCCGGCATACACCCGGTTTGCTTCGGAGCATATCATCGCCTGCTGGCGAAACGTTTTCCGTTTGCCATTTACTACAAGATCGATGGGGATCTGGTTTTGGTTTATGCCGTGCTCGACTGCCGGAGAAATCCGGCATGGGCGCGCAAGCGGTTCGGGAAGAGTGGCGGTTGAGGAAAGGCGCAAGGACAGTAATGTCGGGAGGGAAGTTGCAATCTTGCAAGCCTGACGCCACTTTCTTACACCCGAATTAAAAGATTAGAATAATTGACCGAAGCTCCCGTTTCATATACATTGAAGCAGTTTTGAGGTATGCGGGAGAATTGAGATGGATGGATCTTCCAAATAATGCCGGAAAGCCGTTATGAGCCGAATCAAAGGCTTGGGCGGCTTTTTTTGTTTGGTGGGGTAGGGGAGAATAAGCTAGAGTTGGCGGGGAAGATCGTTTCTGTTATTGGAACCGAAGGGGTTTGTCAACATCAAAGATTTGACCCCCAAGCCTGTGTTCATCTCACGTCTCACCTCTAACGTTTTTTCTCGTTCCCCGATCCCTGATCCCCATTCCCCGATCCCTATAGTCCCTCTGCTTTCATAAATCTTGACTTGCCGCACGTTTAGGCGTATTTTAGGGCGAATTAATTGCGGTTTTTTACTTTTCAATGATTTTAGGGGGGCATTAACAATGGTTGTCCTCTATTCACTGTTCACTGTTCACTGTTCACAAATCACCGTATTTGAAGAGACCATTTTGGGTTGGGCAACGGCCGCTCGGGTCAGCTTTGGGCTGATGGGGCGGCTTTTTCATTTTGACATTGAGGCAAAGTTGCAATCTTGCAAGACCCCACTGCCTCCTCCAAATAGAAAGGAACGCCCTCAAGCAGTTCCCTATAAGAAAGCTCTATGGCCGACGTATTGACGCCTTCTCAACGAAGTTACTGCATGTCGCGCATTCGCAGTAAGAACACTGGTCCGGAAATCATGCTGAGACGGGCACTTTTCCAGAAAGGCCTGAGGTATAAGGTAAAATCACTGTTAGCGGGCAAGCCAGATATTGTTTTTAGCACGGCTCGTGTGGCGATTTTTGTTGATGGCTGTTTTTGGCACGGTTGCCCGGACCACTCACGAAGCCCAAAGACCAATGCGGAATATTGGGGTCCTAAAATAGAAAAGAATATTTTGAAGGATGCGACGGCCACATTGTCGCTTGTGAGAGATGGATGGCTAGTTATACGATTATGGGAACATCAAATAAAAGATGACGTCGAGGGATGCGCCATTAAAATTGCCCGAGTAGTACATGGCTTGACTTGAGTAAATAACCTTGCATATAGGTATAAATCAATGATTTATCAGGATAAATTACCTGTTGTCAGTTTATTTTCCGGTGCTGGAGGCCTCGATCTTGGCTTCGGGCAAGCGGGTTTTCAAACCATTTTCGCTGCTGATTACAATTCCGCAGCTGTGAATACGTTTAATGCTAACTCTGGATATCGGAACATTGCCCGCCAGTTAGACCTTTCCACTGTAAGCATTCACAACATCCTCAACATGATCGAAGATGTTGGAATAAAACCGGTTGGCGCTATTGGCGGACCTCCCTGCCAGGGTTTTTCGAGAGGAAACAACAGATCCTCCGCTGATGATCCACGCAATGTCCTCCCTTTGAAATATGCCGAACTGATAGCTGGACTTCGTGACAAATTCGACATTGATTTTTTTGTTTTTGAAAATGTGCCAGGTTTGCGAGATACAAAACATGCGGAAACTTACACACTATTGAAGCAGAGCTTGGACCATGCCGGTTTTGCTCTGTTTGAGGATGAATTAGATTCTTCCCGTTTCAGTATACCTCAAATACGCCGCAGAGTAATTTTTGTTGGAATCAATCGTGTCAAGTACCCAGACATCGACTTTTCTTTTCCTACAGGGCGTGCTCATCAGCGCACAATTCGCGATGCCATTGGACATCTCCCTGAACCAGTGTTTTTCTCCAGACACCTCACTCCAGACCAGATTCCTTTCCATAAAAACCATTGGACAATGGTCCCAAAGTCCAGGAAATTCATTGAAGGTATTGAGCCAGGAGGCAGGTCTTTCAAACGGCTATGCTGGAATGAAAAAAGCCCTACGGTTGCATATGGCCATAGGGAGATCCATGTGCATCCTGACGGCAAGAGGCGATTGAGTATTTATGAGGCGATGCTGCTGCAAGGATTTCCGAAAAAATATTTGCTTACCGGCAATTTAAGCGCGCAAGTGGAGCAAATATCTAACGCAGTCCCTCCGCCTGTTGCCAAAGCAATAGCCCTGGCAATCAAAAAGACAATTTTTACCACCACTGGTGCGTGTTAGCAGGGGCAAATGATGGAAGAAGCTAAGCACTCCGAAAAGGACATAGCCGCTCAGATTATCGCGGGACGAACCTCTGGCGTGGCTGTAGAAGAAAAGCTCTCCACCAGTCAAAGGGTGCTTGCGAGGGTCACAGACGGAATCTACAGGCAGCCATCATCAGCTTTGAGGGAGCTCATTGCAAATGCTTATGACGCAGACGCGACACAAGTGCATATACACACTGATGCTCCGCGATTTGATAAAATAATTGTCCGCGATAACGGGCTTGGCTTGAAAGCGGAAGTCTTAGCCCATGTAATCAAGAATATTGGCGGGAGCGCGAAGCGTACTCGCGATGGAATAGAGCTGGGCGTCACTGATTCTCATGATCCATTGCGGTCTCCCGGCGGAAGAGAACTCATCGGCAAAATTGGAATCGGCCTCTTTTCTGTCGCCCAGCTTACCAATCATTTTCAAATCATTACCAAGGTGAAGGGTGAGAAGTTCAGGACAGTTGCCGATATTATTTTACACACCTATTCTGAAGACCATTTAGCGGAATCTGAAGAAAAGCATGAGTTTCAGACTGGCTCTGTCGTTATCTGGAGCGCGTCGGCTGAAGATATTGAGGCCCAAGGCACTGAAATAGTTTTAATTGATATCAAGAGAAGCGCCAAGGAAATCTTGCAAAGCCGTGAGCTGTGGCTGGCCGTTAGCGCCAACATGCAGCGAGCCGCTGAGGGTGAGCCTCCTGAGCTGGACATAGAGCCACCAAGTTATCATATTGGCGGTTATGCATATACCAACGGCGACCATGTTGAAATTCCCCGGAAACTCCCATGGGATGACAGTGACAAACCTTCCGAGAAATTTCATAAGCTTGTTGATGCCATGATGAACGAGCTGGGCGGCAGAACAAAACCACAGCTTAAAATGGTTTTTGACAATTACTTGCAAACAGTCTGGTCATTGAGCCTGGCTGCGCCATTGGATTATATTGACGGCCATCCATTTTCCATCACAGGCAAAGATGCTATGGAAGTGTTTTTGCTCTCTAACGAAACCAACGGGAAAGCAGTTCCTTTATTGCTGAAGGATTCGCAGACAGTTAGCAGCGCCGCTGGACTAACAACTGAAAACATGAAAAACAGCACCCCGTTTGCGATAAACATTGATGGTGTGCAGCTTTGCCGGCCGGTCAAATACAAAGGCCTGCCTGAATCTGGCCATGCGCTTAAGAATCCTTTGTTAATGATTGGCAAATGCTACCCTGATCTTTCGTCTGTGCGGGAGGAGTTTCGGGGAGGGGATCTTGAGTTCGAAGCATATCTCTTTTGGACACCCAGAGTGGTTCCTCTTGATCATGCTGGGGTTCTTATACGGATTCATGAAGCAAGCGGAACACTTTTTGAAGAGACTTTCATGAAATATCAAGTCTCTGAACTTACGCGCTTAAAGCAGATTACTGCCGAGATATTTGTGAGCAAGGGGCTTGATGGGGCACTCAACATAGACCGTGAATCTTTCAATTATGCCCACCCGCACTACCAAATTATTCAAAAATGGCTTCATGGCGCACTTCGCCAGCTTGCGACAACGCAGAAACGCTTGGCAAAGCAAGTGCGAGATCATGAGCGAGAGACACTGGTCGAAGTCCACAAGACAGTGCTTCAAAATGCCGTGGAAGAGGAGTGGGTTCGCATCAGAGGGGATGAGGAACGACCGCCAGATGTCCAATTTGTGGTAAAAGGAGACTTTGGCAGGGTCAAAGGTAATACGGGGCTTGTATTTGAGCGGGAGCGTATTTTCCCGGCAAAAACTGGAGCAGTTCGCAAAACCAGCACGAGCGCAGCCGATGAGAAGAAATTTGAAGAGCAAGTGAGAGCCGTTGCGGCAGTTCTTTCCGCTTATGGTGTTTTCGATGAAATGACACAAGAAAAACAGCAAGAGCTTCTTCGGGCAATTGCACGAATTTTCGCCGTGGAGGCTGCCTGATGACAGAGAATCAGGATCCATTCCTTGATGAGTTCTTTCCGGCACCACCAACGCATAACAGGCCTACAACCCTTAAATCTGATTTCAAGCCCTGGCACAAACCGAGAAAACAATGGGTGCGGAAGTTTCAATGGATTCAGGAAGTTGAAAAACTCTCGCAGCAGCTGCGTTTTGAAAACGGCCGGCCTTTGAAGTATCTTAGTTTGCCGGGCAAGGACTTGCTTGACGTTAGATGCATTCATGGATGGTGCCAGGCAAACAAAGTAAACCTCCGGTTTCTTGGATTTAACGACCCCAGCGACCCTGCCGATCCGAACGATTCGGAACTCAACCTGTCTGTGGCTGAATTGGCGCAACGCGAATTCATTGATTGCGAATCACTGGTTGTCCCGGATAAGTTTGAAAGAATTGGCGATACGAGTTCAATTGCTTATACCAGAATGATTGAGGCAGGACCTTTTGACATCATCAATCTCGATCTCTGCAATTCAATTGCCGGGCATGTGCCATTAGAAAAGCAGGATGACTATTACAATGCCATTTTCAGGATTATTGAATTTCAAAAATCAAAAAAGGCCCAACCTTGGCTGCTTTTCATAACTACCAGGGCGAATGAGAAGGCAGTGAATCCAAGCGCTGGCCGCAAGCTGTTTCAGTGCATAGAGGATAATGCAAAATTATCTGACGAGTTTCGAGGAAGGCTCGCAACTGAGCTGGGTATTGATTTTAGCTTAAGCAACCCAGGTGTGACCTCTCGAAATCTAGTGGGCCTTGGATTAGGGAAATGGCTCCTAAAGCTGTTAATCGACGGCCAGCCAAAATGGAGCTTGAAAATGCTGGATAGCGCCGAGTATAAAGTTTACCCTCCTTCAGCAGCTCCGGATATGCTGTCTCTTGCTTTTGAATGTTCACTCATTGTTCAGCCACCAAACGACAGCGTAGGTCTCGCCAGACATCCTAATACATTAATTGCTGAAGTTGCGGAGGAGAAAGATTTTGCTCTGGGATTGATTGACTCAGTGAAAAACATAATGGATCTCGATGTGATGATGCATGGAGATGAGCAACTTAGAAAGACAATGATAGATGAAGCCGCACATCTGATGACAGATGCGCGTTATGATGGTGCAAAATATAAAGCATGGGCAATGAACTGGTAAGATTACTGCTGAGGGTCAAAACTACCTCGTCAAATAGAAATTAAAATGCAACACCATAGATGTTAAATTCAGTTGCGGATGACTGACGTATAGTGCTAACAGGGAAAACAAACTGCATTACTGGTATGCAAGGCAATTTATTGTTTAAATAATAAAAGGAAGTGAATGTATCTTATGAGTAACATTGATAATAATAGGTTAACATTTGAAGAGCTAAGGAAAGTATGGACCGACACTACGTCCAAGTTAAGTGGCAATCTGACAAGCAACGCACACATGCCAGCCGACATCTGCAAAAGATTTATTAGTAATAAATATTTCGATATGAAGGATTACGAATCCTTTGTAGTCGAAAATAGTATGGGGAGGCGGCGGGACGTTCTTATCTATTTTTCTATTTCCGGAACTCACCTTGATTTAAAACAACTTCCTTTGCTTTTCCGTAAGATCCTCAGCCTTCCTCTCCCGAACGCTTTCCGGTGTCCACAACCCCTTCTTGATCCTACGGGGGAATTCCGGGGACACCGCACTTAATTTTCGGGAGTAATAGGGACGTCGCGTATCTCCACATGACCGAATTCCGGGGACATCTTACTTAATTGCGCGGAGAAATTCGGGGGATACACAACCTCAGTTCTGCCGGAATAAATCAAGGGTTGACGATGGTTAACTTGCATGTTAACATTAGACCATG
>WSYB01000059.1 GCA_009773645.1 Geobacteraceae bacterium
TGTGGGAATCCTTGCCAAGAAGGGATTTCATCCCCTCACGCACGATCGCATGATCGTCTGCTATCAGAACCTTTATGCCCATATCATCTCCTCTTTGAGATATATCCCGAGCAGATTTAAGTATATTTAGAATAACAGATGAAAGCCGACATGCAATGGCAAGGTTTATTGAACGAATTGGACTTAATCTGACTGCGGCAGGGATTGCCGGTGTGAGAAATGATTGGTCATTTGCCTCCACAGCCATTCTTTCTGCCATCAGAGTTTCTATATGCCGGCACAACAATTACATACACGGGCATTATCAAAAGCCCCTTCAACCCTGTTCCTCCCCTTTTGCTTGGCCCGGTAAAGGGCATCATCGGCCAGACTGACCAGGGACTCCTTATCTTCGATCGTCTCCCGGCACGAGGCTACGCCGAGACTTATGGTTACGCCCACATCCGACTCCACCGCCATTCTCAGCCTTTCGGCCGCTTCGCAGGCCATTGTCATGTCTGTATGTGGAAGGATCGCCAGGAATTCCTCCCCGCCATACCTGAACAGAAGGTCCGCGCTGCGGATTTCCCGCTGCAGGACGTTCGCAACTTTTGCCAGCATCTTGTCGCCCGCCACGTGACCATGGGTGTCATTGTATTTTTTGAAATGGTCGATATCGAGCATGATGAGTGAAAGCTTTCCCTCGTATCTCCTGGCCTCCTCAAACCTCTTCTCCAGATGAATAACCATGGAACGCCGATTGGCAAGGCCGGTGAGAGGATCGTGGAGAGAGATTGATCTGGTCTCCTCGACGGACCTATAACCCAAAAAAAGGTTGATCCTATTTCCCCCTTTTTGTAAAGGGGGGGCAGGGGGATTTAGAAACCGGCTGAGCTAAATCCCCCTCGATCCCCCTTTACGAAAGGGGGAGGAAAAATCGTACCTTTGTTTTGGTTATAGTTCCGTTGTATATTTCTTCCCCTTTGCCACAAACTCAGAAAAGTATCTCTCCTTGTTGACCTTTCCTATGTCTTTTGATTCCGTGGAATATGTGATCTCCCCGGTAGGTGAAAATACCTTTATTTTCATCAGCTTGAAATCTTTTATCACGTTTTCGGTACCTTTGAAAAACGCCCCTGTTAACAGATCTTTTCTTAATTCCTTTCCTTCCGGGAACATTTCATTTGAGAGGTGCAGTGTTAAACGTTCCGCGGTTTCTTCCGTGTAAGAAATCAACATCTGCTTAAAGGAAGGGTAGGTGTATAAAGCCGTATATATCGGCAGTATCAGAACTGCTGCAACAGACACGATGAGAATATTCCTTAGAAAAGTATCTCTGGGCATCACGCATCCTCCCGTGGATCATCCCGCCTGAACCGGCACAATCACCGTAAAGGTCGTTCCTTTTCCCACCTCGCTCGCCACGACTATCTCGCCGTCATGTTTCTTCACGATGTCATAGGAGATGCTCAAGCCCAGGCCGGTTCCCTTGCCCACTTCCTTGGTAGTGAAGAACGGCTCGAATATTCTGGTCCGGAGCTCTTCCGGTATGCCGCATCCCGTGTCGGAAACGGCTACGTGGATCAGGCCCGCCTCGAACCGGGATCGCACAGTGATGGTTCCCTCTTTGTCGATGGCATGGGCCGCGTTGATGAGAAGGTTCATGAATACCTGGTTCAACTGCTGGGGGTAGCATTTGATTTGAGGGAGGGCGCCGAAATCCCGCTGGAGGGTCGCCTTGTACTTGATTTCATTCCAGACGATGTTGATGGTGCTTTCCAGGCAGGTGTTGATATCAACCAGAGAGTGTTCCACCGCGTCGACCCGGGAAAAGGTCTTGAGGTCCTGAACGATCTTCTGCACCCGGCCTGTCCCGTCGAGCGACTCCCTGATCAGGTCCTTGGCATCATCGAGGATGTAATCCAGCTTGAGAACTTTCCTCTTTTCGCTGAGCCCTTCCACCACCTCCGGTGGAGCGTGTGACGCTATTTTCTCCGCCTGGGCATCGATGAACCCGGCCAACTTCGCCATATACTTATCCAGGGTACCGAGGTTGCTGGTGACAAAGCCGATCGGGTTGTTGATCTCATGGGCCACCCCGGCGGCGAGCTGGCCGATGGAAGCCATCTTGTCATTCTGGAGCATCTGCGCCTGGGTCGCCTTCAGCTCTGCATAGGCGGTTTCGAGGTCCCGGTTTTTCCCCTCCAACTGCAGGTAAATATTCTGCAACTCATCATGTCTTGTGATCAGTTCCGCCCGGTTCTTGCGCAATTCCCGCTCGGCGCTCTTCTGCTCGGTGACGTCGATCCCCATTTCCAGTACCAGCGGGGAGCCGTCGATATCGGTGAAGGGGTAATCGTACACCTGGTATGTCCGGTTGTTCCTGCCGGCCCATTCCCATAACTTCAACTCCCTGTCCGCAAACACCTGGAACGTCGGACAATGTTCACACGGTTCTTCCCGGTCCTGGAATATCTGATAGCAGAGACGACCCTCGACTTCGCCAAAACAGTCCCGGAAGTAGCGGTTGGCAAATGCTATGGAATAGTCCGGCGCCTGAAGGCAGACAAAACCGGGAAGGCTCTCGAGCAGGGAGAAGAGTCTCTGTCGCTCGGCCTGCAATGCCTGCTCCATATGTTTGCGTGCGGTAATATCCTCTTTAATGGCCATAAAATGGGTGATTGCACCGGCCGCATCGGTAATGGGAGAAATTCTCGCGGACTCCCAGAAAAACTCCCCGTTCTTTTTCTTGTTGTAAAACTCACCCTGCCAGTCCTTCCCGGAGGTGATGGTGCGCCACAGTTCCGCATATACGGCAGGGTCCGTTTCCTCCGTCTTCAGTATCCTCGGGTTTTGCCCGATGGCCTCCTCCCTTGTATAGCCGGTTACCTGAGTGAACTTGGGATTGACGTATCCGATGGTCCCTTCCGTATCGGTAATGACTATCGAGGCAGGACTCTGTTCAACCGCCAGGGAAAACTTGCGCAGTTCTGTCATTGTCTGCTGTTTTTCGATGGCCCGCCTGATTTGCAGCAGGAGCTGGCCGATTTCATACGGTTTGACCAGATAGAAGAGGGCTCCATGGTTCGTCGCGTCAATCGCCGAGTCCAGCGTGGCGTTGCCGGTAAGGATGATGACCTCCATGGACGGGTAGGCGGACTTGATCCTGTTCAGCACCTCAAGTCCGGAGATGTCCGGCAGGCCGAGATCCACCAGCGCCAGATTGACCGCATGCTCACTGAGAGAGGCAAGCCCTTCGTTACCGTCCTTGGCAATAACGGTTTCGTAGCCTTTGACCCTGAGGATATCGGCAAGGGTCTTAACCATACCAGGATCATCATCGATGATCAGGATACGATACTTTTCAGGCTTCATAATTCACTCCCAGACCTTAGTGGATAGGCCTTTTCTTTCGTTGATCATGATCGCGGGTCTTCTGAGAAATTTTCCTTTAGTTGTGAGATAAACAAAAGGGTCGCCTGGATGTCGATCGGCTTGGCGAGGACTGCATGCGCCCCCTCCCGCTTGGCCTCCTCGGTCTGCTCCACGGTTGCGTAGGCGCTCATCAGCATCACGGGAAGGTCACGCTTCATCTCTTTGATAATCTTCAGGGTCTCGACCCCGTCGATCCCCGGCATCTTGAGATCCATAAGCACGCAATCCAGACCATCCTCTTTCGCCTTTTCCACGGCTTCCTCGCCGCAATAGGCCTGTTCCGTTTCAAAGCCCTTGAACTGCATGATGTCGCAGATGGTCTTCACCATCCGCCGGTCGTCGTCCACCACCAGGACCTTTATTTTCTTTTCCATGTTATTATCCCCCCACCGGTAGTGTCACCGTAAAGGTGGTGCCATCTCCCAAGCAACTCTTCACCTCGATCCTGCCGCCATTGGCCTCGATAAGTTTCCGGGAAATCGCCAGCCCCAGTCCGATCCCCCTTGACTTGGTAGTGAAAAGCGGCTGGAACAGTTTTGTCATGTTTTCCGGCGCAATCCCTTCCCCCGTGTCTTTGACGCTGATTTCTACGAAATCAGCGCAAGGTTCGAGGTTCGAGGTTCGGGGTTCGAGGTTTAGATCTTTATTTCCTCGTTCCTCGTTCCTCGTTCCTTGAACCTTCCGTGCGCGAATGCGCAGGGAACCTCCATCCGGCATGGCCTGGACCGCGTTGGTTACCAGGTTGCGCAGCACCTGCCCCATCTGAATCGAATCGACCCTGACCGCGAAGGGCATCTCCGCTGTCTCGGTCCGCAGGCGGATGTTTTCCGGTATGCTGCATCTGGCGAGACTCTCCCCGATAAGTGCATCGACCGGGACCACTGCCGTCCGGGGGGTGGTGATGCGGTAGTAATCGAGCAGGTCGGAGATGATCCGCTGGGAGTTGTCGATTTCCTCCCGGATGATCTCCAGGTATTCCTTGACCGTCTCAGTGGCATCCGGCTGCACGCTCTGCAGGAAGTAGACGGCATTGCTCATCACCCCCAGGGGGTTCCTGAGCTCGTTCCCCATCCCCGCCGCGATCATGCCGAGAAGTGCAAGCTTCTCCCGCTGGACCAACTCGTCCTGCGCCTCGGCAAGCTGCCTAGTGCGCTCCTCGACCTTCAGCTCCAGCTCTTCGTTCAACCTGCACAGTTCCTCCTCCGCCCGGAAGACTGCGCGCAGCGGCAGGACCCGCAGGGTGACGAACACCGTCAGTCCGATGCCGAGCCCGAGGAGCGCTGCCGCGCCGGTGCCGGCTAGCAGGGGGAAGAGAGAGCGGCTGATTTCGATTCTGCCTACCGTCACCCCGGCGGCCTTCAGGTCGCGCGTTTCCCTAAGCAGGGGAGGGGTGAGTGGCGTGACGCTTTCCGCGACCGTCTTCCCGTCGAGATCGAGGAGTCGGCGGGTCTCCTGTGCCCCCCCTGAGGGGCGCCGGGCCAGGAGTTCCTCCAGCCGGACCTGTTCATACCGCCACATGTCCGGATTGGCGTTTACAAGTTCGGAAATGATGCGGCTGTTGATCTCCGCCTCAGTCTCGAGGCTACCCGTCATGTGCCGGTATGAGATGAGGAAGTAGCCGAGCGGCATGAGGAGCGTGACGACAACGGCCACCGCACCCGCAATAGCGGTGGTAATGCGGATTACCCTGTTTCGGTCATTCACGGTGCCACATCCTATCTGGCCTCAGCCGCCAGGTTGCCGTATTTCGACAGAATTTGTCTCCCGGCCTTCGAGCCGATGAATGCGATGAACTGCCGGGCCGCTTCCGGGGTCTTCGGCGACGTCACCAGGTAGAGTGTCTTTGCCAGGGGGTAGGAGCCGTCCCTGATCCCCTTGATGCTGGGCCTGACGCCGTTGAGAGAGAGTATCCTTACTGGCCGCTTTTCGGTCAGGACTTGGGTGAGGGTGCCGCTCCCCAGGGCGCCGGAAACCCTATCCACCGCGCTGGCGCTGTCCTGGTCGGTCATGGCCATGATCATCCCCTCACGGGCGAAGGCAGACTCCATCGCCTGCTCCATGGCCGGGGATATTCCCTTGATGATTGCCGTGTCCGTCTCCGTCTTCGGCCGCAGCACCAGCCGGAGGGGCGCGCCGCCCGGCCAGGCGGCCATCCGGCCGCTGTAGATGTTTTCCAGTTCACGGGTGGTTATATCATGCTTGTTGACCTTGCCATTGACGATGAACACGAACGGGGTCCGGGCAAGCTCCATCGCATTTCCCCCGTGGCTCTTTTCATCCTCCTTCAGCGGGCGGCCGCTGACCGCGAAATCCAGGGAGCCGTTCAGGAGTGCCTTGATCCCCCCGGAACTTCCCAGACTCGGAACGATGGTGACCCGTACGCCGGGATGGGATTTTTCGTAAGCCTCGGCGAGGAGCTCCATGACCCCCAGCCCGAAGCCGGACCCGCCTGTTTTCAAAACGGTTTCGGCTGATGCCGTAGAGGGTATCCCCACCCCTCCCGGCAACACGGCCAACATAATCGTCAACAAAGAAACGGCTCCCTGTTTCATGACACTTCCTCCTTTATTAAAGACTGAAGACTGAAGGTTGAAGGTTATTCGATAATTAACAGCGCTACTCCCTTCCCGGCAGCCTTCGGCCTTCAGTCTGAACACCTGCTGCTCAGCTAATCAATCCGCTCGCTCCACCCTGTTCCGCCCCCTCTCCTTGGCCCGGTAGAGCGCCTCATCCGCCTCCCTGACCAGGGACTCCTTGTCCTGCATGGTTGTACGGTAGGAGGCCACGCCAAGACTGATGGTGACCTCTCCTTCCGCCTCCACCGCTTTCCTCACTCTTTCGGCCACCGCGCAGGCCTTTGTCAGGTCGGTTTCGGGGAGGATAACCAGGAACTCCTCCCCGCCGTAGCGGAAGAGATAGTCCGCGCTTCTCATCTCCCTTGACAGAATGGCCGCGATCTTTGCCAGCAGCCTGTCCCCCTCGATGTGGCCGTGCGTGTCGTTGTACCTCTTGAAATGGTCGATATCGAGCATGATGACCGACAGCCTGTTGCCGTATCTATTGGCCGTCCCGACGATCTTCTCCAGCTGGATCTCCAGGAAACGCCTGTTGGAAAGCCCGGTAAGGGGGTCGCGGAGCGCGGATGATTTCGTCTCCTCGTAGAGCCTGGCATTGTCGATGGCGATTCCTATCTGGCTCCCGATGGAAGAGAGCATCTTGAGCGCGCTTTCATCGAATTCCGTGCCGGGCGGCGTATAAAGGTCCAGGACGCCGGCAACCTTGTCGGCCGCCTTCAGGGGGACGATCACATGGCCGTGGGGAGGCACCCCGGGAATACATTTGCTATGTCTGTGATCATCCCCGGAATTTGTCGAGATCAGGATATCGCCCTGGGCATAGGCAATGCCGCACAGGCACTCCCCCGGCCCGACCTTTTCACAGGTTTCCACGGCCGTTTCAGACAAGCCGATGAAGGCGGCCAGGCGGATGCTCTCCCCCTCGGCGAGAAATATCGCCCCCTTCAGCTCAAACCGGAAGATCCCGATTTCAGCGAGTGAGCGCAGGGTTTCAGAGAGGAGCCCGTCCAGGTCGATTGTTTTGCTGACCGACCTTGAGACATCGTACAGCACCTTCAGCTCCGCATTGACCTTCTCCATTTCGGCGCTCCGCCGGATGATCCGCTCCTTCTCCCGCTGTTTCTCCAGCGCTCGCCCGATGTGCGAAAGGAGCTGCTCGATGTCATACGGTTTGAGCAGATAGGAGAAGGCCCCCCGGTTGGTCGCCTCGATGGCCGAGTCGAGCGTGGCGTTGCCGGTCAGGATGATCGCCTCGGCGGCCGGACGCTCGGATTTGACCCGGTTGAGCACGTCGATGCCGGGAAGGTCCGGCAGGCCGAGGTCGATAAGGACCAGGTCGACAGGATTGTCCTTCACCAGGGCAATCCCTTCCGCCCCGTTCCCGGCTGCCAGGGTGTCATGCCCCTTTACCCGCAGGATGTCGGTGAGGGTCCGCCGAAGGCTCGCGTCATCATCGATGATCAGTATGCTGGCCCTTTCCATATTCTCAGCTCCCATGCCTAACTCTCCCCGACCGGTAGTATTACCGTAAACGTCGTCCCCTCACCCAACCGGCTCTCCACCTCGATTTTTCCGCCGTTGGCCTCGGTAAGATTCTTACAGACAGTAAGCCCCAGGCCGATCCCTTTTGGCTTGGTGGTGAAGAGCGGCTGGAAGAGTCTTTTCATCCCATCGGGGGATATCCCTTCGCCGGTGTCGGTGACGGAGATTTCTATAAAAGCAGGTTCGAGGTTCGAGGTTGTCCTCGTTCCTCGTTCCTCGCTCCTCGAACCTGCCGTTCTACCTCGTACCTTCTTTGCGCTTATGCTCAGAGCGCCGCCGATCGGCATTGCTTGCACTCCATTGGTGATCAGGTTCTGCAACACCTGCCCCATCTGCAGCGGGTCCACCTTAAGGGCGGGGAGGGTCTCCGGCAGTTCGGTCCGAAGTTCGACGTTTTCCGGAACCGCGCATCTCCCGAGGCATTCGTTCAGCAATTCATGGGCTGTCACCGCTTTCACCTGCGGTGTCTTGGTCCGGGCGAAATCGAGGAGATCGGTGATGATCCGCTGGGAGTTGTCGATCTCTTTCTTGATAATCTCCAGGTACTCCTTGGTGGTTTCGTCCGCATCGGCAAGGACCATCTGCAGAAAGTAGACGGCGTTGCTCATCACCCCCAGGGGGTTCCTGAGCTCGTGCCCGACGCTCCCCGAGAGCTGGCCGAGGATGGACAGCTTTTCCTTGCGGACCAGCTCTTCCTGGGCATCGAGGAGATCACGGGTCCTTTTCCCGAGGTCTTCGGCCATCCGGTTAAAGCTGTCGACCAGCATCCGCACCTCGCCGGTTGCCTTAACCGCCACCTGTGCCGTCAAGTCCCCCTGGGCGAGGCGGGTAGTGGCATGGGCAAGCTCGGTGATCGGGTCCAGTATCAGTTTTTTTGAGGCAACGAACAAAATGGCGCCGAGGACAAACGCAACAACCAGATTGAGCGCAACGACAAAGAGTACGGTCATGACGATCTGGTGGCGAACCTTATGCTCAGACATGCCGATGGTAACTTTGCCGATGACATCGGCGCCGGTTGTGATTGGAACGGAAAGTTCCGCAATAGCCCCCTTCTTCTTGACAGCGGCTAGTATATCGTGCAGCTCGCTCTGCTTTGCCAGTCCCGACAGAATATCCTTCACTCTTTGCGACCGGTAGTTGATGCTGGCGTATTGAGAAGTAACGGGGTTCCCCTGAACATCCCGGACAACGGCATACATGATGTCTTCATCCTTATTCGCTTCGTTTACAATACTGTCCAGCTGGATGCTGTCCTTCATGATCAGGGGGTCCTGGCTGAGTTTTGCTATGTAGGAAGCAAAACTATGCCCCTTGGTCATTAAGGAATGCTTGAGCATATTCCTTTCGTTTATCGCGATTGTAATGCTTACGACGACAGTGCTGACGATAAGGATGCCAGTTATGATGCTCAAAAATCTGAATCTGATGCTTTGTCGTAACGTTTCATTGAACATATCGGCACCTGTTCTTTTGCTGTCATGAAAGTTTATGTCACGACTACTCCACAACCTTTGTCACCGATTTCATAAAAGATGGCGGGATCTGAAACTGCCCTGCTTTTGCCGTCCGCATGTTGATGATCAAATCAAGTTTCTTCAGGGGTTCGATGGGAATGGATGAAGGCTTTGCACCTTTCAGAATCTTTACCGCCTTTTCCCCCGCCAGGCGCCCAACCAGGAATGGATTTGCGCATACCCCCAGCAGGACCCCCTTATCCACCGCGTCATCGAGATGGGTTATGGTGACCACTTTTGCCTTGGCCGCCATCTCCACGATGAACGGAATTGCCGTGCCGACAATGCTGCTGCCGGAGATGTAAATTGCGTCTGTCGTTCGTAAGACCTCCGGCAGGATCTGGGCTATTTCTTCCTTTTTCGGCAGAATAACCGGGATGACCTTGATCCGGGCAGTGGTTTCAAGGGCCTGCAGTTCTTTAAGCTGTGCCTCCGAGTTTTTTTCACCGGGTGTGTAGAAGACCGTCAACCTCTTTACCGGCGTAAACTCTTTCAGGCTGCTCACGAGCTTTGCCATGGGGACCTTGGAGCTGGCGCCGGTGGTGTTGTTCCCCGAACTCTTCCAATCCTGGGCTATTTTCACCTCCACAGGATCATAAACGTAACAGAAGACCACCGGCACGTCCTTGATCATCCTGGTGACGGCGAGGCTGGCGGTGGTGCCCATTGTAACGATCAGATCCATCTTAGCCGCGGCAAATTCCCGCACCAGCTCCTCCAGCTTTGCTTTGCTCCCATGTGCGTTTCCTATGGTGAACTTCACTCCCGGTTCGGCAAAGCCGTCTTTTTTGAGCTGGGACATGACGCCATCGGTGGCCTCGCCATAGCGGGCCTCGTCGCTCCATAACAGCACGCCGATTCTTTTCTCCGCCCGCGCCTCACCGGGAAAAAGATTGATCATCGAAACCAGTGCAATAATTAACCAGGTTGCTGTAACGCGGCTCATGCTCTCCTCCTTTCCTCACAGGCTATTCAACGGTTTTTGTCACCAACTTCATGAAAGAAGGCGGGATACGGAACTGTCCCGCCTTTGCCGTCCTCATGTTGAGAATCACATCCAGTTTTTTCAGGGGTTCGATGGGAATGGCCGACGGCTTCGTCCCCTTCAGGACCTTTACCGCCTTTTCCCCCGCCAGACGGCCAACCATATAGGGGTCCGCGCATACGCCCAGCAGTACCCCCTGGCCCGCCAGGTCATCGAGATGGGTTATCGTGGGTACTTTTGCCTTGTTCGCCATGTCAACGATCGTATGAACTTCCTTGCCGACGATGCTGCTGCCGGAAAGGTAAATCGCGTCCGCCGCACGGATGACCTCCGGCAGGATCTGGGCTGCTTCTTCCTGCTTGGTCAGAGGGACCGGGATCACCTTGATCTGTAAACTGCCCTGCAATCCCTGCAGTTCTTTAAGCTGGGTCTCCGAGTTTTTTTCATTGGGAGTGTAGAGCACCGCCAGCCTCTGTACCGGCGCGAGCTCTTTCAGGATGTTTATGAGCTTCGTCATGGGGACTTTAGGGCTGGCGCCGGTGGTGTTGTTGCCCGAGCTCTGCCAGTCCTCGGCTATTTTTGTCTCTACCGGGTCGTACACCATGCTGAAGACCACCGGCACGTCCTTGATCTCCCTGGTGACGGCTATGGCGGCAGTGGTCCCTATCGCAACAATAAGGTCCATTTTCGCCGCGGCGAATTTCCGCGCCAGTTCCGCCGCCTTCGCCTTGTTGCCGCCGGCGTTTTCCATGGTGAACCGCACCGCCGGCTCCCTGAATCCGCCTTTCTTGAGCTGTTCGACAACCCCGTTTTGGGAGTTGCCATAGCGGCTCTCTTCACTCCAGAGAAGCATGCCGATCCTCTTCTCCGCCCGTGCCTCGCCGGGAAGCAGATGGATCACGGACAGCAGCACAGTGAAGACCGCCAACACTATTATTATGGTCCGGTTCATTTCATTTCCTCCTCTGCCCTTTAATTGATTATCCAGTCGCCGGCAGCACCACGCTGAAGGTTGTCCCCTTGCCCGGCTCGCTCTCCCGCCTTTCACCTCCGTAAGATTCTGGCTGAGCCCGGTTCCCCGCGCCCTAGTGGGGCAAATAATCGCTCATGCCCTTGTCTCCCCATGGTGACGCGCATAGTCGATGGCAGTTCCTACCTGGTTTCCCAACTGGGCAGGGAAGCTTGTCTTTCCTGTAGACAAAGGTGAGGGTTTTGTAGAAAGGGTATTTGTCGTCGGCAAGATACATCGGCTCCCCGAAGAGCCTTTTATTAATTCACACCCAAAATCACTTTTCGGCTGTACAAGAAGGCAATGAATCAGAGAATACCTGAGAGGAAGGTTCGAAATCCCTTGCAGAGGCGGGGAATTGGATTATGTTATGGGAATTTGTATAAGAATGGGTCGCTAGTCCATGGAAATCAATCCTTCGCGGATTGCGCACTTGGTCAGTTCCGCAACGCTGCGGAGTTTAAGTTTTTTCATGATCTGTTTGCGATATGTTTCTATGGTTTTTATGCTCACTTCCAAACTGAAGGCGATTTCCTTCGTGTTCATCCCTTCGGCTATGAGCTGGAGAACTTCCCGTTCGCGGCTTGTGAGCAGGGAACAAGGGGAGTAGAGCGATTCACTGGATTGCCGCATGTAATCCTTGACAATTACGGCGTTTATCTCCTCAGAGATGTAAAGCCTGTTAGCGGCACAGGTACGGGTTGCATGGATAAGTTCTTCGGCGTTACAACCTCCGAGGAGATACCCTTTCGCACCTGCGCGCATTGCTTCAAACACAAAGCGCATATCAGCGTGCACTGAGTAGATTAGGACCCGCGCTTCCGGTGTTTCGGTAATTATCCGGCGGGTTGCTTCAAAACCGTTCATCTCGGGCATGTTCATATCCATCAAGACCAGATCAGGGAGGTGCTCCTTGGCGCGTTGAACCGCTTCCCTTCCGTTGTTCGCTTCAGCGACAACATCAATGTGGGAATCCTTGCCAAGAAGGGATTTCATCCCCTCACGCACGATCGCATGATCGTCTGCTATCAGAACCTTTATGCCCATATCATCTCCTCTTTGAGGCCCATATCATCTCCTCTTTGAGGGACATCACGGAGTGGGTTTCAAGTAACCACAATACTACCACAGCATAATCAAGATGCAACGAGGCTTATTGAATAAAACTAATCTTACGGTGGAGGGGATTGCTGGTGGGGGGAATGAGCAGTATCAATAGGGGAATGGGGGAGAGATAAAAATGGGTCCGGGTGCAAGATTTTCTTGCCCCCGGACCCCGGCAGCTTCTAGGCCGCGCGCTCCTCCATCTCCACACTGTGCAACAATTGGGGAATGTCGAGGATCAGCGCCACGGAACCGTCACCGAGTATTGTCGCGCCGGAAAGTCCTTTTACATCGCGGTACGCTCTCCCCAGGGACTTGATGACCGTCTGGTGTTCCCCAATCACATGATCGACGACGAAGCCGACCCGTTGATTGTTTACCTGGGTTATCACTATCTGCTCGATGGAGGGGGCATTTTCCTTTATTCTGAAGCGCTCTCTTAACGGGATATAGGGGACGATCTGGCCCCGGACATTGGCGATGTGCCGGCCGTGCGCCTTCTGGACATCGGCATTGGTCAGCTCAACGCACTCTTCCACCAGCGAAAGGGGCATCACAAAGCAGTCACTGCCGATCTTGACCAGCAGGCTCTCGATGATCGCAAGAGTGAGCGGGATTCTCACGGTTATGGTAGTCCCGACCCCCGGTTGGCTGTTGATATTAATTGAACCTCGCAAAAGCTCTATTGCCTGCTTAACCACATCCATGCCGACACCGCGTCCGGAAACACTGGTGACTTTCTGGGCGGTGGAAAAGCCGGGGGCAAAGATCAGGGAAAATATTTCCTTTTCGGACAATTCGGCAGTGGCCGTGACAAGTCCTTTTTCCACTGCCTTGGCGCGGATCGCTTCCTTATTAAGGCCGGCACCATCGTCGTTTATGGTAATCAAGACGCTGTCGCCGGAATGGACCGCTGACAGATGAACGGTTCCCTGACGCGGTTTTCCGGTCGACTCGCGCACGTCCGGGGATTCGATGCCGTGGTCGATGCTGTTGCGGATCAGATGCACCAGCGGATCGTTGAGCCGTTCAATGACGGTCTTGTCCAGTTCGGTCTCCGCACCATCGGTTGTCATCTCAATCTCTTTCCCCAGTTCAAGGGACAGATCGCGGACCAGACGCTTGAATTTGCTGAAGGTTGTCCCGATCGGCAGCATCCGGATATTCAGCGCATTATCGCGCAGTTCCGTAGTCAGGCGTTCAACTTCTTCGGCAATGGAAAGCAACTCGGGGTCCTTGCGACCGGCAGAGGTCTCGCTGAGCCGCGCCTGGACCGTCACCAGCTCACCCACCAGGTTGACCAGGATATCCAGTTTATCGGACGGAACCCGGATGCTGGAGACAGAATCCTGGGTCTGTCGCTCCTGGCGTATCTCCTTGACATGCTGCTGTTCCACCAGCGCCGACTGGACCTTGTCCGGCTCCACCAGGCCCGATTCTATCGCGATTTCCCCGAAACGCTTCTGCTGAGAGAGGATTGCTCCCATTGAGGAGGAGGTTAAATCGCCGCGCTCAACAAGGATTTCACCAAGCTTTTTGTAGTTTGCTTCGGTGTCCAGCCTCCCGCCGTCGTCAATGACGTCTATCTTCAGATCGCAATCATCTTCAACGAAGATGAATACGTCCATTATGGCGTTCTTCCCCACGCTGGTGGTGAGAATAATGTCCCAGTAGACATAACAGGACTCCGGCTCCAGATCCGCCAACTTCGGAATAGCGCAGGTTTGCGCCACTATCCTGCAGTTGCCGAGCTGGCGCAGTTCATTGAGGAGGCTGACGGGATTGGTCCCGTTCAAAAAAATGTCCGACACCGGGGTGAAGCGAATCCGGTAGGTGACGTCGTCCTGAGAGAGATCGGTTGCCGGAAGAGGAGATTCCGGCACGGATGCAGTGCCGGATTTCCCTCCGTCAGTCTCGGGCAACAGCTTTTTGAGGCCGGCAATAATTTCCGCGTCGTACGCCTCATCCGCCACTCCGCCGCCATCTGACGCATCAAGCATCGCCTTGATCCGGTCCCTGGCCGCAAGCGTCAGATTGATCAGATTTTTTGTAACGGCGATCTTGCCGTTGCGCACCTGATCGAAGACGGTCTCCACCTCATGGGTGAAGGCGGCGATGTCGTCGAAACCGAACATGGCCCCGGAACCCTTGATGGTATGCATCGCCCGGAACACGCGGCCGATCACCTCCATGTCGTCGGGAGCCTCCTCCAGTTCCAGAAGGGAGGTTTCCAGTTCGGCCAGAAGTTCGTATGCTTCTTCCTTGAATGCCTGTCTGTGTTGATCGCTCATCCTAGCACCTTTTTCACGACCGCCAGCAACTGGTCTGGTTTGAATGGTTTTACGATCCAGCCGGTGGCCCCGGCTGCCTTTCCTTCCTGTTTCTTGCCGTCCTGGGATTCGGTGGTCAGCATGACGATAGGGATGAATTTACAGGTGGGAATAGCCCGCGCCCCCTTGATGAGGCCGATGCCGTCCAGGTTCGGCATGTTCAGGTCGGTAATCAGCATATCGACCTTTTGTCCGGAAAGTTTCTGCAGTGCATCCTTGCCGTCAACCGCCTCAACAACCTCGTAGCCGCTCTGCTTCAAGGTAAAGCTCACCATCTGTCGTACGCTTGCCGAATCGTCGGCCGTCATTATCACCTTTCCCATCACTCCACACCCCCGACCCATATACAGGTTTTATTCACATCTTCAGCGCAGCCTATGTGACGTGGCAGACCTGCTGCCAAGGCAGCGGCTTTAAAAACCTCGCTGCCGGTCCCGGTAACGGTGAATTCCTTCTTCGTAGTATACGCAGCCCGATGCGCAGAACAGATGAGTTGCATGCCGGCCAGATCAAACTCCGTGACCTTTCCCAGGTCGAGACTGAGATGCTCCGCCTCGGCAAATGCCGCCAGCAGGGCAGATTTGATCTCGTTTGCATGCTGAATGGTCATCTCCCCGCTGACACTGAGAACCCTGGTTTTGGATGCGCCCTTTGGTTTCGATCGTTTTATCGTGAAGTCGGCCATAAATCCTCCTTAATTCGGGAACCGGGAACCGGGAATCGGGAACCGGAAGAGCCTTTACTGTTCCCGCTTCCCGGCCTTCCCGCTTCCCGGCCTTCCCCGGTCACTAAAACAGCTCAAAATTATCCCCAAGCTCGTCGGCCGCTTTCTCCGGGAGGATCAGCGGCCCGCTTACCTTGCCCTGAGTTGCAGCAGGCGCTGCCTTGCCGGACTTTATTTCTGTAACCAACGCATGGATATTCCGTTCACTGTGCATGGTGTAACGGGCAGCCACTGCCTTCAACTTCTCTGCTGCATCCGAACCGGGCGCAACGGGGACAAGTGCATGCGCTTCTGCGACAATCTCATTCAACGCATCGACTACAGAGTCAAGCACTTGCACCACCTTGCGATGAACGGTTATTCCGCTTGTCGTGCGGCCGATATCCGCGGAAAGATCCCGCACAGATTCATCCATTCTGATAAGCAGAGCGCCCAGAGCTTCGTTAACCTTGCGCAACGGCCGCAACAGATCACCCAGCTCATTGGCCATCCCCAGCACTTCGCTCTCCAGAACGGCGGCCTCCTTCTCTACCCCTGCGTACAAACTCTCGGTAATTTCGGTGATTCCAGTAAGTGTTTCCGAAATACCGCTGGTGTGGAGCAGGGTATCCAGAGACAGCCGCTGAATCGCCTCGGCAAGCACCCCCAACGCCGCCCCGTCGGTTCCGGTACGGGCCGCCTTGATTTGGGCGTTCAGGGCAATCAGCTCGATCTCTTCCCCGATATTCTCAATATCACCAACAAATCTGACGATCTCTCCCACCGTGCCGGCAACCGTGTTCATCGCGGACGACATCTTGCGGTTCGTTTCCAGGCTTTCGCCCAAGACCGATGTAACGAGGGAAAGATCGCTCTCCATTTCCGTAAAAAACGAGCTCCCGGCTTCATCGGCAACCCCCGCCATTCCATGGGTCTCGTCCGACATGTGTACTTCTTTGCTCGCGATCCCCTGCAGATTACCGATAATGCTCTCCACGGCCGACATCAGCTCATCACAGGCATGGCGGAGCTGTGCCGCCTGTAATTCACACACATAACCAGTCTCACCGATCCGGTCGCTGATATCCGACTTGAGCTCCTCTTTGTGCACGGACATTTCATTCAATTTGCCGCACAGCTCATCCAGGGTCTCCTGCACATGTTCTATCTGTTGGCGAACTATGTCATGAAACTGCATGGAAGTGACCACTTCACTGATATTTTGCGACACTTCGGCGGAAGCGTCGGAAATATCCGCCGCCACAGCGGAACACCGGGAGTTGATATCGCAGAGTGTCGCAAGGCTTTGGCGCGTTTTATCCAGAATCATCCGCACGTGGTCTCGCTGTTCATCTTCCATAGCCAGTATTCGGCTCAGCGTCTGCCGGATAACGGCGCTCAATTCCTCTTTTTGTTCGAGGATAGTGCCGGATTTCTCGTTGACCTGCACAGCCAGATGCGCCACGTCCTCCGCCAGGGTGTCGAATCCGGCAGCGCGCTGGCCCAGACGGGCGCTTTCAATTTTGGTGGAGGTGCCGAGCATGCGCAAGACTTTATTCAGCTTTCTGAATCCTGCAAGCGGCTCCGTAACCTTGCTCAACAGCTCGTTCATCCGGCCGAGCGTCCCGGTGCTTTGTGCGGTCTCGTGTTCCGCGTGGTTGAGATAGTCGCACATATGGTCAAGAATCTCTTTGAGACCGTTGATCGCTCCATTGACCTCGTCACCCGCAAATCGGCTGACCACGTCGCTGGACATACGGGATATCTCTCCTGCGCGCTGGTAAAAATCATGCAGTCCTGCGCCGATGCCGAGAAATTCCGTCTCCGTGGAACCGGCAATGGTGCGCAACTCCGCACTCAGCCGTGCCAGACGTTCCACCCACAGGGAACACGTACGGTACGCGTTGGAATCTTCCCGTATTTCATTATTAATAATATGTTTTGCGGTATTCGCCATCCGCCTGCCTTCCTTATTTTTTCCCGTGAAAAGGTTTTTGTGCAAGCCTAGGCCTTCAAACTTGTTATCGACCCGAGTATAAATTCCTTTAGGAAATTACTCTCAGGTGATCGTGACGCTGCATGAAAATGTCATAGAAGCCCGAAGCCCCGTATTTCCCCCAAGAGCCTCCCCTTGTTGATCGGTTTTACCACATATGATGTCGCGCCCCCCTTGTAATATGCCTCTACGACGTTCTTTGGATCGTCCAGCGCGGTGGTCATAATCACCTTAACCTCCCGGGAACCGGTAATCCCCCGCTCCTTCTCGATTTCACGGATTTTCTTCAATGCTTCCTGACCATCCATGTTGGGCATCATGATGTCCATGCAAATCAGCTCATATGGCTTATTTTCATCCAGCGCCATGCGAAAAGCCTGTACCGCCTCTTTTCCGTCAATGGCGATATCGCAGTCACCGTGAGAACTGAGAATATCCTTCAATATCCTGCGCGAAATAAAATCGTCCTCCACAATCAGTGTCCTCATTGGTTCCTCCGTCGGTTCTTTTTATTGAAAAACATATATGGTCAAGGGGCGGTCAGCGACCCCCCGTAAAATCCGGACAATTCCTGCCTCAACTGTTCAAACATCGTCTCAATATTCTGCAAGGCGGTCACGGGCTTTTCCCGGTCTCCCTTTCTGACGGCAAGCTGGATGCGGAAAGCCTCATCGGCAATCTTGACTGCACCGACATGGGCAGCCATCCCCTTCAGTTTATGGGCGCTGCTCTCGATCCGTTCTTCTTCCCGGTCGGCAATCGCCTCGCGCAGCCGGACAATCTGAGCAGGCGCCTCTTTCAGGAACAGGACCATGATTTCCCGCCACAGTTTTCTGTCCCCTCCCAGGTTATCCAGCGCAAGCTCAGTGTCCAGAAGCTCTGAGACCGGCAGGGATGTCGTATCATCTCGGCACATCCGCTCGACTTCCGCTTCCGTGACAAACCTTGCCATTGTCGTCATAAGCTCCCTTTCACTCAAAGGTTTCGCCAGATATCCATCCATCCCTGCACGAAGACATTTTTCCTCGTCCCCCTGGAAATCGCTGCCGGTCAGGGCTATGATCGGTATATGAGCACCTTTCCCCTCCTCCAGGGTGCGAATCATCCCGGTCGCTTCATACCCGTCCATTTCCGGCATCTGGATATCCATCAGGATAAGATCAAAATTCCCCTTCCGATAGGCATCCAGCGCCCGTCTGCCATCGGAAGCAACAGCAACGGTATGCCCATTTTTTTCCAGCATCTCGGAAAACATCATCTGGTTCACCAGGCTGTCTTCAGCCATGAGGATTCTCAGATTCCTCCGAGGAGAGACCGTAACCGCAGCCGCGGAGAAAACATCACTCGCTGCAGCCGTCATCGTTGACTTACCTTTGGGCACCCCAAACTTTACCGTAAAATGGAATCGGCTCCCCCGACCGACCTCACTTTCCACCCAGACCTTTCCCCCCAGCGCCGAAACTTTGTCCCTGACAAGACTCAACCCCAGCCCGGTCCCGCCATATTTTCTGCTGAGTGAGCCGTCCACCTGGGTAAACGGCAGAAAAATCTTCTCTATGCAGTCCGGCGGGATTCCTATGCCGGTGTCGCCTACAATACAATGGAGTACAAGCCCAGCCCCATCCACGCTGTCAATTTCGACATCCAGCATCACCTCGCCGCGTTCCGTGAACTTGATCGCGTTTTCCGCCAGTTTTGTAACTATCTGCGCAAAGCGCTCCGCATCGCCTATAAGCAGATCGGGAAGGTCTTCAGGGACGTGTTTGACAAGACTGAGCCCTTTTTGCTCCGCTTTCAACTGCAAGGGGCAAAGGGAGTTCTTCAAGGTTTTGCGGAAGGAAAATTCTTTCCCCTTAGGACATCGTCTGTCGGACTCCATGCGGGGAAAATCAAGTATGTCGTTGATAATATGAAGCAGGGAATCCGCGGAAAATTTCGCCAGCATGAGGTTTTCGTGTTGCCTGTGGGTCAGGTCGCTGTCAAGCGTCAGTTCGATCATGCCGATAATGGCGTTCAACGGCGTTTTCATTTCATGGCTCATATTGGCAAGAAATTCAGACCTTACGCACGCCGACTCGGTCGCCGCATCAAGAACCTTTTCAAACGCTTCTTCGGCACGTTTGCGCTCCAGAGCATAGCGAATGGAGCGGGTGAGCAACGGCGCGCTCAATTCCCCACTGACCAGATAATCGGCAGCTCCGGCTTTTATCGTTTTCACATCCTCATTTTGATCGCGCCGGGCCGCCACATAAATTATCGGCGTCTTGCAACCGGCAGCAACGGCTTCCCGCAGAAGTTCCAGGCCGGGCCGCTCCCCGACTCTGCAACCAAGGAGATATACGTCGTGACTTTTCCGATTCATCGCCTCCAGGGCGTCTTCGTACGTCGTCACCCATTCGAGGTCAATCTTCACACCCCCTGCGTGCGCAAGGAGATCGCGCATCTTGTTAAAGTCTTCCTCGTCATCAATGACGAGAAGGCGCAGTCGCCCCTCATCCACATCGTGCCCCATGGACACGGGTGTGGCAGGATGAGGTATGCCTGCATCTCCCCTTTGCGTTGATTTACACGCTGCATTGTTTATGGGCACTGCTGGTTTCCTCCATGAACCTCTTACGGTACAGCTACAGTCCCCAAACGATGCGATCATTCATTGGGGGATTGCGAAAAGGGGATGTAAGATTTGAAATCTTTTTAATATAGATATCATTCGGTGGCCATGCCATAAACTTAAACGTGATCGATGTAATTCTGCAAAATTGACAAAAAAAAACGCCGCAGTTCCCCGCGGCAATCCGTTCTTCTTGCCAATTTAGCATTTGCATGCTATTGTACAATATCTTGTCATTATTGGAGGTCATCATGCATGCAATCACATACAGCGAAGCACGTCACGCTCTTAAGGACGTCATGGACAAAGCTTGCAGTAACCATGAACCGATCCTGATCACGCGTCGTAAGGGAGAGAATGTTGTCCTGTTAAGCCTGGAAGACTACGAATCCATTATGGAAAGCGATTATCTGCTTTCAAGTCCTGCCAATGCAGCACGACTAATGCAATCTCTTGAAGAAGCACGGTCCGGCAAGCGAACCCCCATGGATGCTCTCGGGCTATGAATGTTACTTTCACACCAACTGCTCTCGAAGACCTGCGCTATTGGCTTAAGACTGATAAACGTCAGGCCGAACGAATCTTGGCACTTCTTGAAGAAATTCGTCGAACCCCTTTTGAAGGAACAGGAAAACCAGAACCTCTCCGTTTTCAGCTTGCCGGTTGCTGGTCCCGCAGGATCGACCGTGAACATCGCCTTGTATACCAAGTGGAAGAAAGTGAGATTGTAGTTATTGCTTGTCGCTATCACTACTGATTCCATCTTCTGTCAATCTCAAAATTGCATTTATCCTAAATTTATTCAGCACCGGGTAGGAGGGGAGCCTTGCAGCTCCCGACCCCCCTCAGAACCGGACTTGAAAGTTTCCCCTCATCCGGCTCAAGCCCTCCGAAAAGTCTCCCTTA
>WSYB01000010.1 GCA_009773645.1 Geobacteraceae bacterium
TTTGCTGTCCAGTCAGAACCGGATTGCCTGTCCAGTTAATTCCGGATTCGGTGTCCAGTTGAAACCGGATGGAGTGTCCAGTATAAGCCGGATTTCGCAGTGCATGGTTGGAGCTGCGATGCCCGTTACTGGCGTGCCCAGGTTCCATATTTTTCTAAGAAAAACCGTGTTGTCATCCTTGACCTTGCCGGCCACGGCCATTCAGGTGCGGCACGTTCGCAATACAGCATGAAGTCCTTCGGAGAGGATGTTCGAGCAGTGACCGAAGCAACTGGTAGCCGGAGTGTGATCCTCATAGGTCATTCCATGGGCGGCCCGGTCATCGCTGAAGCTGCCCGACTCATGCCAAATAAGGTTTTGGGACTTATCGGCGTAGATACCCTTGAAAACATCGAGTATCCGATGACTCGTGAAGAACTCAATCAAATGATCGCTCCACTTGAAAAGGACTTTCAAACAGGGAGCAGACAATTCGTTAAAGAAATGATTTCACCCCGCACCGATCCGTTGATCAGGGAGTGGATTCTCTCTGATATGTCAGCTGCGCCTCCTTCCGTTGCCTTAAGTGCCATGAAGGAGATGATGTCACAATATATTACAGGTGAGGCAGCCAAGATATTTGACGAAATCCGCGTGCCCGTCATAACCGTGAAAGGCGACCTGTGGCCAGTTAACTATGAAGCCAATCGGAGGCATATGTTTTCATTCGATGCCATTGTTCTGAAAGATGCAGACCATTTCTTAATGCTGGATCGGCCTGAAGAATTCAACAGTGCACTGGAAAAAGCAATTATCAAAATAACGAAAAAAATTAAGTAGATTCGGAAAGTGATGCTCAACCAGAAAGATGCATCTGACCAAAAGTTGTCAGCTGATCTCCCGGCCCGTTCAGGATGTTTTTCAACAGCCCACCGGCGACCATTTCCTCATTCTTCGAGGCGACCGGAGAAGAACAGGTAACGATCTTCGGGGTGATTTTTCCACGAAATCCTTGAGGTTTGGGACGGAATGTATTATTTTGATGGGCGGTGAAATGATCCGATTTCCCTTATACAAATCCGTTTGTTGCCCAAGGAGAATTCAGTGCGACGTTTTTTCCTGTTCATGCTCCTCCTTTCCATTCCGGTCCTGCTCTACGCCAAGGAATTCAAGGTCGTTACCTACAATACCGACAATGCCGGCAAGGTCTTCTTTGACCACGACATCCATCTGAAAAAACTGAGCAACAACTGTCCCCTCTGTCACAATTCCCTCTATAATGTCGCCAAGAAGAACCCGACCACCTCCATGGCGGATATGGACAAGGGGATGTCGTGCGGCGCCTGCCATAATAAAGTCAAGGCCTTCCCCCTTGCCGAGTGCACGAGATGCCATGTGACGAAGGAAGTCCCCATCGAAATTCCCGATTTCGGCACGTTGATCTTCAGCCACAAGTTCCATGTGGCGCTTTACCGGTGCGAGGATTGTCACAACAAGCTGTTCAGGGCCGGCCCCGACAACCCGCACATTTCCATGGCCCAGATGGAGCAGGGGCTTTCCTGCGGCGGCTGCCACGACGGCAAAACCGCCTTTTCCGTCAAAGGGGACTGCACTAAGTGCCACGCGGTCAAGGACCTGGACTTCGGCGGTCAGGCGTTTTTCGGCCACACTTTCCATCTGGAGATGTACAAGTGCGGCGATTGCCACAGCAAGCTCTTTGTGGCCGGGCCGAAAGCCAAGCGTTACACCATGCTGGACATGGAGCAGGGGCTTTCCTGCGGCGGCTGCCATGACGGCAAAAGCGCCTTTTCCGTCAAAGGTGACTGTGAAAAATGCCATCGGACGACCAAGGATGTCACCTTCAAGCCAACCAACGGCTTTTTCCCCCACAAATTCCATCTGGGAATATACCGATGCGCCGACTGCCACAGCGGCATCTTTGTAGGCGGCGCCGGAGCCAAGCGTTACACCATGCCTGACATGGAAAAGGCCAGATCGTGCGGCGCCTGCCATCTGGGCGATATCGCGTTTTCCGTGACCGGAAGCTGCGACAGATGCCATAAAGACCCCAAAGACATCGTCTACGACGTTAAGGATGCCGGCAAGGCCCCCTTCAGTCACTCTGTGCACACGGGAATGTACAAGTGCGACGATTGCCACAACAAGGTCTTTACCACGGGGGTTGCGCGCAAGAGCTCTACCATGGCGGATATGGAGAAGGGGAAGTCGTGCGGAGCCTGCCACGACGGGAAATCGGCCTTTACCGCTACGGCCAACTGCGGCAAATGTCATCCCGTCAAGGATTTCACCTATGTGGATGACGCATTTTTCAGCCATGACAGACATCTGGAGATGTACATATGTTACGATTGCCACAAGGGGCTGTTCGTCGCCGGGCCGGGCAATAAAAGCAGGTCCATGGCCGAAATGGAAAAGGGGGTGTCCTGCGGCGCCTGCCACCTGGGGGATATCGCGTTTTCCGTGGCCGGGAGCTGCGACAGATGCCACAAATCGACCATCGATATTTCCATGAATACCCCGGGGGCCGGGGTGACCTGGTTCAGCCATAAAATTCATACCGGCTTGTACAAGTGCGGCGACTGCCATAACGCCCTTTTTGTCGGCGGCCCTTCCGCCAAGCGTTATACCATGGCCGACATGGAGAAAGGGAGTTCGTGCGGCGCCTGCCACGACGGCAAAACGGCATTTACGGTCAAGGAAAACTGCGAAAAATGCCATCCGGTGAAAGAGATAAAGTTCAAAGATTCAGGCGCCATGTTCAGCCACAAGTTTCATATCGGCCTGTACCGTTGCAATGAGTGCCACGACAAGTTTTTCATTCCCGGGCCGGGGAACAGGCGCGTTTCCATGCCGGAAATGGAGAAGGGGAAATCGTGCGGTGCCTGTCATGAGAGCAAAACCGCCTTCTCGGTCACCGGCAGCTGTGCAAAATGCCACAAGACGAGTACGATCAAATATGAGTTTCCTGCCAACATGAAGGTCCAAAGCGTCATGTTCAGCCACAAGGTGCATATCGGTAAGGGATATAACTGCAGCGACTGCCATTACAAGTTATATGCCGCAGGCGCCGGCAGGAAATCGTTCACCATGAAGGAGATGAACGAGGGGAAATCGTGCGGCGCCTGCCATGGCATGGCCATGGCTTTCAGCGTTCGGGAATCGGCTAACTGTATCAGGTGCCATGTTGATCAATCCGACGGCGCTCCGTAATCGCAACCCCCGCACTATTGACCGTGGCGTTGTCTGCACGATTGCGCGGCAGCATGAATTGTGGTAATAACTCAACATTATAGTAATTCTGTCAAATGACCCGGAGGAATCAAATTGGAAGAAAAGTATATCCCCAAAGGCGTAGAGGAAAAGTGGCAGAAATTCTGGGAGGCCAACAAGAGTTTTAAGGCCGTTGAGGATAAGAACAGGAAGAAGTATTACCTCCTGGAGATGTTCCCCTATCCGTCCGGCCGTATTCATATGGGGCATGTGCGCAACTATTCCATAGGCGATGTGGTGGCCCGGTTTAAAAGGATGAGGGGGTTTAACGTCCTTCATCCCATGGGGTGGGACGCTTTCGGCATGCCGGCGGAGAATGCCGCAATCCAGCACAAGAGCCACCCGGCCGAATGGACGTACGAAAACATCGCATACATGCGGGGCCAGCTGAAAAAGATGGGGCTTTCCTATGACTGGGACCGGGAACTGGCCACCTGCGACGTGGAATACTACAAGTGGGAGCAGCTCATTTTCCTGCAGATGTACAAAAAGGGGCTTGCCTACAAGAAGACCTCGTTCGTCAACTGGTGTCCCACGTGTGAGACGGTGCTGGCCAACGAACAGGTGGAGGAGGGCTGCTGCTGGCGTTGTGACAGCGAGGTTAAACAGAAGGAGCTGGATCAGTGGTCCTTCAAGATAACCGATTACGCCGAAGAACTGCTGGACTATACCTACAAGCTTCCCGGCTGGCCGGAACGGGTCCTTACCATGCAGCGCAACTGGATCGGGAAAAGCTTCGGCTGCGAGATCGACTTCCCGCTGGAAGGGCATCTGGCAAAGATCAGGGTCTTCACCACCCGCCAGGATACCCTCTTTGGCGCCACCTTCATGTCCCTTGCCCCGGAGCATCCCATGGCGCTGGAACTGACCACTCCCGAAAAACGGGCGGAAGTGGAAGCCTTTATCGACAAGGTGCAGAAGACCGAGAAAGCAAAGCGCACCGCCGAGGATTTTGAAAAGGAGGGGGTTTTTACCGGAAGCTTCTGCATAAATCCGGTGACCAACCGCAGAATGCCCGTCTATCTGGCCAACTTCGTCCTGACCGACTACGGAACCGGCGCCGTCATGGCGGTGCCGACCCACGATCAGCGGGACTTCGAATTCGCCGGGAAATACGGACTTCCCCTGCAGGTGGTGATTGAGCCGGAAGGGGAAAAACTCGATCCGCAGACCATGGAGTGTGCCGTGACCGCTGAAGGGATCATGGTGAATTCCGGTCAGTTCGACGGCCTCACGAGCTCTGAGGCGAAGGAGAGGATCGCCGATTACCTGGAAAAGGAGGGGATCGGCAGGAAAACCGTGAATTTTCGCCTGCGCGACTGGGGCATTTCCCGGCAGCGCTATTGGGGCAATCCGATTCCGGTCATAAACTGCGAGTTGTGCGGGGTGGTGCCGGTCCCCGAAAAGGACCTGCCGGTGGTCCTCCCCATGGACGCCACGTTTTCCGGCGAAGGGGGGAACCCCCTCGCCAGGGTGGAAGCGTTTGTCAATACGACCTGCCCGCAGTGCGGCGAGGCGGCCCGCCGTGAGACCGATACCATGGATACCTTTGTGGAATCGTCGTGGTATTTTCTCCGCTACTGCTGTCCGGATTTTTTCTCAGGGCCTCTGGACAAGGCCAGGGCCGAATACTGGATGTCGGTGGATCAGTACATAGGAGGGATCGAACATGCGGTGCTGCATCTCCTTTACGCCCGTTTTTTCACCAAGGTGCTGCGCGATCTGGGTTACATCGACATCGACGAACCGTTCATCAATCTCCTCACCCAGGGGATGGTGATCAAGGACGGGGCGAAGATGAGCAAGTCCAAGGGGAACGTGGTGGACCCCAATGCGCTCATCGAGAAATACGGGGCTGATACCGCCAGGCTCTTTTCTCTCTTTGCCGCACCGCCCGAGAAGGACCTGGACTGGAGCGACCAGGGGGTTGACGGGAGCTTCCGTTTTCTGAACCGCGTCTGGAAGCTTGCCTATGAAACCCTGCCGCTGATCGAGGGGGCGTCCTCCCTTGATGCCGATACCTTGAGCGAAGAGGGGAAAGCCCTGCGCCGGGCCGTCCACAAGACCATCAGGAAGGTAAGCGAGGATATCGAAGACCGGTTTCATTTCAATACGGCCATTGCCGCGGTTATGGAACTGGTGAATGCCATCCAGTCCTTTGAACCGAAGAACGACCCGCGCCATGCCCCGGTTTTGAAGGAAGCGATTGAAAGCGTTGTTCTCCTTCTTACCCCGATTGCCCCGCATTTTGCCGAAGAGCTGTGGGAAGGGCTGGGGCATGCCGGCGGGGTGGAAAAGGCCGGCTGGCCCACCTTTGACCCGTCCGCCGCCGTTGATGAAGAGTTGTTGATTGTCGTTCAGGTCAACGGGAAGCTGCGCGGCAAGGTCACCGTCCAGGCTGCTGCCGGCGAGGACGAGGTGAAGGGAGCGGCCCTTGCCGATGAAAAGGTGAAGGCGTTCATGGAAGGAAAGAGTGTCAGGAAGGTGATTTACGTCCCCGGCAAACTGGTGAACATTGTGGTGGGGTGATTGCAACGGACTGCGTTGCGCCGCCCGCGGCGGAGGAATGCAGCAACAAAGAGGTACAGGTTTTGCGCAGATTCTTTTCCTTTCTGGTACTGGTTGCCTGTTGCTGTGTGAACGGCTGCGGTTATCACCTGTCAAGACCCGAGAGTTCTCTTGTGGCGGGCGGGAAGACGATCAGCATTCCCGTGTTTGCCAACAAGAGTTACCGGCCTAATCTGGAGGCCATTCTGACCGGAAGCATGGTGGATGAGTTTGCCATGCGAAGCGGCGGAAGGGTCATGGCGGAGGATGCAGCCGACCTGGTCCTCTCCGGCACGATAGTTTCCTACTCTAAAACCCCGGTATCTTATACGGCACGTGATACGATAAAGGAGTACAGGGCCACCATGACCATGGAGGCGACCCTCCGCGAAAAGAAGACCCGCAAGGTGCTCTGGAAGGGGAGCGACTCCCTGAGTCAGGATTTTCCGGCCACCCCCATCGTCTCTGTACAGCAGAATAATGTGGACATAATTGCCCTGCAGCAGAACAGCGAGGACGCCGCCATCCGGGAAATATGCCGCAAACTGGCCCGGCAGGTATACCAAAAAATTACCGAAGATTTTTAACGGGATACGTTTTCATGAAACCGGACGAGTTTGAAAAGGCCGTGAAGAGAGGGGACATAAGTCCCCTTTATTATGTCTATGGCGATGAGCCTTACCTTGTGGAGAGGGGGGCCAAGCTTCTGCTGGAAAGCGTGGTGTCTCCGGATTTCCGCGATTTCAATCTCAATACCTTTTACGGCAACGAATGCAAGGGTGAAGAGATTGTGGAGGTGGCCCAGACGCTGCCGATGTTTGCAGATCGGCGCGTGGTGCTGGTCAAAAAGAGCGATGGGTTGCTTGCGGCGGCTCTGGATATCTTGTCGGCGTATGTGCAGGACCCCTCACCTTCCACCTGTCTGATATTTCAAGGGGTGAAGATAGACCAGCGGAAGAAATTTTTCGTCGAGTTCAAGAAAAGAGGGGAACTGGTCGAGTTTAAACGCCCCTATGAGAACCAGTTGGGGGTGTTTATCAGGGAAGAAGCCGCGGTTTACGGCAAGAGAGTGGACGCTGCGGCAACCGAGTTCCTGGTTTACCTGGTTGGGAACAATCTGCAGGAACTGGCATCGCAGCTGGAGAAGGTTGCCACGTATGTCGGGGAGCGGGGGACCATCAGGGTCGAAGATGTCAGGGAGATGGTTTCCGATACCAGGGTGGACAGCGTGTTCGAACTGGCTAACTCCTTAGGGGACAAGGACCTGGGGAAGGCCTTGCGTAACTTAAATACCATCATGCGTGACGGCGAAGCGCCCCTCATGATCCTTGCCATGATGACCCGTCACTTCCGCCAGCTTTGGAAAGTCAGGGAGCTTCTGGACAGGAAGGTCTCGGTCCAGGAGATCGGCAAGGCGACAGGAGTTAATCCTTATTTTGTCAAGGGTGTTATGGAACAGGCGAGGAATTACCGTTTATCGGAGTTTAAGGGGGTGTTCGAGAGGTTTTTTGAAACCGATCTGGCACTGAAAAGCGGCGGAGGAAAGCCGGTCCATCTCATGGAGTGTCTGGTAATGGATATCTGCAGGAATAAGTGAAGCGTGAAAGGTGAAAAAGGGGCTCCGTGCGGGGAGCCCCTTTTTCGTTCTTATGAGGGGGCGCAGATACTACTGCCCCAGAGTGTTTACCAGTCTGGTCAAGCGGGAGATGTTGCGTGAGGCGTTGGAGCTGTGGATGACACCCTTTGATGCTGCCGAGTCGATAACCGGGATGGCTGCTGCCAGAGCTTCTTTTGCGGCGGTTACATCCTTGCCGGCAACGGTTTCGCGCACGCGCTTTATGTAGGTCCGCAGGGTCGAGCGGATATGCTTGTTTCTCTCGTTTTTCTTCTCGTTTTGCTTGATCCTTTTCAGGGCCGATTTATGGTTCGCCAAACTGCACCTCCGATTATGTTAAATGGTTAACGGGCTTTCGAAAAACATATTTTTACCACTGTTGATGATATTCTGTCAAGGGAAAATTACCCTTACCTGCTATGATATTTCAGATTGGTGCTCCTTCAGGTGGCAGGATCATTTGGCCTGAAAACGGCAATTGGACACGGATTAACACGGAAAAAGCGGATTAAAACTGATAATTCAAAGAGATTAAACCGGGTTACTACCACGACCTTTTGGGTTAATGTTCTCAGTGGTTTCAAATCCGTGAAAATCCGTATAAATCAGATTTGATCCGTGTTCAAGATGCTTTTTCTTGGGTTTAGTGCTGGAGAATTTCTGTCAGGCCGGCAAACTCCTGCTCATTCAATGGGATGGGCTGCATGAGGGTCCCGTTTTTGATCCGGCGCGGGTTTGCCACCCATTTTTTCAGGTTTGCTGCCGACCACCGCTCCCGTTCGCGGAAGGTGGCCGGGTAGAAAGGAGAGAAGAGGCCGGACAGATTGGGTCCGATCTCCCCCTTGCCGATCCCTCCGTCACGGGTGCTCAACATACGATGACAGGCGCCGCAATGTTTTTCAAAAATATTTTCCCTCGTCCCGGTATTCTGGAAATGAACCACCAGCGGCGTTTCCTTAGATTTCTTTGCTGTTGCCCCGGCAAGAATTGCGTTTACCATGTCGGTTATCTCCCCGTCAGCCGGCCGGAAATCGGGCATGTATTGGACCGGTGACTGGATGGCATGAAAGATTTCCCGGGGTTGTCGCAACAGTGCCGAGCTGTCGAGGTTCGCCGCCGGCCGGTTTCCCTTCCCGCCGATTGTGTGGCAGCGGCGGCAGGCAAAGGTATCCATGAGTTTCTTCCCCCTTTCCACCGGCGGAGATCCCTGGATCGTGAACCAGGCGAATCGCCCCGGAATCAGGCCGTCGTGGGCGACCCTCTTTCGGTCGGTCCGGTCGTCGCCCCGGTGGCAGGTAACGCACCTCCCCCTCTCGACATAATGGCGCTTGTGGCAGCCGAGGCATCCCGGCTGTGCGGCCCCTGCCGGTGAGGAGAAGAGGACGATGAATGGCAGGGACAGAATCAGAAGGCGAAAAGAAAGGCCCAATTTCCCCCCCGGAAAAACATGGCGACAACGGTCAGCGCCAGGATTGCGAGAAATGTCAGCAGGGTCGCGATATTGACCGAAAGCTGATCCCGGGAGAACCACCGGGCTGCTCTGGCCGGTCTGAGCCATGGCAGCCAGGGGAGCAGGAGAAAGCATGCGGCCAGCAGGATGACCAGATCGATCAAATATTTCGAATAGCTTACCAGTTCCTGTATCCAGAGAAGGAACCAGGCGGATTTCACCGGGTTGGGTACCCTGGTGATGGTGGCCTGCTCCTGCAGGGGAGCCGGAACAAGAACCGCCAGGCACAGGACAAAAACGGTGAATATCAGCATGGAAAGCCTGATCAGCCGGAAGAAGCGCAATGAGCTTTTGATGTATCCGTGTTTCACAGGTACGGCAGGACCCCCTTGTTTTTGCGTATGCGGTAAAAATGAAGAAGCGACAGAACCAGGAGCGTGAGCGGGATAACGGCGATATGCAGCACGTAAAAACGGAGCAGGGATAGGGCTTCGCCGACCCCGTCAGGGACCAGGATGGCCTCAATGTATTCCCCCAGCGGCGCAGCTCTGACCAGTTCCATTCCGGTCTGGGTTGCCCACAGGGCGAGCTGGTCCATGGGGAGAAGATAGCCGGTGTAGGCGCCGAAAATGGCACTGCAGAGCAGGAGAAAGCCGATTATCCAATTGAGTTCGCGAGGTTTACGGTAGGCGCCGGTAAGAATAACCCGCAGGGTGTGAAGAAAGATGAGGACCAGGAACAGATGGGAGGAGAGTCGATGCAGACTGCGGATGTAGCGTCCTCCCCAGATCGACGATTCCAGAAAGAGGATCGAAGGGAAAGCGTGGTCAGGGGTCGGCTGGTAGTAGAAGAGAAGCAGCAGGCCGCTGCCGGCCATGATCAGCAGGGCCGTGAAGGCCAAGCCTCCCAGGCAGAATGTGTAGGAGAGCCGCAGGTTCTTTTCCAGCACGACCCGGGGAAACAGATGCTTGAGAAATTCCTTGAACATGCAACTCTCCGGTTTCAAGTCCACCTTTGGCAAAGGGGGATATGCTTCCCTACCCATCACGCCAGCAGCACGATGATGCCGTCGTCGCTGACCTCTACGCCGTACCGTTTCAACGGCCGGTCTGCCGGCCCCTTGTTGACCATCCCTTGTCGGTCGAAACGGCTGCCGTGGCAGGGACACACGAGTCCCGCCGGAGTTACCGATACGGTGCAACCGAGATGGGTGCAGACCAGATCGAGGGCGTACAGTTCACCCTTCTCCCTGATGACCGCAATCCTTGCCTGGCGGTAGACCAGTGCCCCCTCGGCCGGGATATCCGCTTTTGCCAGGGTCAGTTTCACAGCCCGCTTTCCGGGCTGCGGAGATAGGTACCGCCTCAGCAGCAATAGTCCGGCAATCCCTGAAACTAGCGTGGTGAGGAAATGTCTGCGCGATTTACCAATGCTTTCCATTTTTCCACATATGCCTTGTAATAGGCTGGACTCTTCTTCGTCATTGTCTTGTAGCGTTCGAGCGGCAAGAACCCGCCGTTCACCACGCGTTGGCCGTTTCTGTCCCAAAAGGAGGAAAGGGTCAAGCCATCTTTACGGAGCTCGTAGAGCCGTTCTTCCGGCCGCTCCAATATGAAGCGCCGGGGATTGTCGTGGCACCCCTCACACATGACCGTACCGCGGCGAACCGTATGGGGGAAGAACGCCCGCCATTCCGCTGCCAGGAGGCGGTTCTCCGTTCCCACCGGCCGATCATGGTCGATGGCGGTGAAAAAGGCGATGAATTCGGGACGGATCGGGCTCACTCTGCCGGAGCTGTTGATGCCGAGAGGCGGTGCATCCTGCCGCTTCAGGTAGGCGCTCTTCACATACTCTCGATTGTCCCCCCGCAGATCATAATCGTCACGGGACGGACTGTCGGTGAAACGGAGATAGAAGGTGCCGTATTCCTGGGCGCCCCATGCGGAATGGCAGGCATAGCATTCAAGCTTATTCATGTGCGCGGCGATCCGGTGCTCGATGACATCTCCATCGACCAGGTGGCAGTCACGGCAGTTTTTTGCCGCCTTCCGCCCGGCGATGAGGCTTTGCATGGAGTGGCAGTCGCGACATTGCAGGCCGGCTTCAAAGTGGACGTCGGGGAGCATTTTGAGGAATGTCTCGCCGTTGGCCGCGGCTCCCCTCTGATAGCGCATGTTGTCTTCGCGGGGAGCCATTCCCCGGTAGTCGCTCCCCACGTAATATCCCTTGTGACAGTCAAGGCATGAGTCGTCGGTTGCCGTGCCGATCCGGTGACCGCTTTCCCCATGACAGTCGAGACAATCCTGAAGATGGCAGGAATTGCAGTTTTTCTCGAAGAAGTGCGAATCCGCGGTGCCGAAAGTGCGGGCGACGAACTGCCGTTCCCGCGCCCGGGTCGCCATGGCGTGGGAAAACAGGGCTGCGTACCCCCGATGGCAGCCGGTGCATCCCCGTGCTCCGCCCGTTGCCGCGCCGGGTCTGGCGAGGGTTTTGGTTTCATCCAGATGACAGGCGAGGCAGGGGAGCTTCCCATGAACGCCCAGGACGGAAACCCTGTGGCAGACCGTGCAGCTTTCACCGCCGTAAGCGGTGACGGCGCTAACGGCCATCAAACAGGCGGCGGTGAAGAGTATCATCAAGCGCACGGTAATCCAGTTCCTTTCGATAAATCGGGTCTTTCGCCTTGTCGTGGCAGACGAGGCAGAGGTTGACCGCCAGCACCCGGCGCACTTCCCTGCCGTTCAAGGGGCGGGAGTTCTCCCTGGTGATGGCGGAATAGGCGGTGACCTTCCCCTTTTGCATGGTCAGAAAGCCGTCCAGCGGTTTACTGTCGGATTTTTCACAGAGCAGGGTGCCGCTTATGCTGTTTCCTGCCACCACGTGCTGACCGAAGCCGAGGAAGGCGGGATCACCGTGGCATTCCCCGCATGTCACCGCCTTCTTGCCGGTATTATGGGAATAGAAGGGGGCGAAGCGGAGCTGCCGCTTCCCCTTGAAGCGGGCCACGTACTCTTCCCTGCTCCGGCTTCCGTCCGCTTCTATCACCGTGATGAAGGTCTGGCAGCCGGGGGTCACCGGAGAAATCCGGCCGCGCTGGTTCACCGCCAGTGGAAAAGGGTAGAGGGTCCGGTAGTCTTCGGTCTCGCTGAAATCGCCGGGGGTCTCCTTTTTCCTGATGAAGTCCATCCCCTGCGCGGTCCGGTCATAGGTCGTATGGCAGCCGTAACACTGGACAACGGTGCGGGAGTGGCAGGAATAGCATTCAAGCCGGCGGTGCCCGGCTACCAGATGTTCCGGGGTGCCGGAGATGACCTTGCTGGTGAAGATCTTGCCGCTTCTCTTGCCCAGCACGTATATGCGTCCGGCTTGATGGAAAACGTTTGAATAGGGGCGCCCCTTGGCGGTCAGGACCATCTCCATTCCCGGCCGCATCATCTGCTTGTAGCTCTTTGATTCGCGAACCGCCTCTTCGTTTTCCCGGCTGATCGGGCGGTGACGGGGAGGGGCTGTCGGGGTGCCGTGACAGTCCTCGCAGCGTATCTCGGTCTGGAGATACATGTTCCGGTAGGCATAGCCGTCACCCATGACATCCCGTGAGGTATGGCAGTCAATGCACTCCATCCCGGCGGCAAAATGGACGTCCGGGGCTATATGGGTCAGATTGCGGTTGCCGCTTGCCATGACGGGACCGGGGAGACCGTTTCTGGTCGGCACCAGTGAATTATTGCCGTCGTAAAGCCCCTGATAGGAGAGGGCGATCCTCCCGCTCCGGTTGTGGCACCTGAAACAGACGTCATTGCCGGGGAGGGGTGTCATCTTGTGGCTGGCGGAATAGGGGGACTTACCATGCACGGTCGCATCGTTCCCCTTGTAGGTCGCGGTATCGTTGAAAGGGAAGTGGCAGGCAGCGCACCCCGATGCGTGTCCGGCGCTGGACGCATCACCGTTTTCGATGCCCACATGGCAGCGAGAGCAGAACTTGCGATAGAGTTCCCCGGAAAGGTTGTCGAGCTCCGCCACCGGCCGGTATTCTAAGGCATTCCCCCGGGAATCAAAAACGTTTCCCCCCGTTGCGCTGTAATTCCTTCCATCCTCTCCTTCCCAGGAGAGCTGGATATTCCTGATCATCCCGGCGTTGGTCTGCATGATGGTGGATTTGACCCGGCCGAGCTGGTAGTAATGGCAGGGACCGCAGCTTTTATCCCAGAAAGCGGGGTCCGCGGGATTGCGCGGGCCGAACATTCCCCGGTGGGCTTTATCCGAACTCTTTCCAGCCGGATTCCCGCTGTGGCAGCTGATACACGAAGGATGTGAGATCGAGACCGGCTCGATTTTCCGATGGCAGGAGATGCAGTTTGCACTGTCCGTTTTGACGTTTCTGCAACCGGTTGATACCAGGAGCAGGAAAGTTAAAAAGAGAAATAATGCCCCCTCTCGGTTTCTTCGCAGCTTCACCTTTGCTGATATCCGACTTTGCATTGTCGGTAAATATAAACAATTTTACTGATGCACGCAATTCATTTTCATGCTATATTCCGATGATATCGATATATTAAATCATGGAACTACACAAAGGAGGAGAGATGAAGATGAAAAAGATGATTGCATGCATGTTCGCCCTGCAGGTCATTGCTCTCACGGCTCTTTCCGGACGGGCCGGAGCGGAGCAGGCAGTACCGCCGGCTAAACCGGCCAGTGCAAAGATTTGCCTGAACTGCCATAAGACAGAAGCAGGCAAATTGCAGGGGCACTGGGAAAGCGTTGCCATGAAATCCTCGTCGATCCAGCTCAAGATCGATGACCGGTCGGAGGTCATCAGGTTTGACAAGGCAAAGCTGCAGGTGCTGAACACGACCGAGAAAAGCGACATGGAGAAGATGCTGCGGAGCATCAAGAAAGGACATGAGGTCCGCATCGAGTTCACCGAGAAGGATGGCGTCAAGTACGCCTCGGCGGTGGTTGCCAAGCCCGCAGTCAAGCTCGCTGCGGAAGAGAAGATCGCGCTTGCCGAGGTGGAGAAGCTGGTCGCCCTGGGGCCGGAAAAGGGGAAATACACCCTGGTCGACTCCCGTCCCGCTCCTAAATTCAAGGAGGGTGCTATCCCCACCGCCATCAGCCTTCCCTTTCCCGAGTTCGATAAAAACGTCAGCAGGCTTCCCGCCGACAAGAACGGCTTTATCATCTTCTATTGCAGCGGCGTTACCTGCAACATGAGCCCCGGCTCCCAGAAGAAGGCAAAGGCGCTGGGTTACACCAACATCAAGGTCTTCGTCGAAGGGATGCCGGCCTGGCTCGCCGGGAACCACGGCGTGCTTTCGGCCCAGTCGCTCAAGGATGCCTACAAGGATATGCCGTACGTCCTGCTCGATGCCCGCGCGGCCGGCGTGGCAGAGAAGGGGTTCATCAAGGGTGCGGCGGCCTTTTCTTCGGTAGACGAGAAGTCCCTGAAGTTGCTCCCCAAGAAAGAGATGAAGGCTCCGATCATCGTCTATGACGAGGACGGCAAGGGGAACGCGGTCAAGGTTGCCGCCGCCATCGTCAAGGCCGGCTATGTGAACGTCATGGTGCTGACTGACGGTTTTGCAGGGGCAACACTGGCGCAACTCCCGCTGGAGACCGGCAAGCTGGCAACCAGCATCAGCTACGTCCCCAAGCCGAAGCCGGGGGAGTTGCCAATGGAGCAATTCATAAAGACGATCGCTGCAATCCCGGCTGATACCGTTATCATCGATGTGCGCACCAAGGATGAGGTCAAGGAAGACATGATCAAGGGGGCCGTGAATATTCCCGCCGAAGAGATTGACCAACGTGCTGGAGAAATCCCGAAAGACAAGAAGGTTATTGCCTACTGCAACACCGGCACCCGTGCCGAGATGGCCTATCACGCGCTCAAGGCAAAGGGGCTCACCAACATCTTCTTCCTGAACGCCAAGGTCGATTTCGACGAGGGCAAGCCGGAAATCAGCAAGTAGCTCAGCCTGCATCAGGAAAGGAGGTCACCGGTGAAACAGTACTTCATTGCGGGAGTGGTGGTGACGGGTATCACGATGACGGCAGCGGGGGGATTCGGCGCGACGATGCAGGATCTCATCTATCAGGGGGCAACGGCGAACGACATGGCCATTTTCCATGGGAAAAAACACCTTGAACGGGGCATCAAATGCGCTGAGTGCCACAATAAGGACGTCTTTCCAGAGAAGAAATTCGGGGCCGTCAAGATCACCATGAAGTCGATCGCACAAGGGAAACACTGCGGGATATGCCATAACGGCACACGCGCCTTCGGAGTCACGGGAACCTGCAATCGCTGCCATCCGATCAAGTCGGGCGATATGGTCGTTTACGACTGATACCCGCTCGCAATCAAAAAAAATCCCTTCAAGAAAAATTGAAGGGATTTTTTTGACAATTTTCCAACCTTGTCAGCAGCCGGCGGCGGCTTGTATACTTTACTTCCTCTTGGAATTCTCCTGTTACCAGATCGTTTTTACGTGGGGATAATCAACAACGTGCCCCTAGCCCCTTTTCCTGAAATTATCAAAGCTTATGCTTGACTTTACACAAGGTGAGGTGTAAATATTTGTGTAACGGAGGTGCCCCATGGCGACAAACCTGGCTATTGACGATAAGTTGCTCGAAGAAGCTCGCATCGTCGGCAAACATGCTACAAAAAAGGCGGTGGTTAACGAAGCACTTGCGGAGTATATCCAGCGCCGCAAACAAGCCGAGATCATTAAACTGTTCCATTCGGTAGAGTATGATCAGAATTATGACTACAAGAAGCAGCGGCAAAAGCAATGAAGGTCCTTGTTGACACATCCGTATGGTCCTTGGCACTGCGGAGAAATCTGCCTGCTGATGGCCCGGAGGTATCTGAACTTATCGAGTTGATCAGGGAGACCCGGGTTCAGATGATCGGACCGGTACGCCAGGAGCTCCTTTCGGGCGTAAAGAGCCAAGCTCAGTTCCATAAACTGCGCAATCATCTGCGGCCATTTCTTGATCTTGAACTTACAACCCGCGACTACGAGCATGCAGCTGAGTTATTCAACCTCTGTCGCAGTAAGGGAATCCAGGGATCAAATACCGACTTTCTCATCTGCGCTACGGCGGCGCGCCACAAGATCCCCATTTTTACCACGGATGGGGATTTCTCTCTGTTTCAGACTCACCTGCCAATTACGCTCCATCGACCTCGCTCCTGAACAATTTTCTCTAACAAGGAAAATAAATGCAAAAAAGCCCGGGGGCGTTTCCCCGGGCTTTTTTCATTACTTGGCGGCTACCATGCTTTAGCAGCCGGCAGCTTCCTTCTTCTTCTTTTTGGCAGGTTTGGCGGCCGGCTTGGTCTCTTCCTTCTTTGCCTCGGCCCCTTCTTTTTTCTCTTCTTTAGCGGCTTCTGTCCCCTTCTTGGCCTTCTTCATTTTCTCTTTCTTCGCGGGTTTGGCCTCAGTGGCAGCGGCCGGGGCTTCCTTCTTCTCTGCGGGTTTGGCTTCCTCGGCAGCGAAGGCGAAGCCCGAGAGGCTCAAGCTGAGCAGTGCGGCGGCAAGCAGTACGGCAACTCTTTTCATCGTTTCCTCCTTGTTATATGCATTCTGAACGAATGCCGATTTATTAGCATATTCGAATAAAAAAGTCCACATCTTGAATCATTCTCACAGGCGCCTTGAACTACGTGATATAGATCACCATCGGCTTGGTACCCAGTTCCTCTTTGTATCTGAAGGTGTTCGCCTTGGCGGTTACCCGGGCGATCAGGCTCTTCGGGTCGGAGATGTCGCCGAAATAGGTGGCGTGCCCCAGGCAGGTGGTTGTGCAGCGGGTCAGTTCGCCCTTCTCCACCCGATGGATGCAGAAATGACACTTACGCGCATTGCCGATGGGGGAGTGCCAGTGGGACTTCCGCTTGAAGGTCTTGCCGTACTCGCCGGAGTTTTCCACCTCGTAAGTTTCCCGTTTCATGTCGCCGGTGAAGTAATGGCCGACATCGGCGGACCGGGCGCCGTAGGAGCAGGCGACAATGCAGTAGCGGCAGCCGATGCACTTCTTGTAGTCGATGTAGACGATGCCGTCATCACGGACGTAGGTTGCGGTTACCGGGCAGACCGGCGTGCAGGTCGGTGAAGCGCACTGCATGCAGGGGCGCGGCAGAAACCGGAGCGAGACGTTGGGGAACTCGCCGATCTCCTCTTCTTTCACCGGGCGGTAGTGGATCTCCGGCGGGGTGAGGTTTTCCGACATGCAGCCGGTGGTGCAGGCATGGCAGCCGATGCATTTCTTCAGGTCGATGGCCATGGCCCAGCGCCGCTGGTTGCGGGGTTTTTTCAGAGCCCGCTGCAGGTCCTCGTGCATGATGTCGAGAATGTCCTTTTCCTCAAACTGTACCATGGTCAGTTCACCTCCTTGTCCGGGCGGGGATCGAACACGCCGGTACGGTTGAAGATGATGTAGAGCATCGCCACAAGCGACGTTGAGGCCACGACGACGAGATTCTCGTATATGGAGGGGGTGTAGTGAACCACCTCGGGCATGTCGTAGACCCGGAAGACCGGGATCTTGAAGGCGCCGACCACCAGGTCGTTACGGGCCTTGAGCTGGGTCGCCATGATGAAGATGCCGACGAACATCAGCCAGTTTGCCCCTTTGCCCATTTTGAGCAGCAGATAGGGGACGATGATGACCACCACGATGCCGAAGACGAAGCTGTTGATGAGGGTGAGGGAGAAGACCTCCGACCCCGGCAGGTGCCCGGTGAGTCCGATGGTGGTGCGCCAGAACGTGATCAGGAGCGCCAGTCCCAGGCCGACCTTTAGCAGGGTCACGAACGGGGAGAGATGGTAGGTCGCGTCCAGATTCATCCTTTTCACGGTATGGGCGGCAATGATGGTGGTCAGGGCGCAGCCGGTCAGGAAGGCGATGAAGAGGAAGTAGATCGGCATCAGGGCGCTGTAGTAGTAAACGCGGGAGCTGACCGTTCCCAGCAGGCTTCCCAGCGTGCTGTGGGTTATGACGGCGGTGAAGAAGGCCCCCCACATCACCCGGTGGGAATGCCTTTTCCTCTGGATGTTGATGTACTCCATGGTGATGACGATCAGGTAGCAGGTATACCAGACCGCCATCCAGAACATGGGAGAGGTGGGGTTGGGCGATACCAGGAACATGTACATCCGGTCGATGCGTCCCATCTCGGTTGCCAGGGAGAAGAAGGCCGCCACGGCGGTTATGATGCCGACAAAGATGATCCGCGACGCGAACGGCCTGTATTTCTCCTCGAAGAAGACGTGGCCGAAGAAGTTGACGAAGGTGCAGCCGGTGCTGAGCAGCGCAAAATAGACATAGGTGGATATCTGCAGACCCCAGGGGACCAGGTTGTTGGTGTTGATGGTATGGGCGTGCCCCTTGACGAAGATGGCCGCAATGGCGTAAAAACCTACGACAAGGCCTATCATGGAGAGATAGAGGGGTATCCCGCCTTTCCCCCTGAGGATGTCGCCTACGGTTGCCGAGAGTCTGTCCTTCTCCGGCAGAATGACTCCGAACAGTTCCATTGATTACCCCTCCTTCACGATTTTCACGAAATTATGCCGCATGCCGGTCCCCCCCATGAGCGGGTCGACGGTGTAGCCGGCGAGCATCTCTTCGTCGCCGATTCCGCGGTTGTTGGCCCGGGTCATCTCCCTGGAGTGGATTCCGAAACCGTGGACCATGTAAACGCAATCCTCCCGGAGCCTTTGGGTGTAACGCACCTTGATCGTGCCGGGTGACTTGAAACCGGTCCGGTTCTCCAGCCGGACGTACTGACCGTTGGTGAGGCCGAGCTTCAAGGCGGTCTTACTGTTGACCCAGAGGTAGTTTTCCGGGATAAGGTCGGTCACCATGAAGTTGTTGGTGGTGCGGGAGAAGGTGTGGAGCGGGGATCTCCCGTACAGAACCCGCAGGAAACCGTCGGTGGGCTGGGGATGACGGGTGTATTTCGGTACGGGATCGAGCCCCTTTTCGCTCAACTGATTCGAGTAGAGTTCGATCTTTCCCGAGGGGGTGGCAAACTCCGGCTGATTGAGCGGCGTGATATAGGGGGCCGACTTGGCGGCGGAGGAGATGACCCCCTTCTGCTTCAGCTCGGTGAAATCGATGCCGCCGGCCTCGCAACGCGTCCGCAGGTACTCCTCGCCGTCCTTCCAGGGGAAGTAGGCATCGAGCCCCATCTTTTTGGCCAGTTCCCTGGTGATCCACCAGGAGGGCTTGCTCTCCCACATCGGCTCCACTGCAGGCTGCCGCAGAGAGACCTCGAACTGCTTGAACTTGCCGAGGGAGAGGGTGTCGTGACGCTCCAGATAGGTGCATTCCGGGAGAACCACGTCGGCCCACTGGATGATGTCGGCAGGCAGGATGTCGATTGCCACCAGGAGGTCGAGGTTCCGGATCGCCTTGATCGTCTCGGTGCGGTCCGGCATGGTCTTGATCAGATTGCAGCCGTAGACCAGCCACCCTTTCATGGCATGGGGCTGACCGCTGATGGCCGCATTGCGTATGGAGGTCGTGGTCTGGGCCGCGGCGAAGGGATAGGCCGCGTCGAGCTTCGGGAGGTCTTCCCGGTGTTCCGGGTACTCCGGAAGCCCCGGATACTCGGGGACCCCCCCTCCGGCGGGTAGATATATGCCGCCGGGACGTCCCCAGGCGCCGAGGAGCGCATTCAGGAGCGCAATGGCGCGGCTGCGCTGGGCGTCATCGCCGTACCAGGCGCTGAAACGGCCGCCGGAAATGATCACGTTCGGCTTGCGGGATGCGAGTTCAAAGGCCACACGGACGATGGTCTCGGCCGGAATTTCCGTCTCCTTTTCCGCCCACTCGGGGGTGTACTCCTGCACCGCGGCCTTCAGCTCCGGCAGGCCGGTGGCATAGGCCTTGAGATAGTCGGCATCGTAGAGTTCCTCTGTTACGATGATCCTGATCCAGGCCAGCAGCAGGGCCAGGTCGGTGGCGGGCCGGATGGCGAGCCAGTGGTCGGCCTTTGCGGCGATATTGGAGAGGCGGGGGTCGACGACGCAGAGCTTCGCCCCCTTGTCGAGCCCCTTGATGATATCCTGGACCTGGCTGTTGTGGGCGTTTTCCCCCAGGTGTGAGCCGAGGAGGACGATATAGCGGCTCTCGCTGAAGTCGTAGAATTCCGGCGAACCGACCTCTGCGCCGAAGGTGAGGGTGAATCCCACGTCCCGCGGTCCCCGGCACTGGGCGAAGGAGGGGGCCGTGTAGTTGCTGCTGCCGTAGGCCTTCAGGAGGTGCTTCCAGAAGGCACCGCCGGTGCCGTGGGAAAAGAGGGCCACGGCTTCCGGCCCGTGCTTCTCCTTGATTGTCTCCAGTTTCCGGGCGATCAGGCCGAGGGCTTCGTCCCAGCTCGCCTTCTTCCACTTCGGTTCGCCGCGTTTGCCGCTATTGATCATCGGGTGCTTGAGGCGGTCCGGGTCGTAGAGGGAGCCCAGCGCCGCATTCCCCCTGCCGCACAGGCGGCCGCGCCCCCGTTCGCTGAGCGGGTTGCCGTCCACCTTGATGACCTTGCCGTTGGCGACCTTGGCGATCAGGCCGCAGTTCCAGAAGCAGAGTTCGCAGAAGGTGGGGACCTGTTTCAGTTCCTCCTGGGATTCTGCCCATGACAGAAACTGTTCCGGCATGGTTGCGGCTACGGATACGCCGGCTGTCGCCACACCGGATATTTTCAGGAAGGACCTTCGTGTACATTTAGTCATTCGAAACCTCCATGCCGCGTTTAGATCGTCTATGATTGACCGCGAAAACCCCGTTTAAATTAGAAGCAATATATAATCCATAATTCAAGATATGGCAACTATTATATGTAATGACATGCCTCCAATCTCCACCTTACCACTCCTCTTTCTGTTTCTGGACCAGTTTTTCGAAATAGACATCCGCATTGGTCAGACGTTCGATCTCTTTATCGGCATAGCCAAGGGCCTTGAAGTTCAGGACCCCATTGGGAGCGTGGCATTTTTCGCAACTAAGGGCCTTGGTCCTGGTGACGAGGTGATTGCTGCCGAAAAATATGGTCTGCCAACCCGGTACCGGCTGGTACTCCTTGATGCCGAGGGTTTTCGCGGCAGAGGCGACCCCCGCCAGCGTATCACCGGTGGCCATCGGCGGAGCAAAATCCATGGAGAGAAGTTCTCCGGTTTTTTTATCAAAAAATGCTTTCCCTTGGAAAATCTTGAAGGGATAGATCTTGCTGTTTTTGTCCTTCCTGTCTCCCTTGGGACCGATGAGGTGCGGCGTATTGGCAACGGTTTTGTTGTACCAGGCGTAAAACGGCACGGTTTCATTGGCCTCTTTCTTCAGGGTGGTCGGCTCGTAAAACTTGTCGGCACCCTGTTCCCATCTGGTGAAGTCTTTTGCGATGGCTCCGCCGGTGCGCGGGATGTGGCAGGTCTGACAGGCGATACGTGCCGTGTGCCGGTTGAGGTCGGCATCCTTGTGCGGTTTGTCGCCGTGGCAATCGCTACAGGACAGCCTTAGCCCGTCATTGGCCCAGTTGTTCGGGTCAAATCCGGTCGGCATTTTATGATTTTTGGCCTTGTGGCAATCGACGCATACCATACCCTTTGCCGCGTGGACGTCCGCTTCCCCTGAGAAGGCAAACCCCCTCTTGATAAGGACACCCCCGCCCGCCGTTTCATGGCAGACCATGCAGTTTTTCGCGGTCGGCTTGCCGATGGCCAATGCAGCTTTTGTGCTGCGGTCCTGGCCCATGATCACCTGTCCCTTCTCGTCCTTGAAAGGTTTGCGCTGTCTGAAATCGTAATCGGCCGAGTGGCAGACGAGACAGTCGATGGCGTTTTCCGCCTCGGGTCCCGTGCTCCCCACATCGCTCAGGTGATTGCCCGGGTGACAGGTGTTGCAGCCGACAAACTTGGTTTTGCCGGTCTCGGGGCTTTTGGGGATCTCCTTCAGGTTATTGACGATATCGTTGCCGTTGCACATGGTGTAGATGCGGTTTTTCATGCCGTATTCCTTATCCGGGTCCAATCCGTCAACATTTGTCACCTTTGAGGCGTGTTTCCAGTGGACCGTGGATAAGAACTCCCTGGCCTTGCCGGAATGGCATTCTTCGCAGGTGGCAGGGCCTTTATAGCCGTTCTTTTCAATAAAATCTCTGCCGGGGTGCTCCCCGGCAGAGACCGTTGCCGCAAGTGCGACTAATGACAGGGCAATTATCAGGCTTCTTTTGTTCATCTGCTCCTCACTGTAAGACGTTTAATACAAACGTCTATTTAGATAGTAAAGTTATATATATGAATAATCAAATTAAAAAGAGTAAGAAAAATGCAGCTTCATCAAATTCGCTGCAACAAAAGTTAACCATTAATGGATTGAGAAATCGATACTGCCCGGTACCTAACAGCCGGCAGTCTTTCTAAAGTATTTGCTCACATTTTTGCCGTCAATGACTTCGTACTTAAGCCTGATTTCATCCCCTTCAACGATCCTGTGGTCCTTCAATTTGTCGAGGGTCAGGTCATCGTTGACGATTATAACGACCGGCTGCTCGGTTTTGTTGTCCTTCAGGGTTATACTGGCGGAATGCGCATCCTTGCCGGCTATGTCGATTTTTGTTATGACTCCGACCATTTTGATTTCTTCAGCATTGGCAACCTTGGAGAATGAGAATACCCCCAGTGCCACAAGTGCGACCAAAGCCATTACCGATACAACTCTTTTCATTTTGCTTCTCCTTTTGTTTGTTGACGTAGTGTTAATTTAATGTCTGTGTGGTGGATTGTTGCATGCCCGCGCTGCCTGTTTTCCCATCGGAAGCGAGGGGCTTTCGCCCCTCGTTCCGAAAACAATATATATCAAGACTAAAATTTTACTTCAAATGTCACATAGAGGTCCTGGGCATTTTCCAGCGGGGTGAAGAACTGGGCATTTGCCGGCTTGTTCAGTTCCGCAATCTTCACCGGAGCGCCGACCCAGTTATTGCTGCCGGTGTAGTCAAAGTCGTAGTATTGGTAACCGACCTTGAAGAAGGTCTTGCTGAGATAGGAGGAAATCGGCTTCAGCTTCAGCTCCTGGATGATATAGCCTTCGTAGACGCTCCCCCTGGTGCCGACCTTGCTGGTCCAGATGTCGTCCGCGGCCGGGGCGAAGGTTATCCAGTCCTTGGAGCCGTGGTTGTACTCAAAGCCGAGCTTCGTACCGGTGGCTTCGATGTCGTATCTGCCGCCGACAAAAATTGCCCAACCGGTCTTGTCGTCCGCCGGCTGACCGGCGTTGAATAACAACCCGCCGCCAAGGGCGTTGGTGGCGCCGTTGGGGTGGGTAACGCTCAGGGCGCCGTCCACGAACCAGTTTAAGTCACCAATGCCGATCTTTTTCAGCTTGCCGATGAAATCAAGCCCGTACCAATCGATGTCGCCCACCTCATTTCTCGGCTTGAAACCTAAGGCGGCAGCCTGGCCCGTAAGGATTTGGGGGGAATCAAAAATATTTATTCCTCTGTTCCACTGGAACTCCGCGCGGAGCTGGTCGGTGTCATAGGGCACAAGATTAAGCCCTACCATGTGGGTGTCCCGCAGTCCGTTACCGGCGTCTCCGGTGATGCCGTTTTCAAAACCTATCCCGTAGCACAGCTTGGTGTAGGCGCCTGGAAGGGCCTCGATGTCCGGGGCATAACCGAGGGTTGCCCCGTCAAAGGCATAGTCGACCAGTAACGCTGGTACGCCGGAGTTGCCGCGCGGCTGAGTATTCTGACGCAGGTGGGTCGGTACACCGCCGGTAGAGGGGCGCCTGCCGATGGAGAACCAGACCGGCTGTTCGGCGATGTTGCTCCAGGTTGCGAACACTTGGTCCACGAGGAGTTTATTGTCGGTGGGGACATGCCCCAGGGTGCCGTCAAATACCCCGGCCCGGTCGGCAAAAAATGGGCCGGCGCCTATTTGAGGGTTGCCCGATGCCGAGCCCTGGATGGCGGCATCATCCTGTGCGCCGCTTATCTTGTACATGAGGAGACGAGTGGTTACGGTGACATCCTTGGTGGCCTTAGCCTTCAGATCGAGGCCGAACCGGTTGGTGTAGAGTGAGGTGTTTTTGACTGTCTGGCCGTCCACGGGAATAAACTGCGAGTTTGCAGGATTAGTGAAATCGGGTACGAATTGAGTGTATCCGGGAACCTTGCCCCTCAAATAATCGTACCTGAACCGGTAATCGCCTCCGATGGTCAACCAACGGCCGAGCGATTTTTCTTCCACCTTTCCCACCTGCTGTTTCAATGCATCGATTTCTTTCTGCAGCGTATCGACTTTCTGCTGGATATCCTGATCGGCTGCCAATGCGGAAATCGGCATGCACAGGCCCATTAACAGGACGCCTGACAGGATTTTTCGGGCACTCTTCTTCATGTCTTCTCCTTTTGCGATTAATTTCAAAGTCCAAAGCTGTTTAACCATGACCTGCCGGCTGAACACTTCATAGAGAGACACTCATGTATTTTCCACCCCCTTTCCCGAGCATCTGCTTCTCACCTTGATGGGAATATAAACATATTCTTATTAAAGAATGTTGCACATATATAAATTTATAGATACTGAAAGTCAAGATATTTTTATTCCTAGATATCATTATATGAATTATGCAATAAACGAGCCTGTTGCGGTCGCGTGAAAAATATCAAGTGATTACCCGACGATATTTCTATGGGACCACGAATCTGTAAAATTATTTCGGTCGTTTGACGGAAATCGGCCGGCATTTAGCGAAGTGATAACCGAAGGAAATCTTGTTGACGGGAAGCTGAGGAATTGCGTAATATCTGCCGGATATATTTAGTTTCCATCCGGAAACGGTCTTTTTCCGCCCTGGCGGTGTCAATCTGCGGGCTTGCTTGTGCGGCGTACCGATGTACGCCTCCGCGCAACCCCTTGATTTCCTTGCCAGGACGAAAAAATCCTCGTTTCCAAATTGGAAACCAATAGTTTCTCATCCGGAGTTTCCGGATGGAAACTATTTACAAAGAGGTAACGTGACGAAGGCAAAATTATTATATGTGGAAACGTTCGGCTGCCAGATGAACGTCAGTGACTCGGAAAAGATCACCGCGCTGCTGAAGGGAGCCGGATATAATCTCACCAAGGATTCCTCCATTGCGGATCTCATCATTCTGAACACCTGCAGTGTCAGGGCAAAAGCGGAACAAAAGGTATACAGTTATCTCGGCAGATTTAAGGGGTTCAAGGGCAAAAACCCCCGCCTTCTTCTCGGCGTCGGAGGATGTGTCGCCCAGCAGGAGGGGGAGCGGCTTCTGGAAAAAGTCCCCTATCTGGATATCGTGTTCGGAACCCATAATCTTCATCTGCTGCCGGAGATCGTGCTGGCTGCAGAAAAAGGCCGGCGGCTTGCCGAAGTCTCATTTATCGATAATGAGAAACGGCTCGACCTGTTTCCCACTGATGATACCGCCGATGGTATCTCCCGGTTCGTTACGATCATGCAGGGGTGTGACAATTTCTGTTCATACTGCATCGTTCCCTACGTGAGGGGGCGTGAGATCAGCCGGCGTTCATCCGAAATTCTTGACGAAATCAGGAAAATGGCCGATAAAGGGGTGAAGGAAGTCACGCTGCTGGGGCAAAATGTGAATTCCTACGGCCTCAAGAGTCGAGGTGAGCCGGACTTCGCCGGGCTCCTGCAGGAAGTTGCCGGGGTTTCAGGGATAGAGCGTATCCGCTTCACCACATCCCACCCCAAGGACATCTCTCCTCCGCTGATCGCCTGCTTCGCAGAACTCCCCAAACTCTGCGGGCATATTCACCTCCCCGCCCAGGCCGGAAGTGATAAGGTTTTGTCCAGGATGAACAGGGGGTACACCCGCAAACAATATCTGGAAAAGATCGCCGCTCTGAAGGCGGTCCGTCCTGATATCCAGATTACGGGGGATATGATTGTCGGATTTCCGGGGGAGGACGAGGCTGATTTCCGTGAGACCCTGTCACTGATGGAGGAGGTGGGATATGCCGATCTCTTTTCCTTCATTTATTCCGTACGGCCGGAGACAAAGGCGGCAGAATATCCGGATGAAACAAGCCGCCTGGAAAAGCAGGAGCGGCTCGAGAGATTACAGAGCCTCCAGCGCAAAATGACCCTGGAGGGAAACAGGAGTTTTGTCGGGACCCGTCAGCAGGTTCTTGTGGAAGGGACCAGCAAGCGTGGCGGCCAGCTTTTCGGACGGAGTTCCGGCAACCGGGTTGTCAATTTTGCCGCCGACCCTTCCCTTATCGGTAAAATTGTAGATGTCGCGGTTATAAAAGCCTTCCAGAATTCGCTTTTGGGGGAATTAATATCGGGCTAACGGCACTAGGCGAAAGGCTAAAGGTAAAATCTTTAACCCTTAGCCCTTAACCCTTAGCCTTGTGTCCGATTTTATAAAGAGGTGACCATGTATCATGAGATGACAGTGTTCGGTTTTACCCTTGATTCCGTAGCGCACAGACCGGTAGTTATCCTTAAAGACGTCAAGGACAGCAACACCGTTCCTATCTGGATAAGCGCCATGGAAGCCGTATCCATCGCCGCCGAGCTTATGAGCCGTGATATATCATGCCAAAGCGGCCGGGGAGATTTGCTGACCATCCTGTTTGAACAAACGGGAATGAAGGTCGCCAGAATTGCCATTGAAAGTCTTAATAACGGTATTTTTAAGGCTTCGGTGAGTTTTATCATAAACGGCGATGAGTTTAAGGTAGATGTACGGACGTGTGACGCATTGATTACTGCGCTGAAATACAAGCTGCCGGTCATGGTTGCCGAAGATGTTGTAGCCCGCGCTTCCATGGATGCCTTGACGGATGAAACGATTGCACAGGAACATGACGCACGAAGGTTTGTCGATTTTCTTGAAGATCTGGATCCTGCGGATCTGGGGAAATATCCCATGTAAAACGGTGAACGGTGAAAAGTGAAGGGCGAAAATCAAAACTCGGAGATTTGTGATGCGCAAGGAATCTTTTGAATTTCTGCAGAACCTGTTGGCTGCTCCCAGCCCTTCAGGTTATGAACAGCCGGCCCAGCGGATATTTCGCGACTATCTGAAACCTTTCTGCCAGGTAACCACCGATGTCATGGGGAACGTATGCGGTTTAATCTCCGGTAAGGGCAAGGATCTGCCACGGGTGATGCTTGTGGGGCATTCCGACGAGATCGGCTTTCAGGTCAAATACATCGACGAAAACGGTTTTATCTTTTTTGGGGCCATAGGGGGGGTGGACCCGCATTTGACGCCGGGCAAACGGGTGAACGTCCACGGCAGAAACGGCGTCGTCCCCGGTGTTATCGGCAAAAAGCCGATCCATCTCATGGAGGCAAAGGACCGCGAGACGGTGATAAAGCTAGATGCCCAGTACATAGATGTGGGAGCTGACGACAAGAAGGAGGCTCTGCAACTGGTCCGGGTCGGGGATCCGGTTACATTCGCCGTGGGGCTTGAGAAGCTCCACGGTGACAGGGTCACTTCCCGGGGGTTTGACGATAAGGCCGGGAGCTTTGTGGTAGCAGAAGTTCTCCGTCAGGTGGCCGCCTCCGGCAAGAAGCCGGCGATCGACCTCTATGGCGTATCGTCCGTACAGGAGGAAGTCGGGCTGCGTGGCGGCACTACAAGTGCCTACTCCATCAATCCCGATCTGGGGATTTGTGTGGAGGTCGATTTTTGTACCGACCAGCCGGATGTGGAAAAAAAGCATAACGGTGAAGTGGGACTGGGAAAGGGACCGATTCTCCCCCGCGGTGCCAATATAAATCCCGCGTTGTTCGATCTGTTGACGGATACGGCCGTGCGCGAGAACATTGCGGTGCAATTTACCGCGATTCCCAAGGCCACCGGTACGGACGCAAACGTGATGCAGATATCCCGTGGCGGTGTGGCGACGGCTCTGGTTAAAATACCGCTCCGCTACATGCATACGCCGGTCGAAGTCCTTTCTCTGACCGACCTGGACAATGCAGTCAATCTGATCGTGGCGACTCTTTACCGCATCAAGGACAAGCAGGTGTTCATCCCTGAGTAGGGGGCCGGGCCGGAGGGGCAGCATGAGTTTGGTGAACTAAGCAACCGGTTCTCGGTCCCTGGTCCCCGATTCCCGGTTTTAACTTGACTTAAGCGGCTGCATGTAATAACTTGTCCGGTTAATATTTTGAATACAAGCCAAGGAGTCCGAGATGTTAGACGAAAGCCTTCCCGAAGGGTTAACCTTCGACGACGTGCTGCTTCTACCGGCCCATTCCCAGATTTTGCCGCGTGAAGTAGACCTTGCCACCCGCATTACCCGTAATATTTCCCTGAAAATACCCCTTGTCAGCGCCGCCATGGATACCGTCACCGAAGCCAGGACCGCCATCAGCATGGCCAGGGAGGGGGGAATCGGCATTATCCATAAAAACTTCTCCATTGAAGAACAGGCCATGGAGGTGGACAAGGTCAAGAAAAGCGAATCGGGCATGATCGTCGATCCCATCACCATGCGTCCCCACCAGAAGATCCGTGAGGCGTTGGAAATCATGGCTAAGTATCGCATCTCGGGGGTGCCGATCACCAAAAACAACGGCAAACTTGTGGGGATCCTGACCAACCGCGACCTTCGCTTTGAAACCGACCTGGACCTCCCCATATCAGATCGGATGACCAAGCGCAATCTGGTTACGGTGCCGGTCGGGACCACCCTTGAAGAGGCCAAGGAGCATCTGAAGCACACCCGCGTGGAAAAGCTCCTGGTTGTCGATGACGGGAAATACCTGAAGGGGCTCATTACCATCAAGGACATCGAAAAGATAAGAAAGTATCCGAATGCCTGCAAGGACAGCCTGGGACGGCTCCGGGTGGGAGGGGCCGTCGGACCGTCGGCGGACATGGAGGCGCGTGTCGATGCGCTGGTGAAGGCCGGTGTCGATGTGGTCGTGATAGACACCGCCCATGGCCATTCCCAGGGGGTTATCGACGCCATCGCACAGGTCAGAAAAAACTTTCCCGAAGTGGAGCTCATCGCGGGAAACATCGCTACGGCCGACGCTGCTGAGGCGCTCATAAAGGCCGGTGTCGATGCCATCAAGGTCGGCATCGGCCCCGGTTCCATCTGCACCACGAGGGTCGTGGCAGGAGTCGGGGTGCCGCAGATTACCGCCATCCAGGAATGCTCCCGGGTGGCCAGGGAATACGGCATTCCGGTGATAGCCGACGGAGGGATCAAGTATTCGGGGGATATTACCAAGGCTATCGCTGCCGGAGCGGACGTGATCATGATCGGTTCGCTGTTTGCCGGTACCGAAGAGTCTCCCGGTGACACCATCCTCTATCAGGGGCGCGCCTACAAGGGTTACCGGGGGATGGGCTCCATCAGCGCCATGAAGGAGGGGAGCAAGGACCGTTACTTCCAGAGTGATGTAGAGAGCGAGATTAAACTCGTCCCGGAGGGCATTGAGGGAATGGTTCCTCTGCGCGGCCCCCTTTCCGCCAACATCCATCAACTGATGGGGGGACTCAGGGCCGGTATGGGATATACCGGCTGCCACAACATCAAAGAACTCCACCTGAAGGGGCGCTTTATCAGGATTACCGGCGCCGGTCTGAAAGAATCCCACGTCCATGATGTGACCATAACCAAGGAAGCGCCTAACTACCGGGTAGGGGGCAACTAAAAAACGGTGAAGGGTGAAGGGTGAAGAAATTTCTCCTTTCACGTTTCACATTTCACTTTTCACAAGGGTTTTTCATGACCACCGACATCCACAGCGAGAAGATACTGATCCTCGACTTCGGTTCGCAGTATACCCAGCTCATCGCGCGGCGGGTGCGCGAGGCCCACGTCTATTGCGAGCTGCATCCGTTCGACATGGAGCTGGAGGCGATCCGCGCCTTCTCCCCGCGGGGAATCATCCTCTCCGGCGGGCCAAAGTCGGTCTATGAGCCGGGGGCGCCAGCGGTGGCGGAGGAGCTCTTCGAGCTGGGGGTGCCGGTTCTCGGCGTCTGCTACGGCATGCAGCTCATGAGCCGCCATTTCGGAGGTGAGGTCGTCCCGGCGGGGAAGCGTGAGTTCGGCCACGCCGACCTCCTCGCCGTCGGACAACCGGGGCCTCTCTTCGACGGCTTCTTCACCGAGGGGAAGAGTCCTGTCTGGATGAGCCACGGCGACCACGTCGCAAGGGTCCCGGCCGGTTTCGAGGTGGTGGCTGAGACCGCCAACGCCCCGGTCTGCGCCATCCAGGACGTCGCCCGCAGCCTCTACGGCGTCCAGTTCCACCCCGAGGTCAACCACACCCCCCGCGGCGAGCTCCTCATCGACACCTTCGTCCGCAAGATCTGCGGCTGCACCGGGCAGTGGACTCCGGGGCACATCATCGAGGACGCCGTCGACCGCATCCGCCGACAGGCGGGGTCCGACCGGGTCATCCTCGGGCTCTCCGGCGGCGTCGATTCGTCGGTGGCGGCCGCCCTCATCCACCGCGCCATCGGCGACCAGCTCACCTGCGTCTTCGTAGACAACGGCCTGTTGCGGCTGGGGGAAGGGGACCAGGTAATGGCGACCTTCGCGGAGAACCTCGGCGTCAAGGTGATCCGGGTGGACGCCGAGGAGCGCTTCCTTACTGCGTTGGCCGGGATCGCAGACCCGGAGAGGAAGCGGAAGATCATCGGGGGCCTCTTTATCGACATCTTCGAGGAGGAGTCGGCGCGGATCGAGGATGCGCGGTGGCTTGCCCAGGGGACGATCTACCCCGACGTTATCGAGTCGGCCGGGGGCAAGACCGGCAAGGCCCACAACATCAAGAGCCACCACAACGTCGGCGGCCTCCCCGATTATATGAAGCTAAGGCTCCTGGAGCCGCTGCGCGAGCTCTTCAAGGACGAGGTGCGGGCCATCGGCGAGGAGCTGGGGCTCCCCCGCCAGATGGTCTGGCGGCACCCCTTTCCTGGGCCTGGGCTGGGAGTGCGCATCCTTGGCGAGGTGAAAAAGGAGTATGCCGACATCCTGCGCCGGGCCGACGCCATCTACATCGAAGAGCTCTACGCTGCCGGCCACTATGACAAGATCAGCCAGGCCTTCGCCGTATTTCTGCCGGTGAAGAGCGTCGGCGTCATGGGAGACGGCCGCACCTACGAGTACGTCGTGGCGCTGCGGGCGGTGGAGACAAAGGATTTCATGACCGCCGGATGGTATCCGCTCCCCTACGAGGACATGGCCCGCATCAGCAGCCGGATCATCAACGAGGTCAAAGGGGTCAACCGGGTGGTTTATGATATATCGAGCAAACCACCGGCAACCATCGAATGGGAATAGACGGACGAGGATTTCCGGAACCTGGCGGCGTTGGGCTGCCGGTCCACGTTGTGCGGCGTAGCGCTGCTACGCCTCCGCCGGGACCGTTGCCCGCCTTGCCAGAACCCGAAACTCCTCGCCCGATTGGTCATAACTAACAATTTCTGACTACCCTGCTCGACTCATCACCGCTGAAGGTATGTCTTCTAAAACAATGGCCATCAAACTCATCATCTTCGACCTGGACGGGACGCTGGCCGATTCCCTCGGGGACCTGACCGATGCAACCAACCATATACGCGCCGCGTTTGCCAGGCCGCAACTTTTGCCTCACGAGGTGAGGAAACTGGTGGGCCAGGGGGCAAGAAGGCTTGTGGAGCGGGCGTTATCGGGCGCTTCTGCGGAGGAAGTCGAACAGGGCCTGCAATTATTCCTGGCTTATAATGATGCCCATATTGCGGATAAGACCGGCCTGTACCCGGCAGTGGAAGAGACGCTCGGATTACTGAAAGCCCAGGGAAGGCAAATGGCGGTAATTTCCAACAAAAATGTCGCCCTATGCCGGAAACTCCTCTCCGTGCTGGGTGTGGACAATTATTTCGCAACTATCATAGGCGCGGATTCACTCCCTTTTCGCAAGCCTTCTCCGGAACCGGTACTGAAATTGCTCCGGGATTTGAAGACCACTGCGAAGGAAGCGGCAATTGTCGGTGACAGTATAAATGATATCGCCGCCGGAAGGAGCGCAGGCATAATGACGGTAGGGTGCAGCTATGGATACGGTGAGGCGGCTGAAATTGCCACGGCGGACTACCGGATCGATGCATTCAGTGACCTGCTGCGATTGCCTCTTTTTAAAAATAATTTGCCGTAGATGAATTTTTTTCTAAAGTTATGTGGAGTCCTGCCGATATTTCTTATAATTACTCCTTCGGAGGTCAGTCAACAATGAAAATCGAGGAAAGCAATCAGCAGGCGATCATAAATCCTTTCAAGAATGAGCGGGTTGAGCAGGTTGGCGGGAAAGACGGCAAACCCGTTGACGCTGCGGGAAAACCCCAGGCCGGCAGGGACAATGTTGCCCTTTCTCCGGCTGCCGAACATCTGAATAAGGCGACTGCTTCCCAAGAGCTCCCCGAATTCAGGGCGGACCGTGTTGCGGAACTGAAAGCAACTATTGAAGCGGGCGAATATAAGGTAAACAGCAGGGACGTAGCCGCAAAAATGTACGACAAGCTGAAACAACGCTGAGCAATCCTGAACCCCATGGAGTCGCTATATGAAAAGCCCGCGTTTTGCGGGCTTTTTTGTTGCCGTCCCGCCATTGTGAATGTAATCTATAAGTATCATGGATGTAAATTTGAGAGAGCTATGTGCGAATGAGAGCTTTCGCACCATCATCAGTGTGGCTGCCGAACTCGATGTGCGGGTTTATTTTGTCGGCGGAGCCCTGCGTGATCTCCTTTTGGGGAGAAGGGGCAACGACCTGGACTTTGCCCTTGAGGGGGCTTTTGCGGAATTTCCCCGCACGTTTGCGGAAAGGGTGGCGGGCACTTTTTTCTGGCTTGACGAGGAGAGGCTTCAGGCAAGGGTGGTAAAGAAAGGGAAAGGGGAAACCGCTACGTTTGATTTCGCCCCTCTGTGCGGCGCAAACGTTGAGGAGGACCTTTGCCGGCGTGATTTTACCATCAATGCGATGGCCGTTGAGGTGGGAAGGGAAGATGTCCTCATAGACCCATTGGATGGGGGGGCCGATCTCCGGCAAAAAATTGTCAGGGCGTGCTCTGAAAGCTCGTTCACCGACGATCCGCTCCGGCTTTTGCGGGCGCTTCGTTTTGCCGCTGCGTTGGGTTTTGCCGTGGAGGACGGCACCTGGCTGAAAATCGCACAGAATGCCCATCTTCTGGAACATGTGGCGGCGGAAAGGGTGAGGGGCGAGCTGTTTCAGATACTGGCCGCCCCGGGAATCGGCGCATCCCTGGTGAGGCTCCATGAATCGGGACTGCTGGCAAGGATATTTCCCCAGGATGTGCTTAGGGAAACGTCTCGACCGCATATCGAACGGCAGATAGGATGCGCTGACCGGATCGAGCAGATAAGCGGGATGTTACAGCGATATTTCCCGGAAGAACACCGACTGCTGGCGGAATACCTTGATTGCGAGGTGGAAACCGGCATTACGGTACTGTCGCTCGTGAAGCTGGCCGCCTTTTTGGGTGGAGCTGAAGGGCCTGGAACAGCCGCTGTCGTGGCCGAAAGGATTCGGCTTGGCAGGAAGGTCGGCCGGATGCTGGAACAGTTCAGCAGTGACAAGAAGCCCGAGTTCGGGGTACTGGAGCAGAGACCGACTAAGCGGGCCAAGTACAGGTTCTTCAAAGACCATGACCCGGCTGGTCCCGGGCTTGTTATTCTGTCCCTGTCCAGGGAAGTTGCGTCTCCGCAGCTCTGTGAGGAGCTGGTTACCTATTATTTTCGTGAATACGGTGCCGTCGGGGATGAGTCGCTCCTCTCGGGCGAGGAGATCATGGGCATTTTCGGTATCGCTCAGGGAAGGGGAGTGGGGGAGGCAATGGAACGGCTGAGGGAGGCGGAACGCCGTGGTCTGGTCAACAACAGGGTGGAGGCACGGGAGTTCCTCCGGAAAAATCTGTTGACAAAAGGAGAGTCGATGAGCTAAAAGTATAGCTCCATTGAGCGGGAATAACTCAGTGGTAGAGTGTCAGCTTCCCAAGCTGAAGGTCGCGGGTTCGAATCCCGTTTCCCGCTCCATAAAAATCAAGGGGTTAGGCGATTTGCCTAGCCCCTTTCTTCTTCCGTGTAACCTCTCGTGTAACCTCTAAAGTCATGCTTTGGATTTCCAAAACGTTCTTCCATATCTCCTTGCAGGGGGTAGTTAAGGTCCTCCTCTATACAAGCCCGAATGCACCGAATGTCAATGACGTTCTGGGGACCCTTGTTCTGCTGTGCTGTTCGCTGCGGTTGACGTCATAAGTACCAGTAGGGCCAGTATCTTCAACTGTTTCTTTTCTCTTCACTTGGTACGATATTGCAGGTGTTCGTCGTCAGGTCGAAGACCACTCTGGCTTTCTTTTCCTGAAGTAGCCGGAGTACCTGGTTGATCTTGTCGTTGAGCGTGAAGTGGGAATCTCCCCCTTCCTCCCATTCCCTGGTCACGAACTCGGCGATCAGGTTGCGCAGGGTGTCGGGGTTGATGCTCTCCATCGGCACCTCCACCCCGTCTTCGTGGCGGTCAGGGAGTTTCTCCGGTTGGCAGCCTTCATCATACTCGATAATGACTTCATCGGACTTCGACACCGTCAGCCCCGGATTGCTGAGCGCGACCCACCGGCGGGGGGTGACGCCGTTGGTCACGTTGTGAAATTTCTCCGGGGAGAGTTCGTGGAAGTCATGCAGCACGGTCTTTTTCAGCAGCTCCGTATGCAGGGCGGCAACGCCGTTGACGGCATGACTGCCCACGCAGGCAAGATTGGCCATGCGGACGTACTTGTCACCGGTCTCGTCGATCAACGACAGGCGGGTAATTCGTGCTTCGTCTTCCGGGAAACGGATCTGCACCTCGTCGAGAAACCGCCGGTTTATTTCAAAGATGATTTCGATAATGCGGGGAAGGACTGTGGAGAACAAAGGCAGGGGCCACTTTTCCAGCGCTTCCGACAGGAGCGTGTGGTTGGTATAGGCAAAGCACGTATTGGTTATCCCCCATGCTTCGTCCCATTCCAGCTTATGCTCGTCCACCAGCAGCCGCATCAGCTCGGCGATCCCCATGGCAGGATGGGTATCATTGATCTGGATGGCAAAGGTTTCGGAGAGATCCTTGATGTCTCTACCATACGAGAGGTGGAAAAAGATCATGTCCTGCAGCGAACATGAAACAAAGAAATATTGCTGGCACAGGCGAAGAAGCTTGCCTAGTTCCGGTTGGTCGTTGGGGTAAAGGACCTTGGAGATCGTCTCGGAAAGAACCTTTTCGTCGACGGCCCTGTTATAATCACCTGCATTAAAAACCTGAAAATCAAACGCCGCTACGGCCTCTGATTTCCAGAGTCGGAGCACCGAGACTCCTCCGGAGCGATAGCCGGCAACTGGAGTATCGTAGGCCACTCCCATGATGACCTTGTCGGGAATCCAGCGAACCGCCAGCCGTCCGGCAGAATCGCGGACGAACTCCGTATGACCGCCAAATTTGACTTCGAAGGCGAGATCCGGCCGGCGTACTTCCCATGGATTGCCGAACTTGAGCCAATTGTCGGCTTTTTCGACTTGCCATCCATTTCGGATCTCTTGATCGAAGATGCCGAATTCGTAGCGGATTCCGTAGCCTACGGCAGGGACCCTAAGTGTTGCCAGAGACTCCAGATAACAGGCTGCAAGGCGACCAAGTCCGCCGTTTCCTAGTCCCGGCTCGACCTCTTGCTTGAGTATATCCTCCGGATTCTGTCCCAACGCTGCCAGCGCCGCGCGGACTGGAGCTTCAAGTCCCAAGTTTACCAGGTTGTTCCCCAAATGCGGACCCATGAGGAATTCCGATGACAGGTAGCTGACAACTTTAAGCTTTTCTTTAGCCAAAGCGATCAGGTCATAGAAAGACGTGAGCCAATTTTTGACCATCTGATCGCGAACAGCGTGAGCCACTGCCATATACCAGTCGTTACGTGTCGCAAATGGTAGCGGTTTTGCCTGAGTGTAGTGGAGGTGATTAAGAATGGCCTGTTGTATCTCGTCAGAACTCTGGCCGGTCCGCATGGTGTCGTGGCTGTTGCTTCCACGTTTTGTTGCTCGTGCCATGGCTTTACTCCTTGTTGTCCGTTTATATTGGCTCACGCAAAACTGCTGGTTCATACTCATTTCCCTACCTTCTCCCTTGTTCGGAGAGATGGCTTTGTAATTCAGTCATTGTCATACGGCTCTGTTTGGCTACTTATAGAGAAGAGGCACATCAGAGCAACCCCTCCTAGACCTCCCAGGAAACAACCGCATAAAAAAGCTATCCATACAGTATTCAAAGTCCTACCTCCACGTTCTTCGTTACAACAAGCTGGTATTTGTCGTACCTCTTAACATCAGCACCAGCTTTAGCGATTCCAGACTTAATAAATATTGCGCACAGTAGAATGAGGAAATTTCTATAACAGAACGTATCAACCAGTACGTGTCTATGATGCTATTTGATCAAGAAGTTTATCAAGCATACTTTCCGCTTCAGTCTTATCATATTTTGCTGATTGAATGAAAAGTTGGTCATAGCCGAAAAGTAAGATGCTCGCCAGTAAGGAACGCGAAACATATTGAATGTTTTCTGCTTTGAATTCGTTTCTTTTAATCCCATCCATTATAATTTCATTAATAATAGCTACAATAAAATTTCTTATTCGTTCATGAAATCGAGATAGTATGTCTCTACGCGAATCTAGAAAGAGTACATAGAGAAGTGTACGGTTTTCATTATTTTCAATAGAATCAATGATTCCTTGAACGAACAACACGATTCTACTGCGTGCAGTTCCATGCGGAACCAATGAGAGCATAACTGTCTTTTCAATGGTCCCACATATGTGGCCTAACAGTTCAAGATAGAGCCCCTCTTTATTTTTGAAATAGTAATAAATTGTCGGTTTAGTCACTTCAGCGGCAGAGGCAATCTCACGTACGCTCGTAGATTCGAAACCTTTTTGTGCAAACAGCTGTAGTGCCACATTCAGCAGTCGGTCTCGAACGGCAGGGCAGGGCCGCTCTGTAATTACGTTTTCTGATCCGGTACTTCCTGACGACATACAATCCCCCAGCAGGCTTTAATGGTTTTGTTAATAAAGTGGTAATCCAAGCAAGATCAATTCCTTTTCTGGCACTATGGGAGGTCTTATCTACTTCATCTTGTGGCCACTGCCACAGTTACTTCAACTTCGCAAGAATTACTTTGAGTCTTTCCACTGCAAGTTGAAACTTCCTCAACTCGGCACTGTCCCCCCGGAGGCAGAAGTTTTCCGTTTCTTTCTCCTCAATCAGCCAAGATACAAGCACAGCGTCTGCGAATGGAGACGCTCATACTTACGATTTTTGGGTGGTGCCGCGACCTGTGTACTGCAGCTCTTCCTTCTCCACGGTAACCCTTTTCGGCCTGTTCACGGATCAATAGACATCGGGGATATATTTGAACGGGTAATCGGGGGACTTGTACGACCCTTCCTTCTGCCGCTTCGGGAGCACCACCTTCTTGCGGGGCGCTTTCTTGTACGGTATCCTGCCGAGCAGGTGGGTAATGAGATTCAGCCGCACTTTCTTCTTGTCATCGGATTTAGCCACGAACCAAGGTGCCCACGGCGTGTCGGACGCCGCGATCATTTCGTCGCGCGCCCTGGTGTAGTCGTCCCAGCGGCTGTACGACTCGATGTCCATGGGGGAGAGCTTCCATATTTTGCGTCCGTCATCAATCCGACGCTCCAACCGGCGGGTCTGCTCCTCCGGACTGACCTCCAGCCAGTATTTGAGCAGGATGATGCCCGAGTCACACGCCAGCTTCTCGAAGTGCGGCACCACCTCCAGGAACTCTTTGCACTCTTCCCTGGTACAGAACCCCATGACCCGTTCGACCCCAGCCCGGTTGTACCAGCTCCGGTCGAAGATGACCACCTCGCCGGCTGCCGGGAGATGCGGCATGTAGCGCTGGGGGTACATCTGCGTCTTCTCCCTCTCCGTCGGGGCCGGGAGAGCTACTACGCGGAAGACGCGCGGACTCACCCGCTCTGTAATCGCCTTGATCGTCCCCCCCTTGCCGGCGCCATCGCGCCCCTCGAAGATTATGCAGACTTTCAGCCCCTTATATTTGACCCATTCCTGGAGCTTTACCAGCTCCACGTGCAGTTTGGCCAGTTCCTTCTCATACTCCTTGGTTTTCAGCTTTTCACAAGCTTTTGCGATGTTTTCCTTCTCCTTTTCCTCTTCCTTTCCACCTTTCATCACTATTACTCCTTTCTTCTACGTCCTTTTCTCGTGCCCGACTAAACGTTTATTACATCGATAATCTGTACCCTCTGAAGGAAGCGGGCAAACTCACGAATTGCCTGCAAGTCCTTTTCGGGTATTCCGTCCGGGTCAAAATGCATGACGTCATTTCTGATTCTCCTTACATTCTCAAACTTCTCCATACAGGTTTTGCGATCGACAGTAATATTCAACTTGTCCCATCGTTCCGGGTTTTCAAGTAGCCTTTGGTACTCTCCGTAAGTAAGATCTGCAACGGAGGTTACTTCGCGTTTCGAGTCTGTCGGGTTTTTTGCGGACATTAATTCTGTAGGAGTAAACCGTTGGCTGATGACTTGTCGCAAGTGGCTTTCTATTTCTCCAAGCAACAAGAATGGTTCTGACAGTTGTTGAAACTGCAGGCTCAGGTCACTTGCTGTAACGATGCCTGCAATCTTCTGATCATGGCCACGAACCAACACATACTGATGTTCCGCAATGATACCGATTGCTGAAATAAGTGATGCATCAGAACGAATCTCATGGTGTTGTTCCATAAACTCACGGGCTACGGAACAATTTTTACCCATAGCCAGGCGACTACCGATAGATGCCCACGTAATAATTCCTTTGATGTCTCTTTCACTCGTCATCACAGGCAGTTGAGAAAAGTCGTTTGTGAGCATATGGGTGATTGCTTCTTCCAACTTGGTTTCAGGGAATACGGAAAGAGGCTTACGAGTTGAGGCAGCGAGTCTGATAATGCGATATATCGGGTCGGCGTATGCTGGATGTGGCCCCTTTTCCTCTCCTTTTTCACCTTTCATGTAGATCACTCCTTTTCCGCGATTTCATGTCCCACCCTTACCTACAGACGCATAACGAACAAAAGATGCGGCAGCCGTCTATCCCCTTCTCAGCGTTACCTGAGAATTTTCAACTCACGCTCCTGGCTGAAGAGGTATCGGACCATGTAGTATTCGAACGGATAGTCGCTGTCGTAATAGCGGAAGCTTTCCCTGTAGCGCAGATCTACCGTTTCCAGAGCTGTGACCCCCGTCTCGATCTCGGTGCTGGCCCCGGTTCCACCAAACGGATCGATGGCGTTCGCAATCGCCCAGCGGACACCACCATCTACGGCAAGTCCACCCGCACTCCGGGCCGTATTCGGCCCAAGAATCGGCAGAACCAGATACGGCCCGGTACCGACCCCCCAGGTTTCGAGGGTTCGGTCGAAGTCCTCGTGCTCCCGCCTCATCCCGAAGGCAGTCGCCGGATCGAAGAGGCCGCCTATCCCAATGGTCGAGTTCGTAACAAAACGTCCGAGGGTCACCAGGGACTTCTTTCCTTTTGCTTGCAGAATACAGTTGTAAAAGGTCCTGACCTCGCGAATGTTGGCGAAAAAGTTGCTCACGCCGGTCCGGGCAGTACGTGGAACTACCGTTTCGTATCCGGCAACGACCGGTAGGAGTACGAAACGGTCGACCTCGTAGTTGAACTTGTACATGCTCCTGTTTAAGCCTTCCCATGGATCGCGCGTACGCGAAACGTTCTCGTCGTCGCTGAATTCGCTCACCGTGTGCATTGGCGGAACGTCGTCGGGGAGGTATGCTCTCCCCGCGGCACAGCCGGAGAGAAGCAGGACCAGAACCGTCTTGAAGATCAACTTGATTGCGTTGCTGTACATACCGTCCCCCACTTTACTTACCACGTTGATGAGCGCAGCCGATCGATCAGAAAGGCCATGTTATCGCGGAAGTCGAGATTGCCGAGGTGCCCACCGCGGGGATAGACCTTGAGACGGGGGCCGAAAACCCGGCGCAGGTAGTCGAGCTCGCCCGGAGCCAGGATGAAATCATCTTCGTTGGTGATCACCCCTATCTTCGCGGAGGAAGCGAGGTAGCTTTCGATGCTTCTGATGCTTAACGCTTCGAGAAGTTCCTCCTTGGTGAGGCCGGGGTGCCTGCTTTGAAAATAGGGAACGAAATACTCATTGAAGTAGTCCAGGAAGGAAAGATGCAGACAGGTCCAGAAATAGTCGTCAAGGGAATCACTGTTTTTCAACTCCCTGTTTTTCGGCACCACATAGCCGCCATGGGTCATAACGTCAGAAGCGAAGATCATCCCTGCGGAGCTGATGCGGAAGGAAACCGCAATCATCCCCCCGGCTTCGTCCCGGTTCAGAATCTGAGCCTGGTACGCCGCGAAAAGGAAGTCGTCGTCGATGGCAACGAAATCTCCCTTGCGATAAAATTCGGTACTTTTCGCCATGACGCGGTTGTAGAACGCTCCGATCCTCCTGGGGCCGCCGGGGATACGGTCCAGCAACCCCTCTATCCTCGACACTGAATTGTAGAGGCTCACCGCCGGGTTGAGCATCAGCACCCTGCGGAAATCGAAGACCTTACGCTCCTCGTCCAGCCTGGCGATGAAGGCGGCCTCGGTTCCTCCGAGACTGTATCCGGCAAGGGAAAAATCGGTGACCTCGATACTCCCCTTGGATTGGCCCCAGATCTGCTCCATCACCCGATAGAGATCATCGGCGTCATCGGACAGATTTCCCGGGACATGGGTGGTAGAGGCATTGATGATAAAGTTGGAAAAGGTCGGAGAGGGAAGCGCGATTACGTGGAACCCCGCGTGGTACAAGTTTGTTATGAGGGCGACTATTTTCGCCGACTTGCTGCTGCCGCCGGTCCCCGCAATGAGGAAAACCAGGGGAGCCTTCCGGTCCTGGAACGCCACTGTGTAGCGTAGCCCCAGATCGTAAAAGAATATCTCCGGTTTTTCCCGGTCCGTTTCCAGGACCATGGTCTTGATTGGAACCTCACCAGGAGTATCCGGCCTGAGCTTCTGCGGAGTGCCCAGAATCGTCGCCGCGTAGGAGTCGTCAATCGGATAACGGTAAACAGCGTCTTCGGCCCAAGCAAAAGCTGGTATAAGCAGAAGGAAGACAATGAGGACGCCTCTTACAATTTTCATAGGTAATCCCTTTCTCTCATCTGACCACGCCATTATCAGCCGTGGGCACTTTGCTTCGATTCACCCTCATTCGATGATTTGCCATCCACTTCTGTCTCCAGCCAAGTGCGGCAAGCCTCTCCCGCCTCACTACCGCAAACCGTGCCACTACTTGGTGACTAACTGAAATGAGGCAAAACAAAAGAGGAAATCCCACCATGCCTCCAAGAAAGAAACCGCATACAAAAGCTATCCATACAGGTTTCAAAGTTTCCACCTCCACTCACTTCGATACAACAAGCTGGTTTTTGTTGTACCCTCTTAAAACATCCGCACCAGAGAGAAGGTTTAGATACATGATGTCATCATCAACGAGAAGGATGTCCTTCGTTTTCATTCTGAACTCCTTTTTCTGCCTGTCGTTTTGCAGTTCCGCTGATTATCCCTACCGGTTTGCCGCGAGCACTCCCCTGATCCGCTCAAGCTCGGCTCCGGCCAACCGGTATTGCAATGAAGCCTGCAACTCTCCCATCTCCGCCTTTCTCAGTGCTGCAACCGCTTCGGCATGTTTTGCCGCTGTGACGGTCCCGGCCTTCAAGCCGTTTTCGCTGAGCCGCGCATTCTCCTTCGACAGGGAAAGCGCCTCGCGGGCGACGTCCACCATCTGTTTCGAGCGTTCCAGCTTCCGGTACACCTTGTCGATTTCGATGCCGATCCGCTTGTCCATCCGGGCCAGGTTCTCTTCCGCCTGTGACTGTTGGGCGACCCTCTGGCCGATTTCACCTTTCCGTTTCCCCCAGTCGAAGATGTTCCAGGTCAGCTCGGCCCCGAAGATGCCAATGTTGTCCTTCAGAAACGGCGCCCCATCCTGATAGCCGTGCTTGGCAAAGATCGTCACGTCGGGGATGTACTCGTATTTTGCCGCCCGCACGGCGTGGCGCGACTTTTCCACGGTTTCACGAGCCGCACGAAGTTCTCCGTTTCTCGCTCTGGCCTCCTCATAGGACTGGTCCTTTGCCAATTCCGTCAACTCCGGCAACCCCGCCTCGGTCAGATCAAGGATAGTGTCGCTCGGCAGCCCCAAGAGATCGTTGAGCTCCGAGGTTACGTCCGAGATGCGGTTCTCCGCTGCAATGAGCGCCTGTCTGCCCTGGAGCAGGTCGGCCTTGGCCGAGATCAGGGCAACATCGAGCAAGTTCCCCGCCTTTACCGCCTCACCGGCCTCGCGCAGGTTCTCCTGCGCCGCAGTCAGCGAGGCCTGGGCGGCCTCCCTTTCCTTGCAGGCAACCAGCAAGGAGTAATAGAGCTGATGCACCGCAAGAACCGTCTCGTTTGCCGATCTGGTCAGCTCTGCTTCCGCAATGCCGCGATCTGCCCTGGCAATGTCATTGGCAGCGCCTATCTTCAAAAGCTGCGTTGTCGGTTGAGCGAGAGTCGTTTCGCTGTAGAGGATAGTGGAGTCGCCCTGCCTTATCTTTACATCTTGGTTCGGGAATGGGCTCCCTGAGACATTCCCCAAACTGCCGGCACCAATGGTGATCTCTTGCTTGTCAGAGAAGGCCATGAGCTTGGTGTTGTTGGAAAGCTGCGGGAAATATTGGGACCGTGTTGACACGATCTTCTGATCGTTCTCCGTCACCTTTGACCGACCGATTTTGAGCACCGAGTTCTGCTGCAGAGCCAGTTCGACCGCCTGCGACAGCGTCAGTGAATGCTTCACCGGCTCTGCCGAGGCATCCTTTCCCGCCGCAAGAAGTGCTAATGCCACGACCGCGATGGTGACTGCAGCAGCCGGCTTGGAGGAATGCTCCTTCATGGTGCGCGATTTGACGGCCACGAAGATGACGGGAACGACCAGGAGCGTGAAGAACATCGAGAAGATGAGGCCGAAGGCGATGACGCTCGCCAGCGGGCTCCAGAGGCTCGACCCGGAGATGATCATCGGTGTCACCCCCACGGCAGCGGCCATGGTGGTGAGGAAGATGGGGCGCAGCCGCCTGGCCCCCGCGTCCCGCGCCGCCTGCTCCAGAGATTCCCCCTCGGCGACCCGTTCGTTGCAGTAATCCACCAGGATGATGCCGTTTCTCACCACGATGCCGCAGAGGCTGATGAGCCCCATGAACGCGGTGAAGCCGAAAGGGTTGTGGGTGATGACGAGCCCGAAGATCGCCCCGAACAGGGTGAGCGGGATGGAGGCCATCACCACCAGCGGGTCGGAAATGTTCCTGAACTGCACCAAGAGGACCAGGAAGATCGCTACCAGGCTGATCCCAAGAGCGCCGACCATCTGCGGGAAGGTCTCGTCCTGGTTAAATTTCTCGCCGCCGTAATCGATCCGGTAGCCCGCCGGGAGTTGCAGAGCCTTGATCTTCGGCATTGCCTCCTCCAGTATTTTGGAAGCGTAGTGCCCCGGCTTCGCGAAGGCACGGATGGTCAGGGTGCGCACCCCGTTCCTGCGCACGATCCTGCTGGTCTGCCACTCGGGTGAGAGTTGGGCAACGGCGCGGAGCGGCACCCTGGCACGGGTCAGGTCCGAGTTGAGATAGGTATTGCCGATGTCCGCAAAGTTCGTGCGGGAGGCCTGGTCCAGACGCAGTTTGATGCTGACCGGTCGATCCCCTTCCCAGAAGGTGCTCACTGCAGCGCCGTCGAATGCCCCGGCCATGGTCTGCGATACCGACGCGTCGGTTATGCCGAGACGGTTTGCCAGCTCGTCGTTGACCTTCACGTCCACCATGTACGAATCGTTGAAGTAGTCGCGGAACACGTACTGTGCATTCGATACGCCCTCCAGAATACCCTGCACCTGTTCCCCCAGTCGCTTCAGTTCGCCGACATCATCACCGGAGATCCGTACCTCGATCGGCGCCTCCGTCTGGGCTCCCTGCTGGAGCTCCTTCACGATCACCATCGCCTCCGGCGCCACTTTTGCCAGTGCCGGGCGCAGTTCCTTCACCAGCCGCGTGGTGTCCTCTATCGAGGCGGTATTGACGATGAACTGTCCATAGGCGCCGTCGGGCTGCTGGGGGTTGACGTTGTAATAGAATCTCGGTGAGCTCTGCCCGACGAAGGTGGCGTAGTGGGCGACACCTTTGCTGGACCCCAGGGTTTTTTCGATCCGCCCCATGACCGCGTCGGTAGCCTCAATCCTCGTCCCTTGGGGCATCCAGACATCGATCACGAACTGGTCGCGCTCGGCCGACGGGAAGAACTGCTGCGGCACGAGTGCAAAGAGCATGACTCCGAAGACGAACGCACATCCACCGAGGGTGAAGGCGAGCCACTTTCTGTTCATGAAGATGTTGATCAATATCCCGTATTTGTCCTGGAGCCGGTCAAGCAGGCTCTTCTTCTCCTTGCCATGGGTCTCTGCGGCGTCGTGGTCGTGCAGCCCCTTCTTGATGAAGAATCTGCAGAGCAGGGGGGTCAGCATGACCGCAACGATAAATGAAACCGCCAACGCGATTGCCACGGCGATGGGAAGCGCCATGATGAATTCGCCGGACGAGCCGGTGATGATCAGGAGCGGCAGGAAGGAGGCGATGATGGTAACGGTCGCCGTGAGGACCGGTACGAAGACATCGCTGGCACACCTCCAGGCAGCCTCGGCCTTCGGCACCTTATGGTCCAGGAGTTCGACGTAGTTGTCGGCGATGACGATGGCGTCGTCTACAACGATCCCGAGAACCATGATGAGCGCTGCTATGGATACCTGGTGTAGCGCAATCCCCACCGCGTTCATGACGGCGAGGGTACCGCACAGGGTTACCGGTATGGCCAGGGCGGCAATGAGAGCGACCCGCAGCGGCAGGAGTAAGATGGTGACGATAACCACGGAAATGATAGCCAGCAGGAATTCGTGGGAGAGCGTCGTAACCCGTTCCTTGACCACTCCCGGCTGGTTGGCGACCAGGTCCAGTTGGACGTCGGGGGGGAGGAGCACCTTGAGGCGCTGGAAGACCTTGTCCAACTGCTCGCCCAGTTCGACAATATTCTTTCCCTTCTGCATCTCGACGGAGAGGAGCAGGCACGGGTCTCCGTCGTAGCGCACCATGAAGGTCGGGTCCTGATACCTGCGCTCCACCTTGGCAAAATCCTTGATATAGAGAGGGTGCCCATCCTTGGAGACGTCCACGAGCACGTTCCGTATCTCGTTTTCGGTATTGAAGATTCCCGTGGTCCTCATGGGGATCTTCGACCGGTCTGCCTCAAAATTCCCGCCGCTCTGGATGGCGTTTCGCTGTCTCAGGGCATTCGCTATCTGGCGCGGGTCGGCAAAATACTGCGCCATCCGTTCAAGGCTGCCGGTGATCAGGATTTCTTCTGATTGATTTCCGTAGGTGTCGAGTTTCCCCACCTCGCGGACGGTGCGCATTTCGTCGTGAATCTTGTCCGCAAAGTCCCGCAGCTCACGATATCCGTACCGCTTACCGTGAACGGCAACCAGCATGGCTACGGTATCACCGAAATCGGAGTCCACCACCGGCCCCATGACGCCGGCGGGGAGTTCGGTGCTCTTCACCAGATTCAACTCGTGGCGCAGCTTCGCCCAGAAGACGTCGGAATTCTTGACGTTGTCCTCCAGTTCCACGTTAATGATGACCACGCCGGGACGGCTTGTGGAATAGGTCTTTTCCTTGCGCACTTCGGGAAACTTGAAGATGTGCTTCTCAAGGGTCTTCGTTACCTGTTTTTCCACCTGCTCGGAGGTCGCTCCGGGGTACATCGCGGCCACCAGCCCGGTTCTGATGGTGACCGTCGGATCTTCCGTCCGTTGCATTTTCAGAAAGGCATGAATGCCGATCATGACGACCATTGCCGCCAATATGAGGGTAACGGCGGGATAGCGAAGCGAAAACTTTATCGGTTTCATACAATTTATCCTCTCGCTGATGCGGTTTATTTCCGAACCGGCTGTTCTGTTGCCGATACGGCCAGACCGTTTCTGAGTTTCGTCTGGCCGGCCAGAACGATCAGTTCGTTACCGGAAAGACCGCTCTTTATCTCGACGTTCTTATTGACAGCCGCTCCGGTTTCCACGCGTTTGGTGTAGACGCGTTTCTGTTCCGGGTAGTAGACGTACACCTGCGTTGCTCCCTGTGGGTCACGCACCACCGCATCTCCGGGGAGTGTCGCCATGGCAATTGTCCGATCCCCGCGTATGGTTGCTTCCGCGACCATACCGACGCGCAACTCGTGCTCTCGATTCGCAACACTGATCCTGGTCATGTAGGTCCGCGTGTTGGGGTCCGCGGAGACATTGATGACACGCACCGTACCCTGGAACGTCTTCCTCGGGAGGGCGGGGACGGTGATGTCCGCTCTCTGGCCGATCCTGACAAGGTGCACGTCCGTCTCCGGCACGCCGACATTCACCTCCACCGGGTCCATCTGGACGATCTCGAAGACCGGGCGTCCGGGGGAGGCGGTATCGCCGGGCTCTATGGACCTTTTCGCGATGTAGCCGTCCATGGGTGCACACAGCGTTGCATCGGACAACGCCTTCCTAACAACCTCAAGGTGGGCGGCCGCCTGGTTGTAACTTGCCTTCGCCAGGTCCTTGTCTTCCCTCTGGCCGCCGACCTTTGCCTGCTCATAGTCCTGTTTAGCGTGCTCGTAGGCGGCCTTGTATTTTTGGAAGTCGTTCGGCGCCAGGCTCTTTGCGTCGTACAACATCTTCATCCGGCGATACTCGTCCTCGGCCCGCTCAAAGCTGATGCGCGCCTGCTCCAGAAGCTCCGGCCTGGCGGAATGCAGTGCCTTTTCCATGGCCGCTTGCGCACTGGCCGCCTGAGCTGCGGCTCCCTTTACTGAAAGGTTGAAGTCGGTGGGGTCGATCTTGGCAAGAACCTGCCCCTGTTTTACGAATTCCCCTTCTCGCGGCCCCACGAATACCACCTTGCCGGAGACGAGAAAGCAGACACTCGCGGGGGAGTTCGGCGTCGAAACGGTCCCGCTTACGGAGATCGTCTCTCGCTCCTGAACCTTCTGGACCCTTCCCACGGTCACAGGAACGGCATCGCTGCTCGATTCCTTCTTGTGCGGCTCGCCGGTGCAGGCAGCCAGTGAAACTCCTAACAGTGACAGGACTACGACCTTGAGAACCGATGTCAGACTACTTTTCATTGTTTATGCTCCTTTACTTGAAATCCTAATCTGCTTCGTCAACCAGCCTGCTCAAAGGCCGATCTTCTATTTATTCCGGGCTCCGAACGCGAGAAGTGCTGCCAGGAACCAGATTGCAGCAAAGAATGCAACGACGAGTTCCATTCCGCGCTCCTTTTCAGAAACGACTGGCCAGTTCCAATAGCCTGTGCCGTACCGTTTCGTACTCATCTTTAGCCCCTTGTTCATGGTCATCACCCTCAAGGAGCACTGTTTCATGATCAGTGGCCCCCAGGAAGCTGAGCACCGAGCGCAGGTAGGCAACACTCAGCTCTTGCTCCTGCACGAAGTTGTGAGGCGAACATGCGTGCAAATGCAGGGATTTCTTGCGCTGGCCGGGAAGCATGCTTTTCGCCGCCAGAGGCGTCATGCGGTTGGTCGGGTCAGGGATACCGATCGCATCGATGTACATCTTGAATTCGGCCGGGAACCAGAGGTTGAGGCTGCAGGTGACGAAGACGTACTTGTCGCACCGGCGAAACTGATCGGCGAGACGAAAAAGCCGGGCGATCTTGTTCCGCTCTCCATCCGAAACGAAGCTGTAATCCTCGCCGCGTTCGATCCGCCACCAGACGTTGAGCACGTCCAGATCGACGCGCTGAATGCTGTCGCGGTACAGGTCAAGAATCTGCACCTCGTCCTGCGGATTCCTGCTCAGGTATTCCTCAAGGAATTCATTGCCAAGCGTAAGGGTACGAGATCTATCCTGTGGTCTGACATTGCAGGTGACATAGAGCAGGTTGGCCATAATATTCTCCTTTGAATTGACACTGTCCTCTTAATAGCGACAAGTGTGCCAACTTCTTGAAGTACGTTATTTCAGCTAGTTACATAGCCATATCTTGAATATTCTTGTATATCAGCGATATTTCCTGTTTTTTTGTTGTGAAATGTCGAGGAAACCGGATATAATGCGAAATATCGTGGATGTTGACGGGAGGTCTAAAAGCAAATGGGGACAAAAACGGAAGACAGAATGATTTCAGAAGCGTAGAACATGGTTCGATAAATCCGTTGGAATAATTGACTTTAATGGGGGCAAGTGCGATAAAAAGCCGCCTGCCCCCTTTTCCTTCCTGAAACCATCGTCTCTTTTGTTTACTATATCAAACCAAGTTTTTTTTGGTTGTTTCCGTATAATCTTCCGATACGGTTTTACGGTCTGGATCTGGAACAGGTTGCTTCCTGTCCTTTTCGGTTCATAGCGATAACATCCTCATGAGTGAGTGGTGCAGCACTATTGAGGAATAAGTTGAGCAACGCGTCCCGATTCTCTGGTGCGCGAGCCTTATTGGCGGATGAAAGCGAGAAGCGCAATTGCTCTACGGTCAGCTCGGTACAATATGCAGGCGTCCCAGGTTGCTGCCGCCATGAATCGGCTAGAACACCCGCATCTACAGCGTCAAAACCTGCGTCTTCAACCAACTCGAGAGCGAGGCGTTTGCAGCGTTCATCGTCGCCTGCGACAGGGAGAGCGATGCGCCCCGGTGTACCCTTGGGCTGCCCTCTGTCAGCGAGCGTTTGCGCTAATGCAGCATTGAATGCCTTGATTACTGGTCTCCCTATTTGTTCGCCGACCCAAATGCTCTCTGGCTTCCCCGCGTCTACCTCAGCAATCGCTCCATCGCGATATGGGTAATAATTGGAAGTGTCGATTGCCGTTACGTCGCGCGGCACAGCGGCCAACAATCCCTTGATATCGGGAATGCGACCAAAGGGAATCGAAATGACGATTATCTCGACATCTTTTACAGCATCTTCCGCGCTAACAGGTGTCGCGCCGATTTCTTCCGCAAGCGCACGAATTGTGTCGGGGCCTCTGGAGTTCCCGAGCTTGACGTGGTGACCAGATGCGATAAGCTTCCGTGCCAACGTGGCTCCGACGTTACCCGCGCCAATAATTCCAATCTTCATACTGCCTCCTGGTAATAAGTAAATAGCACCGCTTCAGTCCTGGTTCGAATCGATTCGAACGAAGTCCTACGACTTTGCTGCCACATGATTCGTGGTCACATCGGCAATCAAGCGGTCGCTCTTGCCGTAGACAATCGTCCGTACAACATTGACCCGTTTCCCCTTCTTTACGAAGGTAGAGACCGCCCTGAACGCCCCCTCTTTCTGGTTGCTGACAAAGTTCGCGTTCAAGGTTATGGCAAGGGGGAAACCCGCCATGCCTTCTGAGGGGAGTGTTGATGGTCCCATCACCAATATTGTGGCGGTGACGTCCGCAAACCACATGATTGCACCGGCATTGACCACGCCATAGGGATTCTTTATGCCGGGCAGAATGGGCATTTCGGAAACAACCCGTTCAGGTGTTCGCTCCACCACTTGGAATTCTATATTCCCTTCAATTTTCATATGATTCCCCTGACATCCTGGCTAGGTTTCGTTTTCAACCCGTTTAAGTTCGTCCATAGCATCCTGCAGTTTTCTGTCCAGCTTTTTCACTTCTTCCGGTGAGCCATTAGTATTCTTAGCTATTTCGTTTTTGATTTCCATGATCCTCTTCTCAAGAAGTTTTGCCGTATTCAGGCAATTACCGGCTGTCATCGCACAGGCCAGTTTTTCCTGGTGAGTCAGGGCATAAACCGGACCCGCTGCAGACACCAGGAATGCCAACGTTACTGCCAATGCACTTGTTTTCATGATTTACTCCTTTTTAATGTGATATTTCAGGGCAGTATTCCCTGAATCCGTAGATACAATTTTGCTGCGTAGACTCATTTGACTTACTACTCACTCCCCCCGCCAAGCACCTTGTAGAGCGTTACCAGATTGGCCAGTCGTGCCAGCCGGACCCCGATCAGGTTTTGCTGGGCTCCGTAGAGTGAGCGTTGGGAATCCAGCACCTGCAGATAGCTGTCCACACCTTTTTCATAGCGGGCCTGAGATAGCCGGTAGCTCTCGGATGTGGCACCCGTGAGCGACTGCTGCGCAGCTAGTTGATCGTCAATTGTTCCCCGCTGTGCCAGGGCATCGGCCACCTCCCGAAAGGCGGTTTGGATGGCTTTCTCATACTGGGCCACAGCGATTGCACGATCAGTTTCAGCCACTTTCAGATTGGCCTTGTTACTGCCACCGTCGAAGATCGGCAGGGTTATCTGGGGTGCAATCTTCCAGGCAAGCGATCCGGGCTTGAACAACGCCGCAAGGTCATCTGCGCCAAAGCCGAGTGACGTCACCAGAGTAATACGTGGGAAAAATGCTGCCCGTGCCGCTCCGATGTTGGCATTTGCCCCCTTGAGCACGCCTTCTGCCTGGACAATATCGGGACGGCTGAGCAGGACATCGGAGGGGAGACCGGGAGAGATCTCCTTGAGGCTGGTCAGCTTTTCCGACAGCGACAGGGGCAGCAGTTCAGACGGCACGGGAGAGCCGACCACAAGCACCAGGGCATTTTCGTTCTGAGCTGCCAGGGTGGTGTAACGGGCAATGTCCACCCGGGCCCCATCGACGGTGGTCTGGGCCTGATTCAAGGCAAGTGCCGAAGAAACCCCGGCCTCGAAACGGCTTCTGATCAGCTTGTAGGACTCCTGCTGATTGGCCAGGGTTTCCTGTGCCAGCTGCAGCCGTTCACGATCAGCGGCAAGGGCCAGCCAGGTGGCGGCAACCTGGGAAACCAGGCTGATCTGAACAGTGCGCCCGGCCTGCTCGGTGGCAAGATACTGTTCCAGTGCCTGGTCCTTGAGGCTGCGAACCCGGCCGAACAGGTCGACTTCGTACGAACTGATGCCAAGGCCGACACCGTATTGCTCTACGGTCATGGCCTTGCCCGTGGAGGAGAGGGTCTCAGGAATCCTCTGGTAACTGGCGGCTGCGTTGGCGTCAACTTTGGGGAAAAGGTCGGAGCGTTGGATCTGGAATTGCGCTCGTGAGCGTTCGATGTTGAGGGTTGCTACCTTCAAGTCACGATTGTTCTTGAGCGCCAGTTCGATCAGCGCACCCAACTGTTTATCTACAAAAAACTCGCGCCAGGGTATGTCGGCCACCCGCGTATCCGGACTTTTATCAGCCCCGCTGTTCCGGTAGGCCGGGCCTGTGGGCCAGGCTGCGGAAACCGGCGCATCCGGCCGGGTATAGCTCGGCGCCATGGTAGTGCAGCCGGCAAGACAGGCGCTTGCTATGCTCAGGATTGCAATTGAGCGGATCATGTCAGGGCTCCTTCTTCTGTGGCAGCATCGGTATGTTTCACCTTGAACCAGATCGCGTAGAGGGCCGGCAGGAAGAGCAGCGTCAGGACCGTTCCGACCCCTACTCCGCCGATCAGAACATAGGCCATCGATCCCCAGAAACTGGAAAATGTCAGGGGGATAAAGGCAAGCATGGCAGCCACGGCGGTCAGGACTACCGGGCGTGCACGACGTACGGTGGATTCCACGATTGCATTGTAATCACTTAGTCCCGCTGCCTGATCGTGACGAATCTGGTCGACGAGAATCAGCGTATTGCGCATGATGATCCCCGCCAGTCCGATCAGCCCGAGAATTGCGTTAAACCCGAACGGCTGATGACAGATGAGAAGGGTCGGCACGGCACCGACCAGGCCAAGCGGGGCCGTGGCAAATACCATGAACATGGTGGCGAACGAACGGACCTGAAGCATGATGAAGATCAGCATCAGGAGTATCATCGGCGGGAAAAGCAGCCCCAGGGCCGTATCGGCCTTCTTGCTCTCTTCCACGGAACCACCCGTTTCTATGCGATAGCCGGCGGGCAGGGCTGCTTTCAATTTTTCCAGTTTGGGGAGAACTTGGGCCGTTACATCCGGAGGCTGGACCCCATCGACAACGTCCCCCTGAACCGCGATATATGGCTCGCGGTTGTAGCGCTTCAGCAGCGGATCTTCCATCCGGGATTCGAAATGCGCCATCTGTGATAGCGGGATCGAACGCCCGTCGCTGGTGGTCAGGGAAACATTGGCGATATTTTCCAGGCTGTGGCGCTCGGAACCGGGAGCGCGAACCACCACGTCGACCGAACGGATGCCGTCGCGCATTTGGGTTGTCGGCGCACCGTTCAGAATCGCCTGTAATTGCAACCCGGATTCTTGCGGGGTGAGGCCGATCAGGCGCAGGCGATCCTGATCGAGGACCAATCTCTGGCTCGGAGTCCGTTCACCCCAATCCAGGTGCACATCACGCAGGTTCGGATTTTCAGCCATGATGGCTCGGACATCGCCGGAAATCCGGCGCAGCTCATTGATGTCCGGTCCCATGACGCGGAAAAGCACCGGAAACGGGACGGGTGGGCCGAATACGTACTGTTTCACTCGCACGCGTGCTTCCGGGAATGCACCCTGTGCTATGACACGGCGAAGTTTTATCTTGAGCGCGTCTCGAGCCGCCGGGCCTTGGGTCAGGACCACAATCTGTGCAAAGGCCGGGTTGGGTAATTCGGGATTCAGCGGCAGTATGAAGCGCGGCACCCCCTGGCCGATATAGCTGGTCACCACTTTGGCCTCCGGTTCGGCCAGAATCGCTTTTTCGATGTTCTTGACCGATCTTTCGGTTGCTGCAAAGGCGCTGCCGGGGGGGAGGTTTACCTCGACCGTCAATTCCGGGCGGTCCGAGTTGGGAAAAAACTGTTTCTCCACAAATCCCATCCCGACCACCGACAACAGTAAAAAAGCAACCGTTACGCCGGCGGCAATCCATTTATGATCCACCACTCTCCGCACGATACTGCGAAAGCGTTGATAGTTCGGGGTTGCATAAATAGCATCGTGCCCTCCGGAGACCGGTTTGATGTCAGGCAAAAGCTTGACGCCCAGGTAGGGGGTAAAGAGCACTGCGACAAACCACGAGGTGATCAATGCGAATGCCACTACCCAGAAGATGTTGCCCGCATATTCCCCTGCCGTTGACTTGGCAAAACCGACCGGCAGGAAGCCGGCGATGGTAACCAGCGTACCGAAAAGCATGGGGCTGGCCGTGGATGTCCAGGCAAACGTAGCTGCCTGGATCCGATCCAATCCCTCTTCCATTTTGACCACCATCATCTCGATGGCGATGATGGCATCATCCACCAGCAGCCCCAATGAAAGAATCAGCGCCCCCAGTGTAATCCGGTCGAAATCCCTTCCCGTAAGCAGCATGATGACGAACACGGCGGCGAGGGTCAGAGGCACGGCTGCAGCCACGACGATCCCGACACGGAACCCCAGCGTAGCAAGACTCACCGCTATGACAACGGCAAGCGCAACCACGAATTTGATCATGAATTCGTTAAACGCCTCGGAAATCACGTGGGACTGATCCGACACCTTGGACAGCACAAGTCCGACCGGTAATTCTTTGTGAATCGCCGCTTCTTCGGCTTTCAGCAACGTGCCCAGTGTCAGGCCATTGAAGCCTTTTTTCATGACCAGGGCCAGGATGAGAGATGGCTCTCCCTGATTGCGTATCTGTTTAGTCGCCGGATCTTCGTAGCCGCGGGTGACCTCGGCCACATCGCCGATTTTCAGTAATTTCCCCCCGCTTGCCACGGGAATCGCCTTGACCGCTTCGACTCCGTTGATGCCTCCGTCAAGCCGTAGATAGACCCGCGGTCCGGCTGTATCCACAAATCCTGAAGGTGTAAGATCGTTCTGGGTTGCCAGTGCATGGAACAGATCGGTCGCTTTTACGCCAAGAGTTGCCAGACGTTTGTAGGAAATTTCAACATAGATCTTGGGGTCCTGCTCCCCGAGAATGGTGACCTTCTCTACGCCACCTACCCGGGAAAGGCGCTGACGCAGCGCTTCCGCTTCCAGCACGAGCTGGCGCTGGGGAAGCCCTTTTGCTTCCAACGCATACATGGCGAAATACACATCGGAAAATTCGTCATTGAGAATCGGGCCAATCACCCCTTTTGGCAGATTGATCTTTTCGTCTCCCAGCTTTTTTCGTGCCTGGTAAAATTCGTCCGGAACATCCTTGGGCGGCGTGGAGTCTTTAAGCTGGAGCTTCATCAGGATCATTCCGGGGTATGCGGAGGTTTCCACCCGGTCGTAATGTTCAAGCTCCTGAAGACGTTTTTCCAGTCGATCGCCCACCTGCTCCTGCATTTCCTTTGCAGTAGCACCTGTCCATACTGCCGTCACGGTCAAGGTTTTTACGGTAAATTTGGGGTCTTCTCCCCGTCCCAGTTTCAGAAAGGCAAATCCCCCCGCCATTATGATAGCAATTATAAAAAACAGGGTGATGGCGCGTTCGCGTACCGCAAAAGCGGATAGATTGAAGCGGCTCATTATTTTTGCTCCTTCGCCGGGCCAGAGAGGATCTTGACTTTTTCCCCTTCCTTGACTAGGTGAGCGCCCAGCGCGAGAATCCGTTCACCCGGCTTAAGCCCTTTGCTGACCAGAGCGGTCTCGCTGCCGAGCTTCGCAACTTCGACCGGTCGGCGCGATAAGGACGATGCGTCGGGATGTATCACCCACACGCTTGTGCCGCTGCCGCCGTCGTACAGCGCGCCGACAGGGATTTCATACTGCTGCAACGTGCCACTACGGGTCTCGCCATTCAGATGGACGGTGACCGTTGCGCCAAGGGGAGCGTTTTTACCTGCTCCATCCAGACTGAAGCGCGCCTGATAGGTGCGTGTGAGCGGATCGGCCATTGCGGACAACTCACGCAGTTTTGCCGGAAAAAAGTGGCCTGAATCGGCATAGAGGCTGGCAACGGCCTTGGAATTCGCAATCTTTGTAGTCCCTTCAGGAAGGTTGACGACCGCTTCGCGGGCACCATCATGGGCGAGACGAACCACTACGTTTCCCGCAGCCACCACCTGTCCGACGTCCGCCGGTATTTCCATGATGACACCGTCCGCTTCAGCCCTGAGAACGGCATAGCCCTCCTGGTTTTCCAGCTGCCTGGAATATGCAACGGCGGAATTCAGCTGTGCGGTTGTTGCGTCTGCCGCTGATTTGGCCTGTTCGTATTCCTGTACGGATACGGCCTTTATGGCAACCAGCCCACGCTGGCGCAGTTCATCGGCGAGAGCGCGTTTGTTCTGCGCCCGGGCCGCTTCGACCGCCTCCCGGGCCGCATTGGCGGCCAGCCGCAGGTCTGTCGGATCAAGCCGCATGAGCGCCTGTCCGCGTCTGACGTGGTCTCCGGCCTTGACGAGTTTCTCAATGATTTTGCCCGGCACGCGAAAACCGAGATCGCTCTCCGTGCGAGCATGGATCACCCCGGTATATTCCATCGAGTCACTCCCGGCGGAACCCACCGTAAAGGCGCGGATCATGCGGGGTGAAGTCGCATCTACAGGCAATGGCTTCTTGTCTTTTCCAAAAACAGCACCGAAGGCAATGGCAACCACTGCTCCCATGAGGAGCGCTATGCGATACCTGTGTGAGCCAGTGATGAGAACCCATGAATTGTCTCTTGTTGTCATTTTATTCACCTCTGGTTTGCAGATTTTATATGCCTAGACGGGTCTACGTAATACTTGCTAAAAAATATGCGCTCATTTCACTGTTCTGCCGATTGGGCACGCTGCAAAGCAACGAAAGCAGAAGTACTGGTAGCCTATAAAGGCGGACTGGTACAAACTCATATATTCAGGGCTTCGGAGCATTGTCTTCTGTTCTTCGCTGGTTGCAGCACCAAAACGGGACCAGAATGCTATGCTACCGCCCATCCCGTATGGCTGGCTGTTCCGGAGGCATTTCGTCACGTCTGTCTTTCCAGCTTTATCCAGTGCACCGGCGGGGCAGTTGCTTACGCATAGGCCGCAATCGGTGCAGGGACTTTTTCTCACGGGGAGATCCGGTGCAAGGTCCAGCTTCGTGAGCACGGCCGCGAAAATTACCCGGGTCCCGAAACGCGGATGGACGACCAGGTTATGGCGGCCAAAGGTGCCCAAACCCGCGACTACAGCGGCATGACGTAGCGACACTTCGGCCACGCCAATTTTTTCCGGAGTGCTATAGTCCATCGGGTAGGCCACCGGAACGGTCATGGCAGGGCTGCCAAGCTTGCCCTCCACGAAGCGGGCGAGGCGGTAACATGTGGAACGGGAGAATTCCATGAGATCAAGCCTGGCGTTCATCGCCATCTGCGGGCTAGGACTCTCGCAGGCCGCCAGTTCCTGGAAGGCCATGACAATCATAGTTCTGGCGCCGGGAAACAGGGACTCTATCGCAGGGGAGTTGGGGCTCCGGTAATCGCAGACCGATGCGAACCCCACATCATCAACTCCCCACCCCTGGACTAACCCGCGTATGATCTCTTTCATGTCCGTACCCTCACATTGTTTTTTGCCATTAATCGTTACGCCTAGACCGGTCTATGTAATACTGGTTAAAAAATATATTCGCGTTATTTCTCTTCTCTCTGGGCAAGAAATACATCGAAATACAGATGGATGAAGTTCCTTAATGGCTCAGGGGACTTTTTCACCTTGGAGCGAAGCAGTGCTCCCTGGAATGAAGAAATCAGGTTTTCCGCCAGCATTTCTGCGTTCATGTCTGCGGGAATTGCATTTTCCTTCTGCGCTTGAAGAAGCAACTTAGACACCCCCTTGGTCCACTCTTGCAGAGACTTCTCAAGGCGTTGCCGGACGTTATCGAATTGATCTGCCATCTCCTGGCCCAGGTTGCCGATCAAGCACCCTTTGGAGCATTCAGCACCTTCAAATGTATCAATTAAGGTTTCGAAGCTTTTTTTGACGCGCTCCAGAGGTGGTAAAGATTGATCGCTGAAAATGGGGTAAAAGACTTCAACCCTGTCTGCGACGAATTTGTCAATTACCGCAAGGGCAAATTCTTCTTTGCTGGAGAAAAAGTTGTAAAATGAGCCCTTTGGAATATTCGCCTGCTTCAGAATTGCTTCAACACCGGTAGCATTGAACCCTCTGCTTAACACGAGGTCGAGTCCAACCTGAATGATATCGTCTTTGTTGTGTGTTCGTTTCATGCTTATAACATAGACCGGTCAGTCTAATGCGTCAAGCATTTTTTTCGGATCTACTTCGAAACGGGCAAGGAACGACCAACCCCCGGAAACTAAGGTACTCCCCGTATTTCATCAAAGACGGCCAATTGGCCGCCTTTCCTGTTTACCACCAAGCTACAACTCTTATTTCTCCAATAACTTCCTCGCAAGACCATGCAGTTTCGCGTTTGCCGATTCACACCCTCATTCTTATTTCCTGCTTTAGTATTGCGAAATATCAAGGAAAGTTGGTATTGTGCGAAATATCGTTGATAATGACGGGAGGTCCAAAAGCAAATGGGGACAAAAACGGAAGGCACGGGAATCGCTAGCGTGGTGAGCGGCAAGGGTATGGCCGGCCGCGACGAATTTATCAGGGAAATAACCCTCAGAATCTGCGGCAGTCTGGAAATAAAAGAATCGCTGCGCAGTGCCTTCGAGTATCTGAAGGAACAATTCCCCCTCGAAGCCTTGGTCCTCTTCATCATAGACGAGCGGCTGGGGGCGATCCGGCGCATTGAACATGCCTCTGAAAATGTCGCTCTTCCTCCCCAGCTCATCCCGCTGCCGGAAGGGATGCTGCGAAAGATTGCCGCCCGGAATTTTTCAGAGCCATTTATCGTGGACATTGAAAAGGATGAGATTCTTGGCGCGCTCGCACCAATGCTGAAAATCGAAGGGAACACGCACTTGATCGTTCCTTTGCGCATCAGGGGGGAGCTGATTGGGGGGCTGACGCTACAGGCATCGGGAGAGGGACGATACGGCGAAGAACTTCTTGAGCTCGCCGGCTGCCTTGCGGAGCCGTTTGCGATTGCCCTTGCCAACACCCTCGCTCACGAAGAGGTACTTCGCTACCAGGCCATACTGTTGGACGACAAGCGCTTCCTGAACCGGGAGTTGCACGGTGACGCCGCGGACGGGATCATCGGCGGCAATACCGGGCTGCGCAATGTGATGGAAATGGTGCGCCAGGTGGCGCCGCTCAACAGCACCGTGCTCATCCTCGGCGAGACCGGGACCGGCAAGGAGTTGATCGCCAATGCGATTCACTTTTCTTCGCCGCGCAGGAATGGACCTTTCATTACGGTGAATTGCGGCGCGTTGCCGGAAAACCTGATCGACAGCGAGCTCTTCGGTCATGAGAGAGGGGCTTTTACCGGGGCGGTGGCCGAGAGCCGGGGGCGCTTCGAGCGGGCCGACGGCGGGACCATTTTCCTGGATGAAATCGGCGAACTCCCGCCGAACGCACAGGTACGGCTGCTACGGGTGCTGCAAAACCGCGAAGTGGAGAGAGTGGGCGGGAAGCGCCCGATCCCCGTCGATATACGGGTGATCGCGGCAACGCACCGCAACCTGCAAAGCATGGTGGCGGAAGGTAGCTTCCGCGAGGACCTCTGGTACCGTTTGAGTGGCTTTCCCATCATGGTGCCGCCGGTGCGGCAGCGGAAGGAGGATGTGCCGGCCCTTACCCGCCACTTCGTAACGGTCAGGAGCAGGGACCTCGGCATCGGGGTGCCCCCGTCAATCGCGCCGGGGGCACTGCAGCGGCTCATGGAATACGACTGGCCCGGCAACGTTCGGGAGCTGGAGAACCTGGTCGAGCGTGAGCTCATCCTGCATCGTGGCGGGCCACTGACCTTCAGCACGATTCTGCCGGGCCCGGAACAAAAGAACATGCCGCTCGTCGCCGGCAACGGCCGCTCGCTTTACCCGCTCAATCTGGACGAGGCAAACGCAGTGCATATCACTGAGGTACTTAAACTGGCCATGGGGAAGATCGATGGTCCCGGAGGTGCGGCGGAGATGTTGGGGATCAACCCAAGCACGCTACGTTCGCGTCTGGACAAGCTAGGCATCAGCTATCGCCGCCGGGGTCGAGAAAACAACTGATAAGAAACGACTCACATAATCCCTTGCCAAATCAAGAAGTTCAAGGTTCGAGTCCGTGATGGTCGCTGCCTCATTCTCAGGTTAAGATGGCCATTCGCGTCCAGTTCCGTAGGCTGCCATGAATACTTCAATAGTGCGAACTGTTCCCTTTTTGATATCCGTCTGAGTGACTTCGCCAGGCAACTGGTGCATGAGGTATCCTGATGACAACGGACACTCCCACTTGGTATAAACTACCGAGAGGGAGGAAAACATGAAAAAACAGCAGCGCTACACGCCAGAGTTTCGTGCCGAGGCGGTCAAGTTGGTCTCTGAGCAGGGATTATCTCAAGAGACAGCAGCAAAACGGCTGGCGATCCCCAAAGGGACGTTGGCAAACTGGGTAGCGGCCTCCAAGGCCTCTACTCGTTCATCTGCACCTGGAGCGCGTTCAGCCGCGGAACTGGAGGCGGAGAACGCCCGGTTGCGTAAGGAACTGGCTGAGGCCCGCATGGAGCGTGACATCTTAAAAAAGGCGACGGCGTACTTTGCCAGGGAGTCGCTGCCCGGTACGCGTTCATGAAGCAGTGGCGACTCTATTTTCCTGTCAAAACAATGAGTCGGCTGTTCAGCGTATCGCGTAGCGGCTTTTATACCTGGCTGAGGCAAAAGCCCTCGCGCCGAGCCCAGGAGGATGAACGCCTCAAGGTGGCGATTAAAGCTGCCCACAAACGTACACGCGAGAGTTGCAGTGCGCGGCGGTTGCAGCCGGAGCTGGCCGCTGATGGCTTTGTCGCCGGGCGTGATCGCATTGCCCGTTTGCGCCGGGAACTGGGGCTGCGCTGTCGGCAGAAGCGCAAGTTCAAGGCGACCACGAACTCGAAACACAGCTTGCCAGTGGCGGAAAACCTGTTGAATCAGACATTTACTCCTAGCGCACCCAACCAGGTCTGGGTCACCGACATTACCTACATCCCCACCGGCGAGGGATGGCTTTACCTTGCGGGTGTAAAAGACGTTTGCACCTGCGAGCTCGTTGGCTACGCGATGGCCGAGCGTATGACCCAGGATCTGATCGGCCGGGCGTTGTTCCGAGCGGTACAACAGAAACGACCGGCGGCTGGGTTGATCCACCATTCGGATCGTGGCAGCCAGTATTGCTCCCATGACTACCGTAAACTTCTCCACCAGTTTGGAATGCAGTCGTCGATGTCACGCAAGGGAAACTGCTATGACAACGCCCCGATGGAGAGCTTCTGGGGAAGCCTCAAGAATGAACTTGTACATCATTGCCGCTATGAGACCAGGGCAGAGGCTGAAGCCTCCATCCGAGAGTACATCGAGATATTCTACAACCGCCAACGGCGCCATTCGCGCCTCGGCTACATTGCGCCGGCCGTGTTTGCACAAAACTTCAGCACACAGTCGGCTGCCGCTTGAGTGGTGAGTGTCCGTTGTTGACAGGACACCTCAACTCCTCTTGGACGGTTTTTTTTCGCCGATCAAGGGAGCCAGGTATTCAAGGCGCTTTTCGAGCTTCAGGCAATTGCTTCGGTATGCTTCGCGCTGCTCGATTTTTTTCTGCAGCTCCGGAACTTCTTTTTCAGGGATGTGCCTGGATAAGACCTTCTCCCCCTCTCGCCATTGCAGATGGTGATATTCATAGACGCGTTCCTTCGCTTTCACCTTCTTGACGACTAATCGCCCCCGGGGGTAACTGTCCATAGACTGTTTCACCTGCTCCATGAGTTCCAGGCAGCGATTGAACTCGTCCCGGAGCATCCCCTTTATTCCTTCGTCTTCTGCTTTGATCTTTCGCATGGTTAGCGTCTCTTTTATCCTACACAAGGTCTATGCTCAGCATAAATGTAGGATAAATAAGTTATCCTACATTTGTAACAAAAAAATGAAAATGTAGGATAAATAAAAAACATTCTGCTGTTTATGCCCTGGCGTTGTCTCTCTGTACTACTGCAACAGGGAATTTTGAAGATCTATGATTTCTTATCGTCGCCGGCTTTCTTACCTCGCTTTTTGCCACGGTTACTCGTGCTGGTGGCAGATTGTTTGCCCTTTAACAGTTTCTTCAGATGCTGAGACCACTTGGTGAGCCACTGCTGCTTTTCCTTGTCGTACTTGTTCCGATTGTAAATTCCGCTAACCCCTTTTTTTCGTGGTTCAGAATTACGTCGATTATTTCGTCGGATGCCCCGATCTTGGACAGTCTGGTAGCCGCCGTGCGGCGGAGATCATGTGGCGTCCAGCGGGGGAGACCGTAATACGGCCTTTTTACTGTATCCAGGCGCATTGGCAAATAAAACTGATCGTTTTCCATCAACAGAACGCCTGAATGCGAAAACTTCGGGCGCTACTGGCGGATGACGGGAAGAATGGGTCATTCGAGTTTCACTGGCATGGCAGCCGGAGGGATCAGAAGTATGGATATGTTGAATGCGTATAAAATATCTCCTGGTCGATCAGCAGGCCATCTAACCTGAAATTTTTTTATGGCCAGTTTCCCGAGAAGGGAGTTCCTCTCACCGACTGAAAGTCGTCGCCATAACTCCCCGCTATCCCTCACTGACAGGCAATGCAGATTCAAATGTGAGCTTCCTGACATTCCTTTATCTCCAAATCCTCGGCTAAATCTCTGGAGCGGAAATGAAGCCACTATAGATTTATGTGAGCATGATCATTTTTGTCTTGCAAGTTTTTTTTGGTTAACGTATTGTGAGCATGGTCATAATACAGGAGTGCTTTATGCGTATTACCGAACAAGCCAAACAGGAAAGCCGGGCACGCATTCTGGAAAAGGCTGCGGAGCTTTTTGCCGGCAAGGGATTTGAGGATACCACAACACGGGATATCGCTTTGGCAGCCGGATTGGCCGCGGGGACGATGTTTAACTATTTTCCAAGCAAGGAAACGCTGGGGATGACCATGGTCACCGATGCCCTGAATCAGGGGACAGAGGATTTCCGGCACCGTCGTACCGGCGAAGAGGATCTGACTGAGGAGCTGTTTCTGTTCATCGCCTCCGGCCTTCGGCGGTTGCACCCCTTGCGCCCGTTTCTGGGCCCGGTCCTTGAGCGCAGCTTAAGCCCTTTCCCTCGGAAAACCGTCTGCCAGGAAGGGGAAGCGGCCAGATTGAGACATCTGGACACAGTGCAGGAGATAATAAGCCGACATGGCTTTACGGAGGCCCCTGATTACGTCGCGATGACTATCTACTGGTCCCTCTATCTCGGCATACTTGCATTCTGGTCCAGCGATGAATCCCGCAATCAGGAAGAGAGTAAGGGCCTTATCGATTATTCCCTCCGCTTCTTTGTGCAGGTGATTTCAGGCGCTTCGGCGGACACAGGAGAACCTCATGCAAACATATGATAGTAACGGTAACCATTCAGAAACAACGGATATGGAAATGCTGCTTGATGCCTTGCCGAAGGAAAACAGCACTGACCCGACCGGTCAGCGGTTAGCGCGGCTGATTACCCGTATCTCCAATAAGAAGGTACCGGTCACTTCCTTTTCCCGAGCATGGATATTGAGTTCTCTCCATGCCAAGGTCACTTTCGGGTATTTCGCCTATTGGCTCCGAAGCCGTTTTGTGGACGCTGATGAAAAGGAGCGCCTCAGGAATGAAGCCCACCTGGATGCCGCGCTGAGGCTGCTGGGGACGATGGGGTACATGAGAGGTGCCGTCATGAAGGTCGGCCAGATGCTGGCAACGCTTCCCGAAATCGTACCGGAGCAATTTGCGGAGGTGCTATCCGCACTGCACTTTGAAGCGCCCCCCATGCATTTCGCCATGGTGCGGGAAGTCATCATCGATGAGTTCGGTCGTGAGCCGGAGGAGGTTTTTGCTTTCTTCGACCGCCGGGCATTTGCCGCAGCCTCCCTCGGGCAGGTGCATCGCGCCCGGCTCAAAAGCGGCGAGGAGGTGGCGGTAAAGGTGCAGTACCCCGGAATGGCTCGGAGCATCAAGGCGGACCTGCGCAATCTCCGCGTCCTGCTCCAGCCGATGCGCCTGATGCAGGACTGGGGAAACATGCTCGACAAGCTTGCCGATATAGAGCAAGTGCTCCTGATGGAGACGGATTACCAACAGGAGGCCCTCTTCGGCAAAGAAGCCCGAGCCCTTTATACAGACGAGGACCGGGTGGTGGTGCCGCGGGTGTACGACGAATACTCTACCAAGCGTGTGCTGACGACGGAGTACCTGCATGGTTGCCATCTTGATCAGTTCCTTGCCACCAGCCCTAGTCAGGAAGAACGGGATAACTTCACTGCGTTGGTCACGAAGGCCATTTACCGGATTTATTACAGGCTCCACTGGTTTCCCGCCGATCCCCACCCCGGCAACTTCATCTTTATGGAAAATGGCCGTCTCGGACTTATCGACTTTGGCTGCTCACGGAGAATGACCGATGATGAGTGGCGCCTGATGTGCAACATTGAGCAAGCGGTCTTGAAGCAGGATGAACAGCAAAGCAGGCGGTTCATCGCCAAGGCGTGCCTTTTCAACAACCCGGAAGAGATAGAGCCGGCCCGGCTGGAAAGCGTAAGGCGGGGGGTGGACTGGCAGATGGAGCCGTGCCTGAAGGAAGGGCTCTTCGATTTCGGGGACCGGGAATTTTTTCGGCGCGGCGTCGATTGTATCGTTGATATGACCCGGAAACGTTACACACGGGGCTCTCCGTTGTACCTCTGGACCAACCGGTTGTCATTAGGGGGAAGGGCGCTGTGTTACCGCTTGAAGGGGCGCTGCGACATGAGAAAGATTCAACAGCAGGAATCTGTCTGGCATCAGTAGGGGGGGCCACCGCTCCTACCAACAATTCCATCCTCAAAGGAGATACGCTCCGATGCTTAACCTCCGCGATGTAACCAAGAGCTTTGATGGGAAGTCCGAAGTAACTGCCCTTGCGGGTATAAATCTGGCTATCGGGGCAGGGGAGATGGTCGCGATTATGGGCCCCTCCGGTTCCGGGAAGTCAACGCTGCTCAACCTCATGGGTGGTCTCGATGTCCCCACTTCCGGGCAGGTGATGGTGGCGGGGAAGGACCTTGCCGTGGAGAGCGAAAAGGAGAGATCTCTGTTTCGCCGGTCCAAGATTTCCTACATCTTCCAGGCCTACCATTTGATGCCGACGCTTAAAGTCAGCCAGAACGTTGCCCTACCGCTGCATCTCGCGGGTGTACCGGCCCGGGAGATCGCAGAGAAGATAGCTCTGGTGCTCCGGCAGGTCGGGCTTGAGGCGAGAGGATCGCACCTCCCTGACGAACTTTCGGGCGGGGAACGCCAGCGTGCAGCGATAGCCCGTGCCCTGGTCACCGGCGCGCCGCTGCTTTTGGCCGATGAGCCAACCGGCAACCTGGACACGGCCCGTGGCGAAGAGATACTGAGCCTGCTCCGCTCCATTCACCGCGAGCGCGGGACCACCATTGTCATGGTCACCCACGACCACCATGCTGCATCCGCCTGCGAACGACTCATCAGGCTAAGGGATGGGAAGGTGGAGGGAGATAGCGCGGCAACCGGAGGTGGAAGATGACGTTTCTGCTCCGCACGCTCTCTCTTTCCTACGTCAGGCGGCATATCGCAAAGACCCTGCTCACGCTCCTTGGCGTGGTTGTCGGCGTGGCCACCTTCAGCGCGATCCGGAGCGCACAAGGGACACTTGTCAAAGGTATACGCTCCACGGTGGATCGTGTCGCCGGCAAGGCCCATCTACAGATCAACATGGTCGGAGGGGTGCCGGAGGAGGTTCAGGAGAGGATTCGCGAGCTTCCCGGAATCCGGGCCACCTCACCGGTCATCGAGCAGATCGTGGTTCCCGAACGGAGTGAGCTCGGGAGCCTGATGGTGATAGGGATCGACCTGCTGGGAGACCGGGAAATGCGCGAGTACGGCTTCGAAGGAGAGGACGCCGACCTGGATGATCCCCTGCTCTTCCTGGCCCAGCCCGACTCGGCGGTTTTCACCCGGGACTTTGCGGAGCGAGCTGGCCTGAAGGCCGGGGAAACAATCTCGGTGCGGGTACCTACGGGTGTGAAACGGGTGGCTGCCCGCGGTCTTCTTACGCCCAAAGGTTTTTCCGAGGCATTCGGCGGCAATCTGATGGTTGTGGACGTATATGCCGCCCAGGAGCTATTCGGTCGGGGACGGCGTTTCGACAGACTCGACGTCAGGCTGACAGAGGGAACCACCATAGCCCAGGGGACGGCAACGCTGGAGAAAGCTCTCGGACCCGCCTATCGGGTCGAGACGCCGGAGCGGCGGGGAGAGCAGATGGAGCGGTCAGTCAACAACTTCGTGGCCGGCTTCAACGTTTCAAGCGGTTTTGCCCTTTCCATAGGTACGTTTCTCATCTTCAACGCTTTCAACGTGGCGGTGAACCGTCGTCGCCGCGATATCGGAACACTCCGCGCGCTCGGCGCGACGCCGCGCCAGGTGCAGGCCCTGTTCCTGGTCGAGGCGCTGGTTGTCGGCATCGTAGGAGGCGTTCTCGGCTGCCTGGCAGGGGCGGCAATTTCACAAGGTTTCCTCCAGATGATGGGGCAGACCACGGAAACCGTCTATGGCGTGACCACTTCAGGAGGAGTGGCGGGCCTTCCCCCGGGGATCGCACTCCAGTCCATGGCGCTCGGAGTTCTCGCCTCGCTCGCAGGGGCGTGGGGGCCGGCTCTCGCCGCTTCCCGCATTTCCCCAACCGAAGCCTTTGCCAAAGGGACGTTCCAGGCGAGACTTTCGGGAAAGGCCTTGCCTCGGATAGCTGCCGGGGTAGTTGCCTTCGGCTGCGCCATCCTCCTTGCCGTGCGTCCGCCGTACGGTGGTAACCCGCTCATCCTTTCCGTAATCGCTCTTGGCGGAGTGGGACTCGTGTTCCTGGTTGGACCGCTATCCCGCTTGCTACTGCGCTTGCTTTCCCCTCTTCTCATTCGCTTTGTGCCAGTCGCGGGTCGTCTCTGCTCTGACGCCCTCCTCGGAGCTCCCCGGAGAACCTCCGGCACGGTGATGGCCATGGCGCTATCCCTCACTTTCGTGCTCGGGCTCGGAGGATACATGGGGTCCATGAAGGCAACGATGGTGCGCTGGATGGATGACTCGTTCACCTGCGATCTCTTCGTGCGCGCCTCCGCCAATTTCAACCGCCCCGATTTCCTCTTTCCGGGTAAACTGCGCGAGGATCTCCTTAATGTGCCAGGGGTGCGGGCTGTGGAAAGCTACCGGGGTATCCGCCCGATGTATCAGGGGCATCAGATACTTCTGGGCTCGATAGAGATCGAACCTCTGCTTGAGCGGGTGAAAAACCAATATTTCCAAGGAAACGACGAATCGGTCCGCCAGGGAGTGGCACGCCAGGGGGGGTGCTTCGTATCGGAAAATTTCTACCAGCGTTTCAAGCTCGGGGTCGGCCAGGAGGTGGAACTGGTTACGCCGACCGGCTTGGCGCGGTTTCCCATCGCGGCGGTCGTCCGTGACTACAGTTCCGATCAGGGGGCTGTCTTCATTGACCGTGCCACCTTTCTCCGCTACTGGCAGGACGACCGAGTGGATATATATGACGTCTCCGTAGCAGGTGGAGTGGATGCAGGTCAGGTGCGCAACCTGATACGGGCGAAGCTTGCCGGAAAATACCCGGCCCTGGTGACCACCCGCCAGGAATTTGTCGCGGAGATCGCCAAGGCGATCGATGCCTTCTATGCAATTATGAGGGTCACGGTGTTTCTTGCCCTGGCGGTGGCGTTCCTCGGCATCGTTACGTCACTTCTCATTTCTGTGGCGGAGCGGACCAGGGAGATCGGTGTGCTCAAGGCGCTGGGCGCAATCCCGTCGCAGATCGTCCGCAGCATCATTGTCGAGGCGCTGATCATTGCCCTGGTGGGCCTTGTTGTGGCGATTCCTGCCGGGAATCTCTTCGCTGCGTTCATGGAGGGGGCCGTCGCGGAGTTCTTCACCGGCTGGAGCATGCCCCACCACTACCCGTGGGACATCCTGGTCCAGCTTTTCATTGCTCTCCCGGTTGTCTCGGCGCTGGCCGCCTGGATTCCAGCTCGGCAAGCGGGAAAGTTGAAGATAACCGAGGCGATTGAGTATGAATAGTAGGGGCGGCCCCGCGTGGCCGCCCCGGTTTGCTCGAATATCGTTAAGACAAGGGCACCCACATGGGGGCGCCCCTACGGAGGTGGAAATGCACATACGGAGATCATATAAAGGATGCCCGGTTTGGATAGCTGCGGTAGCGCTTCTATCTGTCTTCTTCGCCGGCATTGCCTCGGCAGCCCCTGATGCCCGCGCGCTCCTGAAGGAGTCGGAGAACCGCCACCGGACCCGCACCCAGCAGTACGCCGGAGACCTCACGGTGGTCAACAAGGACGGCAAGGTCCGGAAAAAAGGGTGGAAGAGCTTCCGCGAGGGATACGCCGGCGATGCCAAGAACCTGATCCGCTTCACCGACCCGCCGGAGGTGAAGGGTGTTGGTTTTCTTTCTATCTCCCGACCCGGTTTGCAGAACCCCGACCAGTGGCTCTATCTCCCTTCCATGAAACGGGAGCGCAGGATTGCCGCCCAGGACCGGGACGCCTCCTTCGTCGGGACCGATTTCAATTACGAGGACATGGAGGAGTTCGACCACGAAAAGTACAAAGTGGCGCTGCAAGGAGAGCAGACCGTGGAAGGACATCCCTGTCATGTCATTACAGCAATACCGCTGGAGAAGGGGGGAAAGTCGGTTTACGAGAAGAAAATTCTCTATCTGCGCAAGGACATCATCTATCTGCTCCGTGAAGATCTTTACCGGAAGGGGGAGAAGGAGCCGGGCAAGCGGCTCGTCCTCTCCGACCTGCAGAATGTCGACGGCCACTGGGTAGCTAAAAAATGGGAGATGAGTGATCTAAAGAAGGGGAGCAAAACCACGGTGCTTCTGAAGGAGATCGCTTTCGACAGGCCGCAGCCCGGCAGCCGTTTCACTCTCCAGAACCTGAATCGCGAGGGAGGGGATTGACCAGGCTCCCGGTTCGGCTGATCATCCTGTTCCTGCTCCTTCCTTTTCCCGCCTTGGCCCAGGGGATTTCCGGGTACGCAGAGGAGAAGGGGTTTGTCTACGGCGACCGTTCGAACAGCCGCGACCCGTCAGCTGTCGGCTGGGGAACCCTCTTTACGAAGTGGGAGGAAAAAGCCGGTGAGGCGCAGTTGACGGCCTCGGTGCGCGCCGAATGGATTACTTCGGACGAACAGGGCTCGCTCTCCTTCGACCCGGCTGACCGAAAAATCAGGCGCTCACCCATCTCCGTTCAGGATCTCTGGGTGCGGTTTCCGGTCTCCCCTTCGGTTGATTTGCAGCTGGGACGCTTTCAGCTCGGTTGGGGAAAGACGGATGGCTACTCCCCGGCCGACGCCTTCCTCCCGCGCGATCTTTCCGATCCGTTTGCGGACGAGAAGATCCCGCTCTGGGCCATTCGCCTGAGCGGACAGGATGGGGCCATTCGTTATGAAGCGGTCGGCTGCCCCGTGACCACGCCCTGGCGTCTCCCCGTTCTCGGTACTCGAAACGCGCCACTCAGCGTGGAGGAGGTTCCGGCAGGGACAGTCTTCAGCGAGGTTGACACCGCTCCGCCGGTGATCGGCTTTGCCGCCCTGCGCGTCCTCGCTACCGTTAACGAGTGGGACCTTGGGGCGTGGGGAAGGGTAGGGGTGCGCCCCGCGCCGCTTCTGGATTTCCGATTTGACCAGGCGGTATCGACCCCCGCCGGTCTCACAATCCCGGTGGAGCGCCGGTATGCCCATGAAGAAGGGGCAGGGGTGGAGCTTTCCAGGATTATCGGTTCCTGGATCGTGCGAGGTGAGGCGGCTGCGTTCTTTTCCAGGGACCGTGACCTGGGAGACGCGGTCATCGGCGCACTGAGTGCTGAAAAGGGATTCGGCGACGGCACACTTCTCATCACCCTGGCAGGGAATGCCATAGATCCCCCGGTTGACGAGTCGCTCCTCTTCGACAGGGCAATACTCCCCGCCTTTATTGCTGCCTGGAACAGAACCGAGGAGTGGGGGGAATGGAAGATGGTCTGGACGACAGGGCTCAGGCACGGTGACGGCCTTCTCAAGGGGGAGGTTGGCTACAATATTACCGATATTTGGAAGATCACTGTCGGCGGGGAACTCCCCTACGGATACGAAAAAGGCCCCCTTGGCGCCCTCCACACCGCGCAACGGTTGCATGCAGCGCTCCGGCTAAGCTGGTGACTCCGCATCCCGTCTTCAGGGCATCTTTGTCCTGGCCTCAATCGCAAAAATCCTCGACGTAGCCCTGCTACGCCTGCGGTTTTGCTCAATCGGACAGGTCAAATCTGCCCCAAATCCGGGCGCGGAGTTCGTGGCAGTTATTTATTTCCTTCAGCATGAGGTGGACACAGGAGATGATCAATGCATATTGACGATGGAATGCCGGTAGAATCGCCGCCCCTGAAGCAGGGCATAAATAACCTTCCGCGAAATGATGGTACTGGCCCAGGCGCAGAGGGATTGGCCGAGTTGCTCAATCGGGTCACGGCGAAAAGGGTTCCGGCCAGCTCATTTTCCCGAATGTGGATCCTCGGTTCCCTTCACGCGAAGATAACCTTGAGCTATCTGGCCTACTGGCTGCGCAGCCGTTTTACAGGCAAGAGCGAAAGACAGCGCCTCAAAAACGAGGCCCACATGGCCGCGGCCCTGCAACTGTTCGGTACCATGGGCTACATGCGCGGTGCGGTGATGAAGCTGGGCCAGATGCTGGCGACCCTCCCCGAAGTCGTACCGGAGCAATTTGCGGAGGTGCTCTCCGCGCTTCATTTCGAGGCTCCGCCCATGCACTACGCCCTGGTGCGGGAGGTCTTCCTCGATGAGTTCGGACGGGAGCCGGAGGAGATGTTTGCTTCCTTTGACCGCCGGGCATTTGCCGCAGCCTCCCTCGGGCAGGTGCATCGTGCCCGGCTCAAGAGTGGGGAGGAAGTTGCGGTCAAGATACAGTACCCCGACATCGCCCGGACCATACGTTCCGACATGCGCAGCCTCCGAATTATCCTGCAACCCATGTGTATGACCGACGATTGGCAGAACCTGCTGGATAAGGTGGCCGATATCGAACAGATGCTGCTGATTGAGACCGACTACGAACAGGAGGCCCGCTTCGCAGAGGAGATTCGAACTTTATTCACCTCCGGGGATGAGGTGGCCGTACCCAGGGTTTACCATCAGTATTCTACCCGGCGGGTCCTGACCACCGACTATCTCCGGGGCGTTCACCTGAATGAGTTCCTCGCGTCCAATCCGGACCAGGAACTGCGCGATCACTTCACCCATCTGATAACGGCAGCGACCATGCGTCTCCTGTACCGGTCACACTGGCTGCTTGCCGATCCCAATCCCGGCAACTATATCTTCATGGATGACGGGCGGCTGGGGCTGATCGACTTCGGCTGCACACGCGCCATAACCGATGAGGAATGGATCATTCAGCTCGAAATCGAAAAGGCCTTGCTCAACGGGGACGATGCGGAAATGGACCGCATAATTGCCCGTACCTGTCTTTATGACAGCCCTGAAGAAATGGGGGCGGAGCGGCTGAAGATCGTCGGCCGGGGAATTCGCTGGCAGCTTGAACCGTGGCTTACGGAGGGGCTTTTCGATTTCGGCGACAGGGACTTTTTTCGCCGCGGCGTCGATAGTTTCATGGAAATCGCTCGGAAACGGTACACCCGCGGGATGCCGGTGCATGTCTGGAGCACTCGTTTCATCCTGGGGGCGAGAGCCATTGTTTTTCGATTAAAAGGGCGTTGTGATTTCAGGAAAATCTACGAACGGGAATCAGGTCACCGGGTCATGAAATCCTGATCCGCGTTCGTCAAAATGGAGGGCATATGGCAAGCCTGCAAAGCTACATTCAGAGATTCTGTCTCAACTACAACAAATCCCACGATATCATTCCTGCGCCCGTCGAAAAATTGCGCGCCGCGCAGGAAGAGGATGCCAGGCGTACACGATTGCCCGGGAATATCCTGAAACAGCCTGTCACGGCCGGGGGCGTTGCCGCAGAGTGGATTCATCCGCAGGAAGCGCCGAAAGAGAAGGTCCTCTTTTACCTCCATGGCGGCGCTTACGTCATGGGTTCATGCAACACCCACCGGGCGATGGTGGCGCATATTGCCAGAGCCTGTGGAATGCGCGGACTGCTCCTCGACTATCGGCTGGCTCCGGAACATCCCTATCCCGCTGCCGTTGATGATTCAATCTCCGCATACCACTGGCTGTTGTGCAACGGCATTGAGGCCCGCAACATCATAATTGCCGGTGATTCGTCAGGAGGCGGCCTTGCTCTGGCGAGCCTTGTCTCACTACTTGATGGCGGTTATCCGCTGCCAGCTGCAGCTATTTGCATAACCCCCTGGACTGATCTGGCAGGGACGGGAGAATCCCTCAAAACACGAGCAAAGGTCGATCCACGCCCCACACTCCGGGAACTTTCCCTCGGTGGTCATTATGTCGGTAATAATGACCCGCGTCATCCGCTGATCTCTCCCCTCTATGCCGACCTGCACGGGCTTCCGCCGCTCCTGATTCAGGCTGGAAACGACGACATGCTGCTGAGCGACTCCACACGTCTGGCGGAACGGGCAAAGAGTGCCGGGGTAGATGTCACCCTGGAGGTTTGGGACAGGATGTGGCACGTATTTCATCTTCATGCCCCGCGGCTGCCGGAGGCGCGGAGCGCCATCGGCGCCATCGGCAGATTCGGTCGTCAGCGGATCGGTAAAGGGGAGGGGCTTGCTGCGGATGCGGCATGAACCGGAGCACAGGGATGCCGGGATCACAGGATGCCGGAATAATCCTCATTTAGGAATGATAGCGAAGATCAGTTACGATTCGTCATTATCGGTGACGGCGCCAGGACAAGTATGGATAGGCTCTAATTTTAGACTTGTCTAATAACAGTAACTATGATATTTAGACATGACATACCACTAAGTATAATATGTAACAATAAGCCATATCCCACAGGGTGGACCTTGTACAGATTTTGAGAGCAATAAATTCCTCTCAGGAACGGGTGTTAATAAAGAGATGTTCAAAGCGTACCCCTCGCGGCTGCCTTCCTGGCGAAAAAGGCTCCTTTGGTGCTCGGCGCCTGACGGGTATGCCGCAAACCGGGATTGTGCACCGTTACCGATCTTAGATTTATTAATACCTAACTTAGAGGGAACGATGAATAAAATCAGCCATGTTTTATTAGCTTTTTTTCTGTATATGTTCGCTTTTATGGTAACAAACGCCGAATCTGCCGATACCTCTGCCAATGAAACTGCAAAGGAATTGATGGCTGCGGCGGAACAGCCGGACCTTCATCCCTGGAACGCTTCCGTTGATATGACGTGGTTGCCGGCCAGCGATATACGGAAGACGGGTGGAAATATCGTAATGGAGGAAGTGGAGACCAAGTTCGGGAGGAACTACAACTTTTCTCCCGAATTCAGCCTTTCCACGGACTTCGCCTATTCATTCAGGAAGCTCGATGCTCCCGACAGCGCCCGACTCCCGGAGGAGTTGCATACGCTTTCGTTAAATTTGGGCGGGAATTACCAGTTGAACAACAAAACCACCCTCACTTTCCTGGCCGAGCCTAGTTTGAACGGCGACTTCAAAGAAATCGGCACCGATGACATCCGGACACAGCTTGGCATCATGGGGCGTTACGGCATGTCGCAAAAGCTGATTCTGCTGGCGGGGGTGATCTACCGGCAGGGATACAAATACATCCCGGTGCTTCCTGTTATTGGGGCCATCTATCGGCCCGATGAGCAATGGACCCTGAGCTTGGCCGCCCCCAGACCTGGTGTAGCTTACAGTCCGAGCCAGACTTCGAGGTATTACATTGGCGGCGAATTTGCCGGAACAGAATACCAGCTGCATGACGCCTCTCTAGGGGCTAAGATCATAAGCTACCGGGATTTTAGAGCACTAGCCGGGGCCGAGTATGTCCTGTTTTCCTCGATCAAGGTGAATATCGCCGGCGGTTACGCCTTTGACAGGAAGTTTGTCTTCTATGATGGCTCCAGGGACGACGTTGACATAGATGACGGCCCCTTTGCCAGGCTGGGGGTGAGTCTGGTCTGGTAGCTGGAAAGCCGTGATCTTTGAGGCGGCCGGGTTCGCCGTTGCCAGGCCGGATGAACCGAGAGATTTCGTGGCAGTCTGGGAGAGTCGTTTATAGGAGCAGGAGACTGGGGAGCGGATCGGGAGATGATCGAACAAACGAGGCGCATGCTGAGCATAGTGCAGAACCTTGCCGCTGCGAGGAATCCCGCCGGTGCAAACAGGATATAGTTGAGGAGGATGTATAGTGAGAATATGTCTCGTATTTGTCTGCGGCCTGCTGATGACCGCCACGGCCTTTGCCACCGAAACTGCAACAATGATCTGCAAAAACGGCATCGTCTCTAAAGGGGATTTTACGGGCGACGTGATTTCTAAGTGCGGAGAGCCGGCAGGAAAGGCACAGCGGGAAGAAAAGAGGTTCGAGAAGACAAAGGAGCGCGGCGGAGCAAGGGAGAAGACAGTGGTGACATCCGTCACCATTGACGAATGGACCTACAACTTTGGTCCCAACGAATTTATGCACCAAGTATCGCTGGAGAATGGCCGGGTAACGCGGATCGAGAGCCTGGGACACGGATACTGATTATTTGAGGGCAATGGATTTCTTCAGATGAAAGACGAATCGTTGAAAATCAAAATGATCCATGAGGCATTGTGGTTGCGTGTTACACAGTCTCTATGTTGGCCGGCCTGACCGGACCCTGGAAATTGCCTTTGCCGACCTCGAACAAATGACCGGCGGACAGGTTGCCGACCTGTCACGGGAAGGATGATGATCGGTGGTTCACTGTTGTGAGTCTGAAAGGAAAGCTTTTGATTGAACACTGAGAGGAGACAAAATGGCAACAGATTCAACTTTTAATTGCATCACTGTTGAGGCAAATGGTCGAACTGATAGGAATTCCCTATACTGGAGGGTGTTAAACAAGGACGAATTATGATCGAAATAATCGCTTTTGACGGAGATGATACGCTATGGCATGAGGCACCGCTTTTTCAGTCTTCGGTAATGAAATTTAAGGGCATTTTGGCGGGCTATCATGAAAATGACAGGGTACATGACATCCTTTCTGATAAGGCAGTAAACAATCTAAAACATTTCGGGTACGGCGTAAAAGGATTTACTCTTTCACTGATAGAGACGGCACTGGATGTCACCGAGGACCGAATCCCGGCTGCGAAGATACGGAATATTCTGGAATTAGGCAAAGAGATGATGAATGCGCCCATTAATTTATTAGATGGGGTAAAAGAAACAGTCGATCTTTTGTCGCGGACATACAAGCTTATTCTGCTTACAAAAGGGGATTTGTTCCATCAGGAAGCAAAAGTAACTCGGTCGGGGTTAGGCGACTACTTTCAGCAACTGGAAATAGTTGCAAAAAAAGATGATCATATCTATGAACGGATATTGAATAAATATGGGGTCGCTGCGGGTCAATTCTTGATGGTCGGCAACTCGGTTCCTTCTGATATCTTACCTGCGCTCGAAGTCGGCGCATACGCCGCCCATATTCCTTATCATCTTGAATGGGCTCATGAAAAAGCTCAGGATGAAGATAGGCTTAAATTGCCGGAGCACCAAAGATATTTTCTTCTTGATAATCTTCGCTCGCTTCCCGAAGTGCTGAATCAAATATCTGTGCTCTCCTAACTATTCGGCTCGAAAGGGTCGCGGAAATCGCGCCCCTCAGCCAAGACGTTACTGAGCATGATAGCTTATGCTTCTTCCTGACCGGCTGTAGTGCAGCACACTTAGGGCACTCTTGCTGGTCAAAGGAGGCGAGGTTGCAGACAACAAGGGCCTGATACGATGGTCCTGCTCCACCTGAACGCCACATGATTCTGGTTAAGGCAAAGGTCAACACGGGTGAAAAGGATTGCACGTTCCTGGCGGTTACTGCAGCGGTGTTTCCGAAGGAATAGGGTGCTTGCAGCGAGATAATGTCTATGAAGATACATGAAAAGATTCATCATGTTATAAAGAAGTTGGCGACCGAGCGCCCCTTGAAGCAGATCACCGTTACCGATGTTGCCCAGGAGGCCGGAATCAGCCGCCAGTCGGTATATCGCCATATTGGGGGAAAAGCCCAACTGGATGCGCTCCTGGCCCAGGAGCGGACCGGGCCCGGGAAACTCCCCGAAGATACCCGCGGCCGCATTCTGGCGGCCGCCTCCCGTACCTTCGCCCGTCTCGGGTATGCCGGCGCTACCTTGGATGAGATCGCGGCGGAGGCCGGGCTCACGAAGGGAGCTGTCTACTGGCATTTCAAGAACAAGAACGACCTTTTCCTCGCTCTTCTGGAAGGACGGCTGAAGTACCGGCTCACCGTGATACCGAAGGCGGCGCTGGAGGCTGTAGCTTCAGAGGATAAGGTGGAGGGGGTGACGGCCATGATGCTGGAGCAGCTTGGATTCGCCCTAGCCGATCCAGACTGGCCGAGGCTTTACCTGGAATACCTTCTCAGAAGCCGCAACCACGGGATAATCGAGAAGCTCGACGAGGCGGCCCAGGCCATCCAAAACATGGTCGCCGGACTCATTCGTGAGTTCCAGAAAGACGGGCTACTCTCCCCCGATCTCGACCCGATGGCAGTTGCCGTCATGTGGACCTCCCTGCTGGACGGCCTGGTGCTGGCCTGGCTCAGAAGCCCGGAGCGGACCGACTTCAGGGCTCTGGTCCCACAGATGGCGCGCATCCTGTGGGAGGGGTTGAGGCAGCGCTGAGCGGCGTCGTCGGCCTCCGTCAGCATCCTTGGGAAGGTGAGCATTGGTGATGAAAAGGCTCGCGACGGGGATAAACGCCCTGGCGGCCGCTGTCTAGAAGGAGTCAGAAGATTGGAGGATACAGGTATGGAACAACGAATGAGCGTGGTAACACTTGGCGTTGCCGATCTTGATCGGTCGAGGCGCTTCTACGAGGAAGGCTTGGGCTGGAAAATCGGTGCGGCAGAAGGACAAATTGTCTTCTTCCAGCTCAACGGGATGATCCTTGCGCTGTACCCTCGCGATGAACTCGCAAAGGATGCACAGGTGTCAAGTGAAGGTAGTGGATTTACAGGTGTCACGCTCGCCTACTGCGCACGTTCAAAGGAAGACGTGGACAACATTTTAGTTCAATCGGAGATGGCGGGTGCCCGCATTGTGAAGCAGCCTCAAAGCGTATTCTGGGGAGGTTACTCCGGGTATTTTGCCGATCCAGATGGTCATCTTTGGGAAATTGCATGGAATCCATGTTGGAGGCTTGACGAACAAGGAAACGTATACCTCGAAGCACCGTAAGGATATCGATGTGAGCTGCGCCGAGTGCCGTACGAATTCCAGCGGGGGAGCCAACGAGATGATGCGGATAACCGATGAAAGGAAGTAATTCGATGGAGTCTCAACAACAACGGGGGGGCGTAATGGGGCGGAAACTGGTAGAAACGCTACGGATTCGTGAGCCACAGGATGTTTTCACCCGCCTTTCCGAGACTTTTGCTATTGCCCGCTGGAGTATCCAACCGGCTGAAGTTGGATTCGTCGCCGAAGCCGACTTCTGTGCTCTTTCCGCTCAGGCCAAGGCTATGGGGGCGTCCAGCCCCTGTCGGCACTACTGCCTGGATGCCCTTACGGAAGTGGTGCAGGACCTTTTCCCTATGAGTCGATTGAAGGTTCACGAGACCCTCTGGGAGGGGGAACGATGCCGGGTGGAAGTAAGGTGATGGGAGGTATACTTGATTCATTTACGCAGCATCAGAAAGTTTAAGCCAGATACTGTTCCCGAGGAGATAATCGACGCCCTGTTGGATTCTGCAAGGCTCGCCCCTTCGGGATGCGCAATAGAAGGGTCAATGCGCAATAGAAGGGTCAAAGCTCCAAATCTCAAAAACTAGGAAAAGAACTGAGGTCTTAACAAGGCTTACGACCCGCCCGAATAACCGGCGGGTCAAAGCCATGCCCGTTCCGCGACACGATGTCGCGTTGAAGACTGTCTGGCTGAGCCCCGTAAGGCACTGACCAGACCCCGTGTTCCCCCACGGGTATCCTACGGAGGC
>WSYB01000060.1 GCA_009773645.1 Geobacteraceae bacterium
AAATCGTAGCGAAAATTCGACTGGTCGAGGACAGATTTTGTCGATTTTGCAGGTCAATAGTTGTTCTATTGACCAAGAAAGCGGCGAAATATGGACCGTGCAGGCGGATTTGCAGTAGATTTCCTTTAAGTCCGACAGCCTCCTAGCGCCCCGTTCCAATACAAATTCCCATAACATAATCCAATTCCCCGCCTCTGCAAGGGATTTCGAACCTTCCTCTCAGGTATTCTCTGATTCATTACCTTCTTGTACAGCCGAATAGTGATTTTGAGTATAAATTAATAAAATGCTCCTCGGGGAGCCGATGTTTTTTGAACTATATACAAAACAAAGGTGTTGGTTTTCTTCCCCCTTTCGAAAAGGGGGATCAAGGGGATTTAGGTTCAACCGGCTGCTAGTGGGCAAGGGAACCGGCCTGGGCTTGAGCATCTCCTATGACATCGTGAAGAAACATGACGGCGAGATAGTGGTGGCGAGCGAGGTTGGGAAAGGTACGACCTTTACGGTGATTGTGCCGGTTGAGGCGGGATGAGGCGCAGGTACGGAGGTTCAGCAAAAATGGAACCCCAATATAGACATAAGCTGAGCATTGCCTTTCGGGCATTGATTATTTTCCTGCCTATGGCCGTAGTTGTCGGAGGAATTCTTTTTGCCATATATTACTCGGAAGCCCGGAATGAGAGGAGGATTATCGAGAGCAGAGAGCGCGGCAATACCGCTTTCTCAAAGATGGTAGTAGCCGGTGAGTTCGAGAAAGTCCTGATGGATCTGAAGTTTATCAGCGGGCACCACGAACTGCAAAGGGTGTTCGATTTCGGTACCAAGGGCGCAAAATATCTCGCACATGATTATCTGGCATTCTGCGAAGCCAAGAAAATTTATGATCAGGTCCGCTACCTGGATGAAACGGGAATGGAGATAGTTCGTGTTAATTTCAATAATGGAGTTCCCGCGATAGTTCCCGATGACCGCCTGCAAAACAAAGGCAAGCGTTACTATTTCAAGGACGCCTTTACTCTCGCCAAAGGGGAAACGTTCATCTCACCCCTCGATCTCAACGTGGAGGGGAATCAGATCGAACAGCCGATAAAACCGATGATCCGCTTCGGGACCCCTGTATTCGATAATAAAGACAGGAAGCGGGGGATCGTCCTTTTGAATTATTTCGGCGCAAAGATGATCTCGGATTTTACCCGCTCATCTTTTAGTTCAGGGCACCTTATGCTTTTAAATTCGGACGGTTACTTTCTCAAAGGTCCCCGTCCGGAAATCGAATGGGGATTCATGTATGGTGACAAAAATCAACTGACTTTTCAAAAAATTTATCCAAATGCCTGGCCAAGAATCTCACAAGCCGAATCAGGTCAGTTTTACGCCTCCGACGGACTGTATACGTTTACAACGATTTACCCGCTTTCCGGAGGGCAAAAATCGAGTACCGGTTCCGTAGAGGCATTCACTCCGAGCGGACGGTCCCTGAAGACCAACGAGTATTACTGGAAAATTGTAACCCACGTGCCGCCTGAAGCTCTCAATGCTTCTGCAGACAGACTCCTTGACAAGCTGATCAAAATCTATCTGGTCTTAATGACGCTGCTGGCCGGCAGTTCCTGGCTGCTGGCCGTATTTCAGATAGAGGGGGTGGAATCCCGGGAAGAATTAAAGAGATTTGCCGACAAACTGCTCGTGCAACATGAAGAGTTAACCAACCTGTTCAACCGGGTCGACAAGATCAAGAAAGAATGGGAACTGACCATGGACTGCCTGGGAGACATGGTATTTCTCGTGGACGGCGAGGGGAGGATTCGAAGGTGCAACAAGGCCCTGGAGGAATTTACCGGCAGGAGTGATAAGGAGCTCATCGGCGAGCATTGGGAAGAAATGCTTCAGGGGCTCGGGGACAAAGTGGGGATAACGCATGAGGGAGGCGTTGAATTCCACGACCGGAAATCCGGAAAATGGTTTTTGCTGAATGCGTATCCTTTCAGGGGAGAGGAATTTACCGGAAATGTCCTTACCATCCACGAATTGACCGAAATCAAACGGGTCGGCCTTGAACTTGAGGGAATGTATAAGGTCGTAGAATCAAACAGGAACCAACTTCAACTCGCGCTCAATGAAATATCCTCTCATATACAGGAAGTCGTCAGAGAAAAGGGGTTCAATGTACGCTTTAATAATCTGCATTTATTGAAGTGCTACGAAGAGAACAAGTGTGAAAGAAAGGAGTGCCCCTGTTACGGAAGAGAAGGTATGAGGTGCTGGCAGATTGCCGGGACGTACTGCGGTGGAGAGACTCGGTGCGCGTTAAGCCAAGAATACGACAGTTGTACCGATTGCGCCGTTTTCAAGAAGGCCACCTCCGACCCCGTCCTCCAGATCGGCGAGCACTTCAATAATATGATGCATATGCTCGAACTGAAAAACAGCGAACTCCAAAAAGCTCATGCGGAGCTGAAAGCCACACAGTCGCAAATTTTGCAGCGTGAAAAAATGGCCTCCATAGGCCAACTGGCTGCAGGCGTTGCGCACGAGATCAATAACCCTATTGGGTTCATATTGAGCAATCTCCGCACATTATCAAAATACACGGAACGGCTTTCGGAATTCATTGCGTATCTGTCGGGCATGATCGAATTATGCGCCGGAGCAGAGGCGAAAAATGAGTTGGCGGAAATAAAGAGCAGGCTCAAAATCGAATATATCCTCACGGACCTCGGGAACCTCGTAACGGAATCTCTTGACGGAGCGGACCGGGTAAAGCAGATCGTTCAGGACCTGAAGGGATTTTCCCATATAGACGAAGTTGAACATAAGATGGCCGACTTAAACGCCGGACTTGAGAGTACGATTAATATCGTGTGGAACGAATTGAAATACAAGGCGGAGCTGAAAAAGGACTACGGCGTCCTGCCGATGACCATGTGTAATCCGGGTCAGCTCAATCAGGTGTTTATGAATATCCTGGTCAATGCGTCGCACGCAATTGACACCCACGGAATCATCACGGTCAGTACATGGACGGATGAGAAAGACATCTTCATTTCGATTGCCGATACAGGGCGGGGCATTGCCGAAGAAAATCTCAGGCGAGTTTTCGAACCCTTTTTTACTACCAAAGAAGTCGGCGAAGGAACGGGTTTAGGGCTGAGTATCGCTTATGACATCATAAAGAAACACGATGGGGATATAAATGTGCGGAGTAAGATCGGCGAGGGGACGGAATTTACCCTGAGGGTGCCGGTTCTTATCACCTAATCCATTTCCCCGCCTCTGCAAGGGATTTCGAACCTCCCTTTCAGGCATTCTCTGATTCATTGTTTTTTACTAACGACCGAAAAATATTTATATGCATATGCTCCTTATGGAGCCGATTTTTTCTGAAGCGCCCTTTTGTCCGGAAACAGTGAGATTCGGCCAAAGTTGTCGGGGCATCCGTCTGCCAGAGAGGAGTAAAATAACGTGAACGAGAAAATGATCGGTAATCACCTCAATATTATGGCGAAAACAGCCTTCAGAAGGGTCTGTCCGTTAGTTATGGAGCCCCATGAGAGTTGCCACTGCGTCAACACAAACAATTTAAACCTGAGCGCAGCATTGTTCTATTGTGGAGGGAATTACAAGCAATGTTCTATTTATAACAGAATAATGGAATAAACTGCGTCCATGCCCAACAATATATCGACATACACAGCGTTATCAGCCTGGCTTGTAGAATATCAGTTGAATAGACTATGAAATGCGCAAGGAGGAAAGAGAGATGTTCGCCATTCAGTCCAATACGAGCCTCCATCACCGTCATTGCAATGTCATGCCGGCAACATCAGGATACATCAGGAAATGTCCGCATTTGATAGACAGGGTCGTGTCAGTCTGTGCAGCCGCTGACGAGTCTTATTTACCCAATCTTTTACATCTTGCGAAATACTGCAACACAAAGAACCATACAAGATGCCTTTATTACCTGCTGTCATTATGTATGCAGAACGTAAACGTTTAATCGGGTAAAAGCGGCGGACGATACATATCCATCGGGGCAAATCCGCCACAAACTTTCGCATCGCGAAAGTTGACAGCTTCAGGCTGCCCGAAGGGGGAGGACCAAAGGAGTCACAAGTAAGCCCGCAGATTGACACAGCCAGGGCGGAAAAAGACCGTTTCAGGATGGAAGTTAACTAATTTTACAGGAGGAAACATTCATGACATGGTTCAAGAATCTGAATCTAAGCACCAAGCTTATTAGTTCATTTCTCGTCATTCTCTGTCTAAGCGCATTTCTCGGTGTCTACGCAATGATCCAACTGGCCAAGGTGAACGCCAACGTCACGGATATCGAACATCATTTGCTGCCGACCATCGAAAAGTCGGAGGAAATAAGCACCAAACTCTCGCTCATCCGCCGCACCGAATTGCAGATTATCATTTCAGAGACACAGGAAGAGATTGATCGTTTTACAAAACGGATAACTGAAACCATTGCGGAGATGAAAAAGGTCCAGCCTGTCCTGGAAAAGCTGCTGACTGAACCGGAAGAAAAAAGGCTGCTCTCGGAATTCAACAAGGAATTTGACGCATACCTCGCTGAGCAGGGGAGAATCATCGAGCTTGCCCGCCAGCACAAAGACCGGGAAGCCAAGGAGTTGTCCCGGCAGAAATCCAAACAGGCATTCGACGCGGCGGACGGAAAGCTCGATGAAATCCACAAGTTCAACAAGAAAGAGGCCGAAGAAGCCAGCCGGTACGGCGATCAACTCTACGCATCGTCCCGCAACTGGATCATCGGGGTGCTGATCACCAGTCTCGCCCTTGGGCTCTTCCTGGCACTGTTCATTGCCCGCTTCATCAGCGAGCCGGTCAAGGCGCTGGCCCGCCAAGCGGAGCAGATTGCCAATGGCGATCTGACCGTGGCGGTGGTCCAGGAATCCCGTGATGAGGTCGGGCACCTGGCCGGGTCGTTTCAGAAAATGGTGGAGCATCTCCGAGAAGTGATAGGTAAAGTCGTCAACACCTCGGAATCGGTGTCATCGTCGGCGCGGGAACTTTCCGCCACCTCCGAACAGATGGCGACGGGCGTCGAGGAAGTCGCTGCCCAGGCCGGAACCGTCGCCACCGCCAGCGAAGAAATGGCGGCGACCTCCACGAACATTGCCAATAACTGCGGCTTGGCGGCCGAGGGTGCCAAGCATACCAACGATGCCGCACTGACGGGAGCTTCCGTTGTTCAGGAAACGGTTATCCTTATGAACCGCATTGCCGACCGGGTCAGAGAATCCGCTCAGGCCGTGGACAGTCTAGGTGCCCGTTCTGACCAGATCGGAGTGATTGTCGGAACCATCGAAGACATTGCCGACCAAACCAACCTGCTGGCCCTTAATGCCGCCATCGAGGCGGCCCGGGCAGGTGAACAGGGTCGCGGGTTCGCGGTAGTGGCCGACGAGGTGCGAGCGCTGGCGGAGCGGACCACCAAGGCGACCAAGGAGATCGGCGAAATGATTCGGACGGTCCAGCAGGAAACCAAGGGGGCCGTGGCTGGCATGAATGAAGGGGTGAAGGACGTGGAGCGAGGCACCGCCGAAGCCGCCAAATCCGGCAGTGCCCTACAAGAAATACTGGACCAGGTAAACGCGGTTACCATGCAGGTAAACCAGATTGCCACCGCCGCTGAGCAGCAGACCGCCACTACAAGCGATATCAGCAATAACATCCAGCAAATCACCAGTGTTATCCATCAAACGGCTCAGGGCTCGCAGGAAGCGGCAAATGCCGCAACCCAACTTGCAAGTCTCGCGCAAGACCTGCAGCGGCTGGTAGGGCAGTTCAAGCTGGCAGCGTAAAGGCGGTTTCACGCCGCGATGAGCAGCGTGACTTCAGGAGTATCCAAATCGGTACTAATACGCTGTAACACTTTATATTTCACAATTCCAGACCCCCCTCCCGACCTCCCCCCGCTTGGGGGAGGAGTGGTTTCTCCCTCCCCAGGAGGGGGAGGGATGGGGAGGGGGTTTTAGATGTTACAGCGTACTAAGGTAATTAATGATTCCACTCAGGTAAATCCTGATTTATTACGCCCATACGCCTGCCGAAAAGCTAAGAGAGTGTCTACCACGGACAGCTCAGGAAGCTGTTATAGGCGGGGCGCAAATTTTTCCAACAGATGGAATAGGGAGAGGAGGAGCACGATGAGTGTAACGGGCATAACCGAAACGACCCAGTACCTGACGTTTAAACTTGAGGATGAGGTTTTCGCCCTGGACATCGGCAAGGTCCGGGAGGTGCTGGACTTTACCACGGCGACCAAGGTGCCGCAGACGCCGGACTTCATGCGGGGGGTGATCAACCTGCGGGGGAGCGTGGTGCCGGTGGTGGACATGCGGATGAAATTCGGGATGACGGCAACCGACAGGACGGTCAACACCTGTGTCATCATCGTGGAGATAGCGGTGGACGGGGAAAGCACGGTCCTGGGCGCCATGGCCGATTCGGTACAGGAGGTGATCGATCTGGAGCCGGACAACATCGAGCCGTCGCCGCGGATCGGCACGAAGCTCAATACCGACTTCATCCGGGGGATGGGAAAGCACAACGACCAGTTCATCATCATTCTCGATATCGACAAGGTGTTTTCTTTTGTTGAGCTGGCGGCGGTGCAGGAAATAGGCGAAGAAGCCAAAACGGCGGTGAACGCATAATAGTGATTCTCAAATGAAGCCCTGGGCACCTCTTGGGCTCTAACAGGTAAAGGAGACATATCAATGAAATGGTTCTATAACCTGAAAATCGGTACGAAACTTCTGTCCGGCTTTATCCTGGTAGCGCTGATCGCCACGGTGATCGGCGTGGTTGGGATTACCAAGATTCGGAGCATCGCCCAGGAGGATCGGGAGTTGTATGAATTCAATACAAAACCGGTAGGCGACCTCGGACTGATGGCTGTGAGTTTCCAAAGAACACGCGTCAACCTAAGAGAAGTCTTGTTGGACAAAACCGCGGAAGACGCCAATAAACACCTGGCCAGGATAAAGGAACTCGATCAGTCAATTGAAGAAGGGTTGAAAAAGTTTGAAAAGGTTATCGAGGGGGATGAGGATCGCAAAGGATTTGAAAATCTGAAAGAAACGATAGCAAAATTCACCCCTATCAGAGAAAAGATCATTGCTCTCGCGGTAGCGGGGAAGAAAGACGAGGCGTTAAGTTTCATGCGCGCCGAAAGCTCGGTTCAAGCGGCTAAAGCGGTTGATGAAGCTATCCAAAAGATACTGCAAACTAATATGGAAGAAGGGAAAGAGAAGGCGGACAAAAACGGAGTTCATGCGAAAGCGGCGACAACGATCACTTTGATCATTCTCAGTGTCGGTGCGTTCTTGGCAGTGGGCCTCGGCATCTTCATTTCCCGGATTATCTCCCGGCCGGTGCGCGAGGGTGTTGATGTGGCCAATAAGCTGGCCGGCGGCGACCTGACCGTAAGCATCGAGGTGAACAGCACGGACGAGACCGGCAAACTCCTCACCGCCATGAAGAACATGGTGGAAAAGCTGAGGGAAGTTGTGGCCGACGTGACGACCGCCGCCGACAATGTGGCTGCCGGTTCTCAGCAGATGAGCTCCGGCTCCGAGGAGATGTCCCAGGGGGCTTCCGAGCAGGCAGCGGCGGCCGAAGAGGCGTCGTCCTCCATGGAAGAGATGTCCTCCAACATCAAGCAGAACGCCGACAACGCCCTGCAGACCGAAAAGATCGCGGTGAAATCGGCCCAGGACGCCCAGCAAGGCGGGAAAGCGGTGACAGAGACCGTGGTTGCCATGAAGGAGATCGCCGGCAAGATATCCATCATCGAGGAGATTGCCCGGCAGACGAACCTCCTGGCCCTGAACGCGGCCATCGAGGCGGCGCGGGCCGGCGAGCACGGCAAGGGGTTCGCGGTGGTGGCGTCTGAGGTGCGGAAACTGGCCGAGCGTTCCCAGAAGGCGGCGGCTGAGATATCTGAACTATCGGCCACCAGCGTCGATGTGGCGGAGAAGGCAGGGGAACTCCTGACCAGGATGGTTCCCGACATCCAGAAGACCGCAGAGCTGGTGCAGGAAATCAGTGCGGCGAGCCGTGAGCAGGATACCGGCGCGGAACAGATCAACAAGGCGATCCAGCAGTTGGACCAGGTGATCCAGCAGAACGCCGGGGCTTCAGAGGAAATGGCCTCCACGGCCGAGGAGCTTGCTTCCCAGGCGGAACAGCTCCAGAGTGCCATCGCTTTCTTCAAGGTGGACGAGAGGGGGGCGACAAAGGTCACGGCAGCCAAGCCGGCACAGGCGCAACCGGCAGTAAAGGCAATGCGGAAACCGGCCGGTAAGTTAAAGGTCCAACATGTCACCCATGCGCCTGCCGGCAATGATAATGGGCATGCGACCGTCACCAAGGCGGCGGTGAATGCGGAAGGGTTCGGTCTCGACCTGGGAGGCGACAAGCTGGATAGCGAGTTCGAGAAGTTTTAACAGCGGGAATATTGGTCGAAGGAGCGGGGCAAGAAAAAATCTTGCCCTGTTTATTTGACCATTGCTCCTTTTCCATCCGGTCTTTTATCTCCTATCAGTTTCCATCCAGAAACTATCTGGATTTGCTCCTAAGGTATTTCAAATCCCATCTCAGGAAAACTCTGATTCATTTCTGCATTGGCCGGACGAAAAGATATTTGAATGGCAATTAATAAAAGGTCGCTCAGGAAGCTGTTGTAAGTCACCTTATGCAAGAATAGATATGACAACTGAAGGTTTGCTATTCCGGCTTTAAGCTTTGGCCACATTAAATAAAAAGGAGAGCAAAATGTTCAAGAACATGAGGATTGGTTTGAGGCTGGGGTTGGGGTTCAGCATGGTGGTCCTGTTGATGGTGATGCTGGGGGTCTTTGCAATCAACAGGCTGGCCGGCCTGGACAGGGAGATCGTCAAGATAGTCGAAGACAGGTGGCCGAAGACAGTGGCCGCCAACGACATAATCGACCAGATTAACATTAGTGCGCGTTCCCTGCGTAACGCCATCCTGCTCGATGAACCGGTAGAAATCCAGAAAGAGTTGAAAAGGGTTACGGAAGCGAAGGAAGTAGTCAATAATAAGCTTGAGGAACTGACCCAGACCATTAAGAGCGCTGAAGGGAAGGCAGTGCTGAAGGCGGTTGTCGATGCCCGTGCTGCATACGCGGAAGAACAGGGGAAACTCGTTGCCATGATAAACGCCGGAGATGAGGCAGGCGCAAAGAAACTCCTGTTTGGAAGGTTCCGTCAAATGCAGACGGCATACCTGGAAGCGACAGGTAAACTGATCAAGTTCCAGGCAAAGCTGATGGACAAGGCGGGAATAGACGCCACCGCATCCTACAAGAATTCCCGTGCCATGATAATGGGGATGCTGACGCTGGCATTCGTTCTGGCGGGGTTGATCACATGGCTGGTGATGCGGAGCATCACAAGGCCCATTGGCCAAGCGGTGGCGCTGAACAATAAATTGGCAGCGGGTGACCTGAACGTGACCATAGAAGTGGACAGGAGGGATGAAACGGGCCAACTGTTCGGGGCCATGAAGAACATGGTCGAGACTTTCAAGGGGATCGTCGGCGACATCAACCGCCTTACGGAAGAGGCGGCCATAGGGAGACTCGGTGCCCGTGCCGACATCTCCAGGCACCCGGGTGACTTCGCCATCCTGATCGAGGGGGTTAACAAGACCCTGGACGAGCTAACCGGCCAGATCGACGCCATGCCCAATCCGTTCATGACCATCGACCGTGATTTCAACATCATGTTCATGAACAAGACCGGAGCTGCCCTGCTGGGGACTACCAGCGAGAGGCTTGTGGGGAGCAAGTGCTATGACCAGTTCAAGACCTCGGACTGCCGAACCGCCGACTGTGCTTGCGCCATAGCCATCCAGCAGGGGCGGGAAAACACCCGTGAGACCGACGCCCACCCCCAGGGGATGGCTATGGATATCTCCTATACCGCCACTCCTTTAAAGGACAAGAACGGGCAGATCGTGGGGGCTCGTGAGTTCGTGGTGGACCAGACCGCCATCAGGAAGGCGGCGCGGGTCGCGCAGAAGCAGGCGGAGTACCAGGGAGAAGAGGTCGGCAAGCTGGTAGTCAACCTCGGCAAACTGGCCCAGGGTGACTTGCATATGGAAACCCAAATTGCAGTCACCGACGAAGACACCATGCTAATTGGCGAAAACTTTGTCAAGATCAATAACAGTCTGGAAGAGAGCGTCAAAGCCATCAACCTTATGGTTGTCGATGCGAACATACTGGCGCAGGCTGCGGTGGAGGGGAAACTCGATACTCGCGCCGATGCCGGGAAGCACCAGGGAGAATTCCGGAAGATCGTCGAAGGAGTCAACACCACCCTTGATGCCGTCATCGAGCCTCTCAACGTGGCGGCAGAATATGTCGACAGAATCAGCAAGGGTGACATTCCGCCGCTGATTGCCGACAACTACAATGGTGATTTTAATGAAATCAAGAACAACCTGAACGCCATGGTCAAGATGATGAATGAACTTCTGGCCGAGACTGACAAGATCATCAGGGCGGCCGCTGACGGCGAACTGGACAAGCGGGCCAACGCCGACCTCTTCGTTGGAGGGTGGAATAAACTTGTGGCCGGGGTCAACGACACCATCACAAATATCGTCAACCCCCTCATGGTCACTGCCGATTACGTGGAACGCATCTCCAAGGGGGATATCCCGCCGGCAATAACCGACAACTACAAGGGACAGTACAACATCATCAAGAACAACCTTAATCTCTTAATCGAAGCCACGAACAAAATCACCGAGGCGGCAAAGGAGGTCGCCACCGGGAATCTGATGGTCGATCTCAAGGAACGCTCCGCTCAGGATGAACTGATGCGCGCCATCTCCGACATGGTGAAAAAGATTATCGAAGTGGTGAGCGAGGTGAAGTCTGCGGCTGACAACGTGGCGTCCGGGAGCCAGCAACTTTCCTCCAATTCCGAGGAGATGTCCCAGGGGGCAAGCGAGCAGGCGGCCGCCGCCGAAGAGGCGTCGTCTTCCATGGAAGAGATGTCCTCCAACATCAGGCAGAATGCCGACAACGCCCTGCAGACCGAGAAGATCGCCGTGAAATCATCTGCTGATGCCCAGGAAGGCGGGAAAGCGGTGACCGAGACCGTGACCGCCATGAAGGATATCGCGGGGAAGATTTCCATCATCGAGGAGATCGCCCGGCAGACGAACCTCCTGGCGCTGAATGCGGCCATCGAGGCGGCGCGGGCCGGCGAGCACGGCAAGGGGTTCGCCGTGGTGGCAAGTGAGGTACGGAAGCTGGCCGAGCGCTCCCAGAAGGCGGCGGCTGAGATTTCGGAGCTTTCTGCCACAAGCGTCGAGGTGGCGGAGAAGGCGGGGGAACTTCTAACCAAGATGGTACCCGACATCCAGAAGACTGCGGAGCTGGTGCAGGAGATCAGTGTCGCCTCCCGCGAACAGGATACCGGCGCAGAGCAGATCAACAAGGCGATCCAGCAGTTGGACCAGGTGATCCAGCAGAACGCCGGCGCATCCGAGGAGATGGCTTCCACCGCCGAGGAGCTTGCTTCCCAGTGCTTCCCAGGCCGAGCAGCTCCAGAATAGCATTGCTTTCTTCAAGGTGGACGAGAGGGGGGCGACAAAGGTCACGGCAGCCAGGCAAGCACAGGCGCAACCGGCAGTAAAGGCAATACGGAAACCGGCCGGCAAGTTAAAGGTCCAACATGTCACCCATGCGCCTGCCAGCCATGATAATGGGCATGCAACCGTCACCAAGGCGGCGGTGAATGCGGAAGGGTTCGGTCTAGACATGGATGGCGACAAGCTGGATAAAGAGTTCGAGAAATTTTAGTAAAGTGGAATCTTGAGAGGGTGTATTTAAATCGTTTAAGCAAGCCCCGTAAACGGCCGATATAAACTAGTACTCGTCTATCCTGTAAAAAGAACAATGGCTGAACTGTGAGAGGAGGAAAATATGAATCTGGCAAACATGAAAATCGGCTCAAGGCTGGGACTGGGGTTCGGCGCCGTCCTCGTTATTTTTGCGCTCGCCGTGCTGTTCACCGAATTCGAGCTAAATGGGGTAAGCAAAGATTCACGGCAGGTTGCCGAAGAATCCCTGCCGTTCCTGATTGGCGCGTATGAAATGGATGTCAATGCCACCGAGGTGTCGGAATACCTGACCGACGTTGCTGCGACCCACAATGCGGAAGGGTTCAAGGAAGCGGAGAAAGCAGCCGCTGCCTTCAGGGAGGATATCGGCAAGTTCAAGGAGATGTTCAAAAAGGAGAATAACCAGGAGTCACTCAAAGAGGCTGAAGAGCTGGAGGTTGCGTTTAACGGTTATTATGATGCGGCAAAGCGGATGGCCAACGTCTATATCACGAAAGGCATGGACGAAGGCAACAAAATGATGGCAGAGGTTGATAAAACCCGTGGGAAGTTAGTGGAAGACATCGAAAAGTTTCAAAAGAGCCAGAAAGATGAAGCACTCGCAAACAGTCGGAGTGTGGTCGGTTCCGTATCCAAAGTCAGCCTGGGCATTTTTCTGCTCGGAGGATTTGCCATTCTGGCCGGGGTGCTGATTGCCTTTCTTATCACGCGGAGCATCACCAAACCGGTTGGCAAAATGATTGCCGCTGCCGACAAACTGGCCCTTGGTGACATAAATGTTTCGATTGAAGCTGATACAAAGGATGAAATCGGGATGCTGTCCCACTCCTTTAAAAACATGGTCGAAAATATCAAAGACGCTTCCCTGGCTGCCGAGAAAGTAGCGGCAGGGGACCTTTCCGTTATAGTCAAGGTGAAGTCGGAAAATGACCTGCTGGGGAAAACATTGAGCGAAATGGTTGTTATGATTAAGAAGCTGACCAGTGAAACCGACAACCTGATCAAGGCCGCCCAGGAAGGGAAGCTTGATGCCCGAGGCAACGCATCGGCGTATCAGGGGGCGTGGAGCGAGCTGATCTCCGGCGTCAACAGGCTGATTGATGCGTTTGTCGGACCGATCAGCGTCACTGCGGAGTATGTGGAACGGATCAGCAAAGGGGATATCCCCCCGCGGATCAGCGACACGTATTATGGCGACTTTAACGAGATCAAGAACAACGTGAATGCGTTGATCGATTCCATGAATATAGTGACCGGTCTTGCCAAGGAGATTGCCGGCGGCAATCTGCAGGTCGAGGTCCGCGAACGGTCCAGCCAGGATGAAATGTTGCAGGCCTTGGCGACAATGGTGAAAAAGCTGTCTGAGGTGGTGAGCGAGGTGAAGTCGGCGGCCGACAACGTGGCGTCCGGGAGCCAGGAACTTTCCTCCAATGCCGAGGAGATGTCCCAGGGGGCCTCCGAGCAGGCGGCCGCCGCCGAAGAGGCGTCGTCCTCCATGGAAGAGATGTCCTCCAACATCAGGCAGAATGCCGACAATGCCCTGCAGACCGAGAAGATCGCCGTAAAATCATCTGCTGATGCCCAGGAAGGGGGGAAAGCGGTGACCGAGACCGTGACCGCCATGAAGGATATTGCGGGGAAGATTTCCATCATCGAGGAGATCGCCCGGCAGACGAACCTCCTGGCGCTGAACGCGGCCATTGAGGCGGCGCGGGCCGGCGAGCACGGCAAGGGTTTCGCGGTGGTGGCATCCGAGGTGCGAAAGCTGGCCGAGCGCTCCCAGAAGGCGGCGGCTGAGATTTCGGAGCTCTCAGCCACCAGCGTCGAGGTGGCGGTGAAGGCGGGGGAACTTCTGACCAGGATGGTCCCCGATATCCAGAAGACCTCGGAGCTGGTGCAGGAGATCAGCGCAGCCTCCCGCGAACAGGATACCGGCGCAGAACAGATCAACAAGGCGATCCAGCAGTTGGACCAGGTGATCCAGCAGAACGCCGGCGCATCCGAGGAGATGGCTTCCACCGCCGAGGAGCTTGCTTCCCAGAGCTTGCTTCCCAGGCCGAGCAGCTCCAGAATAGCATTGCTTTCTTTAAAATTGATGAAGCGGTTGCCTCCAGAAAACCTGTTGCCGGACAAGCGGTCGGGGCCAAGGCTCCACAAAAGGTAAAGATAAATCACATTGCCCATGCCGCTGTAAACGGCAATACCGTTCATAAATCCGCAAATAAAGCGGTTGTAAATGCCCCTGGGGTCGGATTGGATATGGGAGAAGGAAATGACAGGCTGGATCACGAGTTTGAGAAATATTGAAAAGACAGGGACAGGGGGCATGGGTCAAGGAGTTAACAGTCTGGCAGAAGGCTTATGAATTGGTGCTGGATGTGTACAAACATTCAAAGGCTTTCCCACGGGGAGAGATGTACGGATTGACTTCGCAGATACAGAGAGCAGTGGTTTCCATACCTGCCAACATAGCCGAAGGGTATGAAAGAGTTTCTCCGTTTCCCCCCTTTCGTAAAGGGGGGCCAGGGGGGATTTAGAAACCCGGCTGAGCTAAATCCCCCTCGATCCCCCTTTACGAAAGGGGGAAGAAAACCAACACCTTTGTTTTGTATATAGTTCTGAAAAGAGAACAGAGACGGCCCGTTTACTGAAAGGCTTGATAATTTCTTTAACCTGACCCTTGACCCTGAAAAAGAGGAGAAAGCAATGAGTGTACCAGGGATAACCGAAGCAAGGCAATATCTGACCTTTAAGCTGGAGGATGAGATATTCGCGGTGGATGTGGCAAAGGTGCGGGAGATTCTGGAATTTACCGTCGTCACCAAAGTGCCGCAGACCCCTGAATTCATGCGGGGGGTAATAAATCTGCGGGGGAGCGTGGTGCCGGTGATGGAAATGCGGATGAAATTCGGCATGGCGTTGACGGAGAAAACGGTGGATACCTGCATCATAGTGATGGAGATGCTTCTGGACGGCGAAACCACAATCGTCGGACAGGAGGTCTCCACCTTGGAGCCGGACCAGATCGAACCACCGCCGCGAATCGGGATCCGCATCAATACCGATTTCATCATTGGGATGGGTAAGCAGAACGAGCAATTCATCATGATCCTGGACATCGATAAGCTATTCTGCGTCGAAGATCTCAATCTTGCTGGAAATGAGGTTCACGAGGCGGTTAATGGTTGATGCGGGATGGTCAACCTGCGGGGGAGCGACAATTTAGACACCGACTTCCCCTCCCCGGATTATCGAAAAACGCACAGCGGGCAACCGCGGCGCGTTTTTCAGTTTCTGCAAAAATATTTCTAAAGGATTACTTGCGGGCGGCGATAACTACATTAAATACTGCAGGAATAAAAAAGATGAATTTCGTATTTAGTGTGCGTGAATTATTCTTCTTCCAAACTCCCTATTAACCTTAGATCAGAACAATTTCCCGCTTCATTCTGGGAGAATTTTTCAAAGCGATGGGAACGAAATAAAGGCGTAGTTTTCAATGGGGAGGGTGTATCAATGTTCAAGAATATGAAAATTGGCTTGCGTTTGGGAGTGGGGTTCGGAGTGGTAGTGACGCTGATGATTGTCATGGGCATTTTTGCGACTACCAGACTGGCGGAGCTTAATAAAGAAATAGATCGTGTGGTAAATGACCGCTGGCCCAAAACGGTGCTGGCGAATGATATCAACGACAACATCAACGTCGTTGCCCGCGCTCTGCGCAATACGATTATTCTGGATGACCAGAGCGAGGTGCAGAAGGAAATGAAAAGGATCGTAGAGGCGCGTGAATCGAACGCCAAATATCTGGCAGAGCTTGACAAAACGGTCAAGAGCGCCGATGGGAAAGCGTTGCTGAAGACCATTGGCGAGGCCCAGACAAATTACTTGGAAGCCCAGGCCCATGTAATAAAGCTGATCGAATCCGGCAATAAGGAACAGGCGGGGAAAGAGCTGATAACGCGGGTGAGACCGGTGCAGTCGGCGTATTTCAAGGCGGTGGAAAATCTCATCTCATTCCAAGGGAAGCTGATGGACAAGGCAGGCGTTGAAGCCGCCCAGAACTATAAAACATCCCGCAATCTGATCATCGGGCTGTTATCATTATCGTTTGTCCTGGCCGGGATCATCGCCTGGCTGGTTACGCGCAGCATCACCAGACCCATTTCCCAGGCAGTGGACGTGAGCGACAGGGTGGCCGCAGGCGATATGAGTCTGGAAATCGAGGTGGACAGGAGGGATGAGACCGGCAGACTGCTTGCCTCCATGAAGGAGATGATCGAGCGCATCAAGGCGCTTGTCGTGGATTCAGACATGCTGGCCCAGGCTGCCGTGGAAGGGAAGCTGGCAACCCGGGCCGACGCCGCGAAACACCAGGGTGATTTCCGCAAGATCATCGAGGGGGTCAACGCAACCATCGGTACGCTGGTCGGTCACCTTGACTCCATGCCCGCTCCCGCCATGATCATAGACAGGGACTTTACCATTCAATACATCAATGAAATAGGCGCAAAAGTGGGTGCCCGGACGCAGCAGCAGCTTATCGGGACAAAGTGTTACGATCATTTCAAGACTTCCGACTGCCATACCGAAAAATGCGCATGCTGCCGGGCAATGCAGGATAACCGGATTTCCACCAGTGAGACGGATGCCCATCCGGCTGGACTTAATCTGGAAATTTCCTATACCGGGGTGCCGATCAGAGATCGGCAGGGGAATGTAATCGGCGCCTTCGAAGTGGTCACGGACCAGACACAGGTGAAGCAGGCTGCAAGGATCTCGCAGAAGATCGCAGATTATCAAGCGCAGGAAGTGAATAACCTGGCAAGCAATCTGAAACAACTGGCTATCGGTAATCTTTCCTTTGAGACCGGAGTGGCGGAGGCAGACGAACATACCAGAGCAACCCGCGACAATTTCCTCCTCATTAATGAAAGCCTTTCCCAGGCTAAGACCGCAATGAATGATATAACCGGTTTGGCAAAACAGATTGCCGCTGGGGATCTCACTATGGAAGTAAAGGCGCGTTCCGCTGAAGATGAGTTGATGAAGGCTTTGGCGGCGATGGTGAAGCAATTAAGTGATGTTGTGTCTGAAGTAAAGATTGCAGCTGATAATGTTGCGGCCGGCTCCCAACAGATGAGCTCCGGCTCCGAGGAGATGTCACAGGGGGCTTCCGAGCAGGCGGCAGCGGCCGAGGAGGCGTCGTCCTCCATGGAAGAGATGTCCTCCAACATCAGACAGAATGCCGACAACGCCCTGCAAACCGAGAAGATCGCGGTAAAATCCTCAACTGACGCCCAGGAGGGTGGTAAGGCGGTTTCCGAGACCGTTGCCGCCATGAAGGATATTGCCGATAAGATATCCATTATTGAGGAAATCGCCCGGCAGACGAACCTTCTGGCTCTGAACGCGGCCATCGAGGCTGCGCGGGCCGGCGAACACGGCAAGGGGTTCGCGGTGGTGGCAAGCGAGGTGCGAAAGCTTGCCGAGCGCTCTCAGAAGGCGGCGGCGGAGATATCGGAGCTTTCATCCACGAGCGTTGAGGTGGCGGAGAAGGCGGGTGCCCTCTTGGGTAAGATGGTCCCCGATATCCAGAAAACTGCGGAGCTGGTGCAGGAGATCAGCGCCGCCTCCCGCGAACAGGATACCGGCGCGGAGCAGATCAACAAGGCGATCCAGCAGTTGGACCAGGTGATCCAGCAGAACGCCTCTGCGGCCGAAGAGATGTCTTCCACCGCCGAAGAACTTGCATCGCAGGCGGAGCAACTTCAAGATACCATCTCATTCTTTAAAATTGCTGAAACGGTTTCCGTCCGAAAAACCGCAGCCGTGCAAACTGCCGATATAAAAACTTCAGCAAAGAGCAAGGTAAAACATGTTGCCCGCACAGTGGCCGGCGGCAATGCAGCACGCCCGGTTGTAAAGAAAGCCGTGGTGAATGCGGACGGATTCGGTCTCGAAATGGACGCTCACGGCGATAAGGTGGACGGCGAGTTTGAGAAATATTAAAAAGATGGGGGCAAGGGGCAAGGGGCATGGGTCATGGGGTTAAAGGCTTTAAGCAACTAACCAAGTTAAGACCAGCCCGTTTGCTGAAAGGTCTGCTGTCGTCTTTAACTTGACCCTTGACCCCGGACCCTTGACCCTAAAAAAGGAGAAGAAACATGAGCGTTCCCGGGATAACCGACACGAGGCAATACCTGACCTTTAAGCTGGAGGATGAGATATTTGCGGTGGAAGTTGCAAAGGTGCGGGAGATTCTGGAGTTTACGACCGTTACCAAGGTGCCGCGGACCCCTGACTTCATGCGGGGGGTAATAAACCTGCGGGGGAGCGTGGTGCCGGTGATGGACATGCGGATGAAATTCGGCATGGCGTTGACGGAGAAAACGGTGGATACCTGCATCATAGTGATGGAGATGCTTCTGGACGGCGAAACCACAATCGTCGGA